>JAGOJY010000105.1 GCA_017994815.1 Acidobacteriota bacterium
TATCCGTTTCCCGGACGAAACGCCAGCGTCGGAGCGGTCCGCAGCGGGGCCCTCCCCGCCCGACCATCCCCAAAACCGCGCGCTACTCTAGCTTGGGGTCAGGCCCCGGTCCACCCCCTTGGCCCGTGACAGGACGCGGGGGCCGACCCGCAGGCCGGCCCCCGCCGGGTGGGGGAGACTGACAAGCCCGGAAAGCGGGGTGCAGAACCCGGCGCGGGAAACCGCGGAGAGGGACGGCCGATTCCGCCCTCTCCGCGTGCGCCCAGGACCGCACCCGCGGTCACTCGTGTTCCGCGATGCCCGTCTCGTCGGCGCGGGCACCGCGGATGATCCAAGATCCGTGCCGGCCGGAGACCCGCGGCAACCGGAACGTGCACAGTGCGTTAGCCGCGCCGGGTGGAGAAACTGGCTGTCCGGGCGGGCGTAATGTCCCGCGAGCGGGACGCCGCCGTGGCCTCAGTAGACGTAGCGCGGCTCGACGTTGACCACCACCTTCGCCACCTGCCGGAACCGCGACAGGATGCCCTCGCGCAGGCGCCCGACGACGCGTTCGACGTCCGCGCCCTCGTGCTTGAGGTCGAAGATCACGTAGAGCGGGTCGGTCGCGCCGACGATCCGCAGGTCGTGGAAACCCTGCGCGCCGGGGATCTCGCGCACGGTCTGCCGCAGGAACGCCTCGACCTCCGGGTAGAGCGGGTGGTTGCGGTTGACCGGGTCGACGTGGACCACCGCCCAGCCGCCGAAACGCTCGTTGAGCTTCTGCTCCACCTGTTCCGCCAGCTCGTGACCGCGGACGATGTCCATGTCGGCGGGCACCTCGATGTGCACGGAGCTGACGGCCAGCCCGCCGTAGCGGTGCACGATCATGTCGTGCACCTCGACGATCCCGGGCACCGACAGCGCGGCGTCCCGTATCTCCTGCAGCACCTGCGGCGAAGGCGCCTCGCCGATCAAAGGCTGCACCGAGTCGCGCACGAGCATGGCGGCGGCCCAGGCGATGAACAGCGCCACGACGATCGCCCCGACCCCGTCCACCCACCAGAAGCCGCGATCGGACAGGAACAGGGCCACGATCACCACGCCCGTGGCCAGCACGTCGCTGCGGTGGTGCCAGAAGTCGGCCATCAGCGCCGTGGAGCCGATCCGCTGCCCGAGTGTGCGCGAGAAGCGCGACAACCACTCCTTGGCCAAAAGCGCCAGCAGCAGCACGAACAGGAGCCCCGGCGATGCGGCGACCTGCCGCGGCTGCAGCAGTCGCTCGACGCCCGCCTTGCCGAACTCCCAGGCCGTGAGGAACAGCAGCACCGCGATCACGAGCGAGGCCACGCTCTCCATCCGCCCGTGCCCGAAAGGGTGCTCGCGGTCCGACGGCCGCGCCGACATCTTGAAACCCCAGATCACCACGGCCGACGTGACCACGTCGCTCAGCGAGTGGAAGGCGTCGGCGACGAGGCTGATGCTGCCGATCATCAGCCCGGGGACGAGCTTGACCGCGAACACGGCGACGTTGACCACGATGCTGGCCCAGCCCTCGAGCAGGCCGTACGCCCGGCGCACCCGCGGGTCGGCGACATTGTCGCGATCCGGCACGAAGAGCCGGACCAGCCAGCGCGTCATCACCCGCGCATTCTAGCCACGAAGCGGCGAGCGTGGCGACATGCGCCGGCGGCCGGGACCGTCACTTGCGGTGGATGCCGAGCTTCTGCATCCGGTAGCGCAGCGCGTGACGTTCGATGCCGAGCCGCCGCGCCGCGCGCGACATGTTCCAGCCGCACTCCTCGAGCACGCGCCGCAACGCGGCGGCCTCGTCCGCCGCCGTGGCCGGGCCCGCGCCGGCCGGGCGCGGCAGGAGGTTCAGGTCGTCCACGCCGATCTGCTCGGCCCCGCCGAGGACCATCGCCCGCTCCAGGCGGTTCTGCAGCTCGCGGACGTTGCCCGGCCAGCCGTGCGCGAGGATCGCCGCCTCGGCCGCCGCGTCGAGCGGCTTGGGCCGGCGCCCCATGCCGCGCGCGATCTTCTCGAGCAGGAAGTACGTGAGCGGCAAGAGGTCCTCGCGCCGGTCGCGCAGCGCCGGGATCTTCAGCTCCACCACCGCCAGCCGGTAGTACAGGTCGGAACGGAACGCGCCGCCGTCGATCTGTGCCAAGAGGTCCCGGTGCGTCGCCGCGATCACGCGCGAGGGGCTGTGCAGCTCTTGCTCTCCGCCGACGCGGCGGAAGCGGTGCTCCTGCAGGAACCGCAGCAGCTTCGGCTGCAGGGCCGGCGACATCTCACCGACCTCGTCCAGCAGCAGCGTGCCGTCGTGCGCCAGCTCGACCATCCCGCGGCGCCGCGACTCGGCCCCCGTGAACGCTCCTTTTTCGTGGCCGAAAAGCTCGCTTTCCAGGAGCTCGGAGGGGACGGCCGCGCAGTTGAGCGCGACGAACGGACCGGGGCCGCCGCCCAGCCGGTGCAGTTCGCGGGCGACGATCTCCTTGCCACTGCCGGTTTCGCCGTGCAGCAGGACCGGCGTGTGCCGCGACTCGGCGATGCGCTCGAGCTGCGAGCGCAGCCGCTGCATCGCCGGGTGCGAGCCCCAGAACACGGTCTCCGGCTCCAGCCGGAGCCGCGTCTCGTCGAAGTTGACGCGCCGCGCCTCGCGCTCGACGGCCAGGAGCAGCTCGTCGCGATCGCACGGCTTGAGCAGGTAGTGCCGCGCGCCGGCGCGCAGCGCGGCGACCGCGGAGGCGACGCTGTCGCGCCCGGTCAGCACGAGGATCCGGCTGAGCGGCGAGAGCTGGAGCAGGCGCGGGATCAGCTCGATCCCGTCGATGTCCGGCAGACCGAGGTCGAGCAGGACCAGTTCCGGACGGTGCTGCTGGCACATGTCGGCGGCGCCGGCCCCGTCGGCCGCGGTGGCGGTCTCGTACCCCTCGGCGCGCAGCGTCGCCGCCAGCAGCGATCGCTGGCGGTCCTCGTCCTCGACGACCAGGCACAACGGCATTTCACGACCCCGGCAGGAGCAGGGTGAACCGCGCACCTGCCCCCGGAGCGCTGTGCCACGCGAGGCGGCCACCCGCCAGCCCGGCGATCCGGCTGGCGATCGCGATCCCCATCCCCGTGGCGTCCGGATCGGTGGAATGGTAGGGCGCCGGCAGCTTGTCCAGGATGTGCGGCGCGATGCCGGGCCCCTCGTCGGCGACCTCGATCGCCACCCCGCCGGCCGCGGCGCTCCAGCGGACGCGGACCAGCGTCCCCGCCGGCGCGAAGCGCACGGCGTTCGCCAGCAGCTCGGCGAGGGCCAGCTCCAGGTCGCGGGCGCCGACGCCGACCGTGCACGCCGGACCGCCCTCGACGGCGATCGTGCGGTCCGCCGCCGGCCAGCGGCGCGCGGCAACGGCGGCCGCCGCCTCGCCGACGTCGGTTCGCGGCGGCGGCAGGCCCGGCGGCTCCAGTGCGACGTACTGCTGCGCGCGGCGCAGCAGCCGGTCGATGCGGCCGATCTCGGGCAGCATGGCCTCGAGCGCCTCGGCGAGGTCGCCCTCCGGCCGCGTCAGCCGCTGCGCGAGCTGCAGGCCCGACTTCAGCGTGGCCAGCGGGTTGCGCAACTGGTGCGCGAGCCGCGCGATCAGCGCCCGCGTGTCGATGGCCTCAGGCGTCGGCATCGCCGAGCACCTGTCGCACGGCGCGCGCGAGCGCGTCGTTGTCGAACGGTTTTTCGATCCAGCCCGTGCGCCGATCGTGCAGGATGTCGCGCAGCGCTTCGCCGCTGCTGGCCGAGGAGAACAGGAACCGGAGGCCGGGATACGCCTCGCGCGCACGGCCGTAGAACTCCCGGCCGTCCATCGCCGGCATCGTCAGGTCGGTGATCACCAGGTCCACGGCGCCGTTCGCCTTGCGCAGCAGTTCCAGCGCCTGCAGGCCGTCGCCGGCCTCGATCGTGAGGTAGCCGTAGCGCCACAGCACCTTCGCCACCATCCGCCGCAGCGCCGCGTGATCGTCCAGGATCAGCACCGTCTCGGCCCCGCGGGCGACCTCGGGCCGCGGCAGCGCCGCGTCTTCCGCCGGCACCTCGGATCGCGGCAGGCTGATGCGGACCGCGGTGCCGGCGCCCACCGCGCTCGACACCTCGATCGCCCCGCGGTGCTGCTTGACGATGCCGAACACGGTCGAGAGCCCGAGCCCGGTACCCCGTCCCGGCTGCTTGGTGCTGAAGAACGGCTCGAAGATCCGCTCGAGCGTGCCACCGTCCATCCCCGTCCCGTCGTCGGTGACCGAGACCTGCACCGCCGGCCCCGTTTCGCACCCGGGATGGGCCGCCGCGAACGCCTCGTCGATGACGACGTTGCTGGTTTCGATGCGGATGGTGCCGCCCTGCGGCAAGGCGTCGCGCGAATTGAGGCAGAGATTCATCAGCACCTGCTGGAGCTGCCCGCGATCGCCGCGCACCCGGCCCAGCGCCGGCGTGTTTCGCACGTCGATCGCGACGTTGGCCGGCAGCAGCCGCTCGAGGATCGGCTGGAGGCCCGCCACGAGCCGGTCGATGTCGACGATGTCCACCTGCAGCGACTGCCGCCCGGAGAACGCGAGCAGCGCGCGGGTCAGCTCCGCGGCGTCGCGGCAGGCCTGGTGCACGACGCGCAACTCGTCCTGCACGGCGTCGTTCTTGTCCACGCGGTGTCGCAGCAGGTCGGTCGTCCCGAGCGCGACGGTCATCAGGTTCTTCAGGTCGTGGGCGATCCCGCTGGCCAGCCGCCCGATCGCCTCCAGCCGCTGCGCGCGCTGCAGCTCGGCCTCCATCGCAAGCTGCCGGGTGACGTCGCGCGAAACCGCCACGTAGTTGACGATCTGGCCGCCGGCGTCGCGCACCGGCGAGATCGTCGCGTCTTCCTCGAACAGCGTACCGTCGCGCCGCCGGTTGACGAAACGCCCGTGCCAGGTCTGGCCCGCGGTGATGGTGCCCCACAGCTCCTCGTAGAACGCCGGGCCCTGGCGCCCGCTCTTGAGCAGTCGCGGCGTCAGTCCGACGATCTCGGCCCGGGCATACCCGGTGACCGTCTCCAGCGCCGGGTTGACGTACTGGATCACGCCCCCCGCGTCGGTGATCATCACCATCTCGCCCGCGTGCTCGATGCAGGCGACGAGCCGCTGGTATTCCTGGTCGCGCTCGGTCTGCGGCGTGATGTCGCGCGCCGTCCCGGCCACCTGCCGCGGGCGGCCGCCGGCGGTGCGCGAAACCACGGTCTCGCGCAGTTGCAGCCAGCGCCACGCGCCGGACGCGTGCCGCAGCCGCAGCTCGGTCTCGACGACCTCGGCGTCGTCCGCGGCGTCCAGCCGCTCGCCGCGCCGCGCGAGCAGCGCACCGTCGTCACGGTGCACGAGTCCCGCGAACCCGTTGGCGAAGGCGCGGATCTCGGCCCGCGTGTAACCAAGCACCGGCTGCACCTGGCGGTTGATGTACTCGAAGCGCCCCTCGACGCCGTCGAGCTGGAACACGATGTCGGGCGCCGTGTCGGCGCTGATCCGCAGGAGCCGCCGGCTTTCCTGCAGGGCGCGCTGCGCGCTCTTCCTCGCGCGCAGGTCGCGCAGCATCGCGGTCACGGGGGCGCCGGGCGGACCGCCGGGCGAAACGAACGTCAGCTCCACCGGGAACGCTTCGCCGTCGGCGCCGATCGCGCCGATCTCGATCCACCCGGGGGGCGCCGGGTCGGGCACGAGCTGGTGCAGCGAGTCGAGCAGTCCGTCGATCAGCGGCCCCGCCCCGGGTTCGAACAGTTCACGGAAGCGCGCCCCGGCCACCTCCTCGGCCCCGCAACCGAACAGCCGGCGCGCGCCGTCGTTCCACAGCGTGACCCGGCCATCGGCGTCGATCCCGACGAACGCGTCACTCGCGCCCTGCACGATCCAGCGGAAGCGCTGCTCGCTGCGGTCGACGAGCTCCACCTCGCGGTTCGCGGCGAGCGCGAGACCTGCCGCCTCGGCGAAGTACCCCACCGTCTCGGCGTCCCGCTCGTCGAAGCCGCCGGGCTTGTTGCCGAGCCCGAACAGGCCCAACGGTTGGCCGTCGAGGACCAGCGGCGCGAAGAGGACGTTCTCGAGCCGGACGTGGCCCGGAGGCAACGCCTGCCCGCGTTCGCTGGTCGCGAACGAGTTGTCGTACTGCACGCGACCAGACTCGAGCACCCGCGCGAGCAGCCCGCGCACCACCATCGGGGTCCCCGGCTCGATCCCGCACGGCGAATCGCCCGTGCCGACGAACACGATCTCGGCCTGGCCCCGGTCGGGGCGCAATAGCGACACGTAGCCCGTGCCCGCCCCGACCAGGCGCTGGCATTCGCGGAAGACGGCCTCGGCCGCGGCGCGTTGCCCGAGCCGCGCGTGGACCGCGCGCAAACCGGCCGACAACGCGCGGCCGATCGCCTCGTGCGCCCGCACGGCGCGCAGCAAGGCGTCGTCACCCGCGACCGGCGCGGCCCCGCGCAGTTCGTCCACCGGAATCCCCCGTGCAGCCGCGACAAGTCGCTGCCGCGACACCCAATGCGGCCCGTATCGTAGTCCGACCCGTGATTAACTTACGTTACATTCACGGCTTTACCAATAACCGAATAGAGTTAGCCGTCCCGCGGCTTGCGCGCGGTGTCAACGGTCGCCCGCCCCGGGACGTCTCCCCGTGCAGAGCCCGCCGATGGGCGAAAGGAGCCGACCCGATGCGAACCCGCTCCGTGCTGCTGGCCTTGCTGGCCGCCGTCCCGATCCCCGCGGTCGCCGGCGAGGCCGGCGAGTGCCTGCGCGACGCGCGGCAGGAGCTGCGCGAGTGCCGGCGCGACTGCGCGCAGGACTTCCTCGCCGACGCCGACATCTGCCGCAACCTCGATCCCGCCTGCACCGCGGTCTGCCGCGACGCACGGCGGGCCTGCCTCGTCCCCGCCCGCCAGCAGTTCCGCGCCGCGGTCCGGACTTGCGACGAGACGCTCGCGACCGCCGCGCGCGAGTGCCGGCAGGCCCACCCCGGCGACCCGGTCGCGCGCGACCGTTGCACCGACGCCGCGCAGGTCGCCGCGTTCGTGTGCCGCGACGGCGCCCGCGAGGATGCGGCCCCGGCGGTCCGCACGTGCCGGCTCGCCTACCGCTCGTGCATCGAGGGATGCGACTGAAACTGCGTGCGCGTGCGAACCGACGCTGCCGGCCCGGCGGCTTCCCGCACGGGCCGGCTACGGTCGCGGCAAATCGAGCAGCGCCAGGAGCTTGCGCTCGGTCCAGGTCCGATGGTCGCGCTGGAACTGCCGCGCCGCCGCGACCACGTAGGGGCGCATCTCGCGCGCGCAGAACTCGGCGTAGCCCGTCTCGTGGATCTCGCGCAGCGTCGCCGCGTAGTGCTGGAGCAGTCGCTCGAACACGACCTCGCCGGTGCGCCCGGCCGCGAGCCGCGCGGAGCGCGAGAACCAGCGCAGGGCCCGCGGCACGCTGCGAACCGACGACAGCGCGAGCAACGACGACATCTGCCACGTCGAGCAACCCTGGCGCGCGGCCTCGCGCTGCAACGACTCCCAGGCACGGCGCAGGTCGGGCACCCGCGCCCGGGGCAGGCGCAGCGACCGCGCCTCCTCGCGCAGCTCCTGCCACTCGCGCCGCAGTCCCTGCATGTCGAGCGGCGGCGTGTTGATCGCCTCCGCGACACGGGCCGAGTTGCGCTCGAGCCCGTCCAGCATCTGGTCGAAGGTCTCGAAGTTGCGGTCCGGTTCGAGCAGCCCTTCCTTCTGCAGCGCGGCGGCGATCTCGCGGACGAGGTGCCGCCCGGCGCCGGTCAAGTCCGCCAGCGCCGCGAGCACCCAGACCGGCGAAGCCCAGAACACGAGCATGCCGATCGTCTCCAGTCCGCCCCCGGCGGTGCGGCGCAGGACGAAGTTCTCCGCGAGTTGACCCGCGTCCGGGTACGCGCCCTGCACCTGCCCGATCTCCTCGATCAGGTAGCGCAGCGTGGAGTCGACGACCGCGACGTAGGCCCGCGAGCGGCGCAAGGCGGCTGGCAACACGACATCGCCCGTTTCGCGCAGGATGCCGCCGCACATCGCCGCCGCGGAGCGGATCACGCGCTCCGGCAGCGAGACGAGGTACTCCACGCCGGCGCGCGGCCGGCCGTCGCTCGCGGTGGGTCCCGA
>JAGOJY010000039.1 GCA_017994815.1 Acidobacteriota bacterium
TGGATGATGCCGGGACCTCCCCATCGACCCCTTGCCCCGCAGACCCGGACCGCTGATCATGACCCGCCGTCCTCAGTGGCTGGTTTTGAAGTGTTCCTCGGTGGCTGGTTTTGAGTGTCCGGTGAGACCGGCCGAGTCCCACGATCCGGCGGTGCGGCGCGCCTCGAACTTCACCGACCTAGTCAAGAACTCGTACCGCGTGCTGCTGTCGCGCGGCCTGAAGGGATGCTACGTCTGCTTTCTCGACAAGGACACGGAGCGTTTCGTGCGCAGCCGCATGGAGCAGCCGAGCCGCTGACGCACGCCGCAGCAGGGCTCTCCGAGCTGACAGGACGAACCGTCGATCTCACATCCGCCCGTCGGCGAGTGCCACGCCACGTGCGCAGCCGCCTTGAACACCTGAACCGGTGATGGCGCGCTGGTCGGGCACGCTGGCACAGGGCTAATCAAGAAATTCACGTCCAGCTCCGTTAGCCCCCTGGCGGCTATCAACTCGTGGCGCTACACAACGGCTCGTCCAGATCACAACCCTTTGAGCGTCTTCGCGGCGGCGTCTTCATCACGTTCCCGCTGTTCGCCACCTTGTCCGTCGGGCTGGCGATCAGAACCCGCGTGCGCAGTGGCGCGACGACGGCTGACGGCGCGTTTCTCGTCAGGTGTACTCGTGCAGTTCCTCGCGCGTGCCGATCCTCAGCTGGACCAGCGGTGTGCGTCCGCTGCCTGGTGCTGGCCTCGGCCGAGGGTGACGACGGCGACTGGTCCCAGGCCGGCTGGACCTGTATTCCGGTCTCGCTGATCTCGGAGATGGTCCCGATCACGTCAGGTTCGGGGGCAGTCGACTGACCGGAACCGGGGCTGCTCGAAGTCTCGGCGGCCACCAAACACACACATAGTCACCCAGTCACCCGGATCAGGCAGGAGGGGCTTCGGCCCCTCCGATTTGTTTTGGTCGTCCAGCGCCGGCAACGGCCGGATCAGGCCGCTGGCGTGCTTGTCGGTCCAGCAGACACCCCGCGGCGCGTACCCACCGATGCTGTGCGCGGCCCACAGCAGCTCGCCCCGGTGCTTCCCGGACGGGATGCGGACCGACACCAGCTTCCAGCGCCGGGAGGTGATGTCGATGATGTCGATGCCGCGCCGCTGGTACAGCTTGATCGCCTTGCGGCACTTCCTGGGGGCGCGGCGGACCAGTTCCAGCTCCCCGATGAATTCCGACGACTCCGGCGGGGCGAACTCGACCAGCTGATGGAACGCTTCGCAGACCTCGCGGGGTGCGCGGGCCCGGTGCCCGTCGATGAGGTTCCGGATCCTGGTCCTGGGCCAGAGCATTGATTAAACGGGGCCGCCGGCCATGCAGATGCGGTAGTTTCGACGGTAGTGCTCGACCCGCTCTTTGATCTCCGCGGCCGTCATCGGCTCCAGCTCTCCTCTTAGTGTCTTCTCCAGCGCCAAGCCCAAATTGACGATCCCGATCTCGTCGACCAGGTCGCAGATGTCAACAGGGAACAGCTGCGCCTTGAGCCTTGTCGTCGCGAGCACGCCCTCATGGTCGTTGATCATGATCCAGAACACACCCCGGTAGTCCTCATCCTTGGTGCTGTACCCTACATGAGTATTGGCAATCATGTCGCGCAGACTGCCAGACTGGGCCAGCGTCCTGATCCGTGCAAGCGTGTCCTTCGATAGCCAGTACGGGAACCACCGGCCGGTGGACGGGTCGCCGACGACAGACGTCGGGATATAAGGTTCGTCTGGCGGGATCTCGCCGCGCTCCTGCGCCTCCTCGAACGCGCGCTGCAGGAAGAAGCTGTCGATCAGCCAGCGCAGCAGCGCCATGTTGGCGTAGCGAGGGCCGAGGTACTCCGCCGTGATTCGCAGCAGAGGTAGCCCTGCACGCACGCACAGGCCGTCCTTGATCTTGTCCCGCCCGGCAGCCTCAGCGTCACTGTGGCCAGGACCGTCGAATTCGACCGCGAATAGCGGCAGGTGCTCTTTGTCCGCGATTACGAAATCAAAGTGACCACCAAAGGCCAGGCGTCGCTCGGCACCTTCGAGCCCCTCGATATCTAGCACGTCCCCAATGCGGACCTTGGCGAATGGCACGGCACCGTTGGCGGCGCATGCCTCTGTGAGGGACTTGAGCGTCGCGTCCTCGCTGAAATTCAGCAGCTTCCTCACCATCCCATCGGCCTCGTCGTCAGAACTCCTTCAGGCAACGCTGGCAGACGTACTTCTGCTCGACCATGCCGAAGCTGATCACGATAAAGACGATCCCGACGAGACCGGCGTCAGCAACAGGCCCACGAGCAGCACGATCACCCCTGCGGTCGTCATCCGCCGCCGCGGGGCCAGCTCCTCGCCCTGGCAGTACGGGCACTTCATCCCCGTCGGCGCTGAGAGCGTCTGCACGGCGGGGTTGACGACCTGCTCGCGGATCGGGCCGCGGGCCGCGACCGGAGCCGGCGGCAACAACGTCGGCTTGTCCTCCGGGCTCTTGCCGCAGGCCGGGCAGACGGGACCCGCCGGCACGGCTTTTCGGCAATGCGGGCAGACGGTCATGGCCATGGCGCGGTGCGAGATCGAGTCCACTGTCTTCAGGTTGGCGATCAGCGGATCGTCGTTCCCGGCCTGCCGGTCCTTCAGCGCTTCGTGCAGCCGCTTGGTGAGGACCGGGACGGACCGGGAGCGCTTGCCCTTGGGTCCCACCTGCACGCTCTCGAACGGGACGGTCAGCTGGCCGCCGCCGTGCTTGGCCGACCAGGTCTCGCGCAGCTGGACGTGCTCGCCGCGCACCAGCAGCAGTTCGCCGCGCCTCAGTCCGGCGTCCGAGCACAGCAGGACGATCAGCAGGTCGTCCAGGTCCCCGGTTTCGCCCGCGGCTTTGAGCAGCTTCTTGAGGTCGGGCTCCGGCAACGCCTTGCGCCGGCGCTCGGCAGGGCAGGGTCGGCTTGATGACCTTGCACGGCACCTGCGCCAGGTAGCGCGAGCGAACGGCCTGCTCGTGCAGGAAGTCCAGGGCGATCAGCCGCAGCCGGATCGTCGCCGTCGCCAGCCCGTGCACGCGCATCTGCTGCACCCACTCCGTGACGTCGGGCTCGCGCGTGTTGCGCACCGGCCTGGGTCCCCAGTGCTTCAGCACCTGCCGCACGTCCTTCTTGTAGCCCCGGATCGTCTCGGCCTTGCGCTCCTTGTCCTGGCCGCCGGCCCACCAGTCGTACAGCGGCTGCTCCAGCTCGGCGTAGGTGACCGACTCCCTCGATCCCCGGCGCCTGCCCTCGACGGCGCCGGACTCGACCTGGACCTTCTCCAGCCGCGCCTGCTTGAGGTGCTCCTTGGCGAGCGCCTCGGTGGGGAACACCTTGTCCACGGGCCGGCCCTGGATGTAGATGCGGGCCAGCCAGGTAGTTTCCTCCTTGCCGGTGAGGACCGCGCCGCACTTCTTGCAGCTCTTGCCCTTGATCGCGCCGAACATGCGGTGGTTGCACTGCGCGCACTGCACGCGCTTGTACGTCTTGCCGAAGCCCTTTGGCTCGGTGGTTCCCCTTCCGGCGACACCGAGAAGCTGCTGCAGCGATCGGCAGAGTCCTCGAAGCTGCGGTCTCGTCTGGACACCCGCCTGGACCTTGGAGTCACCGCGCGCTCCTCGCCTGCAGGTCGGCGAGCGCCTCAGCCCTCAAGTTCTCGAACTCCTGCCCGAGTTGTTGGATGAACGCCACCTCGTCGAGGTCGTCCCACTGACCGTCCAGCGCCAGGGAGGCTCGTCCTTCCACGCCGCGGCTGCGCGCCGTGACGATCGCTTCGACTGCGTTCTCCGCGAACGCCTCTTCGCTCGGCCAACCCGAGCGTGGCCGCGCCCGAATGAGCCGGAGGTCGAACTGGGCCTCGTCGACCCGGATCACAGTTCCATCCAGGCGCCGGCGGCGGCGACAGTGACGTCGGGGAAGAACTCGCGGAAGCGCTCTGGGGCGACTCCGTGCATCGGGACGAGCGTCTTCGGCCGGATCGTCTCCGCGAGGCGACGCAGGTCTGCGGGCGCGGCGTGCCCCGAGGTGTGCTGGACGACGTGCGGCATCCCGTGCCGCTTGAGGAAATCGAGGACCGCCGGGCTGCGGCCATCTTCGAGATAGCCTCGCCATTGGGACCAGATCAGGAGTGCGTCCTCGAGGCAGTCGTGGCGCTCGAGATCCGCGATCGTCCCGGCACGGAATGCGAGCACCAGCTCTCGGCGCCGATCCGCCAGCTTCTCCGGAAACACCCGCCAGGGGCGCACTCTCTCGACGCGCGGGACCATGCCCGCGTCGATCATCCTCGCACGCTGGCGCGACGGGACGAGTACCTCGTACCGCTCGAAGCCACCGTGCGGAATCGTCCTGCGCCCGGTCGCGAGTGCGATCTCTTCCCCATAGAGGTCCCCCACGAAGGTGCGTCCCGCCCGGAGTGTCGCGCGGTAGACGGTGACCCACCGGTCGACGTTCTGGGGTGAGAAAGCCACGAGCACGAGCCCGCGTGCCGCGCGGATCTCGTCTGTGAGGTCACGCTCCAGTTCGCGCTCAGACTTGGCGCGGCCGTCGAGCGGCACGTTCTGGCCGAGGCTCGTCCCCTCAAGCAGCAGGACGTCGGGTCGGCGCGGGATCCGCCGCAGGAAGTCTCGGAATGCCCGCGTCCGCCCGTGCGAGCGAAAGTCGCCCGAGTAGACCAGGGTCCTGCCTCCCGCCTCGATGACCAGGCTGAACGCCCCGAACGCGCTATGGTCGGCGCGGTACGGCGTGATGCCGAACGGCCCGAGCACGAGCGGCACGCCGTCCTCCAGGAAGGCCGCCGGATCGATCCTCACGGGCTCGCGCAGAAACGGCGCCGCCGCATTTGCGATCGCCGCCGCCTCCCGCCCTGCGTACACCGACACATGCGAGGCGATCAGCGGCAGCAGGCCGTGATGATCCAGATGCCCGTGGGACAAGATGACGCCGAGCAGCGACGGATCGGGTTCGCCGCGCAGCCCGACGACATCCGGCACCGCCGCCACAGGATCGACCTCCGGGTCGAGCGGCCGCCCGATGTCGAGCAGGATCCGCCGTCCCTCCGCCTCAACCTCGACGCAGTTGCCGCCGATCTCGTGAGACCCGCGATGGATGCGGAATCTCACCAGGTCCGCCCTCTCGGCGCCGGTGGTTCGCTCGGCCGAAACAAACCGAGCAGGACCAGCGCTAGGACGATCAGGATCCAGAACGGGCTCAGGACGGAGTGGCAGTGGTCGATCATGGGAATCCTCCTCGGTTGGATGGACCGACGACGAAGAGAGTCTCATGTGCAGGGCGGCATGAAGTGTGCCGTAACCACCCCAATCAGCATTCCTGGTGCTATCGTGCGCGACGCGCGATTCTCGGATACTAGAGTGCCTCGCTGCGACCGCCCCCCTACGTATCTTGGGCGCTGCATTCGGAATCACTCAGAAGCCTGCCTGGCCGAACGCATCGGCGATCCAATCCCGCAGCGACTGCAGATCCTGCTTCTTCGTCACAACGTTTTTCACTTCCCCGGCGACCTCCCCAAAGCACCCAACGAACCTCGCCGCCTCCATCCGTCCGTCAAGAACGATCAGCCTGTCGCACATCGACAACATCGCCAGCTCCGGGTAGCGCTTTCTTGCGCGCTCGATCGACTCCTGCATCCCAGGTATCAGCCGCACCAGGTCCTGCGCTCGACGATCTGCCTCAAAGTAGGCAGCGGGAGCCATCATGGCTAGGCGCACGTGGAGATTCGCGAGCTCTTGATACGGCGGTACAGACTGCTTGCGCAAGTACGCCAGTGCGTAGCCGTACCAGAGGACCTGCTCAATCAGCTCTTGGGCAGTATCGTGGGCATTCCAAGCCTTGAGTTCCACCACATCGATCTCAACACGACCGGCGTCATCGATACGTCTGCCGAGATCCGCGGCGACTCTGTTGCCGGTCTGGATCACGCCAGCGGTAACCGCAAGCTGATTCCACCAGCAGACGTTCGCTTGAACCTCGCGCTCGCTCATCACCGCAACGATCAGACGCTCCAAGACTTCCTCAAGGCGCTGACCACGATGTAACGCTGCCACTCGCGCAGTGGTCAGAACCAACTCCTGGCGGAACTGCCCCCTTCCCTCTCCCCTGAAGTGCCCGCTGGTTAGCGCCTGCTGTGAACTGCGGCGAATGTCGTCAATGACATTCTGCAGAATCTGATCAGTCGTTAAGGTCATGTCCTCCCCTTTCGTCGAGTCTCAGCGAGCCCCGTCCCCAGATTCCGTAGCCGGTAGAACACCGGTCACACTGTCGCCAATCCCCCGCACCCACGTCCTCACCTCTTCGATCGCCGCAACCCGCATCGTCATCCGCAGCGTCCCGTCCTCCTGCGGGAAGAACCGCTGCGAAGGGTGCCAGATGCGCTCCTTGAGGAACCGGTGCAGCTTCGGATCCGCCTTGAAGATCAGCTCGACGGAGATCGGCTTCGCGCCCTTGGCGGCCCTGTAGATCCCGAAGCAGCCGTCGAAGTACGAGGCCGGGTCGAAGTCCGGCGGGTACGGGAACGACGCCTCAAGAACACTGACGCTGCCCATCCGGGCGACGGCGAAGGTCAGCGGATCCGGCCGGTCGGCCCGGCCGACGGGGCGCGCGATCACGTACAGGGCGTCGCGGTACATCACCAGCGTGTACGGTTCCAGGGTCCACGTGGCGGGGGCCGGGTCGTCGAGTCCCTGGTACTTCACCTCGACCCGGCGGCGATCGAGCATCGCCCCGAAGAGCGTTCGTATCAGATCACTCTTGCCGCGGTAGATTGTCGGCGCCCACGGCACGTAGTGGAGCATCCTCGAGATGCGGTCGACACGCGCGGCCAATCCGGGGCGGCGGCGAACGGCGTGCTCGACGTCGGCCGCGGCACTCTTCATCTCCCTCACGAAAGGCAGGTCGCCAGCGAGACCGAACACCTGGCGCGCCATGTGGAGTGCGCCGAGCCGCTTGAGTGCCTGCCGATCCGCGAGCGACCTCGACTCGACAAGCCGCAGGTAGGTCGCGTCGCCTTCCCTGACCTCCGTCACGACCAGGCCGGGCTGCCCCGTCAGCTCGGCGGTCTCGCTCGTCAGGATCTGGCGCAGCTTGCGATACGTGCGATCGGCGATGCCCAGTTCTGCTTTCAGATCGTCGACCCGCCAGCCCTGCGGGCGGGTGAGGAGTTCGGCGACAACGCGCGTGAGGTTGTGGGCCGCCCGGCTTGGTCTCATTCATGGGCACACTACATTGGACTGCGGCACGAAGTGTGCCGCCTTACGGTGTAAAGGCGGATGTTTGGGCCAAGTCTGCAGGGGCCGTGAATCGCGAAGATCAGCGGACGAATCCGACAGTCCGGTCCCTCGCTCTATTCACCCGAGCCTCCATGCGAGCCGCACGTCGAAGATCCTCCTGCGTGATCGACGCCTCGGACCCGCGAACCAGGGCCATCCGGCGGCGTTGAGGACGGCGTTCTTGATCTCCCCACCGGAGAGATCAACCGCCGCCACTTCGTCTAGGTCGACGTCGCCAGCGAGCGGAAGCGCCGCGGGGATCAGCTTCCGCCAGAGGCGCCGTCGCGCCGGGCGGTCGGGGCGCGGGAACTCGACTTTCACCGCGATCCGGCGCGCCAAGGCCTTGTCGAGCGCGCTGGTCCGATTCGTGGCGAGGACACAGACGCCGTCGAACCGCTCGACTTCCTGCAGCAGGACGTTGACGTCACGCACCTCCCACGCGTAGCGGGCCGTCTCGCGGTCGTGGAACATCGCATCCGCCTCGTCCCAGAAGAGCACCGCCTTGTTCCGCCGCGCCTCCTGGAACGCGCGGACGATGTTCTTCTCGGTCTGCCCGACGAGGGCCTGTTGGATGCGCGAGTAATCGGCGACGAGCAGCGGCGCACCGAGTTCGCCGGCGAGCGCCTCCGCGGCCGCGGTCTTCCCCGTCCCCGGCGGCCCCGAGAAGAGCAGCGTGACGCCGCGGCCGTACGCGATCGTCCGCCCGAGGCCCCAGCGGTCGAGCAGGACCTCAGCGTGTGCAGCCTGGGCGACGGCAAGGTCGAGGGCAACGCCGGTTTCGGCGGAGAGGACGAGATCGGCGAGCCGCAGGCGCGGCTGGATCAGCCGGCTCTCCGCGATCGCCACGCGACGGCGTTCGAGCCCCAACCGCTCGAACGCGCGCGGCCCCAGTCCGAAGCTGACACGCTCCAGCTCCTGCAGGTCGTCGGTGACGAGGTCCTCCGGCCCACCGCACGGCTCGACGAGCCCGAGCCGCCGCAGGGACGATGTCGAGCGCAGGTACCGGACCTCGCTTCGCCACTGTTCGGGCTCCCTCGCGGCCGCGAGCGCGAGCCAGCGGCCCGTACCGAGGTCATCGTCACGCATCGCCTCGCCGGACTCGCGGGCGAGCAGGGCGATGAACATCTCCCACGCGGGGGTGGCGCGAATTTCCGCCTGGAGGCGCGCGAGCTCCCAGCCGGGGTTCCGGCGGAGCGCTTCATCAAGTGCGCCAAGCATCCGGCGGCAGCGGTGTGCGGCAGCGCGGAAGCGGGTCGGATGGCCCCAGCCGCGCAGCACGTCGTTCGCCGCGTCGGCCTTCTTCGCGAGCGCAACACCGAGACTGCCGATCCGGCTTGTCACTTGGCTCTCGCGATGCATCGCGAAAGGAGACGCCTCTCCCTCACCCTCGAGGGCAACCTCGGCGAGGTTCGGGTCGATGGTCGTCCGTTCCTCATCAAATGTCGCCTTGTCCTCGTCGCGATAGACGCACTTTGCCAGCCGGCCCTTCTCGCGGAGCGAGGCATGGCAGCGTAGGACCTGCCCGGGCGTCAACCCCATGTAGCGCCATAGACCGGGCAGTCCCTTCACGTCGATCAGATCGAAGTGCCAGAGCAGCAGCCCGCACACCACTTCACGCTCGAGCGCATCAAGGCGGAGACGATCGAACCATCGGCAGAGCGCGATCCGACCGGTCCCGGACCGGACACCGGCATGCCAGGCCCGTGCCGACGCGCGGGCCGGCGCGCTGGACCGGCCCTGGTTCTTGCGGAGTTCGAAGAGACGAAGCGCCGCCTCGAGCACCTCGCGACCCGAGGTGAACTCGGCCTCTCGCTCCGTCCGAGCGGGAAGGTGCGGGGATCGGCCCGGATGCAGGAGATCGGAGCGGCCCATCGCGGCACAGGATGAAGCGAAGTGCGGCACGAGATGTGCCGGCAGCGGCCGCCGCCGCTCCGGCGTTGTGCACGACTTCTGTCCTTGCGCGGTTTGTGCCGGGACCGGGGATCGAACCCGGACGCCCTTCCGGGCAGGGGATTTTAAGTCCCCAGCGTCTGCCAGTTCCGCCATCCCGGCGCGGTGCGACCCGATTCTACGCACGCCGGGCGGCACCGGGGACCGCGGCGTTCGGGCGGCCGCTTCGCGGCTCGGGGTCGGATACAATCAATGGCGTGAGTTCTCCCGAACGCGGAAGCCCCCGCCCCGGTTGGACCGCCGGGCGCGTCGAGCGCGGCGCGGCAGCCCTCGATGCCGAGCTGGAGTTCTGGCTGGCGGTGCCGCCGTCGGTCCGGCTGGCCGCCGCGTGGCAGGCCGTCGAGGAATGGTGGGCCATGGAGGGAATCGATGGACCTCCACCCCGACTTGACCGATCTCTTGGCGGCGTTCGCCGCCGCGGGCGCTGAGTACCTGGTCGTCGGCGGTTACGCGGTCGCGGCGCACGGACGGCCCCGGTTCACCAAAGATCTCGACGTGTGGATCGGCGAGGACCCCGCGAACCTGGAGCGTGTCGCCACCGCGCTCGTCCAGTTCGGCGCTCCGGCCAGCGCCGTGGAGGAACTCCGCCGCTCGGGTCCCGAGGACATCGTCTGGCTGGGCGCGGCGCCGGTCCGGGTCGAGATCGTCCGCAGGTTGCCCGGGGTGCAGTTCGCGTCGGCCCAAACACGGCGGATGTCGGTCGCCTGGGGCGGGGTGACCGCCCACGTGATCGGGTTCGACGACCTGATCGCGTCCAAGACGGCGAGCGGCCGCGGGAGGGACCTGGCGGACGTCCGCGCGCTGCGGCGACGCCGCGCGCCGCGGCCCTGAGCGCCTCCCGGTCCGGCGCGGCGGAGATGCGCGCCGGCGCGCGCCGTTGACTCCCGCGCGCGCGGCATGCAACGTGGAGCCGTGCGCGCCGCGCGACATCCGAGGCGTGGGATCCTGGAACTGCTCCAGATCGAGGACGACACCCAGCTCGTGCGCGCGCTGGTCCGCCACGCGCAATGCCGGATGGGCTGGCGGCGCCTCACGCGCGCCGAGCAGGTCCTGCACGACGTCGCCTGGCTGGCCTACGCCGTCGACGAGGGCGGTTTCTTCCGCTACTTCTGGATGGACCGCGCGGCGCGGCTCGCCTCGGCGATGCGTGGGCTGCAGGCGATCGGCGCCGAGAGCACGCTGCGCGTGGTCGCCGCGGCCGCCGCGGCCTGCCCGGGCGGCCGGCCGCCGCGCAACTGGCGCGAGCGGCGCCACGGGATGAAGGTGCTGCGCCGCCCGTCCCCGCACTTCGATTCGTTCGACGAAGCGTTCTGGAACCGCACCGACGATCTGGTCGCGCTGCTGGCGCGCTACGCGCGCGAGCACCGGGCCGAGTTCCGCGACATCTGACATGGCGCGCCGGTGCCGCCCTCAGCGGCGCTCCGCCGGGCGCCGCCGCAGCGCGGCACGGGCGCGCGCGGTCGGCTCCCCCGCAGCGTGCGTGTAGCGCAGGGTGGTGGCGAGGTTGCGGTGGCCGGCCCAGGCCATGACGTTGACCGCGGGCTCGCCGGCCTGCAGCAGGTCGGTGATCCAGCCGTGGCGCAGGCGGTGCGGCTGCGGCGCGGTGCCGAGCGCGGCGCGCCAGGCGCGGGCGATGCGGCGGCGGACACTGTCGCCGTCGCGCAGGCCGCGGACCAGCGGCTCGCCCTGGCGCGGGTCGAGCGCGGCCAGGGCCTCGTGCAACTCGCGGGTCAGGATCGGGACGTCGCGGGCGCAGCGGGCCTTCGGCCGCTCGCGGCGCGAGCGCGCCGGCACGCGGATCCAGCCGCAGCCACGCCGCCCGGCGGCAAGCGTGACGTTCTCGCCGCGGATCAGGCACGGCTCGGCCCGGCGCAGGCCGGCGTCGGCGAACAGTCGCACCAGTGCCCGCACGGCCGGGTCGGGATCGGCGTCGCTCGCGGCGAGCAGCCGCGCGGTGTCCTCGCGCGAGAGGCGGTCGCGCTCGGAGGTCGGCGGCTCGTCGAGGTGCGGCACCACGCACGGTAGGCGGCGCACCCGGCGTTCGCGCAGCGCGTGGCGCATCAGCCCGCGCAGCACGACCAGCCGGCGGTTGATCGTCGCGTCGGCCAGGCCGGCCGCGCGGCAGTCGGCGACCCAGCGCTCGACGGCGGCCCCGGTGGTCGCGGCGATCGCGCGCGGGCCCCAGTCGGCCAGCAGGCGCCGCCCGTGGCGGCGGTAGCTGCCCGTGGTGCCGGGGGCGATCGGCCGCCGCGCGCGCGCCGCGCACCAGGCGAGCCAGGACTCGAAGACGTCGGCGTAGGTCACGCGGCGCGGCGGCATCGCCGCGGATGATGCCCGCGCGGCGGGGCGCCGTGGCCGCCCGCCGCGGGGCCGGCGTTGCGATCGCGGGACGCCCGGCCGCGCCGCCCGCGGCGGCGCGCGTCACTCCCGCGGAACCGCCGCGCGCACCTTGTGCACGGTCCAGCGCGCGCCCTCGCGCGCGCGGTCCGCGTCGGCCTCACCGTAGAAGCTCGAGGGCGTGAGATCGTCTGCACCGTAGAACGCGAGCTCGCGATCGCGGCGCAGATCGCGCGAGATGGCGGCCAGGCGCTCGACGTCGCCGCGGACGGGCGCGGGAAGCTGCGCCCGCTCGGCGATCAGTACGTCCGAGACGTCGGGGATCCGCGGCGCGTCGATGCCGGCCGCCCGCAGCAGGCCCTTCAGCGCCAGTTCGACGACCTCCTGCGCCTCGCGCACGACGTCGGCCCAGCTCCGAGCGTCGTAGAGCGCGTCCAGCGCGCGCAGGCGCGCTTCGGAGCGGCGGATGTGGTCCTGGGCCAGGTCGGGATTGCGCATCAGGTCGCCTCCACCCAGTACGGCTGGCCGTGGGACATCCGCCGCACGAGCTGCCCGGCGGCGATCCGGCGACGGATCGCCGTCAGGGCGCGCGAGATCGCCAGGTCACGCTCGAACAAAATGACGCCCTCGAGCGCAACCTCGGCCCACAGCGCCGTCGGCGCACCTCCCGGTGGCGGGATGTGCGCGAAGTGGATGTCCGCCGGGCGGCCCTCGATCGCGAGCCCCACGCCGTCCCACTCCCTGTACGAGGCCCGCGTGAGCGGAACCTCGGGGCCGACGACGACGAGCACGTCCACGTCCGAGCCGCTGCTCGCCTCGCCGCGGGCGAACGAGCCGTGGACAATCACGCCGCGCAGCGCCGGCCCGAACACCGCGAGCGCGCGCGCGACGATGTCGCCCGCGCCCCGCAGCCCGTCCGCCGCGACCCCGGGTGCGGCGAGTTTCCGGGCGCAGTAGTCGTTCAGCGACACTCCGGCGACGGCCGCCGCGCTGCGCAGCGCGGCATGCAGGCCGGGCGTGAGGCGCAGGACGAAGCGGCCCGAGGGTGTGCGACGCATGGTATCACTCCTTGTCAACGATGATACTAGACCCGGTAAGTGAATGACACCAGCCGCCTTGCCGCTCGGATACAATCCGGGTACCCACGGGGACGGTCGATGCGGGGCACGGGCCAGAAGGCGCGACTGCGGCACGTCCGGTTCGCGGGGCGGACCTCGTCCCCCGGACGCGGCGCCGCCGCGCGCGCGCCGCGCGCGGCCTGCCCCGCCCCGGCGCCCGCGCCAGGCGAGGGGCCGCCGGACCGCTTCGCGGCCGCGGTCCTCGCGGCGGCCGGGTTGTCCGCCGAGCGCTACCGCCCGGGGCCGCTCGCGCGCCGCGTCCCGGCCTGCCTGCGCGCGCTGCACGCCGCGCACCCGGCGGAGGCGCGGCGCGCGCTGCAGCGCCGCCCGGAGCTGCTCGACGGCGCGCTGGACGCCTTGCTGATCGGCGTGACGGAGTTCCGCCGCGACCCCGACGTCTTCGACGCGCTCGAACAGTCGGTCCTGCCGGAACTGCTCGCGCGCCGCGAGCACCCGCGCGTCTGGAGCGTCGGCTGCGCCGACGGCTCGGAGCTGGCGACGATCGCGATCCTGCTCGCCGAGCGCGGCGCGCTCGGGCGGGCGGCGCTGCGCGGCAGCGACTGCCGCCGGCGCGCGATCGAGCGCGCCCGGCGCGGCGAGTACGCGGGAGCGGCGCTGCGGCACCTCGCGCCGGCGCTGCGCGCGCGCTACTTCCGCCCGCGCGGCGCCTCTTGGCGCCTCGCGCTGCCGGCACCGTGCGACGTCGCGTGGGAGGTGTACGACTCCCTGGCCGCGCGCCCGGACCGGGCGCGGGAGGGCTGGGACCTGGTGCTGTGCCGCAACCTGGCGATCTACCTCGAGCGGCGCGCGGCGGACGCGCTGTGGTCGGACCTCTACGCGCGCCTCGCACCGGGCGGCTGGCTCGTCGTGGGCAAGGCCGAGCGGCCGAACGCGCCGGGGCTGGCCCGGCAGCAGCCCTGCATCTACCGCCGGGCGGAGGCCTGACGATGGCGATCGTTACCGCGCTGCTGCGCTCGCGCCGACCGGGCCGGCCGTACTCGATCTTCATCGGCACGCTGTTCGTCGTGCTGTGGATCGTCCTGCGACTGACGCTCTTTCCCTCGCTGCTGTTCCCGCTGACGTACGTCCTGCCGCTGTTGATCTGCGTGTGGACGCGCGACCGGCTCGTGCTGTGGGGCATGGCCGGCGCCTTCGCCGTGGCGGCGCTGGCCAAGTTCTGGTGGGTCCTGCCCGTGCAGGCGCTCTCGCCGCTGGCCTGGCGCCTGAGCCTCGCCGCGACGCTGGCCAACATCGTCGTCGGCGCGGTCGCCGTGCACCTGGTCATCGCGCTGATCCTGCGGCTGGAGAACTCCGAGGCCTTTCTGCGCGCGGCCAACGACGAGCTGCAGGCGCAGGCCGAGGAGCTGGCGCAGCAGTCCGAGACGCTGGCGCAGCACAACGAGGAGCTGACGGCACAGGGCGAGGAGCTGGAGGCGCAGAACGAGGAGCTCGCGGCGCAGGCCGAGGAGAACCAGGCGCTGAACGTCGAGCTCCACCACCGCGAGAAGATGCTGCACTCGCTTTTGGAGTGCACGCGCGCGCCGGCGGGCGAGCAGGAGCTTCTGCAACGGATCGGCGGCGCGGCGCTGGAGCTGATGGGCGGCGCGGCCGACGCGGCGGTCGTGTTCGAGCAGTCGGGCCGGCGCCTCGTGGTCCGGGCCTGCGTCAGCACCGCGGGCGCCGCGCCCCCGCCCGCGCACACGCTCGACGATTCGTTCGCCGGGCTGGCGCTGGAGCAGGGCCGGACGGCGGCGCTGGAAGACGCGCGCTTGCGCCCGGACCTGTGCCTGTTCCGCCTCGAGGGCCAGCCGCCGTTCCGCGCCTGCCTCGCCGCGCCGCTGGCGCTGCAGGACCAGCGGCACGGACTGGTCGCCGTGTACGCCCGCGAGCCGCGGCAGTGGACGGCGGACCACTTCCGCGTCGCGGAGTGGCTGGCCCGCGAGGCGACGCTGGCGCTGGCGGCGCAGCACCTGCAGGCGCGGCTGCAGCGCTCGCTGGGCGACCTGGAACGCTCCAACCGCGAGCTGGAGCAGTTCGCCTACGTCGCCAGCCACGACCTGCAGGAGCCGCTGCGGATGGTGCAGGCGTTCCTGCAGCTGTTGCGCCAGCGCTGCGGGGACCAGCTGGACGACAAGGCCGACGAGTACCTCGGCTTCGCCGTGCAGGGCGCGCAGCGGATGTCGCAGCTGGTGCGCAGCCTGCTGGAGTACTCGCGCGTGCAGAGCGACGGGCTCACGCGCGCCGAGGTCGCGCTGGCCGGCATCCTGGAACAGGCGCTGGCCAACTGCCGGGCGGCGCTGGCCGAGGCCGCGGGCGAGGTGACCGCGGGCGAGCTGCCGCTCGTCTACGGCGACGCCCTGCAGCTGACGCGGCTGCTGCAGAACCTGGTCGGCAACGCGCTGAAGTTCCGCGCGCCCGGGCGGCCGCCGCGCGTGCACGTCAGCGCCGAGCGCGAGGGCGAGGCGTGGGTGGTTTCGGTGCGCGACAACGGCATCGGGGTGCCGCCGGAAGAGCGCGAGCGGATCTTCCTCGCCTTCCGCCGGCTGCACGCGCAGGACGAGTACCCCGGCACCGGGATCGGGCTGGCCATCTGCGCCAAGATCGTCGAGCGCCACGGCGGCCGGATCTGGGCCGAGCCGAACGCCAGCGAGGGCACGACGTTCCGCTTCACGGTGCCGGCGGCCGAGTTCGCCCGCATCAAAGAGCCGGCCTGAGGGAAGGGCCGGAACACCCTGCGACGTCGATCGCGATGCCAGCGTCGCAACGGTGGGCCTCGCGTGCCGGGCCGGCTGCGCCGGCCCGTAACGGGTGACACGTGTCGATCGCGATGCGGACGCCGACGGGCGGCCCGGCCATCACGGCGCCATGCGCACCGCGTCATCGATCGACGTATCCGTACCGGACCAGCTCCATGTCGTCGTCCTTGATCAGCCCGATGCCGGCCGCGTAGTACTTGACGCTCTTGTCCTTCTTCTCCAGCGGCGTCGTTTCCAGGACCCACAGCACGGTCTCGAACTCGCCGGCCGGGACGTCGAACGAGTCGAGCACGGCGAGGTTCTCGGCGCGGTCGAGCGCGATGTCGGGCGCGAGCTCCTGGTAGTAGCGGGCGCCGAGCAGCGGGTTGCCCGGCATCAGCACGCCCGCAGCGTTCTCGCCCTCGCCGGCGCGCCACGAGCCGTCGTGGTTGGCGACCTGCCCGTCCTCGTAGTTGTCCACGTCCTCGCCGAAGTAGTACACATCGCCGGTCTGCTCGCAGATCGCGACGTAGTTGCGCGAGACCTCGGCCAGCTCGCCGTCGGCCGTCTCGCGCTCCTCGAGCACGCGCGTGACGACGCCGTCCACGAGCTCGGTCTGGTCGAGCACCGTGATGGTCACCTGCTCGCCGTCCCCCTCGAGCACCAACTGGTAGCCCGGATCTAGGATGAAGAACGTGTTCGCGCCCTCGTCCTGGAACCGGCAGT
This sequence comes from Acidobacteriota bacterium, assembly GCA_017994815.1. Lineage (GTDB taxonomy): Bacteria > Acidobacteriota > Polarisedimenticolia > J045 > J045 > JAGOJY01. The sequence continues at coordinate 16,173 of JAGOJY010000039.1, forward strand.
CCAGCGGGAAGAACTGCTCCGAAAAGTTGTGCTTCTTGCGCTGCTTGGCCAGGCCGTTCCCGGCCTCGGCCACCGTCGATCCCGCCAGCGCGGCGACCGCCGCCGCCACGAGCACCAGCACCAGCCTGCGCTTGGACACAGACCTACCCTCCGGGCCGCCTCGCGGCCCCGTGCACTCGGTTGTTCCTCAATCCGTCGGGCGTTCGATCACGAGCGCGCCGCCCGCGCGGCGCGCCCGGAATGTCGTCGATTCCAGCGCCAGTTCGAGGAGCCGCTCGCGCGGCAGCGCGGCGAGGTCGCCGCGCAGCCGGGCCTCGCCCGCGAGGGTCCGGTCGGCGGCCGAGCCGTAGCGCAGCTCGAGCCCCTCTTCCGCGGCGTACCAGGACGCGAGCGCCGCCACCGTCGGCGCGCCGGCGAGCGGCGGTGCGGAGGTGCGGCGCAGCCAGTCCCACGAGGCCCCGTGGGTCGGCGCGGCGCCGACCGCCGGCAGGCCGCCCGCAGCGACGCGCGCCGCCTGCCCGCGGCCGATCACCACGGCCCCGCGCTCACCGGCGACGCGCACGCGGCCGTCGCGCACGCGCACCGCGAGGGTGCCGCCGGCGAGCGCGGCCTCGAAGCGCGTGCCGATGTCCTCGACCGTGCCGGCGCTCGTCGCCAGCGCGAGCGGTTCGGCCGCGCCGCCGGTCTCGGCGTAGACGCGGCCGCGCTCGAGGCGCAGCGCGCGGCGCGATTCGACGCGCAGGCTGGTGCGCTCGTCGAGCCGCAGCCGCGCGCCGCCCGCGAGTTCCAGCACCGCCGCGGCGCCCGCGCCGGTCACCACGGTGTCGCCCGCCGCGATCTCCCCCGCCCCGGGCGCGCGCACGTCGCCGTACGCGGCGACGATCGCACCGGCGGCGGGCACGGCCTCCGGCGCGGGCGCGGGCGCGCGCTCCTGCAGCAGCAGCGCGACGCCGATCGCGAGCGGCACCGCGATCGCGGCCGCCGCGGCGAGCCCCCGCGCGCGGCGAGCCCGGCGCCGGCGCGCGGCGTACTCGCGCCAGGTCGCCTCGACCGCGCGCCGGACCCGCAGCTCCGCGTCCGCGGGCGGCGCGGCGCGCGGGCCGGCGGCCCGGATCAGCTCGCCGACCTCGTGGCTCACGGCTGGGTCCTCGGCCGCGCGCCGCGCGCGGCGAGCGCGTGGAACACCTCGCGGAAGGCGTCGCGCGCCCGCGTGAGCACGCTCTCGGCGGCCTTGGCGCTGGTCCCGAGGCGCGCCGCGACGTCGGCCACGCTCAGGTCCTCGAGGTACTTCCACTCCAGGCTGCGCGCGTAGCGCTCGGGCAGGAGGTCGAGCGCGGCGTGGACCGCCTCGCGCAGGTCGGCCGCGCTGGCGCGCGCCTCCGGCCCGGCGCCGATGCTCTCGACGATCGCCCGCAGGTCGCGGTCGTCGTCGATCAGCACGACGCGCTCGCGTGCCGCGCGGTCGGAGCGCTCGCGCCGTGCGAGGGCGCGGCGGCAGATCGTGCACAGCCAGGTGAACAGCGCGGCCTCACCGCGGTAGGCGTGGACCTGGTGGATCGCCAGCGAGAGCGTTTCCTGCACGACGTCCTCCACGACCGAGGGGTCCGGGCCGACGCGGGCGAAGGCGAAGCGGTGCAGCCGGGGGAAGTACTCGCGGAAGAACTGGTCGAAGGCCTCGTCGTCGCCGCGCGCGAGGCGCCGGGCGAGAGCGCGGTCGTCTTCGAACAGTGCGGGCGTCATCGCTCCTCGGTTCGTCCTCGTCCCGTGGGGGGCGCGCGGGAAAGCGAATCCTTCGCCCGCGCGTCGCGGTATGCTTCATTGTCTCGCCCGAAGGCCCTGTCGGCTCACCCCCGGGGCTCGCCCGTGACGTGGAAATCGAGGTTCGGCCCGGCGCTCGCGGCGTTCCTGGCGGCCGCGGCCCTCCTCGCGCCCGCCGCGCGGGCCGCCGCGGACCTGCCCGTGACGCACCTCTTGGAGATCCTGCGCGGCGGGGGGCATCGGATCGTCTACAGCGACGACGTGGTCACGGCTGACATGCTGGTGCGTGAGCCGCTTCCGCCGGCGCCGGGCCTCGACTTCGCGCGCCGCGAGCTGGCGCGGCACGGGCTGGCGTTCGAGGCGCGGGGGGACGTGCTGGTCGTGGTGCGCTGTGCGGCGTGCCGCGGCAGCGTCCGCGGACGGGTGCTGAGCGCGCCGGGCGGCACGGGGCTGGCGGGCGCCGTGGTGACGCTGCACGGGCCCGACGAACGGGTCGCGCGCAGCGGCGCGGACGGCGCGTTCGCCTTCGACGAACTTCCCGCGGGGCGCTACGTGGTCCGCGTCGAGGCCGGCGCCTTCCGGCCGGCGCGCGCGGCGCTCGACGTGCCGGCGGCCGGCGGCGGCCCCGCGCTGCTCGACATCCGCCTGGAGCTCGAGCAGGAGCTGCTCGAGCAGGTCGTGGTCACGCCCGACCGCTACGACCTGGCCGCGGAGGGGTTCGAGGACCCGGCGCGTTTCGGCCGCGGCGAGCTGCGCGACACGCCGCTGCGCGCCGGCGAGTCACTGTCGGTCGTCGAGACGCTCCCCGGCGTGGCGATCGGCGCGGAGCAGGCGTCGCCCGGCATCCGCGGCACGACCGGGCGCGACGTGCTGATCGTGATCGACGGGCTGGAGCTGTACGAGCCGTACCACCTGCCGGACTTCCGCAGCCCCTTCTCGCTGGTCGATCCGGAGGCGATCGAAACGCTGGAGGTGCACACCGGCGGGATGTCCGCCGAGTACGGCGATCGCCTCGGGGGGCTCGTGCGGATCGAGACCCCGTCGGGGCCCGGCGACGATCCGCGCGCGGTCGCGGTCGGCTCGTCCAGCTCGCGCCTGTCGTGGGGCGGCACGCTCGGCCGCGGCGGCTGGTGGGCCGCGTCGGGGCGCGCGTGGTACCCGAACTCGACCTGGTCCACGATCAACGTCGGCGACGACGACATCAACCCCAAGCTGTCCGACTTCAGGGGCAAGCTGCAGTTCCGTGCCGGCCGGCGTGGGATCCTGAGCCTGCACCTGCTCGGCGCCAACGACGATTTGGACTTCCTCGCCGCCGAGAACGACGAGGCGGCCCACGCCTCGGTGTCGTCGCGCTACGCGTGGGCGCGCTTCACGACGCCGTGGGGGCACGGCGCGGCGTCGGAGACCGTCGTCGGCGCGGGGCACGTCGACCGCGCGCGCGGCGGCTGGGGCGCGGAGCACGACGGCGTCAGCTCGCGCGTGCGCGACGAGCGCCGGATGGAGTTCGCGGCCTTCACGCAGCGCGTCTCGCAGCGCCTGGGCCAGCGGCACGTGCTGCACGCCGGGCTGGAGCTGCGGCGGATGGCGGCCGACTACGACTACGACGCCTCGATCGACGGGCAGGACGGCGCGCCGCAAACGCGGATCGCGCTGCGGCCCTCCGGCAGCACGCTCGCGGCGTACGCCAGCGACCGCGTGCGCCTCGGGGAGCGGACGGTGCTCGAAATCGGGCTGCGCTGGGACGAGCAGCGCAACCCCGACGACAAGCAGCTCTCGCCGCGGCTGAACCTGGCGTGGCGGGCAGGCGGGCGCGGCGTGCTGCGCGTCAGCGCCGGCCGCTACGCGCAATCGCAGCGGATCCACGAGCTGGAGGTCGAGCATGGCGTGACGGAGTTCGCGCGGGCGCAGCTCGCGGATCAGCTCAGCGCGGCGTGGCAGGGCGAGTTCGGCGGGAGCGGCTGGAGCTACCGCATCGGGGCGTACGAGCGCCGGCTGCACCGGCTCCGCCCGCGCTGGGAGAACGCCTACAACCCGGTCGAGCTGTTCCCGGAGGTCGAGCGCGACCTGGTGCGGATCGACGCCGCGCGCGCCCGCGCCCGCGGGATCGAGCTGAGCCTCGACTCGCGGCGCGCCGCGGCCGTGGCGCTGCGCGCGTCGTACACGTACTCGCGGGCCGAGGACCGCGAAGACGGGCGCTGGGTCCCGCGCAGCTGGGACCAGCGCCACGCCGCGGCGGCGTTGCTGTCGCTGCGCCTCTTCCGGCGGGTGAGCGTCGGCCTCGCCGGGTACGCTCGCAGCGGCTGGCCGACGACGCCGGTCGGCGCCGATATCCGCGGCGCGGCGCGCAACAGCGCGCGCTTCCCGCACTATTACCGGCTCGACGCGCAACTCTCGTGGAGCGGCACGTGGGGCCGCACGCGGCTGCGGCTCGACGCCGGCGTGACCAACCTCACCGACCGCAAGAACGTGTGCTGCGTGGACGTCTCGCCCGCTCCCGAGACCGGCGCGTTGCGCGCGGAGCACGACCCGTGGACCGGCATCGCGCCGCTCGTCTCCGCCAGCATCGCCTTCTGACCGGTCCTGAGCGGCATTCGTCCGGGCCGCCGCAGGCAGCCCGGCCATGCCGGGCCGCCGTCAGCGGCTCCCCACCACCTGTTACACGCGGGCCTCGATGATCTGGTTGAACGGCGTCGTGATGGCGCGGCGCACCCGCGAGAATCCGGCGGACTGCGCGACCTCCTTGAGCTTGCCGAAGCCCGCCTGCGCGCCGAGCGCCGGCCCCTCGTGGGCCAAGGAGGCCGGCACGCAAACGAAGGTCGAGGCGCCGTAGTAGACGCGGCCCACCGGGTTGTGGTTCAGCTCGGGGCCGTCCTCGGCGTACGGCTCGACGATCATCCACGTCCCGTCCTTCTTGATCACCTCGCGCACGTGGCGGGCGGCGCCGTACGGGTCGCCCATGTCGTGCAGGCAGTCGAAGTGGCAGACGAGGTCGAAGTCGGAGCCGGGAAAGTCGGTCGACTCGCCGACGTGGAAGCTGACGCGGTCCGTCAGCCGCGCCTCGCGCGCGCGGGCGCGCGCCGCCTCGACGGACTGGTGGTGGTAATCGAAGCCGGTGAACTCGGAGTTGGGGTAGGCCTGCGCCATCAGCAGCGTCGAGGCACCGTGCCCGCAGCCGACATCGGCGACGCGCGCGCCGCGGCGGAGTTTCTCGTCGACGCCCTCGAGGGCCGGGATCCAGTTCTGGACCAGGTTGCCCACGTAGAGCGGCTTGAAGAACCGCTCCGTGCCCTCGTACAGCGCCGGGTCGTGGTCGCACCAGTCGAGCCCGTGCCCCGTGCGGAAGTTCTCCTCGATCTGCGGCCGCGCCTTCCAGATCGCGGACGTGATCTGGAACCCGCCGGCGATGAAGAACGGGCTGGTCTCGTCCGCGAGCGCCGTGGCCTGCTCCTCCGGGAGCGTGAAGCGGCCGGACTCGGCGTCGTAGGCGACGTAACCGCCCGCGGCCTGGTTGTTCAGCCACTCGCGCACGTAGCGCTCGGCGGTGTGCGTGCGGGTCGCGAGTTCCTTCGGCGTCAGCGGCCCGGCGTCGCGCATCGCCTTGTACAGCCCGAGCCGATCGCCGGTCAGGACCATCGCGGCGCTGACCGCCGCGCCGAGGTCCCCGACGACACGGTGCAGGAAGGACTCCAATTTCTCTTGGTCGATTGCCATTGGCACACCCCGGACTTGACGAACCACGAGGGCCGGCCCGGGCCGGCGGGCCCCCTTAACCCAGCGACGGGGATTGTAAGCCCGGACTTGCCGGGGGCAAGCCGCGGGCCGCGGGTGGACCTCAGGGCGTGCCGAGCGGGCTCTCCCCGCAGGCGTTCGCGGCGGCGACGAGGTAGAACCAGGTCTGCCCGTCGCCGGCGGCGCCCGCGTCCCGCCACTGGATCCCGGGCGTTCCGGGGTCCTGGTCCGTGACGCCCGCCGCGTGCGCGGGGCCCCACGTCGCCGGATCGGGCCGCGCGTCGCGGTAGACGCTCCAGGCGAGGCCCGGCACGGCCGGGTCGTCCCAGGCCAGCACGATGTCCGGACCCGCCCGGCCGAGCAGCAGGCCGGTCGGGTCGTCCGGCACGGGGCACGGCTCGCGCAGCCGCACGAACTGGTTCACCGGCAGCGCGGTGACCTCGCTCCACGTCAGGCCGGGGTTGGGCCAGCGCACGCGGATGCGCTCGACGCTCGTCGCGTTGCCGAGGCCGAAGTGCAGGCTCAGCGGGACCTGCGGGCCCATGTGGCCGTTGCCGGCGTAGACCTCGCGCGTCCACGTCTTCCCGCCCGCGCTCAGCTCGACCCAGGCGCCGATCGCGCTGCGGTTGGCGTAGCCGGGGATGCCGGCGCCCTCCAGCGTGACCACGATCCAGTTCTTCAGCGTGCCGACGTCGTTGCGCCAGAGCTGGATCCCGTTGACGTCGTCGGCGAAGCCGACGAGCAGGTCCTCGTCGCCGTCGAGGTCGAAGTCCAGCGGCAGCACGTTGTGCGGCGGCAGGTTGGCCTCGTTGATCGCGTTGAGCCCCGCGGCGACGGTCACCGGCGAGAACGCGCGGTTGCCCGCCTGCCGGAACAGGTAGAAGCGGTTGTTGTCGTAGCCGCTCTCGGTCAGCGCGAAGTCGGCCAGCCCGTCGTTGTCGTAGTCGAACCAGCTCGCGTAGTGGTCGCCGTGGTGCGTGATGTCGGGGTCCTCGCTCGCGCGGTTCCGCACGCGGGCGAAGTCCCAGCTGAAAACGTCGTTGGTGTTCGTCAGGACCGTCGAGTGCACCGAGCCGTCGCCGTCGCCAACACCGTGCGTCAGGATCTCCAGGAGGTCGATGTCGCCGTCGTCGTCGTAGTCGCGCGGCATGCTGCCGAACGAGGCCTTGCCGGTCGGGAACCCGGTGTACTGGGTGTACTTGCTCTGGTCCTCGACGCGCGTGAAGGTGCCGTTGCCGTTGTTGCGCCAGTGGATCGACTTGGCCAGGACCACCGTCCAGCCGTAGCACGGCGCGAAGAAGTCGGTGTCGCCGTCGCCGTCCCAGTCCGCGGCCGCCACGCCGTAGATCGCGCTCGCGGCGCCGGACATCCCGGCCGCGGCGGTGACGTTGCTGAAGCTGCCGTCGCCGTGGCCGCGGTACAGCTTCTGCTCGATCGGCGTGTCCACGTTGTACCAGTTGCCGAGGAACAGGTCGACGTTGCCGTCGTTGTCGTAGTCGGCGAACACCGCGCCGGCCGTGTTCCAGATCGGGTCGAGGTGGAACGGCGAGTTGGGCGCCAGCGTGAAGTGCGCCGCGCCGTCGTTGAGCAGGAGGTCGTTGCGGCCCTTGTCCAGCGTCTGGTTCCTGTGGACGTAGGCCATGGTGAAGATGTCGAGATCGCCGTCGTTGTCCACGTCGGCGAAGATCGCGCCGTCGGAGTGCCGGCCGGCGGCGGTGCCCTGGCGGTTGGCCCGGATGTTGGACGACCACGTGATGTCGATGAACTTGCGACTGAACGGGTCGCCGGGGTTGTCGCCGGCGACGTTGAGGTACAGGTACTGCTTGTTCAGCACGTCGCCGCTGGTGTCGTCCTGGTTGCGGTGCAGGAAGATGTCGGGGTAGCCGTCGCCGTTGACGTCGCCGACCGACAGCCGGAAACCGGGCTTGTCGGCGAGGCCGGCCTCGCTGGTGACGTCGGTGAAGTACGGCTGTGCCGGCGTTCCCGGCGCCACAAGGAAACCGACCAGGACCGTCGCCGCGAACCAGCCTGCGCGCATGACCGTTCCCCCGGGGCGCCGCTGCGCCCGCTTCCACAGATATACGCGGCGCGGAGCGGACGACAACCCGCGGCCCGCCGGCCGACCGGGGATCCCACCGTGCCCGGTCCGGTGCGCGGCGGTTCGCGACGATTGTTTACCTTCCGCATGACACCGCGTCAGCTTCGGACATTTCGTGGCTCGTCGCGGCAAATCGACAGATATTGTCGCCGGGGTGTCCGAGGGACACGTGACGATCACGATCGTTTGCACCTGCGGGCAGCACAACGGTGTGAGCGAGGACGAACTCGACAGCGCCCGCTGCTGGCGCTGCGACCGGCCGCTCCTGAAGCCGGCCGGCGCGAAGTCCGCGCCGCCCCGGCCGGATCGCGCGCCCGAGGCCGCGGTGCTCGGCCGTCGGCGCCGCTCGTAACACCGCCGCGAACGACCCTGCCCCGCGTCGCCGCGCGCCCGCGCGCCGATCGCTCCCCACATCTAGAATTCGGGCGTGGACGACGATCGCTCGCGGGGACTCGTCGTGCAGCGCCGCCAGCTGCTCGCGCTGGACGTGGACGGGCGCCTGCGCGCCATCCGCGAGGCCGCGCGTCCCGCGGAGCTGGTCCGCTCGCTGCCGGCCCAGGAGTTCTACCTGACGCTCGTCGGCGCCGGGGTGGACGACGGCGGGTTCCTGCTCGCGCTCGCCAGCCGGCACCAGCTCGAATTCGTCCTCGACGTCGGTGCCTGGGGCCCGGAAGGGCTCGAGCCGGCGCGGCTCGCGCGCTGGTTCGCCGCGATGCAGCAGTCCGACCCGACGCTGGTCGCGCGCTGGCTGGCCACCGGCGACGAGACGACCGTCGTCCTCGCGCTCTCGCGGCTGCTCCGGGTGTACAAGCTCGACGAGTCCACGGAGTCCACGTTCTGGCCGCCCGACCGCCAGGTGCCGACGATCGACGGCCTGTACTACTTCGAGGTGCGCGACGAGGAGACCGAAGACGTCCTGCCCGTGATGCTCGAGGCGCTGACGCGGTTGCGCGCGGAAAACCGCCAGGCCTACGAGGGGCTGCTCGAACAGGTGTTGTGGGTCGTGCCGGCCGAGCAGGAGGAGGAAGCGTACCAGCTGCGCGCCTCGCGGCTCGCGGAGAAGGGCTTCCCGGCGCTGGACGAGGCGATCGACGTCTGGGCCGCGGCGCCGGAGGCCTCGCGCAAGGCGCGCGCCGCGCTCGCGCAGCGCCTCCACGCGCGCGCCGCGGGCGGGCCCGCGCCGGGCGCCGCGCCGGACGTCACGCTGCCGGTCGCGCTCGGCCCCCCGGGGAACGCGCTGGCCCGGGCCGCCGCCGCGCTTTCGGACGAGCAGCGCGAGCGGCTCGTGCACGACCTGGTGCGCGTCGGCAACCGCTTCGCGGTGGCGAGCCTCGGGCACCTGGGCGACCCGGAGACCCACCGCGACGGGCTGCTGTTCGCGGTGAGCCACGTCAACCTCGCTGTGGCGGAACTCTCGCGCGACGCGCCGGAGGTCGGGCCGCTGGCGCTGACCGAACTGCCGGTCTACGAGCTGTCGCGCGCCGGGACCGGCGCGGTGCTGGAACGGGCTTGGCGCGCGCAGCGCCTGCGCTCGGGCTGGCTGTCCCGCGTCGCGCACGCCGACGCGCGACTCGACGAGCCGTTGTCGGCAATCCTCGAGGGCCTGCTGCTGGCGCGCCCGCTGTTCACCGGCGGCGGCGAAAGGCGCCCGTTCCGCGCCCCGGAGGACCTGGCGGCGGCCGACGCCGCCCTTGACGCGCTCGAGGATCTCGGCGAGTTCCTCGAGCAGCGGCTGGGCGCCGGACCGGTCGATCTGCCGGAGTTGCAGACCCCGGTCGCGGCGCGCGAGGGGCCCGGCGACATGGAGTGGTCGGCGGTGGCGCTGACCGCGCTCGCCCAGCAGGCGCTGGGCGGGGAGCCGCGCCCGGTGCCACTGGCGCCGGACGCGGCACGCCGCGCCCTCGCCGAGCTGCGCCGCCCGGGCGTGCTGCGACGGGCGGCAGCGGATCTCGGGCTGGCGCGGGCCGAGTGGCTACTCGCCTCGCGGCTGGCCGAGGACACCGCGGAAATCGGCGAGGACGCACCGGACCCGCGGTTCGTTCGCGCGCTGCTGTTGCGGTGGGGTGAGGCGACCGGACCCGGCACGCCCTGAAAAGAAATCTAGCGGACGAGAGGGCCCGACCCGCGACCTCCCGGGCCTATTCCCGGGCGCCACGGCCTCTCGTCCGCCTTCGCTTCCGTACCAAGCAATGCCCGTACCAACTCGCCCGTCCGGACTTATCTCGCGCTGCGCGTGGGGGTTCCGCCGGTGCACCGATCGGCGGCGGGCTTTCGGATCGTGCTGTTCTTGAACGGCGAATCTCAAAAACGTCGTCGCCGCGCACCGATTCAGGCCGGCTCCGGCGCGGGTGTCGTCGACACCTCGGCGGGCAGCGTGAAGTGGAACACCGCCCCCGCGCCCGGGGTGGATTCGGCCCAGATCTTCCCGCCGTGCGCCTCGACGATCTTCTTGCAGATCGCCAGCCCGATCCCGGTCCCCGGCACGCTGTGGTCGAGGCGCTGGAACATGCGGAAGACGCGTTCGGCCTGCTCCGCCTCGAAGCCGACGCCGTTGTCGCGGAACGAGACGACCCACTGCGAGCCGTCCCGCCGCGCCCCGACGTGGATCCGCGGCGGCTCGGCGCCGCGGAACTTGATCGCGTTGGTGAGCAGGTTCTGGAACAGCTGCGCGACCTGCACCGGGTCCGCCACCACGCACGGCAGCGGATCGCTCGTGATCGCGGCGCCGCTTTCCTCGATCGCCGCGAGGCAGTTGGCCTGCGCCTGCTCCAGCGCCGCCTGCAGCTCGACCGGCTCGCGGCGCTCGCCGCGGCCGCGCCCGACGCGGGAGTACTCGAGCAGTCCCTGGATCAGGTCGTGCATCCGCCCGGTCGCCGCCACGATGAAGTCGATGTACCGGTCCGCGTCGCGATCGAGTTCGCCGCGGTAGCGCCGCTGCAACAGCTGCACGAACGACGTGATCACGCGCAGCGGCTCCTGCAGGTCGTGCGATGAGATGTAGGCGAACTGCTCGAGGTCCTCGTTGGAGCGGCTGAGATCCTCGGTGTAGCGCGCCAGCTGGCGGTTGAGCCGCTGCAGCTCGAGCGCCTTCTCGCGGTAACGCGCCTCGCTGTCGCGCAGCGCGGCCTGGGCCGCCTTGCGCGCCGAGATGTCGGTGATGAAGGCGTAGACCCGGAACCCGGCCGGCGTCTCGGCGTAGCTGAGGCCGACCTCGATCGGGATCTCGGTCCCGTCGCGGCGCAGTCCCGTGAGGTCCATACCAAGCCCCATCGGCCGGACGCTGGGCGCGTGGGCATACCCCTCGCGGTGGCGGCGGTGAGCCTCCGCCGCCCCGGCGGGCACGAGCCGCTCGACCGGCTGGCCTTCGATCTCCTCGCGGCGGTAGCCGAACATCCGCTCGGCCTTGGCGTTGAACAGCACGATCCGCCCCTCGCGATCCGTGGCCAGGATCGCGTGCGGCGCGGACTCGACGAGGATCTGGAACCGCCGCTCGCCCCGCAGCTGTTCTTCGCGCGCGCGCTCCTCGCGCGCCGCGGCGGCGCGGGTCACGAGGAACGTCACCAAGAGCGCGGACGCGAGGAACAGCAAGAGGTGCAGCAGGTGGTCCAGCTCGATCGCCGCGACCGACGGGGCGACGAACAGCGCCACCGCGGCCGCGGCGCCGATCGCGAGCGCGAGCAGCGCCGGGCCGCGACCGCAGAGCCAGGCCGCGCAGCAGACCGCGGCGAACGGCAGGATGTACGGCGCCCGCCCGCGCAACAGCGGGTCGAGGAAGATGCGCAACGCGATCGCCGCGGCCATCATCCCGGCCGCCAGGAGATATCGGGCGGCGGGCGACAGGGCGCGGCGCGAGTGGGACCACTTCATGGCGTCAGGGCGGAGGGGCGCCGCCCTGTCCCGGGCGTCACGGGCAGCGCGTCCCCGGACGGCCGATGCTAGCACGCGATCCGGGCGGCTACCCGGATGCGGGAGCGGTCCCGTTGAGGTAGGCGTGGACGTTGTCCAGGAGCCGCACGACGTCGGCGTGCGTCATCCACGGGTTCGAGAGGTGCTCGATCACCTGCTCGTCGGTCAGGCCGAGCCGCCGGCCTTCCTCGACCGCGACGGCGTAGCCCTCGATTTCGGTGATGCGGTCGACGTAGGCGAAGCGCGGGTCCCACAGGTCGTGGCCTTCGAAGACCTGGCGGATGTGCGTCAGCTCGTGGAGCAGGTCGAGGTACAGGTCGAGTGGATCGCCGCTGCCGTAGTACGCCTCGGTCAGGACGATCCGGACCGCGTCGGTGTCGACCCAGGCGAAGCCGTCCTCGCGGTCGATCATCACCTCGGTCGTGCGCAGCAGGCGCTGCCGCACGGCCGGCGACACCGCGATGCGCCGCAGCGCGGGACTCTCGGCCGCGTGCGGGAGCAGGTGCAGGAACGGGTGGACGCCCAGGGACAAGCCGCGCCGTACGCGCGCGTACCGCGGCAGTCGCGACTTCGCGCCGCGGCCGGCGTGCTGTGCGCGTCGCGTGCGGCCCGCCGACGGAATCAGATCGTCGGTTCCGCTTCCAGTCGCTCGACCTGCAGGGTGGTCTGCGATTTCTTCACCTTCCATCCCGGCACGGCCTCGTCCGGCCTGAAGTATACGAACATCAAGGCATCGGGGCCGGTCTCGTTGATATCGTGCAATATCCGGCTCACCACCCGGTCCACGTCGTCCGCGGACAACTCGGGTGCCTGCGACGATACCTGCTCCGCCACTTCGGGATGGCTCATGCTCTGCTCCCCAGGCTCCGCCAGTGTTTCGGGAACTCGCGAAAACCAGCCAGGGTCGGAGTGCTTGATGCGAGCGCCGGGGTCGTCGGGCGATGACCTCGCTGGACACCGTTGTGGAAGGCAACCGGAGCGGGGACCGCGAGCTGTCTTGTCTCGCGGACGTGCGATTGGCAACTGCGAGAGAGCTGGATCCCACTTTGAAGCGACAGCAGTTCCCGATCCGTTGTGCGCGTGATTATAAAGATGTCCGCGCGAATGCGAAAGAGTTTTCCACAGGAATTCGACAGCCGCGCCGGTGAATCGCCGCGCCCGCGGCGCCAGAATCGAACTTAATGTTTGGTTTTGCGGACACCGGGATGTCCGCGGAAGTGCCGCTACGTCCGATCCGGGTTGCGGAGCTTCTCGACGTACTCCTCCACCGCGCGGACGGCTTCCTCCAGGCGCCGCTGCGAGCGCTCGTCGCGCGCGCGGCGACGGCTGTCGAGGAACGAAAGCAAAGCCTGTCGGATCAGGACGTCGCGGGGGACGCGCGACTCACCCGCCTCGGCCACGATCGCCGCGAGGAGGTCGTCCGGAAGAGCCACGCTGATCCGCGCCATGACCACAGATGATGTGCGCCACGGGGCACGTGTCAACCGTCCGCGTTGTCGGTCGGGGACGAGGGTGAGTGGTGCCGACTCCCCGTGCCAAACGAGCGCCGATCGGCACGTGGGCCGGGGGCCGCGACCAAGCGGCCCCCGGGCATTCGCGCCGCCGGGCGGAGTGTCCCCCGCCCTTTACCGCAGCAAGGACAAGACCGCCTGCGCCGAAGCGTTCGCCTGGGCCAGCGACGCCAGGCCGGTCTGGTTCAGGACCTGGAACTTCGTCAGCGACACGACCTCGTCGGCGATGTTGGCATCGCGGATCTGGGCCTCGGCGGCCTTCAGGTTCTCCGCCTGCACGGTGATCACCGCGATCGTGTGCTCGATCCGGTTGTAGTACGCGCCGAGGTTGCCGCGCTCGACCGAGACTTCATCGATGGCCAGCTGGATCGCGTCCAGCTCGGCCCGGGCGTCCGAGGCCGTGATCAGCGTGTCCGAGGCGAGGGACAGGCCGCTCGCGCTGATCGCGCTGGTCTGGATCGTGATCCGGTCGTCCGCGCTCGATCCCGTGCCGACCTGCACGTCGATGCTGGTGCCGGTGCCGGACAGGAGCGCCAGCCCGTTGAACTCGACCGTGTTCGCGATGCGGTCGATTTCCGACAGGATCTGGTTGTACTCGTCGCTCAGCGCCGCCTTGGACGTCGAGCTGTCCTCGCCCGAGGTCTCCGACGCCGCCTGCTCGGCCAGCGTCACGGCGCGCTGGAGCAGGTTGCCGATCTCGTTCAACGCCGAGTCGGCCACGTTGATGACGCCGATGCCGTCGTTCGCGTTGCGGACCGCCTGGTTCAAAGACGCCACGTCGGCGCGCAGGTTCTCGGCGATCGCGAGGCCGGCCGCGTCATCCTTGGCGCCGTTGATCCTGAGGCCCGAGGCCAGCCGGACCATCGTCGTCGACAGACCGAGCTGGTTCTTGATCAGCTGGTTCATCGAGTTGAGGGCGCCGATGTTCGACACGACTGAGAAGTTGGCCATCCGTGGTGACCCCCGCCGGCTCGCGCGTCCCGCGCGTCCGGAAGCTCCTGATCCCCGTGCTGCACTCAGGGAAACGTATCGGCGAGGCTAACCACGAGTTTAGAGTGTGCAAGGACTTGACACGCCCGCCCAATCCGGCCCGTTCCACGCTTGCGCGTCGGTTTTCGACGGCGATCAGCTGACGATCGTCGCCACGCCTCTCGACCCCTTCGGCACCCAAGTCGAAGCCAACGCGGAACGGTCCTACATGATGCCGGGCGGGTCACACCTCATCGTACCGTCACAGGCGAGGAAAATGACGGCGTCGCAGTTGCCGCATTCCGCGCAGTCTCCTGGACCTGTCTGGAAACTCGCGACGACTTCTCCGGCTTTCTCGAAGAAGCCCGCAAGGTACCCCGCCTGCTTGACGTTGCAGATCTTGACCGAGAGTGTCTCCAACAAGTGATGCTCAAGAACGAACTGCAACCCGGAGTGCCAATTGGTGAGCTCAACGCTCGTGTCAGACAGCACCGCCTGGACCGTCACGTGACCACTCGAGTCGCTTCGGTTCCGGGTGTTTGGTGTTTCTCGGCCCTGTGGCCAATACACCGTGACCGCAGCATCCGCGGCCAGCGCGGAGCCGAGCGACACGACGACGACGAGCGCAAGGGCTGCCAGAAGACGCAATCGCATCGAGACATCGACTGCCGCCGCTCCGCGGACCTCGGGCAACCCACGGATCTAACTGAGGTGACGCGCCCAACTATACGTTTACGCCGCACGGATGACACTGTTTTTCAGACCGGACGATGCGAGACTGGGGATGGCTAGCGCAGGTCGCGCTGGTGCACGGTCCAAGGGCCCGATGCCCGCGATGCGCGCGCCAGCGCACCGAGGAGGATCAGGTGAATGTCCGGCGCCACGCTCGTCGCTCGTGGATTCCTGTGGGAATCATGATTGTCGCGCTCGCTCTGTGCATCACCTTCTCGACTGCCGCCGGCTCGAAATACGAGTTCGACGCCGTAACACACGAGTTCCGGTTCACCCTGCCGACCTCGGCGGGAGTACTCGTCTACGGCGGTTCAATACGGGGAGAATCCGTCCGAGCGACGGCGTCGCTCTCGAGTCGCGAGGGCTCGTTCGTGCTGGAGATCAAGGAAAGCCCGGACGCCGGCGTGACCGTGATGTACGGCGACGACCAGCGGCTTTCCTTCAAGGAGTCCGGCGATCAGGTGACGATCGTCGGGACCCCGCTCGACCGCAAAGCTGTCTGCGGCCTGCTTTCGAATGACCTGCTACGGGCCACGCAGGAGGCGTTCATGACGCGTCAGATGATGGACCGTGGCTGGACGCAGGACCCGCACGCGAAGGACATCGGCAACGTTCTGATGACCCTGCTGTATTTCGAAAAGGGCTTGGAACATCTCGAGAGCACGGGCCAACCGTGCAGCAGGCACTAGTGGCTGCACCTGCCGGGAGACGCCAGGGCCCACCCGAGGGGTTGGAGGCGCCGACCGGATTTGAACCGGTGATGGAGGTTTTGCAGACCTCTGCCTTACCACTTGGCTACGGCGCCCGGGTGTAGCTGAGCCCCCGCTGGAGCCGTAGAGGATAGATCGCGGCCCGCGCGCCCGTCAACGCGCGGCCGGACCGGCCGGCCGGGGGATACAATCGGCTGGCCTGTCAACACTTCCGCCGCGCGGGGTGCCTTGTGGCCGATCCGCAGATCAGGGTCACGTCGGGGCCGGTCGTCGTCCCCGGGATGGAGGCGCACCCCGCGCCCCCCTGCACCGCCGTGATCTTCGGGGTGCAGGGCGACCTGGCCCACCGCAAGCTGCTCCCGGCGCTGTACCGGCTGCACGTCCTGGGCCTCCTGCCCCACGCCTGCCCGATCGTCGGCCTGGCGCGGGCGCCGATCAGCGACGAGCGCTTCCGCAACGACGTCGGGAGCGCGATCGCCGACCGGCTCGATCCCGCGGAGTTCGACACCGACCGCTGGGCATCGTTCGCCCGGCGACTGCGCTACGTCGCCGGCTCGTTCGAGGACCGCGAGACGTACGCCGCGCTCGCGCGCGAGTTGCGGCAGATCGAAACCAGCGAGTCCACCGGCGGGAACCGCGCCTTCTACCTCGCCGTCCCGCCGGCGGCGTACGCGACGGTGATCGGGCAGCTCGCGGGCGCGGGGCTGATCCACCCGCCGTCCGGCGGGCCGTGGACCCGCGTCGTGTTCGAGAAGCCGTTCGGCCGCGACGCGGGCTCGGCCCGCGAGCTGGACGCGGCCGTGCACGCGGTGCTCGACGAGCGGCAGGTGTTCCGGATCGACCACTACCTGGGCAAGGAGACGGTCCGCAACATCCTGGTCTTCCGCTTCGGCAACTCGATCTTCGAGCCGCTGTGGAACCGCCGGCACATCGACCACGTGCAGATCACGGCGGCCGAGGAACTCGCCGTCGGCCGGCGTGGGCGCTTCTACGAGGCCAACGGCGTGGTGCGCGACGTGGTGCAGAACCACCTGTTGCAGATGCTCGCGCTGTGCGCGATGGAGCCGCCGATCTCGTTTTCCGGCGAGGACCTGCGCGATGCCTCGGCGCTGGTGCTGCGCTCGCTGCGCCCGCTCGACGCCGCGGGCGCGGACTTCGCGCTGGGCCAGTACCGCGGCTACCGCGAGGAGCGCGACGTCGCCGCCGATTCGCGCGTGCCGACCTTCGCCGCGCTGCGCGTGTTCCTCGACAACTGGCGCTGGCAGGGCGTGCCGTTCTACCTGCGCGCCGGCAAGCGGCTCGGGCGCTCTTTGACCGAGATCGCGGTGCAGTTCCGGCCGATCCCGCAGTGCCTGTTCCCCGACGCCGAGACCTGCGCGCTGATCCGGCCCAACGTGCTGACGCTGCGGATCCAGCCCGACGAGGGGATCACGCTCGCGTTCTCCTGCAAGAGCCCGGGCACCCGGCTGTCCGTGCACGAGGTGACGATGAACTTCTCGTACGCCGAGACCTTCTCCCGCCCGCTCGAGGAGGCGTACGAGCGGCTGCTGCTCGACGTCATGCTGGGGGACCAGGCGCTGTTCATCCGCTCCGACTTCATCGAGCACGCCTGGCGCGCGGTCGACCCGCTGCTCGTGGCCTCGCAGGACGCCGCGCTCCCGCCACCGGAGGAGTACGAGGCGGGCAGCGGCGGCCCCACGGGCGCGGACCGGCTGCTGGCGCGCGACGGCCGCGCGTGGCGCCCTTTGGTGACGAAGTGAACGCGCCCGCGCGCTGCGTGTTCGGCGTCGCCGGGCTGGGCACGATGGGATCGGCGCTGGCGCTGAACATCGAGGAGCACGGCTTCCCGATCGCCGTCTGGAACCACGAGCCGGACCGGACCGAGGTCTTTGCCTCGCAGAACCGCCAGCGCCGCGTGCTCGGTGCGGCCACGCTGGAGGAGTTCGCCGCGGCGCTGGCGCCGCCGCGGCGGATCCTGCTGATGATCACGGCGGGGGCGCCGGTGGACCAGATGATCGAGCGCCTGTCGCCGCTGCTCGCGCCGGGCGACGTGCTGATCGACGGCGGCAACTCGCACTTCCGCGACACCGCGCGGCGGCAGGAGCTGCTCGCCGGGCGCGGCGTGGATTTCCTCGGCCTCGGCGTGTCGGGCGGCGAAGCCGGCGCGCGCCGCGGGCCGTCGCTGATGGCCGGCGGGCGGCGCGAGGCCTACGACACGGTGCGCGACGTGCTGGAGGCGATCGCGGCGCCCACCGACCGCGGCACGGCCGCCGCGTGGCTCGGCCCGGGCGCTGCCGGCCACCTGGTCAAGATGGTCCACAACGGGATCGAGTACGGCGACCTGCAGGCGATCGCCGAGGCGTACGACCTGCTGCACCGCGCGGGCGGGCTCGAAGCGCCGCAGGTCGGCGGCATCTTCGCCGACTGGGACCGCGGCCCGCTCGGCTCGCTGCTCGTGGAGATCACCGCGCGCGTCCTCGCGCGGCTCGACGACGCGACCGGGCAACCGCTCGTCGACATGATCGTGGACGAGGCCGGCCAGAAGGGCACCGGGCGCTGGACGATCGAGCTGGCCGCCGAGATGGGCGTGCCGGCGCCGACGATGACGGCCGCCGTCGACGCGCGGCTGCTCTCATCGCTGCGCGCGGAGCGCATCGCGCTGAGCGAACGGCTGCCGGGCGCGCGGGCCAACCCGCCCGCGCCGGACCGCGGGCGCCTCGCGGCCAGCGTCGCCGACGCGCTTTTGGCTTCGCGCGTCTGCGCGCTGGCCCAGGGCTTCCGCCTGATCCGGCACGCCGGGACCGAGCTGGGCTGGGCCATCGACCCGCGCTCGGTCGCCGGCGTCTGGCGCGCGGGCTGCATCATCCAGTCGCGGGTGATGGACCGGCTGCTCGCGGCGTACGAGCGCGACCCGGAGCTGGAGCACCTGTTCTTCGACGAGGACATCGCGGCCACGCTGGACCAGGCGCAGGCCGGCTGGCGCGAGACGGTGGCGCTGGCGATCGCGCGCGAGATCCCGGTCCCGGCGATCTCGGCCAGCCTCGCCTACTACGACGCCTACCGCAGCGCTCGGCTCCCGCAGAACCTGCTCCAGGCGCAGCGGGACTACTTCGGCGCGCACAAGTACGTCCGGATCGATCACCCCGAGCTCGGTCCCGTGCACACGGACTGGGAATGAACGACCTGCGGATCGAGGTCCACGAATCGGCGGAATCTCTGCACGAGGCGGCGGCGCAGCGCATCGCCGCGCTCGTCAACCAGGCGCTCACGCGCCAGCCGGTGTTCTCGCTGTCGTTGACCGGGGGCAGCGCGCCGGGACCGGTCTACGAGCTGCTCGCGCGCGAACCGTTCCGCTCCGGCGTGCCGTGGCAGAAGGTGCGGTTCTACTTCGGTGACGAGCGCTGCGTCCCGCCGGACAGCCCGGAGAGCAACTACCGGCTCGCGGCCGACGCGCTCCTCGACCGCTTGCCGATCGACGGGGCCCAGGTGTTCCGGATGGCCAGCGAGCGGCCGGACCGCGAGGCGGCCGCCGACGAGTACGCCGCGGCGTTGCCCGAGCGGCTGGACCTGATGCTGCTCGGGCTGGGCCCGGACGGCCACCTGTGCTCGCTGTTCCCCGGCGGGCCCGAACTGCGCGAGACGCGGCGGCGGGTCGTCCCGTCGCGCAGTCCCCGGCCGCCGCACGAGCGCCTGAGCGTCACCCGCCCGGTCATCGAGTCGGCGGTCGAGCTGATCGGCCTCGTGCTCGGCGAGCGCAAGGCCGAGGCGCTGCGGCTGGTGCTCGACCCGCGGACCGACCCGGAGGTCGCGCCCGGGCGGCTGGCGCGGCGCGCGCTGTGGATCGTCGATCGCGCGGCCGCTTCGCGCCTGCCCTGACCCGCTGCATCGCGCCAGCGCGACGTTCTATGCTGTGCGCCCCGCCCGGGCGCCACACCGACGGGGCCGCCGCGGCGGCCCGGAGATCGAAGATGGGCTGGTCCCCCGACGACATCGACAGGCTGTGCGTCAACACGATCCGCACGCTCTCGATCGACGCGGTGCAAAAGGCCGATTCCGGGCACCCGGGGCTGCCGCTCGGCGCGGCGCCGATGGCGTACGTGCTGTGGCAGCGGCACCTGCGCTTCGACCCGGCGGACCCGCGCTGGCCGGACCGCGACCGCTTCGTGCTGTCGGCCGGGCACGGCTCGATGCTGCTCTACGCGCTGCTGCACCTGGCGGGGTTCGACGTGTCGCTGGACGACATCCGCCAGTTCCGGCAGTGGGAATCGCGCACGCCCGGGCACCCCGAGGCCAAAATCACGCCGGGCGTGGAGGCGACGACCGGACCGCTCGGCCAGGGCTCGGCCGAGGCGGTCGGGATGGCGATCGCCGAGCGCATCCTCGCCGGGCGCTACAACCGGCCGGGGCGCGAAGTCGTGGACCACGTGACGTACGCCCTCGTCTCGGACGGCGACCTGATGGAGGGGATCTCCGCCGAGGCCGGCTCGCTCGCCGGGCACCTGCGCCTCGGTAAGCTGATCTACCTTTACGACTCGAACAGCGTGACGCTCGACGCCCCGACGTCGGTGACGTTCACCGAGGACGTGGCCGCGCGCTACCGTGCCTACGGCTGGCAGGTGCTGGAGGTCTTCGACGGCGACACGGACCTCGTTTCGCTGGACGCGGCGCTGCGGGAGGCGCGGTCCGACACCGCGCGCCCCTCGCTGGTTGTCGTGCGCACGACGATCGGCTACGGCTCGCCGAACAAGGCCGGGACCTACAAGGCCCACGGCGCACCGCTCGGCGCCGAGGAAGTGGCGCTGACGAAGAAGGCGCTGGGCTGGGACCCGCAGCTCAGCTTCCACGTGCCCGATGCGGTGCGGGCGCGCTTCGCCGAGGCCGGCGCGCGCGGGGCGGCGGAGCGCCGCGCGTGGCAGCAGCGGGCGGACGCGTTGCGGGGCGCGGAGCCGGCGCTGGCGGCGGAGTGGGAACAGGCGCGGTCCGGGAAGCTGCCGGAGGGCTGGGACGCCGCGCTGCCGTCGTGGAAGCCGGGCCAGGGCGCCGCGACGCGCGAGGCCTCGGGCAAGGCGCTCAACGCGATCGCCGAGCGCGTGCCGTGGCTCGTCGGCGGCGACGCGGACCTCGCCGGCTCGACCAAGACCCGCATCGACTCGGCTCCCGACTTCGCCAGCGCCGCGAACCCGGGGCGCAACCTGCGCTTCGGCGTGCGCGAGCACGCGATGGCCGGGATCGCCAACGGCATCGCCTTCCACGGCGGGCTGCGCCCGTACGTCTCGACGTTCTTCGTCTTCAGCGATTACATGCGGCCGCCGCTGCGGCTCGCCGCGCTGGACTCGCTGCCGGTGATCTACGTCTTCACGCACGACTCGCTCGGCGTGGGCGAGGACGGACCGACGCACCAGCCGGTCGAGCAACTCGCCGCGCTGCGGGCCATGCCGGGCCTGTACGTGGTGCGTCCCGGTGACCCGAACGAAACCGCCGCCGCCTGGCGCTGGGTCATGTCGGCGCGGCGCCCCGCGGCGCTGGTGATGACGCGGCAGAAGCTGCCGGCGCTGGAGGGCACGCTGGAGAAGGCGCGCGAGGGGGTCGCCCGGGGCGCGTACGTGCTGGCCGATGCCGAGGGCGGCCCGCCGCAGGCGATCGTCATCGCCACCGGCTCCGAGTTGCAGCTGGCCATGGCGGCGCGCGCGGCGCTGGCCGCCGAAGGCGTGCGCGTGCGCGTGGTCTCGATGCCGTGCTGGGAGATCTTCGACGAGCAGGACGCGGCCTACCGGGAGCAGGTGCTGCCCGCCGCGATCCGCGCGCGCGTGTCGGTCGAGGCCGCCACGCCGTTCGGCTGGAGCCGCTGGGTCGGCGAGCGCGGGACCTCGCTCGGCGTCGAGCGCTTCGGCGCCTCCGCGCCCGGCGACCTGGTCCTGCGCGAGTTCGGCTTCACTTCCGACCACGTAGTCGCCGCGATCCGCCACGTCTTGTCGTAGGGCCGCCGCCAGGCGGCCCGGCCATGACGGCGCTGCGATGGCAACTGTGTCGTCGTTCCTGCCGCGTCCCGCGCATCGTGTCTCGTGCCGCGCCGGTTCGGCGGAATTTGCCATTACGGGAAAGATTTCTCGATTATCCAGTTGAAATGCCGAGCGAGCGCTGGTACCATCTGCAACGTCAGGTGGGGTGGTGTCGTGAGCAGCGCCCTCGACAACGGAACCGGCACGCGGGCAACGGCCCGGGACCTCGAACTCTGGCGCCTCGGCCTGCTGGAGCTGGACCAGGTTGCGGCCGCGCTGGTCCGCGTCGACGACGGGCTGTCGGTCGTGCTGGCGCGGGTCTGCCACTCGATCACCTCGCGCAAGTGCTGGCGTCGCTCGGGGATGCGCTGGCACGACTTCGCCCGCGAGTGCG
>JAGOJY010000106.1 GCA_017994815.1 Acidobacteriota bacterium
ACGTCGTCGGCGGTGCCGTGGGCCTGGAAGATTTCCTGTCCCGCGTTGGCCGGCGACGTCTCGGCGGCCACGGTCGGCGCCAGAAGTAAGTACGACGAGAGCGCGACGATGCCCCGCAGGCGCCGCGGGTGCCTGAGGCCGACGTGCAGCGCCATGGCGGCGCCCTGCGAGAAGCCGGCGAGCACGATGCGGCCGGGCGGGACGCCGCGGGCCTCCTCGGCCGCGATCAGCGCCGCGATCTGCTCCGCGGACTCGCGGATCCCGCGCTCATCGTGCGAGCGGTCGGCGAGATCGAGCGCCCGGATGTCGTACCACGCGCGCATGACGAAGCCGTTGTTCAGCGTGACCGGCCGCGGCTCGGCGTGCGGGAACACGAACCGGACCTTGGCCGCGGCTGGCAGGCCGAGTTCCGGCACGACCGGGTAGAAGTCCCAGCCGTCCGCGCCCAGGCCGTGCAGCCAGACCACGACCGCGGTCGCGTCGGCCGGGCCGCTTTCGACGAACTCGAGCGCCCGCGGCACGCGCGACTCAGGGGTTCCGGCGGTGCACGCGCGTCGCGCTCGCCTGGTCGGTCGGCATCAGCAGGATCTCCTCGACGTTCACGTGCAGCGGCCGCGTCAGGGCCCACACGATCGCGTCGGCGACATCGTCCGGGCCGAGCGGCGTCGTGTTCTCGTAGACCTTCGCCGCGCGCTCGGCCTCCCCGTGGAACCGCACCAGGCTGAACTCGGTCTCGACCATCCCGGGCTCGACGACCGTCACGCGGATCCCGTGCCCGAGCAGGTCCATGCGCATCGCCTGGTTCAACGCCCGCACGGCGGACTTCGTCGCGCAGTACACGCTGCCGCTGGGGTACACCTCGCGCCCGGCGACCGAGCCGACGTTGACGACGTGGCCGCGCCCGCGCTCGACCATACCCGGCAGCACGAGCCGGCTGACGTTCAACAGCCCGCGCAGGTTCGTCTCGATCATCCGGTCCCAGTCGTCGAACGAGGCGTCCTGGATCGGGTCCAGCCCCGCCGCGAGCCCGGCGTTGTTGACGAGGATGTCGATCTCGCCCCAGCCGGCGCGCGCGATCGCGCGCAGCGCCTCCTCGACATCGGCGCGGTCGCGCACGTCCACCTGCAACGCGCCACACGACTGCGGGCCGTGCGCGGCGGCGATCTCGTCGCGCAACGCCTCGATGCGCTCGGTGCGGCGCGCGGCGGCGATGACGCGCGCCCCCTCCGCCGCCAGCGCCCGCGCCGTGGAACGGCCGATCCCGGAACTGGCGCCGGTAACGAGCGCGACCTTGTCCAAAAGTCGTGCCATGCCGTGTCTCCCTTGGATCCCGTCGCAACTGGCGTGCTCGGCGGTGGTGTGGGATGTTAACCCGGATCATGCGACGGGGAACGAGCGGGCCGGCCAAAGCCGGCCCGTTTCCGCCCCCGGCACCGTATATTGCTTTCAGGAGGTTTGCCGGATGGCCGGCGAGGCGCACCGCGCACTGAGCGATCTGCTGTCCCGCCCCGAGGGCTCGTGGTCCCTCGCGGACGGGGCCTTGGCGATCGCGCGCCTCGGCCGTCCAGGGCTCGACCCCGGCGTGTCGATCGGCAAGCTCGACCGTCTCGGCGAAGCGGCCCGCGCGGTTGTCGGGCAGGCGCGACACCCGCGTTTCGTCAGCGCCGGCATCGCGCGCGTGCTGTTCCAGGACGAGCGCTTCCGCATCGCGAGCGAAGCCGAGAACGACGTGGCGAGCTGCTACCTCGACGCGGTCCTGCAGCGCCGCACCGGCACGCCGACGCTCCTCGCGCTCGTGTTCATCGAGGTCGCGCGGCGCTGCTCGACGCGTTTCGAGGGCGTGGTGCTGCCGGGGCGTTTCCTGCTGCGCCACGACCAGGGCGAGCGCCTGAGCCTGTACGATCCGGAACGCGGGGCGCGACCCGTGACGATCGACGAGTGCCGGCGGCTGGTCAACGAGAGCACCGGCGGGCGCGTCGAGTTCCGCGAGGCGTTCCTGCGGCCGATCACGCCCTCGCAGATGCTGGCGCGGATCGTCGGCAACTTGAAGGCGGTATTCTGGCGCGTCGCGGACCACGAGATGGCGCTCGAGGCGGTGCGCCTGCTGCTGACGATCCGCCCCGACGACCCGCGCGAGATCCGCGACCGCGGCCGGCTGCTGTTCCTGCTCGGTCGCTTCAAGGACGCGATCGCGGCCTTCGAGGAGTACCTGGCCCACAACCCGCGCGGCGAAGACGCCGACGTGGTGCGGATGCTGCTCCTGGAGGCCCGCGCCGGCCTGAACGCCTGACCCCCCGCGCGCCCGGCAACTCGCCCGGTTGCCGTCCCCCGCCAGCGTTGTTTAACCTCTCGCCTTTCGCCGAGGTGCTCGATCCGCGGGCCGGCCCGGCCGGCCCGGACCATTCAAGAAGGTGACCGCATGAAGATCCTGGTGGCCATCAAGCAGGTGCCGGAAAAGGACTCGCGCCTGGTGCTCGACGCCTCGCGCACCGGCATCGTCGAAACCGACCTGGCGTGGGAGACGAACGAGTCCGACCGCTACGCCCTGGAGACCGGCCTGCGCCTCAAGGAGACGCTCGGCGCGGGCGAGTGCGTGGCCTGCACGATCGGCCCCGAGCGCGCGCGCCGCTCGATCAGCTCGGCGCTGGCGATGGGCTGCGATCGCGGCGTGCACCTGTTCGACCCGGCGTTCCAAGGCGGCGACCCGCTGACGATCGCCCGCACGCTGACCGCGCTCGTGCGGCGCGAGGAGCCGTCGCTGGTGCTGTTCGGTACGCGCTCGGACGACGCCGGCTACGGCGAGACCGCGCTGCTCACGGCGGGGCTCCTCGGCTGGCCCGCCGTGTTCCTCGCGATCGGGGTCGAGGTGAAGGACGGCGAGCTGGAGGTCGTGCGGGAACTCGAGGCCGCGCGGCAGGAGGTCTCGCGCGTGCCGCTGCCGGCGGTGCTGGCGATCCAGAGCGGCATTTACCCGGTGCGCTACACGTCGCTCAAGGGAATCATGGCGGCGAAGAAGAAGCCGGTGGACCAGCCCACGCCGACGGAGCTGGGCTTGTCGGCCGAGACGATCGGCCGGGCCGGGGCCCGCGTGCAGACGCTGGAGCTGTCACCGCCGGTGAAGAAGAGCCAGTGCGAGTTCCTGGAAGGCGATGCGGCCGCGGTGGCGCACCAGCTCGTCGAGAAGCTGCGTGCCCGCGGGATCATGTGAGGACGCGACGATGAAGACGATCCTGGTCATCGCCGAGCACGATTCGGGCAAGGTCCGCCGCGGCAGCTTCGAGGCGCTGGCGCTGGCGCGGCAGCTCGCCGACCCCTTGGGCGCTCGGCCGGTCGCGGCGCTGCTCGGCCACGGCGTCGAGCCGCTCGCGGGCGAGCTGGCGCGCCGCGGCGCCGACGAGGTGTTCCTGCTCGAACACGAGCTGCTGGCCCAGTACACGCCGGACGCCTACGCGGCCTGCCTCGCGGGACTGGTCGAGGAGCTGGCGCCGGAGTGGGTGCTGATGAGCCACACGTACCTGGCGCTCGACATGCTGCCGCTGGTCGCGGCGAAGTTCGACGCGCCGCTGCTCAGCGACAGCGTCGGCGCGGAGGTGCAGGGCGACGAGGTGGTGTTCCTGCGGCAGCCCTACGACGCCAAGTTCGTCGCGCGCACGGTCGATCGCGGTCCGGCACCGCGCTTCGCCACGCTGCAGTCCGGTTCGTGCTCCGCGGACGAGCTGCCGCAGGACCACGCCGGCGGCGTCACGCGTCGCGCGGCGCAGATCGACCCCGCGGCCGTGCGGCGGCGCGTGCTCGAGGTGCGCTCCGTGGGCGAGCAGACGGTCGACCTCGGCAGCGCCGACGTGATCGTGGCCGGCGGGCGCGGGCTCGGGACCAAGGAGAAGTTCGAAGAACTGATGGGCGGGCTGGCCCGCGTCCTCGACGGCGCGCTCGGCGCCTCGCGACCGGTGGTGGACAGCGAGTGGCTGCCGCACCAGCACCAGATCGGCTCCTCCGGGCAGAGCGTGGCGCCGCGGCTGTACCTCGCGGTCGGGATCTCGGGCGCGATCCAGCACATGGTCGGCGTGCGCGCGGCGCAGACGATCGTGGCCATCAACAAGGACAAGGATGCGCCGATCTTCAACGAGGCCACGCTCGGCATCGTCGCGGACCTGAACGAAGTCGTCCCGGAGATCATCCGCGCGACCGAGGAGGCGAAAAAGCAATGACCGGGCCGATCGGCGCCGACGAACTCCAGGCCGCGATCGCACGCGGCGGCGTGTACGTCTGGGACATGAGAACGCCGGAGCAGTACCTCGAACGGCACATCCCCGGCGCGCGCCACCTGCCGCACAGCCAGGTCGTGCGCTGGGTGCCGCAGCGCTGCGGCACGCAGGACGTGGTCGTGCTGTACGACGACGACGGGAGCCGCGGCGGGCCGGCGCGCGAGGCGTGCCTGGAACTCGCGCACGCCTGGTTCCGCAACCTGCGCTACCTCGCCGGCGGTTTCGCGGCCTGGGCCGCGGCCGGGCACCCGGTCGAGAACGGCGGCGAGGCCGGCCCGCGCGCGCTGTCGCGCGACGGGGAACTGCCGCTGTTCCAGCAATCGGCGGTCGTGGACTGGGCCACGCCGAAGGGGATCGACCCCCTCGCCCGCGACCAGGCCTAGCCGGGAGACATCACGTCGGTTGAAGGCCGACGAGTTTCTGCAGCTTTTCCGCCAGCTCGACGCGGCGCTTCTTGCCGATCGAAGCCGGCAGGCCGGTGCCCTTTTCCAGCCGCTGTCCCAGTGCGGCCGCCGTTCCGCACTCCGCGAGTGCCGCGCGCAGGAACTGCTGCTCGTCGGCCGAGAAGGTCAGCGCCTCCTTGACGTGGTTGCGCCAGGCCTCGTAGGTGAGCGGGAACAGCTCGGCGACGAACTGTTCGATGACCGCGGCGTACGCGCGCATCTCGTGCTGCGCGTGGGGCTCGGTGCGCAGCTTGAGGAAGTGCAGGAGGTTGTGCAGGTCCTGCTTCCAGACCCACTTCGTGTAGGTCGCGAGCGGCAGGACGGTGCGGGCCAACTCCCGCGGCACGCCCGCGCCGAGCACCTCGCCGTAGACGTCGAACGCGGCGCGCGCCGCGGCGTTGACCGCCTCGCAGAACTCGACGTCGCGCGGCTCGGCGCTGCCCGACAGCTCGCGTGCCTGGCGGTTCGAGGACGAGGCCGACCCGACGACCTCCGGGGTCGGCACGAAGTACTCGTCCTGCAGGACCGAGTAGCGCCCGCTGATCTCGTTCACGCTCGCCGTGCGGTGGCGGATCATCTGCCGGGCGCAGAAGATCGGCAGCTTGATCTCGAACTTCAGCTCGGCCATCTCGAACGGGCTCGTGTGCCGCATCCGCATCAAGAAGTCGATCAGCCGCGCGTCGTCACGGAGCTGCTTCGTGCCCTCGCCGTACGAGACGCGCGCCGCGGCCGCGATGTCCTCGTCGCTGCCCATGACATCCACGAGCATCACGTAACCCTTGTCGAGGACGGGGACCTGGCGACCGATCAGTTCGCTGGCGCGCGGCATCGCGGGGGCTCTCCGGGGAAACGCGACGCCCATTCTAGCGCGGTGGGGACCGCTGCCGGTGACCGTTCGCAACGCGGGTGCCGCCGCGCCCGCCGGGCAACGCAGCCCGGCGGGATGCAGCGGCGGCTAGTCCGGGACTTCCTCGCGCCAGCTGCGGACCTCGATGACCTTTTCGCGCGGCAGGTACATGCCGAAATCGCGCGCGCCGCCGATCAGCCGCGGGTCGTGGGTGAACAGGGTCACGCTGCCGCCGACCGTGCACTCGACGCGCGAGACGAAGGCCCCGTAGAACTCGTGGATGCCGGTGTTGCCCGGCAGCGACACGCCGGCGATGGCGTGGTTCGTGTACAGCACGCTGGCCAGGGAGTTCATCGCCGGCTGGTTCGGCGCGACCTGGCCCCAGGTGTGGTTGGTCGCCGAGTCGAGCCACAGCGGCGACCCGCGCCAGATGTTTCCGTCGGCATCGGTGTCGAGCGGCGTGGCCGTGTTCGGGTTGGCCACGCCGGAGTTCAGCCGGTCGTTGATGTTCTCCGGCAGGGCGAAGCTCGACGAGCCGCTGGCAGGAATGCCGGTCGCGGCCAGCGAGCCTCGCGTGATGGTCGCGTCGTAGCGCCCGTCGCCGTCGATGTCCTCGCCCGAGCCGGGGATGACGTCGTTGACCGCGTACCCGGCGGGGATCAGGCCCGATCCGCACTGGTTCTGGCCGTCGGCGCCGTACCGCCGCACGTCCCACACGCTGTTGCTTTCGTTGGCGTCGTGGGTGTTGGGCAGGTTGTCGACGCCGAGGTCTTCCTTGGACTGGTTGTCCGCGTTGGCCAGCCAATTGTCGACCAGGTTCATGTAGGTGCCGCTGACGAACTGCCCGATGACGATGTTCTCGCGCGCGAACAGACCCAGCATGTCGGCGTCGCGCACCTGCTTCGTGCCGGCGGTGGGCGTCGCGACGGTGAACCCGCGCCAGGCCTCGATCGCGGCCTCCGTCATCGCCGGGTGCGTCAGCGACGTCGCGTTGCCGTAGCCCTCGCCGACCGGCGAACCGGACCCCGGCAGGTGCGGGCGCGGCGGGCTGGAGTAGCGGATTTCCTGGGTGACGTAGATGTTGCCGGGCGTGTAGAGGCTGCCCTGCCCCGAGACCTGGCCGCGGATGATGATGCCGCCGGTCATCGGGCGCAGGCCCGCGCCGTCCCACTCGTCGTTGGTGTTCCAGATGCCGTCCACCCCGGGCGAGCCGATCACGACCGGGCCGTTGATGATGATCGGTTGCACGGTCCCGTCGAGGATCATGAACGGCGATTCGTCGTCGTCCGTGTCGTCCAGGCCGTCGCGCCCGTAGCGGTCGTCGGCCGTGTTCCACGTCGCATCCGGCCCGAGGTTGCAGCCGATGCAGGCGCGGTAGGTGCGGTAACGGTTGAGGCGGTTGTCCCAGACCTGCAGGAGCGACCCACCCGTGTCGTCCGGCGTGCCCCAGATCCCGTCGTCACCCGCGGTGCCGCCGTTCCACTCGCGCGCGGCGCGCACGTAGAGCGACAGGTCCGACAGGTTCGGCATCGGCACGATGTCCTGGTACTCGTACTGGTTGGCGGCGTTGCCGAAGTCGTTCTGGCAGTTCTGGGCCTCGATGATGCGGCCGCCGGCGATCAGGCCGCCGTTGTGGATCCGGCCGATCAGGTCGTTGCCGATGACCTTCCGGTAGTACGGCGTGCCGCGGCCACGAACGCACGAACCGTACAGGCGGATGTCGCCGTTGGCGCGCAGGTTGCCGTGGAAGTACAGCGTCCCGCAGGCCCAGCCGCTCATCCAGCCGAAGTTGTTCATGAAGTAGGCGTTGTCGAACACGCGCGACGGCACCAGCGAGAGCCGGATCACCGATTGCAGCGTCTTGCTCCGTCCTTCGACCGTCGCGGTCGAGCGGATGTTGATGTCGACGTACTCCATGTCGCGCGCTTCCGCGACCGTGGTCGGGAAGGCGAGGATGTTGATCGTGAACGTGCCGCGACCGTGCGGGACATTCACGTAGTTGCGCCCCGAGTCGTCGCTGGTCCCGGCGGTGCCGTCCGCCCCCTTGGAGCGGCCGTGCGTCAGGTGCAGCATCACGTAGTTGTCGAAGATGTGGTCGAGGTTCGGCTGCCCCACGAGCGAGCAGGTGATGTCGCCCGTCATCCGCTCCAGCCCGGCTTCCGCGATGTAGAGCAGGTCGGCGTCGTCGCGGGCGGTGTCGGAGCTCTTGAGCGCCAGGGTGGTCGAGCCGAGCAGGGCCATGCCCATCAGCGTGAGCCCGGCCACCACGAACAGCACGACGACCAGCGCGGATCCCGACTGGCGCGTCATCTCGACCTCCAACTCGTCCGGCCGCCGGCGGCGGCCCGTGGTTCGCTGCAACGTCATGGGATCGTCGTCCCCAGTTCGATGCTGTTGCACCCGTCGACGAGAACCTGCTCCAGCGCATCGTCGGGCGTCTCGAACGCCGC
>JAGOJY010000107.1 GCA_017994815.1 Acidobacteriota bacterium
CGAGCCGTTGTTGTACGTGCGCCAGTTCGTGCCGCCGTTGATGCTGTGGAGCGCCCGGGCGACGCTTGTGCCGCCCGCCGTCCAGACCAACCCCTGCAGTTCGACCGTCGCCTCGAGGTGCGTCGACGTGTAGCCGGTCGGGATGTCGACCAGGCTCAGGTCCGAGCGGTAGATCTTGTAGTCGATCAGGTACTTGTTGTACCCGGCGTTGTCGTTCTTCGGGTTATTGGCGAAGTACACCTCGACCGGGTGGTCGTTGCTGGCGTACGGGACCACGCGGATCCGCCGCTGGATCGGGAAGGTCGGGCCGACGAACGGTCGCGCGCAGTAGCGCGGGCTGTACGGCGAGAGGACGCCGTTGTCGTCCAGCGTGCGCAGCCAGTAGTAGTACAGCGTGCCGAGCGTCAGGGCCGAGCTGGAATTGGTGTCGTTGTCCATGTAGGTGTACGTCGCGGCCCCGCTGGCGGCGACGGCGTCGTCGTTGACCGGCGCGACGCAGCGGTAGTCGGGCGAGGTCGAGCGGTACACGTGGTATTCGTCGACGACACCCCCGTACCCCGACGTGTTGGCGCCTTCGTCGGGAGACTTGGTCCACACCAGCTCGACGTTGGTGCCGTCGTCGGCCGGCACGTCGGAGGCCCAGGTGTACTCGGGGTACGAGGCGCCGACCTCGGCCGGATAGGGCCCCGCCACGGGGTCGCTGTCGGACAGCTGCGGCGTGCAGTCCATCGCGCGGACACGGTACCAGTACTGGCGCGGTGGCCAGGTCCGCATCTCGATCCACTGGTCGGTCCAGGCGGACGTTCCGGCGAGGACCTCCTCGTACGGCGTCGGGCCGAAGATGTTGTCGACGTCGGTGCGGAACAGGACGTAGCGCTCGATGTCGTTTTCGTTGGTGCCGTCGTCGTCGGAGGCCGTCCAGGTCACCTGGACCTTGCCGTCGGCCATCGCGTCGGCGCAGGCGTTGGCCACACCCGGCGAGCTGGTCGGCTCGGGAATGTCGCCGCACGCCCCGCCCGGCAGGTCGGTGTTGCGCGGCTTGATCTCGGTCGTGAGCGTGCTCGTGTGGTAGCGGAACGGAGTCGTGGTGGACGAGCGCACCGGGTCGCGGTAGTCGGGATCGGGGTACGGCGTCTCGGTCGTGATGTGGATCTCGACGCGCTTGATCAGCTGCGTGATGCGGCGCTCGAGCGTCCCGTTGCCGTTGCGGTCCTCGCCGGAGTCGATGACGCTGTCGTTGTCCGCGTCTTCGTCGGTGACGGCCGTCAGCGCGGCGATCTCGCCCGGCTCGAGCAGGCCGTTGCCGACCGTACCGCCGCCGGCACCGGTGTCGCCCCACAGGTCCAGCGCGGCGTCGCTGTCGAACTCGCCCCAGTACAGGAACAACGGCACGGGCTGCGCCCCGTTGGGGTAGGTGGCGGGCCCGCGCACGAGCGCGACCGGGCCGTGCGGGTTCTCGTTGTCCGTGCCGTTGAAGCCGTAGACCTCGCGCCGGAGCAGGTACAGCCCCGGGTTCTGCGTCGCCGTCTCCTCCGGCTCGTCCCCGCGGTCGTCGGCGGTGACCGCGCCGTCGCCGTTGGAGTCCAGCGTGTAGCGGACCGTCTCGGCGCTGGTGAAGAACGTCACCGGGGCGTACCCGCTCGGGACCGCCTCGCCGGTCGTGCCGTCCTGGATCGCGTCGACGGCCGCGTCGAGGTCGGCGTTGACGACCAGCTCCCACGGCGTAGCGGTCGCAATCTGCGGCTGGCCGACGATGTCGTCGTCGGTGTTGTCGGTCCCGTCCGGGCCGGGATCGGCGATCGTGCGGACGTCGACCTGGAACCCGGTCATCAAGAGGTCGCGCTCGAGCATCTCCGCCGCGTAGCGCGCCTCGCGCTCGCACTCCAGGACGGCATCGCCCTTCGCGTACAGCTTGTGGTCGATCGACAGCACCGACAGCGCGACGATGAACAGCAGCGCCGTGATGGCGAGCGCAACGAGCACCTCGGCCAGGGAGAACCCCTGTCCGGCGCGGAGCCGTTCTGGGCGTCGCACCCGCTCAGGCGGCCGGGATGTAGAACGCTTTCTCCGACGTGAGCGTGACGTGATGCGCCTGACCATGGCTGTCCTTCCACTTGACCCGGACCAGCACGTACTTGACGAAGTTCGTCTTCGGCCACGTAGTCGAAGGCGACACGAGGTCGAGCACGAGGTTGTCGCGGGCGTCGGGATTGGGGCCGTCCAGCGAAACGTTGCGCAGGGTGTTCGCGTAATCGAGCGAGTCGACGATGTACACCTCGCGGCGGAAGCGCGAGTACTGGCCGTGGTTGACCTGGTAGTCATGGTTGCCCTGGGCCGTTGCCGGGTAACTCGACCGCGTGTAGTGCTGCGGTGTCTGCTTGATGTCCGGGGTGGCGGCGCAGGCGCGGAACGTGAACCGCGTGCCGTTCATGAGATCGACCGCGCCATAGCCCTCGTCGGGGTACACGGTCTGGGTAACCTCGTCGATGTCCGTGCACGGGTCGGACGCGTCGCGGAAGGCGTCGCGGTTGCCGTCCTGGTAGCGGGCGTTCTTGATCTGCTCCAGCCGGTGCGCCGCGAGGAAGCGCGCCCGCGTGAAGTCGCGGGCCAGCTCCGAGGTCCGGATCGTGCCGATCAGAAGCCCGTTCAGCCCGAGGAGCGCGAGGCCGAAAACGCCGACGGCGACGATGGCTTCCGCCAGCGTCGCCCCGCGCTCGTCGCGCCCCGGCTTGCGTGCGTTGGGCGAGCTCACCGTTCGAGCCTCCATGGACCCGGGTTGTTCGCACCGGCCTCGTAGCGCCAGCGGCGAATGCGCCCGGTCGCCGCGTTGACCACCAGCGCTCGCATGTACTGCGGATCGCCGGCGCGGATGTCGTTCGCGGTCACGATGTAGGCCACGCCGTTGTCCGCCGTCCCGAGCGGCCGGAACGTGACCTGGTCGCCGGCGAACGTGACGGCGTCGTCGAGCGAGGTGCCGTCGATGCCCTGGACGGAATCGGGGTAGCCGAAGACCGTCCCGCTCGCGCTGGCTGCCAGCGGGTACGTCCACTGCGACTCCCCGATCGCCTGGTCGTAGTCGCCGTCCGAGTTGTCGTCGTCAAGGATCGTGTAGCTGGCGCTCGCGACATTGAACGTCACGATCCAGTCGTTGCCGTCGAGGACCGCGCGCGAGCGGGCGTGCTCCATGCGCCGCGCCAGTTCCGAAACGGCGGCCGAGTCGCGCCAGCCGCCGGTGTTGATCACGTAGGCGCCGATGCCGGCGATCATGCCGATGATGGTCAGGGCGACGAGCAGCTCGGCCACGCTGAAGCCGCGCTGCGGCCGCGGACAGCGCTGCGGCGCGCCTGGCGTCCCAAGCGCACGGGCCACCCTTCCGGTCGGCGACATCTGACCACTCCTCGGCAGTACGCTCCCCTGCCTGCAAATCTAGGTTGGGCCCCTCGCCGATCCAGCCGCGGCGAGCGCGCGGGTTGGCCGGAAACGCGCCAGCGGCGGGCGCCAAGTCCCGGGGCGCGGTGCGCCGAACCGGCCCGGACGAGCGCGGCAGGCCACGACCCCGCTAGCGCGCCGCGGCAGGTGTTCAATTCCCGAACAGCGCGGGGCCAGCGGCGACCGGCCGCGACCCGCGCGTTTGACAGGCTCGCCGGCTCCCTGCATTATTCAACCAAACGGTTGATTGGCAGGAGGGCCGATGAAAGCGATCCGCAAGCGGACCCGCGGGACCCGCGACCCCGAGCTGACGCGCCAGGCGCTGATCGGGGCGGCGACCGTCCGGTTCGCCGAGCGCGGTTACGACGGCGCCAGCCTCGACGACATCGCCCGCGCGGCCCGCGTCAACAAGGCGATGATCAGCTATCACTTCGGCGGGAAGCTGGGGCTGTACCGGGCGATCCTCGAGGCGACGTTCGCTCCCGCGGCCGAGCGCAT
Source organism: Acidobacteriota bacterium (assembly GCA_017994815.1). Lineage (GTDB taxonomy): Bacteria > Acidobacteriota > Polarisedimenticolia > J045 > J045 > JAGOJY01. The sequence continues at coordinate 3,928 of JAGOJY010000107.1, forward strand.
GGCGGAGTTGCGGGAGGCCCCGGGACCGGCGGCGGAGCGGTTGCGCGATTACGTGGCGACGTTCGCCCTGCTCGCGGCGGGACGACCGGAGTTCCCGGCGATGCTGCTGCGCGAGGTGCTCAGCGGCGGGCGCCGGCTCGACGACCGCTTCGTGCGGCACATCACCGTCATCTTCCGCACCGTGCAGGACATCGTCGAGCAAGGCGTCCGCGAGGGCGCATTCCGCCGCGTCGACCCGCTGCTGACGCACCTGAGCGTGGTCGGCGCGCTGTGCTTCTTCTTCGCGTCGGGCCCGATGCGCGAGCGCGTGCTGCGCCAGGCCCGGATCCCCGCGCCCCGTCCGGACGCGGAGACCTTCGTGCGCAACCTGCAGGACATCATCGCGCGCGGGCTGTCCGCGGCCCCCGCGCAGGGGAGCTGAGCGATGCGACCCAACGCGGCAGCCCTGATCGTCTTCCTGCCCGCCGCGCTCGCCGGCTGCGCCGCGCGGGAGACGAGCGACGCGGTCCTCGCCTCGGGCTACATCGAGGCGACCGAGGTGCGCGTGTCGGCCGAGGTCGGCGGCACGCTCGAGTGGCTCGGCGCGCGCGAGGGCGACTCGATCGCGGCCGGCGAGCCGCTCGCCCGGATCGACGCCACCGACCTGCGCCTCGCGCTGGCCGCGGCCCGCGCCGAGCGCGACCAGGCCGCGGCCGACCTCGCGCTCAAGCTGGCCGGCAACCGCAGCGAGGACATCGCCGAGGCCGCGGCGCAGGTCGAGCGCGCCCGGGCCGACCTCGACGGCGCGGAGCGGGAACTGGCGCGGATGGAGGGCCTGCTCGACAGCGGCTCGGGGACCGAGAAGTCGCGCGACGACGCGCGCACGCGGCGCGAGGTCGCCGCGGCGCAGCTCGCGGCGGCGCGCGAACGGCTGAACCGCGCGCGGGCCGGCTTCCGCCGCGAGGAAATCGACGCCGCGCGCGCGCGCGTCGCCGCGGCCGACGCCCGCGTCGCGATCCTCGACGAGCAGGTCCGCGACACGAACATCGCGAGCCCGGTCGCCGGCGTGGTCACCGAACGGCCCGTCGAGCGGGGCGAGCTGTTGGTGCCCGGCGCGCTCGTCGCGATCGTCACCGCGCTCGACGACGCGTGGCTGACCGCGTACGTCGGCGAGCGGGACCTCGGGCGGATCCGGGTCGGGCAGGTGGCGCAGGTCGTGACCGACGACGGCCAGCGGCGTGACGCCCACGTGACGTACATCGCCTCGGTCGCCGAGTTCACGCCGAAGAACGTGCAGACGCCCGACGAGCGCGAGAAGCTGGTGTACCGCGTCAAGCTGCAGGTGCCGAACAAGGACGGCCTGTTCAAGCCCGGCATGCCGGCCCAGGCGCGCATCGCGGCCGCCGGGTCGCCGGCGTGAGCGCCGCTGCCCCCGTGGCCGTCGAGGGCGTCGTCCGCCGCTATGGCCGGCTGGTCGCGGTCGACGGGCTCTCGTTCGCGCTCCAAGGCGGCGAGATGTTCGGGATGATCGGCCCCGACGGGGCGGGCAAGAGCACGACGCTGAGGATGGTCCTCGGGCTGCTAGCCCCCGACGCGGGGCGCCTCCGGACGCTGGGGCTCGACCCGGTCCGGCGCCGGCGCGAGGTCGTGGCGCGCACGGGCTACCTCTCGCAGCGCTTCTCGCTCTACGGCGACCTCTCGGTGGACGAGAACATCGCTTTCTTCGCCGCCGTGCGCGGCGTTCGCGGCTGGCGGCAGCGGCGCGACGAGCTGTTGGAACTGGTCGGGCTGGCGCCGTTCCGCGAGCGGCTGGCCGACCGCCTGTCGGGCGGGATGCGCCAGAAGCTCGCCCTCGCCTGCACCCTGATCCACACGCCCGAGCTCCTGGTGCTCGACGAGCCGACCACCGGCGTCGACCCGGTCTCGCGCCGCGAACTGTGGCGCGTATTGGCCGGCCTGCAGCGCGAGGGGCTGGCGGTCCTCGTCACGACGCCGTACCTCGACGAGGCCGAGCGCTGCCAGAGGGTCGCGCTGATCGACCGCGGCCGCCTGCTCGCACTCGACACGCCGGAGGCGCTGCGCGGCGGGGCCGGGGCCTGGATGCTGGAACTGATCGTGCGGCCCCGGCGCACCGCGCAGCAGCTGCTCTCCGCGCGCGGCGACGTCGCCGAGCTGGCTTCGTTCGGCGAGCGGCTGCACGTGACGCTGACGCGGCCGCCCTCGCCCGAGCTGGTCGCCGAGCTGGGCTCGGAGCTGTCGCGGGCCGGTGTCGCGGTCGAGGCGCTGCGCCCGATCACGCCCTCGCTCGAAGACGTGTTCATCGCGCGCATCCGCACCGCCGCGGGCGCGGAGGAACCCGCATGAATCGTCACCTGTGGCTGTTGACGCTGGTGGCCGCCGCGCTCCCCGCGCGCGCCGAGACGCCACCGCTGCGGCTCACGCCGGCCGAGGCGGTGTCGCGGGCCCGCGAGGCCTCGGACCGGCTCGCCGCGCTGCGCGGCCTCGAGCGCGCCGCGGCGGCGGAGACCGCCGCGGCCCGGGCCGGGCAGCGGCCGGAGCTGGCGCTGACCGCGGGCTACACGCGGACTTCCGAGATCGACGAATTCACGCTGCGGCTCCCGCGGCAGGAGCCGCGGACGATCTTCCCCAACATCCCGGACAACTACCGCTCCCGCGCCGAGATCAGTGTCCCCGTCTACACCGGCGGCCGGCTGGCGCGACTGCTGGACTCCGCGATGGCGGTTCACGAGGCTGCGGGGAACGAGCTGGACGCCGCGCGTGCCGACGTCGAGATCGAGACGCTAGACGCCTTCTGGTCGCTCGTCACCGCGCGCGAGAGCGCGCGCGTGCTCGCCGACGCGCAGCGCGCCTATGACGCGCACCTCGAGGACGCGGAGAACCGCCGCCGCTTCGGGCTCGTGGCGGCCAACGAAGTGCTCGCCGTGGAGGTCGAGCGCGACCGGGCGGAACTCGAGCGACTGTCCGCCGCGGCCCGCGCCGAGATCGCCGAGGCCGATCTGCGCCGGCTGCTCGGGCTGCCGGAGGACACGCCGATCGAGCCGCTCGTCCCCGCGGACGAGGCCGCGCCGGCCGTCGATCGACTCGACGCCGCGGCGGCGGCGGGCGAACGCGCCGAGGTGCGCGCGCTGCGCGCGCGGCTGGCGTCGGCCGAGGCGCTCGCGCGCGCCGAGGCCGCCGCCGCTCGCCCGCAGCTCGCCGCGGCGGCCGGCTTCGACTACGCCCGCCCGAACCGCGAGATCCTGCCGCTGCACGACGAGTGGGACGACACCTGGGACGTGTCGCTGAACCTGACGTACCGCCCGTTCGACGGGGGGCGCACGGCGGCGGCGGTCGCCCGCGCCAACGCGCGCGCCGACGCGCTGCGCGCGCAACTGGCCGGGCTCGAACGGTCGCTGGCGCAGGAGTTCACGGCCTCGGCGATCGAACTGCGGACCGCGCGCGCCGCCCTCCCGGTCGCCGAGCGCAACCGCGAGGCCGCGACCGAGAACCTGCGCGTGGCCCGCGAGCGTTACCGCGAGGGCGTGATCCCCTCCTCGGAACTGCTCGACGCCGAGGTCTCCCTGCTCGCCGCCGGGCTCGACCGGACCGGCGCTCTCGCGCGCCTGCACCTGGCCGCCGCGCGCGCGCGGCGCGCGGCCGGGCAGCCCGCCCTGCCATGACCGAGGCGATCGCCAGCCGCGAGCTGACCAAGCGCTTCGGCGCTTTCACCGCCGTGGACCGGCTGACGCTCTCGGTCGGCGCGGGCGAGGTGTTCGGGCTGCTCGGCAGCAACGGGGCCGGCAAGTCCACGGCCATCCGCATGCTGTGCGGCCTGCTCAAGCCGAGCTCCGGCAGCGCGCAGGTCCTCGGCTTCGACGTCGCGCGCGAGCCGGAGCAGGTGAAGCGGCGCATCGGCTACATGAGCCAGCGTTTCTCGCTCTACGACGACCTGACGGTGCGGCAGAACCTGCGGTTCTTCGGCGGGGTGTACGGCCTGCCGCCGCGCGAGCTGAAGGACCGCATCGGCTGGGCCGCGCGCATGGCGCAGCTCGAGGGCCGCGAGGACCTTCTGACGGGATCGCTGC
>JAGOJY010000040.1 GCA_017994815.1 Acidobacteriota bacterium
AGCGGCTGGGCCGGCCCGAAGCGCGGGCCCGCGAGAAGCGCGCCGCCGAGATCTTCCGCCGCCTGGACCGGCTGTTTCCCGCGGACCGGCCCTGGACGCTCGTCACCGACGAGGAGCCGGACTACGCCCGCGCGCTGGCCGCACTGCCCCCCGGCCGGGTCGAGCACAAGACCGTCAGCAGCCGCGCCCGGCGCGACGCGCGCAACCCGCTGCGCGCCGTCAACGCCCTGCACGGCTACATGCGCCATGCGATGCGCGACGTCGTCCGCGAGACGGTCGCCTTCGCCAAGACCGCGGTCGGCCTTTTGGACCGCGCCTGGATCTTCCTCGTGATCCGCAACAGCACCAAGGGCCTGTCGGAGCGCACGGCGGAACAATCGCGCCGCACCCCGGCGATGGTCCTGGGCCTGGCCCAACGCCCGCTGCACGGCCGGGCGCTGTTCGCCCGGCGGCTGTTCCCCAAGCGTGTCGGCCTGCCGCCGGAGTTGGAATCGGCCTACCGCGGCACCTTGCGCGCCCGGCCCAACGAGAACGTCAAGCCCTACATCTACCGCTTCGTCACCTGACGCCCGGCCCGAGCGCCCGCGCAGCGCGGCCCGGCCGATATCGAGCGGGCCGAAGCTCACCGGGTGCGGCGGGCCGGTTCGCCGTTAACGCACCCGGTTTTCATCAATGTGGCTTTTCGAGCTCACGTTTCAGGCGGTGAACCACATCACGCGGAAGATGCCGTCGCTGTCCTGCACCACCATCACGTGGTTGTCGCGCAGGTCGCGCCGGTCGCCGAGGTGCAGGCGCATCGGGACCCAGCGCGTCACGGGATGGCGCGGAAGCTTGTCCAACGCCGAGAGGTACCGCAGGTCCTGCGTGCGGCCCTTATCGTCCTTGCGCGCGATGCGCAGCTCGACGCGGTAGATCTGGTCCGGGGCCAGCACCTTCGGGAAGTGCAGCGGCTCCAGCAGCATGCCCGGCTCCCATGCCTTCTCGAGGACGATGGGCGCCCCGGGCACCGAGCGTTGCCCGTACTGGATCTCCGGTCGCAGGACGACCTGCAGCAGATCGCCCGAGCGCAACTGTGCCGACAGTTCCGGCGTCACGTCGATCTGCACGCGCAGGTCGAACGGAACCTCGGTTTCGGCGGCAGCCGCCGGCAGCGCGGCGGCGACGAGCAGGGCGAGAGCGGTTGCGACCAGTGTTCGATTCATGGATACGTCTCCTGGCCAGGAAGGCCGTTCCTGGGAAAGCCATCTCCCCGACGGCGAGTGCCATCAAGGTACGCTGATCGGGGGGGCCGTGCGGTGACCCGATTATATTTCATCCGAACGCGTCCGGACCCCTGCGGGCGGCGGCCCCGGAGGCCGGGATTGCCGCGCCCTGTCGGCTGCGCGAAGATGCGGGCGGGGATGGACCCCGGGTGATGGAGGTGAAAGAACATGAACCGTCAGACAAAACTCGCCGCGCAAATCGTGCTAGCCGCGCTCGTGCTGCTGCTGGTGGACCCGGTGGCGTCGGCGTCGGCGCCCGCGAACGTGTCGGGCGAGATCACGGCGGTGGACCTCGACGCGCGAACGCTCACCGTGCGCGACCCCAAGGCCGGCGAGGTCGTGCTGGAGGTGCCGAGCGACGCCGTGATCGTGCTCGACGGTGATGACGAGGCGATCCTCGACGACCTGTTCGAGGGCGACACGGTGGAGTCCGCGGTCTTGAAACCGGGCGACGAGCACCTGCTGGTCGTGCGGCTGGTCGTGTCCTCGTCCTCTGCCGGCGACGACCTCGAGGGCGACGACGGCGAAGACGGGCCGGAAACTCCCGGCGAACCCGCGCCCGACGAGCCGGCGCAGCCCGACGAGCCGGCGCAGCCCGACGAGCCGCCGCCCACGCCCACCCCGCCCACCCCTCCGCCCCCCTCGCACCCGTGAGCGCGGGGAGATAGCCCCGACGCCGGTCGCGTAAGCCGGCGCACCTGTCGCTCCTCGCGGGCCTTCCGCCGCCCGTTGCCGCCGGGCTGCGCGGACGTCACGTTTGCCCGGGGGCCCGGGCCTGGCTTCCGGGCGAGGTCTCGAGGAGCGGATGGACCCAGCCAGCACCTGCACGGCGTTGCCGCGCCTGCGCCCGGACCTTCTCGTCCTGCCGGACGGCGAGACCGGGACCGGCAAGGTCATCAAGGACCCGCGCACGCGGCGCTACTTCCGCTTCGACGAACTCGAGGGGTTCATCCTCGAGCGGCTCGACGGCGAACGGACGCCGGTCGACATCCAGGTCGAGCTCGCCACGTGGAAAGGCGAGGAGTTCGCGCTCGATGAGATCCAGGAGTTCCTCGACACGCTGCGCGACAAGGGACTCGTCGAGGGCGGCCCGATGCTGCCCGCGCGCGCGCCGGAGGCCGGGCAGGAGATCGTCGCCGCGCTCGAGCAGAGCGGCCTCGCGGGCAATCGCGTGCCGCCGGGAGCGCTCGTGCCGCGGGTGCCCGGGGAGCTCGAGAAGTTCCAGGAAGCGATCCAGCTCCTGCGCGAGGGGCGCTTCCAGGCCGCGCTGCGCGCGCTCGACGAGCTCCTGGCCGCGAACCCCGGGCACCGCGAGGCGGCGGGAATCCGCGCGGTGCTCGTGCGCGCCGGGACGGAGGCGGCGCTGCACGCGGCCACGGCCAGCGCGGCGCCGCGGCGCGGCAGCCTGCTCTACTACCGCGTTCCCCTGTGCGATCCCGACCGGCTCCTCGCAAGGCTCGAGCCGTCGCTGCGCTTCGTCTGGACGCCGGCGTTCGCGGGGCTGTACGCGCTCTTCGCGCTCGCCGCCGGCGTGATCGCCGCGACCCACGGTCGCGAGCTGTTCACGGGGCTGCCCGAGCTGGGCGGCGCCGGCTGGATCGGCAGCTTCTTGGTGCTCGGCGTGCTGCTGACGTCCCTGCACGAGATGTCGCACGGGCTGACCTGCAAGCACTACGGCGGACGCGTGCCCGAGATGGGCTTCCTGCTCATCTTCCTGCTGATGCCGGCGCTCTACGCGGACGTCAGCGATGCCTGGCTGATGCGCCGGCGCGCGCACCGCGTGCTGGTCGGCCTGGCCGGGCCGCTGTTCGACTTCGCCGTCGCCTGCGCCGGCCTGGTCCTGTGGGCGATCGTGCCCCCCGGCGCGGGGCGCGCGCTGGCGATCCTGCTCCTGACCGTGGGCGGGACGAGCGTCCTTTTGAACCTCAATCCCCTGATCCGCCTCGACGGCTACTACATCCTGTCCGACCTCGCCGGCGTGCCGAACCTGCGCGCGACGGCCACGCGCGCGTACGGCCGCGCGCTGCGGCGCCTGCGCGGACAGCCGGTGGACGGACCGGCGCTCCCGGTCCGCACGAGGAACCTGCTCGTCGTCTACGCCGTGCTGTCCACGGCGTACATGCTGTTCCTGCTGCTCCTGCTCGCGCGGCTGCTCGTCGGCTTCTCGCTCGACATGGCCGGGCTGTGGGGCCCGGTCCTGATGGCGCTGGCCGGGCTGGTCCTCGCTCGCCGGCCGCTGGCAGCACTCGCGGCGTCGCTGGTGGCGCGCGCGCGGTCGGTACGCGTGGGGGGTCTCGCCCGGGCGGCGGTGGTCCTCGGCGGCCTGGCCGCGGTGGCGCTGATGCCGTGGCCGTTGAAAGTGACCGGTCCGGCGTCGCTGGACAGCTCCGCTCGCAGCGCGGTGCGGCCGGAGGTCCCCGGCAAGCTCGCCGAACTCCTCGTGGCGCAGGGCGCGGCGGTGACGCCGGGGCAACTCGTCGCGCGGCTCGACACCAGCGAGCTGGACGCGGCGCTGTCGATGACGGCGTCGGAGATCGCGCGCGCCAACGCGGACCTCGACCTCCTGCTGCGCGGGCCGGAGCGCGAGCAGGTGCGGCAGGCTCACGAGCAGGTCGCGGCCGCCGAGGCCGAAGTGCAGCACCTGCGCGGCCGCCACGACCGGCTCACGCGACTGCGGCGCGACGGGCTGGTCGAACTGGACCTCTACGAGGAGGTGGGGAAGGAGTTGCGCGTGCGCGAGGGCGCGCTTCGGGCCGCGGTGGACCAGGCGCGGCTGGTCGCGCGCGGGGCCCGGCCGGAGACGATCGCGGCGGCGCGGGCCGAGGTCGCGCGGCTGGAGTCCAAGCGTGCCGACCTCACGCGGCGCGCGGCGGCGTGCGAGCTGCGCGCCGCCAGCGCCGGGCAGGTCATCACGCCCGACCTGGAGCGGCGTCTCGGCGAGTGGATCGCCGCCGGCGCCACGGTGCTGGAGATCGCCGACACGACGAAGCTGTTCGTCGAGGTCGAGGTGCTGGAGAGCGAGATCGGCGACGTGCGCACCGGCCAGCGCGTGGCGCTGCGCTTCTCGGCGTTCCCCGACCGCTCGTTCGCGGGGCAGGTGCGCGAGGTCGCGCCGGTCGCCGTGCTGGACAAGCTCGGCCGCGGCGTATTCCGCGTGCGCTGCAGCGTGGAGGATCGCCCGGGACTGCTGCGCCCGGGCATGACCGGCGCGGCGAAGATCGCCTGCGGGCGCATCCCGCTCGCGCGCGTGGTGGCGCGGCGCGTGCTGCGCTGGATCGACCCGGCGCTGCTCTGACGCCGGAGGGTGAGCCCGAAACACCACGTCGGGTCATCGGAAACCGTTTCGATAATGGACTTGTCGGCCGCCGGGCCCGCATCATCCACGCCGGACCGCGAGCGCCGCGGATCCGCCGGGGCGGTCCGTGTTCACGGTGCGGCGCCTCGCGGTCATGTGGTGTTTCGGGCTCACCTCCAAAAGAATGGGAGCGCCCCTTTTGGCGGGGCGCCCCGGCTTTGGAAACGCGCGGCGCGGGACGCTGTCCCGCCGCCCGCGTTCGTGGAAACGGGTTCAGTCCTGCGGGCTCGGGCGGAAGGTGAACGTGCGCGCGCGCACCGGCGCAACGAACCCGGTGTCGGCGTGCTCCTCGGCCGCGTGCACGACGTCCTCCATCGCTTCCCGCACGCCGCTGGCGATGCCGAAGGTCAGGCCGCGCAGGCGCGGCTCGCTCCCGCCGCGCACCTCGTACAGGTTCCAGCGGATCCCCGGCCGCCCGCCGTTCGGACTGCGGTACGCGAAGACGTGGTAGGTCTTGCCGCTGACGCGGAAGGAGGCCTCGACGCCCCCGTCCCCGAACTGCTGCAGGATCTGCTCGATCGCGTTCACGGGATTGCCTCCGCCGACAGGTCCCGAACGAAAAGCTAGGCACCGGGGCCCGCGCGTGCACGCGCCGGCGGGCGAAACCCGATAATCCGGCCATGTCCGAACTGCTTACAACGCCCATGGGATGGGTTTTCCTGCTCGGGCTCGCCGCTGCCGTGGCGCGGAGCGCGGCCCGGCCGCGGCTCGCCGCCGGACTCTGGGCCGCGGCGTGGCTGCTGGCCGTCGCGGCCTCGCTGCCCGTGACCGCGAGCGTCCTGGACGGCGGCCTCGCCGGCTTGGAGCGACGCTGGCCGCCGGCCCCGGCCTGGGCGCCGGCCTCGGCGCCGGACGCGATCCTGGTCTTCAGCGGCGGGGTGGACGGCTTCGGTCCGCAGGCGCTCTTGACCCGCGCCAGCATCGAGCGGGTGGACGCCGCGCTCGAGGCGGCGGCCCGCTGGCCCGGCGTGCCGCTCGTCTTCAGCGGCGGCGCGCCCGGCGGCGCGCCTGCGTCCGGGCGCCTGATGGCCGCGCGGGCCCTCGCCTGCGGGCTCGAACCGCGGGTCGCGATCGTCGAGGACCGGGCGCGCAGCACGCGCGACAACGCCGTGCGTTGCGCCGAGCTCGCACGCGCCCGCGGCTGGCAGCGCCTCGCGCTCGTGACGTCGCCCGGGCACATGGCGCGCTCGCGCGCGGCGCTCTGGCGCGAGGGGTTCCTCGCGGCCGCGCTGCCCGCGCCGTCGGGCGGCGCGCTGCCGGGCGGCGCGCAGGCGGTGCTGCCCGGCGCATCCGCGCTGGAGCGCGTCACCGGCGGCGTGCACGAGGCGATCGGCCTCGGCTACTACTGGGCCAGGGGGTGGCTCGGGGAGCCGGAGAGCCGCCGGTGGAGCGCCGGCTCCCAGCTCGCGGTGAAGTAGCGGAAGATCCAGCCGCCGCTGGCGCGCATCCGCTCGTAGCAGGCGCGCAGGTCCAGGACCAGCGTGATGCGGCGGCTGCGGCAGTTCAGCTCGCCCACCTCGTGCGTGGCGACCGGCACGAAGCCGAGCACGCGGGTGTGGAAGTTGTAGGGGCTGTGCGGGTCGTCCTCGAAGACGTCGGTGATGTAGTGCGTGTAGCCCTGCGCGACGGTCTCCGTCACCGCGGCGCGCATCAGCGCCGCGACGACGATGATGTGCCGGCGGAAGTCCGGCACGACGGCGAAGCGGCCGATCTCGGCGATCTTGTTCTCCCGCACGAACGCCTCGACGTCGATCTCCTGCCCGATGAACTGCAGGCCGTAGTCCGCGTACAGCCCGAGCGGCGGGTCGTAGAGGACGCGCAGCACGCCGACCGGCTCGTGGTCCACCGAGGCCACGAACCACGACACGTCGCCGCGCGCGAGATCGGAGTCGGGGAGCTGTTCCGCCTCGTCGCCGACCCAGCCCTTCTCCTCGCGGTAGGTGGCGCGGAGCACCTCCAGCGCGCGCGCGCGGTCGTCCGCGTCGGCGATCCGGGCAACGGCGACGCGGTCCCGCAACGATGTCACTTCCGGCCCCTCCTCGAGCTGTCGGGATCCCACGCCTTGCCCGACAGGCGCGCGATCTCCCGCATGACGCGATCATGCCATGCCCGCACTTCGTCGGGCGAGGGGCGTCCCGCGCGCTCGGGCGCGGGGGGCGTCATCGGCGGGCCGATCTCGAGCACCATCCGCGCGCTTTCGGGGACCGGCCGGTCCGGCGGGACGTCCGGGAAACGGATCCCGGCCGCGACCACCGGCGCGCCGGTCTCGAGCGACAACCGCGCCGCCCCGGGGTGGCCCGCCATCAGCCGCGCGCGGTCGCGGTTGACGGTGCCCTCGATGAACACGCCCACCGGCGCCCCGGCCTCGATCTTGCGGCGCGCGCGCCGGAAGGCCGGCACCGGGTCGTGGAACAGCGGCTTGAGCACGTTGAGGATCCGCGGCCGCGCGTCCTTGACAACCAGCGTGATCACCTCGCTGCGGCGGATCACGGTCCGCACGATCGGGATCAGCTGGAAGTTCCAGTCGGAGATGAAGTGGATCAGCTTGCCGCCGCGGTGGTAGATCAGCATCGTCGGCAGGATCACCGCCTCGGTCTTCTGGTTGTGATTGATCGCGAGCACGAACGGGTCGCGCTCGGGCCGCGCGTGCTCGAGCCCGTGCAGCTCGAGGACCCGGCCGCCCAAGAGGGCCATGATCGAGCGGCAGATCGCGCGATTGAGCCAGCTGTGCGACTGGAACGGCAGCGGGTGCGCGAGGATCTCGCGCAAACCGGGCGGGACCAGCGGCGCCGCCGGGGCCTGGGGCGGGGCCGCGGTCATTCCTCGGGTTTGATGGTGATGGTGAAGACCAAGTCCTCGTCCGACCCCGGCGAGAAGACCCACGACGGTCCCCCGAGCAGCGGCACCGGGAACAGCTCGAGGCGGTGGATCCTGATCTCCGCTTCGCCCGCGGCAATGGCCTCGAAAGACACCTGCAGGTAGTTCCCCGAGCGGTTCGTCCCGGTGAGCGGCGAGTTGACCCGCTGCGCGCGCACGAGAACCGATCCGTTGGGCACGGCCGGGGTTGCCGTGTACTCGACCGGCACGTCGGCCGTGCCGAGCGGCGGGAACTCGAGGATGCTGACGTCCTCCGGGAACTGGGTCTCGGAGAACTTCAGCTTCGACGCATCGTAAGTGACCTGCGCCTCGACTTTGTAGATCCCGCACCCGGGGCTGTTGACGCCGAAGATGAGCGTGGTCTTGTCGCTGCTTGTGCCGAGCGTGAGCGTGCCGGGCTGGGCCAAGAAGATCGGCGAGGGGGCCGCCGGCGCAGCGATCGTGACCTCGTCGTCCCGGTCGCCGCCCGGCACCGAGGCGTTGACCACGATCTCGTCGTCGGGCGGCCGCTGGTCGATGAACACGTTGGCCAGCGCCTGCCCGCGGGAGTCGGTGCGCAGCACGAGCGTCGGCCCGCCGACGTCCGCGCCGGGCTCGCGCAACTCGCCTTCGGTGGTCTCGAACTTGACCTTCACGTCGGGCACGACGCTGCCGTCGTCGCCGAAGACCGTTCCCGCGACCTGCGCCGTCACGCCGAGGGAGCCGGCCGTGTCGTCGGTACCGTCGTTGCTCGGCTCGACGTAGGGGCAAACCGACGACGTGCTGGCGGCAAGCGCGAAGCGGCGATCGTCCGCGGCGAGCTGGTCGGCATCGTCGCAGCCGGCCAGGAGGAGCAGGGCGCCCGCCAACAGCGCCCCGGACCACGAGCCGTTCCTGGTCGTCATCTGCGCCACCCGCGGCCTCCCGGCCGGCCCCGCGACCGTCCCGGGATTCTCCCCGCGCGTTCCCCGCGCCGCAACCGTGCGAACGCCACCGTGCCCGCGCCGGCCGGCGCGCCCGAGGTCCTATAATCGCCGGCCCGAAACGCGGCGCTGCCGGGGGATGGACGCGTGGAGTTCTCCACCTGGGAACTGGCCCTGCTCACCGTGCTGATCGCGGTCAGCGCGGCCCTGACTTGGCGCGGGTTGTCGCGCAAGCTGCAGGTGATCCGCCAGGGTCCCGGCGACCGCGTGCGGACCGACCGGCCGGGTCGCCGGCTGCTGCGGGTCGCCCGCGAGGTCCTGCTCCAGGCACGCGTGATCGCGGGCCGGCCCGTGGTCGGGCTCCTGCACGCGGCGGTGTTCCTCGGCTTCCTCGTGTTCGCGCTCGAGACGCTGAACCACTTCCTCGAGCCGTACGGGCTGCACCTGTTGCGGGCGCTGTTCGGCGGCCGCGTACCGGTGTTCAAGGGGGTGGTCGCGGCCTTCGCCGTGCTGGTCGCGGTCTCGATCGCGGGCCTGGCGTTCCGCCGCTTCGTGCTGGTTCGCATCTCGCCCGACCCGAAGTCGTACACCTCGGGCGTCGTGGCGCTGTTCATCTTCCTCCTGATGGCGACGTTCCTCTACGCCCAGACGCGGCCGCCCGCGGCGCTGGCGCGCGCCAACTGGTGGCTGCACGCGCTCATCATCCTCGTCTTCCCGCTGTTGATCCTGCGCTCGAAGCACTTCCACATCGTGATGGCGCCGGTCGCGATCTACCTGCGGACGCACACGCTGGGGGAGTACCTGCCGCTCGAGCTCGACCTCGAGAAGATGGAAGGCGAGGCCGACGTCAGCCTGGGGCTGGAACGGGTCGAGCAACTGCCGTGGAAGCAGCGGATGGACTTCCTGACCTGCGTGGAATGCCGCCGCTGCACCGACCACTGCCCGGCGAACCTCGCCGGCCAGGAACTCGATCCGCGGGCGTTCATCCTGCAGGGCCGCGCCGCGGTGAGCGGCGGCGGGGCGGGCGATCCCGTCATCGGCAGCGTGATCACCGAGCGCGCGCTGGGCCAGTGCACGAGCTGCGGCGCGTGCGAGAACGCCTGCCCGGTCGGCATCGAGCACCTGCAGGTGCTGGTCGGGGCCAAGCGGGCCCAGGCGCTGGCGCTGGGAACCGGCATGGTCGCGGCCGACTTCCTGCGCGAGGTCGAGCGGACCGGCAACGCGCTCGGGGCGCGCCCCGAGCTGCGCGCGAAGCTCATCGGCGAGCTCGACATCCCGCTGTTCGAGCCCGGCCGCAGCGAGTACCTGCTGTGGCTCGGCTGCGTGTGGTCCTACAACCCCGACTCGCGGCCGGCCGTGCAGTCGACGGTGACGATCCTGAAGGCCGCAGGTGTGCGCTTCGGCGTGCTGGAGGAGGAGGTCTGCGTCGGTCACCACTCGCGCCGGCAGGGCGAGGAGCTGCAGTTCCAGACGTTGGCGCGGCAAAACATCGAGGCGCTGCGCGGCGCGGACGCCCGCCGCGTCGTGACCGGTTGCCCGCACTGCCTGCACACCATCTCGCGCGAGTACCCGCAGCTCGACCCCGCCTTCCGGCCCGACGTCGTGCACCACACGCAGCTGATGAACCGCCTGCTCGATTCCGGGGCGCTGCGCCTCGACCGCTCGCGCTGGGGCGGCACGACGACGACGTTCCACGACCCGTGCTACCTGGCGCGCTACGAGGGCGAGCACGACGCCCCGCGCGAGCTGATCCGCGCCGCGGGGCTGTCGCTGGCCGAGATGGCGCGCAACCGCGCGTCCACCGTGTGCTGCGGCGGCGGCAACGCCGGGTTCGCCAGCGAACGGCCGGAGCAGCCGCGGCGCGTGGACCAGGTGCGCGCGGAGCACGTGCGCGCGACCGGCGCCAAGCTGCTCGTCACCGCCTGCCCGGAGTGCCGGATGATGCTGAACGCCGCGACCGAGAGGACGCGCGACGTCGCCGAGATCGTGGCCGAGGCGCTCGCGCAGCCCTGATCAGGGCGTCGCGGGCACACCGTTCGGCGCGCGCATGCGGTGCAGCAGCCGACCGATGACGCGGTTCAGCGGGTGGCGCCGGTCGAGGAACGACAGCGCCGGCGCCTGCCGGGTCCCCATCGCCCGGCGCAGCGCGCGCAGATCGCGGTCGTCGGGGCTGACGGCGAGACCGCGTTCCAGCGTCAGCAGCGCCTCGCGGCGCCGCCCCGAGGCCAGCTGGAGGCGCGCGAAGTACTCGAACACGCGCGGCTCCCAGAAGGCGGCGTCACAGGCCTGCCCGCAGAGCTGCAGCCCCTCGGTCATCCGCGAGCCGACCGTCCCGAGCAGGTACCCGTAGAACCCGCCGATGACGCCCGCCTGCGGCGGCGCTCCGGGGATGTTGGCCACCATCTTCCAGGCGGCTTCCGCCAGGGCCAGCGCTTCCTGGTCGTGCCCACGGCGGTGGGCGGAAATCGCGCGATCCAGGACGCCGAAGCTCGGGTGCACGGCCATCACGTTCCCCTCTCTCGATTCGCGGCGCGCCCGCAGGCGGCCCGGTCTGCAAGGCTCGGCAGCGGGCGCCGCAGGCGGCCCGGCACAACGGTGCCGGCGTCTGCAACGAATGTAGGAAGGACCGGCCCCGGAAGACCAGCGCGCGTTTCGAAATCCCGCTTGCGGTTACGTAGTCGAAAATACGAACGCTCGCCCTTGCGCGCCGGCGTCCGGGCCCGCGCGCTCCATTTGCCCGTTTTCCGGACTTACCCGCGCGACTTAGAATGCCTGCCGGTCCAAGGACGAACGGGAAAGAGCGAGGTCGAGATGCCCAGGAGGTTCCGCTGGGCCGCGCCCGGCGCGGTCCTCGTCATCGCGTTGTCCGTGTGCACCCCGGACTGCCTGGCCCGCGAGGTCGGTCCCAGCTCGACCCTCACGGTCGGGGAGCGGGTGCTCGAGCGGTTCTCCGAGCGCACGCTGGTCGTCGCCATCTCGGTCGATCGCGACGCGGCACGGCTGAGCGGGTTCACGGTCAAGGAGCGTCCGTTCCTGCGCGCCCGCGGTGCCGGGCCGGAGCCGGCCGGTTTGCGCGTCGACCTGCTCGGGCCCGGCGGGGAGCGCTTCACGGCCCACGCCGCGCCGGCCGGCCTGTGCCTCGAGCACGGGCCGGACGCGGCGCCGCACCTGTCGGGCGACAGGGTGCTCGCCCACCGCGCCACCGCGCTGGTCGAGCTGCCGGAACTGCCCGGCTTCGCCCAGGTCGAGGTCTCGCGGGCCGGAGAGGTGCTCGGCTCGTTCGAACTGGAGCCGGCGCTGTTCACGCCGGCCGGCGGGAGCGCCGGTTACGAGACGCTCGCCTTCGCCGGGCCGGCCGCCCTGCCGCACGCCGCCGCGCCGCTGGCCCGCGGCAGCGTCCACTGGCCGGAGGAGTACGACGACCCCGACGTGGTCGCCGTGTACGGCGATGCCGCCGAAACCGGGCAGCGGGTCAACGTCGTGATCGTGCCCGACGGCTACACCTACGACCAGAAGAGCCTGATGGAGGCGCACGCGCGCAACCTCGTCCTGTACCTCGAGCGCAAGCCGCCCTTCGGCGAGCACCGCGAGCTGGTGAACTACATCCTGGTCTACGCCTACTCGGCGCAGTCCGGCGCCGACGCCTGCGACTGCCCGGAAGACGATGCCTCGCACCTGCGCGACACGGCGATGAACGCCGGTTTCCCGGGCAAGGTCGCGACCTGCGAAGACCCCGCGAACCGCCGCCTCTATTACGACAAGTGCGACGGGACCGGCGGCGAGGAGAACATCGTGGCCGCGGAGCTGCGCGCGCCGGCGCACGACGTGACGCTCCTGATGGTCAACACCGACCGTCGCGGGGGCAGCGCCGGCACTCGCGGCGCCTACTCCGCGGCGCACCAGGACGGCCTGGCGATCGCGGCGCACGAGTTGGCCCACGCGTTCGCGAACCTGGACGACGAGTACGTCGAGGAAGAAGGCTGCGGGAGCGAGGCGGGCGAGATCAACACGACGCTCGACCAGAGCGGCGCGGCGTGGGCGGAGTGGCTTGCCGAACTCGGCCCGCCGCGCGAGGGCGCCCAGTACTACCCGCAGTGCGTCTACCGCCCGGACGACAGCTGTGCGATGCGCGAGGACTCGCACCCGTTCTGCGCGGTGTGCCGGCAGCGCCTGGCGCTGGCGTTCTTCGAGAACCCGCGCGTCGCGACGGCGGCGCCGGTGGCGTGGACCGCGCCGGCATCGCCCGTGACGACGGACGAGCTGGTGGAGTTCGAGGTCGGTGCGCGCGTCGGTCTGGCGCCGGCGGCGTACGCGTGGACCGTCGAGGGTCCCGGCCTGCCGGCGGAGGGCGCGCTCGAGGCCACCGGGACGACCTCCTTCCTGCGCCGCTTCACGGCGCCCGGCGCCTACACCGTGACCTGCCGCGTCACGGCCGACGCCGACTGGGTCAAGCCCGAGCGCGCCGGCGCGAACCTCGCGACGATCACGTGGCGCGTGTACGTCGGCGACGACGAGGACCACGACGCCCGCGCCGACAGCGTGGACAACTGCCCCGCGGTGGCCAACGCCAACCAGCGCGACACGGACGGCGACGGCAGCGGCGACGCCTGCGACGCCGACGACGACGCGGACGGCGTGCCGGACGGGTCCGACAACTGCCCCTTGGCCGCCAACCCGGGGCAGCAGGACGGTGACGCGGACGGGGTCGGGGACGTCTGCGAGGCCGACACGGACGACGACGGCGTCCCGGACGCGGCGGACGACTGCCCGCTGCAGGCCGACGCCGCGCAGGACGACGCCGACCTCGACGGCACCGGCGATGCCTGCGAGCTCGACGACGACGCCGACTCGGTGCCCGACGCCGGCGACAACTGCCCGCGGGTGTTGAACCCCTCGCAGCTCGACAGCGACGGCGACGGGACCGGGAATGCCTGCGACGCCGACGCCGACGGGGACGGCGTCCTCGAGCGGGACGACAACTGCCCGCGGGCCGCCAACGCCGACCAGGCCGACCTCGACGGCGACGGCAGCGGGAACGCCTGCGACGGCGACTACGACGGCGACGGCGACGGTGTGCCGGACCTCCAGGACAACTGTCCCGCGGCGGAGAACGCGGACCAGGCGGACGGCGACCGCGATGGCGTCGGCGACGCCTGCGACCCGCTGCGGATGCTCGGCCCGGCGGCCGACACCGTCGTCTACACCGACGTGGCGCCGCGTTTCTGCTGGGACACCGGGCCGCGCGGCAAGTACTTCGTCGAGTGGTCGCGCAAGGAGGAGTTCGGCTCGGTCAAGAAGACGCTCGTCGCCTTCGACCTCGGCTGCTACCAGCCGGTGCTGGACTGGTTGAAGGTCCTGAAGCTGGCCGACGACTCCGGCCAGTTCTACTGGCGGGTGCGGGCCAAGAGTTCGTCCGAGCGCCTGGTCACGCCGGCCTCGCGCCTGGTGCTGTCGCCCGTCATCGCACCCGAGATCACCGGGCCGGCGTCGGACGAACCGCTCGACTGCGCGGACGACCCGCCGGAGATCGACTGGGACGGGAACCACAACACGAGGTTCCGCGTGCTGTTCTCGGCGACGGCCGACATGAAGCAGCCGGTGCGCGTGCCGAGCGACGGTTACGGCCTGTTCTCGACGGCGGTCACGTTGACCAGCGCGCAGTGGCGCAACGTGTGCAAGCTCGTGGGCGGCGCCGGGACCGTCTACGCCCGGCTCGACGCCAAGGACAACCTCGACCGCCGGTCCAGCTCGCAGCCCCGGCCGCTGACGATCGTCACCACGGATGAGGGACTCGTCGCGAACCCGTAGCGGCGGGCGCAGCCGGCCCGGCCCGGACGGCGGCATCGACGACGCGGACGATCACCCCTGACCCCCGACCGCGGGGTCAGGGTGACCGTTTCCGCCAACTGCCCCGCGCGTCAGGCGCGGGTGAGGTCGGGGTTGTACTCGGGCTGCGCCGCGCTGTGCAGCGCCTCGATCCGCTCCTGCACGAGGCGCTGGGCCCGCGCGGAGCGCAGCGACTCGCGGACCGACTCGGCCTCGTCGCCCATCCGCGCGAGGTCGGCTTCCTCGCGCCCCGTCACGCGCAGCGCCACGACGGCCGTCGCGCCGCCGATCGGTCCGGCCAGCTCGCCGGGGCGCGCGGAAAAGGCAGCTTTTTCGACCTCGGCGTCGTAACCGACGCCCGGGATGTCCTGCCCGCGCGCGATCGCCGAGGTCGTCGTGCGCAGCTCGACGCCGAGCGCCCGCGCGGCGGCGGCCAGGTCGTTGCCGGAACGGGCGAGAGCCTGCCGCATGTCGGCCGCGGCGCGCTCCCGCGCGCCGTCCCGCTTCACGTCCTCCTCGACCTTGGCCCGCACCGCCTCGAGCGGCGGGACGTAGTTCGGCAGGACGTCTTCCATCACCAGCACCACCTCGCCGCGCTGGACGGACAGGACGTCGCTGACCTTGCCCTTGTCGAGCGCGAAGATCGTCTCGATCATCTCGGGCGCCGGGCCGAGCCCGGGCACCGAGCCGGTGCGCGTGACGATCCCGGTGTCCTTCGGTTCGAGTTTCATGCTCGCCGCGGCCTCGCGGAACTGGCCCTTCACCGCGGCATCGTGGAACTGCTGTGCGAGCTGGTGCGCCTGCTCGCGGACGCGGGGGAACCGCAGCTGGCCGCGGATCTGCTCCTTGACCTCTTCCAGCGGGCGCACGCCCCCGGGCTGAATGTCCTCCAGCTTGATCACGTGGAAGCCGAAGCTCGTGCGCACCGGGCCCGCGATCTTCCCCTTTTCCAGGGTGAACACCGCCTCGTCGAATTCCGGGACCATCCGCCCGCGCGGGAAGAACCCGAGGTCGCCGCCGCGCGCCTTGCTGCCCGGGTCGTCCGAGTTCTCCTGCGCGAGTTGCGCGAAGTCGGCCCCGGAACGCGCTTTCTCGGCGATCTGCTCGGCCTTGGCCTGCGCGGCGTCGATCGTGGCCTGGTCGGCGTCCGGCTCGACCTTGATCAGCACGTGCCGCGCGTGGCGCTCCTCCGGGCGGGTGAACAGGTCCTGGTGCTGCTCGTAGTAGGCCCGGATCTCGTCGTCGCTGACCTGGACCTTGCTCTCGACGGCGCGGTCGTCGATCAGCACGTAGGACGCCCGCCGCCCCTCGCCCTGGCGGTAGCGGTCCTTGTGCGACTCGTACCAGGCGCCGACTTCCGCCGCCGTCGGGGCCGACTGCGACTGGTACTTCTCCAGCGGCAGCGCCACGTACTCGAGGTTCACCTTCTCGTGCCGGCGCCGGTACTCCTCGCGCACCTCGTCCTCCGACACGACCACCGACGAGCGGATCAGCCCCTGCCACTTCTCGACCAGGAGTTGCTCGCGCAGGAACGCCTCGAACTCCTGGGTCGAGTTGTACGGCTGGAACGCGCCGCGCTGGATCAACTGGTGGTAGAGCTGCCCGCCGATGAACTGCCCGTCGCGCTGGAACACCGGCATGTTGTGGATCGCCGCCGAAAGCTCGTCGTCGGACACGGTCAGGCCGAGCCGCCGCGCGTCCTGCACGACGAGCATCTGCTGCACCGCCTGCCGCGCCGCGGCCATCTCGACGTTGAGGTTCTTGCGGAACTGCTCGTACTGGCCGCCGAGCATCTGCCGGTACTGCTCGTCCATCCGGCGCGCGATGTTGCGCCACTGCTCGACCGGCACGTACTGGCCGTTCACGCGGGCGACCCACATCCCTCCCGGCTGGTTCCGGTCGTCCCAGTTCGACCACCAGTCGACGCCGAAGAAGAACAGGAACGAGAACACGATCAACAGCAGGATCCACTTGGTGTGGCGCAGGTGCGTCCGGAACAGGTTGAGCACACGTCCTCCCAGCCAGAACTCGAGGCAGACCGAGAAAGCTACTCGACCCGCCGCCCGCGATCAAGATTCGGAGTTTCGCCCCGGCGCGGCGGGCCCACGGACGACTGCCCCGAGGCGCGGACCGGATTGCAAACCCGCGGACGGGGACCCAACTTTGCCCTCGGGCGCCCGGCCCGCGCGGCGCAGCGCGTGTGCGGGTCGGCACCCCGACTGGGACCGGGAGGCCGCGAATGGGGGCGCAACGCTCGGCGGGCACCAAGCGCACCCGCCTTGCCGTGGACTGGGTGTACGTCCGCTACCGGACCCTGGCCCTGGCGGGGCTCCTGGTCCTGCTCGCGGCCGGGGCCGCCGCCTGGTACTGGCTCGGGACGCGGGACGGCGAGGCCGCCCGGGCCGCGCAGGCCGTCCAGTCGGCGGACCGGGTGGTCGCCGAGGCCGGCCGGGCCGTCCCCGACGCGGCCGACCTCGGCGAGGCGCGCCGGCGGCTGGCCCGCGCGCACGAGGAGCTGGCGGCCCGGCGCTACGCCCCGGCGATCGACGAGGCCCGCGGCGCCGAGGAACTGGCCCAGGCGATCCTCGGCGAGCAGCCGGCCTCCGGCGAGAGCGGGGTCCGGGTGGTCCGGGTCGACGGGGATGTCCGGCTGAAGCGGGCGGGCCAGTTCCTGTGGGAGGAGCTGAACGACCGTGCGGTGCTGCGCTCGGGCGACCAGGTCCGCACCGGCGCCAACGCCACCGCGCGCCTCGTCTACTTCGACGGCACCAGCGTCAGCGTCGAGCCGGGCACGCTGCTCGAGATCCGGGACCTGGTCCGGGACGACGAGCGGCGCACGCAGCGGGTGTCCGAGCGGCTGGCCTGGGGCGCACTGAGCGCCTCGAAGCAGGATCCGCAGGGGACCCTGACCACGCACGAAATCTCGACCGAGTCGGCCTCCGTGCAGGCCCGCAAGGCGGCCGAGTTCCGGGTCCGCCACGACCGCGAGAGCGGCGTGTCGGAGGTCGTGTCCTACCGCGGCGAGCTGACGCTGCGCTCGGAGCAGGGCGAGGTCCCGCTGCCCGAGAGCACCCGCGTCGAACTGGACCGCGGCCGGATCGTCTCGCGGGCCCAGCTCCTCGACCCGCCGCGGCTGACGTTCCCGCCGGACCAGCGGACGTTCCTCGCCCCGTCCCAGGCGCGTGTTTCGGCCGGCTGGTCCGCGGTCGACCGGGCCAAGTCGTACCGCGTGCAGCTGGCCGAGGACCAGGTGTTCTCGCGCCGGATCGTCGACTTCGACCGCAACGACGCCGCCGCGGTCGAGTTCCCGGCGCTGTCCCCGGGAACCTACTACTGGCGCGTGATGGCGGTCGACGCGGCCGGCAACGAGGGGCTGTGGTCCGAGTCGCGCAAGTTCCGCGTGCTCGGCGCCGAGTTCCGCGATCCCGAGGACCGGCAGGCCCCGGTCCTCGACGTGAGCGAGATCCTCGTCGTCGGGTCGAACGCGATCGTCAGCGGCCGCACGGAACCAGGCGCCCTGGTCTGGGTCGACGGCGAGCGCGTGGACCTCGACGACGACGGGCGGTTCACCTGGCTGGTGAAGCTGAAGGAAGACGGCCGGAACAGGATCCAGTTCCTGGCCCAGGACGCCGCCGGGAACGAGTCGCGGCGCACCGGCTTCGCCTACGTCGATGCCTTCTGAGGCGGACGGCGCCGGGCTGGCGGCGGTGCTGCTGGCCGGGGACCGTGTCGCCCCGGCGCTGCTCGCGCCTTCCGCGCGGGAACTCGTCGCGCGCGTCGCCCCGGGGGCGCCCGCACGGCGCCCGCCCCGGGCGCCGCTGCTCCTGATCGGCGAGCCGCGGCGCGAGGGGGCGGCGGCCGCGACCGCGGACCGGCTGCGGGCCGCGCTCCCGCGCAGCGGCTGTTACGTCGTCGCACCGCGCACGCTGCTGCGCCAGCGCCTGCGCGCGTGGGCGCCGCTGGCCGAGGCGGGCCTGCCGGCCCCGCTCGACGGGGCGCTCCTCGCGGTGCTGGCCGGGGCCCGCCGGCGGCAGGACGCGGCCGAGCGCGCGGCGAACGCCGCCCGCGCACGCGGCTCGCTCCTGCGGCAACGCCTGGAGCTGCTCTCCGGCACCGTGCAGGCCGCCGCGACGCTGCTCGACCCCGGCATGGCCGGCCGGTTCATCATGCAGCGCGCGGCCGAGCTGTTCGGCTGCGCCCGCTTCCGCCTGTACAGGCTGGACGAAGCCGCGGGGCTGCTCCGGCTCGACGCCCGGATGCAGGACCCCGGCGAGACGACGCTGGCCGAGGAACTGCCGCTCGAGCGCGGGCTCGCGGGCTGGGTCGCGCGCACGCGCGAGCCGGCGCGCATCGACCGCCCCGCCGCGGACCCGCGGCTGGACCTGACCCTGGAGTGGCCGGGGCCGCTGCCGCGGACCGTGGTCGCCGTCCCGCTCGTCTCGCGCGGGCGCGTGATCGGCGTGGCCGAGCTGGCCGACCCGGCGCGCGCGCGGTTCGGGGCGGCCGAGCTGGAGCTGTTGCGCACGGTCATGGAGCCGGCGGCGATCGCCCTCGACAACGCGCTCCTGTTCCGCAAGCTCGAGGAGCGGACGGTCACGGACGACCTGACCCACCTGTACAACGCGCGGTTCATGGAGAACTACCTCCGGCGCGAAACCAAGCGCGCCGCCCGCTACGGCCACCGCGTGGCGCTGTTGTTCCTCGACCTCGACGGGTTCAAGCAGGTCAACGACGTCCACGGCCACATGGCCGGCTCCCGCACGCTGGTCGAGGTCGGCGAGGTCCTGCGGCGCAACGTGCGCGACATCGACGTCGTCGCGCGCTGGGGTGGCGACGAGTTCTCGGTGGTCCTGCCCGAAACCGGCGCCGAGGGCGCGATGG
Source organism: Acidobacteriota bacterium (assembly GCA_017994815.1). Classification (GTDB taxonomy): domain Bacteria; phylum Acidobacteriota; class Polarisedimenticolia; order J045; family J045; genus JAGOJY01. The sequence goes on from JAGOJY010000040.1 coordinate 19,104, forward strand.
CGATGGCCGAGCGCATCCGGCGCCGGATCCAGGACCACCACTACCTGACCGACCGCAGCCTCGACGTGCGGCTGTCGGTGAGCATCGGCGTCTCGGCGTGGCCGGAAAACGGCCCGACGGCCGAGTCGCTCCTGGCCGCCGCCGACACGGCGATGTACCGGGTCAAGGCGGCGGGAAAGAACGCGGTCGCCCTCGCGCCGCCGAGCCTGCGGCGGGAGCCCGACCCCGAGCCGGTCGCGGGAGGGTGATCCCGGACCGCCGGACGGGGAGCGACCCCGTCCGGATCGCTGGAACGCGCGCGGCAACCGGGCCGAACCGGCCGCCGCGCAACGGATCAGGTTGTGCGGAAAAAACCGTTTGGATAGCATTGAACACGCCGGGGATCGGGTTGATTCCTGACATTGGGCGCTGCGGAGACGTTCGGTTCCCGGCCTGTCGTGTGGATCGGCCGAGGAGGAGACGCGTTGGCATTCTGGCCTCGCTCGGTTCTGTCGCTGTTCTCCAATGACCTCGCCATCGACCTCGGCACCGCGACGACGATCGTCTTCGCGCGCGGCAAGGGGATCGTGGTGAACGAGCCCTCGATCGTCGCCGTGAACCAGAAGACGGGGAAGGTCGAAGCGGTCGGGCGCGAGGCCAAGGAGATGCTCGGCAGGACCCCCGGGAACATCGCCGCGATCCGCCCGATGAAGGACGGCGTGATCGCCGATTTCGAGCACACGGAGAAGATGCTCGAGTACTTCATCGTGCGCGCGCACAACCGGCGGCTGGGCGTGCGGCCGCGCATCGTCATCGGCGTGCCGTCGGAGATCACGCAGGTCGAGAAGCGCGCCGTGCGCGACTCGGCGTACAAGGCCAAGGCGACCGAGGTGTTCCTCGTCGAGCAGGCGATGATGGCGGCGATCGGGGCCGGGCTGCCGATCACCGAGCCGACCGGCAACATGATCATCGACATCGGCGGCGGGACGACCGACATCGCGGTGATCTCGATGGCCGGCATCGTCTACTCGCGCTCGGTGCGCGTGGCCGGCAACGAGATGGACGAGGCGATCATCCAGTACATCAAGAAGAAGCACAACCTGTTGATCGGCGAGCGCACGGCCGAGGAGATCAAGATCAGGGTCGGCTCGGCCTTCCCGTTGGACGAGGAACTGAGCATCGAGATCCGCGGCCGGGACCTGCTCGAGGGCGTGCCGAAGACGGTTGCGGTGTCGGACGACGAGATCCGCGAGGCGCTGGGCGAGACCGTGTCGGTGATCGTCGACGCGACGCGCATCGCGTTGGAGCAAATCCCGCCCGAACTGTCGGCCGACATCGGCGACCGCGGGATCATCCTGGCCGGCGGTGGCTCTTTGCTGCGCAACCTCGACAAGCGCCTGCGGGAGGAAACGGGCCTGCCGGTCAGCCTGGCCGAGGAGCCGCAGGCGGCGGTGGCGCTCGGGATCGGGCGGATGCTGACGGATTTCGACCTCTTGCGGAAGGTCTGCATCGACTGAGGTCGGCTCGCGGCGGGGAAGTGGCCCCGCCGGCACGCGAACGAGGAAATGGACGGGTTCAGCAACGGGCACCGGGCGCGATTCGCCACGCGGAGTTTCGTGGGACTCGCGGCCCCGCGCCCCGCGCATTTTCCCCGCGTTCACGGGGCGGGCGGGCGATGAGCGAGCGGCGCGTGCTCGCGCTGTTCCTCCTGTCCTCGGCCGTGCTCCTGGCCGTGATGGCGGTGCAGGTGCGCCGGCCGGACGGGCGCAACGCCCTCGGCCAGTCGCTGCGCGGCGCGGCGGATCCGGTGGCGTCGGCGGTCTACGGCGCACTCGGCAGCGTGCGCGGCATCTGGACGCACTACTTCGATCTCGTCGGCACGCAGCGCGAGAAGGAGCGCCTCGCGCGCCGGATCGACACGCTGGAGGCCGAGAACCTGCACCTGCGCGAACTCCTGCAGGAGAACCAGCGGCTGCGCCGGCTGCTCGACCTGAAGGACGAGAACGCGTTCCCGCGCGGCGTTGCCGCGCGCGTGATCGCCGACTTGTCCGGCGGGCCGTTCCGGCGCGCCGTGCTGGTCAACCGCGGGCGCAACGACGGGCTCGCGACGGGCTGGGTCGCGGTTCGCGGCGGCGCGCTGGTCGGGCGGGTGGTCAAGGCCTCGCGCAAGACGAGCGAGGTCCTGCTGATCGTCGATCCCGACAGCGGCGTGGGCGTGCGCCACGCGGGCGACCGCTTCAGCGGCGTTCTGCGCGGCGGCAACCGCGGCCCGTCGCTCCTGACCCGCCTCGAGTACGTGCCGCGCGACCAGGCGGTCGCGGTCGGCGACGCCATCGTCACCTCCGGTCTCGACCGGCTGTACCCGCCGGGGCTCCTGGTCGGCTACATCCGCGAGATCTCCGGCGAGTCGCCGCTGACGTGGCAGATCTCGGTCGAGGTCGCGGCGGAACCGTCGGTGCTCGAGGACATCCTGATGATCCCGCCGGCCGGGCCAGGCCGCACCGGTCCGGTGGGGGTGACGCCGTGAACTCGACCTCGCTGCTCGTGCTGACGCTGGTCGCGGTCGCGATCCTGGCGCTGGCCGGCGCGTGGCCGCCGGCCGCGGAGGTGCTCAACCCGCTGCTCTGCGTGACGGTGCTCGCGGCGCTGCCCGGGCGCGCGCTCCCGGCGATGCTGGTCGGCCTCGCCACCGGGTTCATCGTCGACGCCTGGACCACGCTCTGGTTCGGTCAGCACGCCTTCACCCACATGTGGGTCGGCTACGTCCTGGCGTTCATCGCCGCGCGGATGGACATGGTCCAGGCCGGCCCGGCCGCGCTGGCGCTGGCGCTCGGGACGGCCGCCGAGCTGGGGCTGGGGGTCGGGCTGCGCGCGCTGTTCGACAAGCCGGTGGACACGACCCCGGGGCCGTGGATCTGGGTCGCCGCGGTCGCGGCGAACACCGCGCTGGGGCTGGTGTTCCTGCGCTTCGCAAGCCGTCGCGGAGGTCTGGCGTGGCAACGGTAGACTTCCGCAACCTCAAGCCGTTCCGCGACTACCAGCGCAGCCTGATGCTCGCGCGCCGGCTCACGCTGGTGCGCGTCATGGTCATCGCGCTGTTCGTGCTGCAGGTCGGCGTCTTCGGCTACCTGCAACTCGCGCACGGGGCGCGGTTCCGCACGATGGCCGAGGACAACCGCCTGCACCGGAAGATCGAGCGGCCGCTGCGCGGGATCCTGCTCGACGAGAGCGGGCGCGTCCTGGTGACCAACCGGCCGTCGTTCTCGGTCTACCTCGACCGCGAGCGCACCGAGCGTCCCGAGCAGGACGTGCAGGAGCTGGCGCGCCTTCTGGCGAGCGACCCCGAGCCGCTTTTGGCGCGGCTGCGCCGCGCGCGCAACCAGCCGCGCTTCATGCCGGTGCTGCTGATGCCCGACGTCGAGCTCGACATCGCGAGCCGGGTCGAGGCCCACCGGCCGGAGCTGCACGCGATCGACGTGGCGATGGAGGCGCGCCGCCACTACCCGCTCGGCCCGTGCGCGGCCCACGCGATCGGCTACCTGTCGGAGGCGACGGACGAGGAGCTGGACTCGACGCGCGAGCTGTACATGGGCGACCGGGTGGGGCGCACCGGCGCCGAGCGCGTGTTCGACGACCTGCTGCGCGGGCAGGCCGGGATCCTGCTGGAGGAGGTCAACGCCCGCGGCCGCTCGCTCGGCGTGGCCGCGACGCTGCGCCCGACGCGGCTGGGCCGCTCGGTGCGGATGACGATCGACGGCTCGATGCAGCGCGACCTCGAGGAAGCGTTCGAGGGGCGCGGCGGGGCCGCGGTGTTCCTCGACCCGGCGACCGGCGGCGTGCGCGCGCTGTACTCCGCGCCGGCGTTCGACCCGAACGTCTTCTCCGGGCACCTCAAGGCCAGCACCTGGAACGAGCTGGTCAACGACCCGGAGAAGCCCCTGCAGAACCGGGCGCTGCTCAGCGCGTACTCGCCGGGGTCGACGTTCAAGGTGGTGATGGCCTGCGCGGCCCAGGAGGAAGGCGTCGTCGACGACGCGACGCGCATCTCGTGCGGCGGCTCGAAGGCGTTCTACGGCCGCACCTTCATGTGCTGGCGCAAGGGTGGCCACGGGTCGATGGACGTGCGCGAGGCGGTCACGCAGTCGTGCAACGTCTTCTTCTACACCGTCGGCCAGCGCCTCGGGATCGAGGCGATCGCCAAGTGGGGCACGCGCTTCGGCCTCGGGCAGGTGACCGCGCTGCCGCTGAAGCAGACGCCGGGGATCATGCCCTCCGACGCGTGGAAGCGGAAGGTGCGCGGCGAGAAGTGGTACCCCGGCGAGACGATCTCGGTCGCGATCGGGCAGGGCCTCGTGCAGGCGACGCCGATCCAGATGGCGGTCGTCGCCGCGGCGATCGCCAACGGCGGCTACCGCGTGCACCCGCACCTCGGCGAGCGCCCCGGCGAGGTGCCCAGCCCGGAGCTGATCGGCCTCTCCCCGCACACCGTGCAGAACGTGCGCGAGGCGATGATCAACGTCGTGATGAGCGACCGCGGCACGGCGCGGCGCGCGCGGGTGCCCGGGATCACCGTCGCCGGGAAGACCGGGACCGCGCAGACGATCGGGCGCGAGGCCGGGAAGGACAAGGAGGACAACGCCTGGTTCATCGGCTTCGCGCCGGCCGAGAACCCCAAGCTGGCCTGGGCCATCATCGTCGAGGCCGGCGGGCACGGCGGCGAGGCCGCCGCGCCGATCGCCGGTCTCGCGTTGCAGCGCTACTTCGAGCGTCACCCGCTCCCCGGTTACGGCGCGGGAGCGCGTATCGCCGCGGTGCGGCCGGGAGGTCCCGATGCGGTGGCTCACCGCTAGGAACGACATCCCGACGCTGCTGCACCTGTTGGTGCTCGGCGGGATCGGCGTCATCGCGGTGACGAGCGCGACCCACATGCGCGAGCCGAGCTTCTGGGGCGGGTCCGGCTTCCGCCAGCTCGTGTTCGTGCTGGCCGGGCTGGCGGTGTACTGGCTGGTCCAGCGCCTCGACTACCGCACGTGGGCCGACTTCTGGGTCCCGGCGTACCTGGCCGGCGTGGCCTCGCTGGCGCTGTTGTTCGTCTTTGCCCGCCCGATCGCCAACACGCGCGCCTGGTACGAACTCGGCTCGCTGCGGTTCCAGCCGTCCGAGCCGATGAAGGCGATCGTTGCGCTGGCGGCCGCGGCGTTCCTCAGCGAGAGCGCCGGCAAGCTCGACTTCTGGCGGCTGGCAAAGCTGGCCGCGATCGTCGGCCTGCCGATCGGGCTGATCGTCCTGCAGCCGGACATGGGCAGCGCGCTGACGTTCGTGCCGCTGTTCCTCGTCCTGGCGTGGCTGGCCGGGATCCGCGCCCGCGTGCTGGTCGTGCTGGCGCTGGTCGCGCTCCTCGTCGCGCCGATCGGCTGGTTCAAGGTGCTCAAGCCGTACCAGAAGGAGCGCATCGTCACGCTGTTCGACCCCGAGCGCGACCCGTCCGGCTCCGGGTACCAGGTGATCCAGTCCAAGATCGCGGTCGGCTCGGGGCGCGTGTTCGGCCGCGGGCTGTTCCACGGCAGCCAGTCGCGGCTGGACTACCTGCCGGCGCGCGAGACCGACTTCGTGCTCGGCGTGATCGCCGAGGAGACGGGCTTCATCGGCGTCTTGGCCGTGCTCGGCCTGTACCTGTCGCTGATCCTGCGGGCCCTGGAGACCGCCGCGCTCGCGCGGGACCAGCTCGGGACCTACCTCGCCGCGGGGATCGCGGCGATCTGGGCCGGGCAGCTGTTCGTCAACACGGGCATGGTCACGGGGGTCTTCCCGACCGTCGGCGTGCCGCTGCCGGTCCTGTCGTACGGCGGGTCGTCCGTCCTCGCGACGTTCCTCGCCTTCGCGCTCGTCGGCTCCGTCCGCTCCGGCCGCATCGTCAACCAGTAGCCGGGGGCGCACCGGCGCGCGGGCGCCGCGCTGGCTACAATGGCCGGGATCCGCGCCGCGCGTTGCGCCCCGATCGCGGCCCCCTCGATCGACCCAGCCATGGCCCAGACGCTGCAGAACTGGAGTTGGAAGCTCGGCGCCGCGCTCGCCACGCTCGGCGCCGTCTACACCGCGAAGAAGCTGGTCAACTCGGTGTGGCGCGCCGGCGCCCGGCGCGAGCCCCCGGAGAACGTGGACAACCCGCGCCAGACGCGCTGGGGCGAGGCGGTGCTGTGGACCGCCGCGAGCGCCGCGACGATCGCCGTCGCGGGCCTGCTCGCCCGCCGCGGCCTCGCCGAGGGCTGGCAGAGCGTGACCGGGGAACTGCCGCCGAGCGTGTAGCGGCCGCGCTACCGGTAGCGCTCGCGGATCGTCGGGATCAGGTACTCGCCGAACGCCGATTCGAAGCCGTAACGCGGCTTGAAGCCCCAGTCGCGGCGCGCGGCCGAGTCGTCCACGTCCGCCGGCCACGAGTCGACGATCCCCTGGCGCTTGAGGTCGGGCCGGAACGTGATGTCGGCCTTGGGGAACGAGCGCAGCACGATCTCCCGCACCTCCTCGGCCGACGGGTTGAACGCGGTGATGTTGTAGACGTTGCGCGTCAGCCGCGCGCCGTCGGCACGTGTCAGGTCCATGATCGCGTCCACCGCGTCCGGCATCGCCATGAACGGGATCCGCGCGTCGGGACGCACGAAGCAGGCGTACGGTTCGGCCTGCGCCGCGGCGTGGATCATCTCCGGCGCGTAGTCGCTGGTCCCGCCGGAGGGGACCGTGATCGCGCTGATCAGGCCGGGGAAGCGGATCGCGCGGAAGCTGACCCGGTTGGCCTGCGGTTCGGCGTCGAGCTGCTTGTAGTACCGGGCGTAGTAGCGGCCGAGGTGCTCGCAGTAGAGCTTGTTGCAGCCGTACATCGTGATCGGTTTGTTCCACTGGTCCTCGGCCACCTTGCCCGCGCGGTTCTTCGCCGCGAGGTCCGGCAGGCCGTAGGCGGCGATCGAGCTGGGGTAGACGAAGACGACCTGCCGGCCGTGACTGCGCGCCTGGGCCTGCGCGAACTCGAGGAGGTTCATCGTGCCTTCGACGTTGACTTGGTGCGCGGTCACCGGCACCAGCTCGCTGCGCGTCGACAGCAGCGCCGCGAGGTGGAAGATCGTCTCGACCTCGAACTCCGCGAGCAGGCGGTCCAGCGCCGCCTTGTCGAGGATCGAGCCGACGAGCCAGCGGGCGACGTACGGCCGCAAGTCGTGGTCGAGCGGCTTCACGTCCATGGTCACGATCCGCTCGCGGTCCTCTTTCGCGATCCGCGTGATCAGGGCGTGACCGATCTCTCCGGCGGCGCCGGTGATGAAGACGACGGGTTTGCGCACGAGGGAACTCCGGCGGGGGGGTGGGGGCGACCGGCGCGCGCCGCGCGCCCGCGTCGGGTGCTATTCTGCGCGCACCGGTCCCGGCATCCCACCCCCCCGGCCGGGCCGCGGGACGACCCGATGAAATCCGCTGGACGCCGCCCCGGCGACGCGCGCGCGCCGCACGGCATCGATACCCTCGCGATCCACGCCGGCCAGGCACCGGACCCGGCCTACGGCGCGGTGGCGCCGCCGATCTACCAGACCTCCTCGTTCGTGTTCGCCTCGCCGGAGCAGGGCGCCGCCCGCTTCGCCGGCACCGACCCCGGCTACATCTACTCGCGCATCGACAACCCGACCACGCGGCAGCTCGAGGACTGCCTGGCCGCGCTGGAGGGCGGCGTCGGCGCGCTCGCCACGTCGAGCGGCATGGCCGCCTGCGCGACCGTGTTCTTCGCCCTGCTGCGCTCGGGCGACCACGTCGTCGGCACCGACACCGTGTACGGGCCGACGCGCCTGCTGCTGGAGAAGGACTTCTCGCGCTTCGGCGTCGCGTCGTCGTTCGTGGACAGCGCCGATCTCGGCTGCATCGAGGCCGCGATCCGGCCCGAGACGCGCCTCCTGTTCATCGAGACGCCGGCCAACCCGACGCTCAAGCTGACGGACATCGCGGCCTGCGCGCGCCTCGCGTCCGCGCGGAAGCTGGCCCTGGTGGTGGACAACACGTTCGCCTCGCCGGTGCTCCAGCGACCGCTGGCGCTCGGGGCCGACGTCGTGCTGCACAGCACGACGAAGTACCTCAACGGCCACTCGGACGTGGTCGGCGGGATCATCACGGCGCGCGAGGCCGAGGTGCTGGCCTCGATCCGCCGCGTGCGCACGTACCTCGGCGGCACGATGGACCCGCACCAGGCCTGGCTGGTGCTGCGCGGGATGAAGACGCTGGCGCTGCGGGTGCGGGCCGCGCAGGAGAACGCGAAGCGCCTGGCGCCGGTGCTCGAAGCGCACCCGGCCGTGGCGCGGGTGTTCTACCCGGGGCTGGCCAGCCACCCCCAGCACGCGCTGGGGACGCACCAGATGGACGGGCCGGGCTCGATGATCGCCTTCGAGCTGAAGGGCGGGCGCGCCGCCGGCACCACGCTGATGAAGAGCTTCGAGCTGATGACCCTCGCCGTGTCGCTCGGCGGCGTGGAGACGCTGGTCGAGCACCCGGCGTCGATGACGCACGCCGGCCTCGGGCCGCGGGACCTCGCCGAGGCTGGCATCACGGAAGGACTGGTCCGCCTGGCGGTCGGGTGCGAGTCGGTCGAGGACCTCGAGGCCGACCTCGTGCAGGCGCTCGACCGGCTCTGACGCCGCTTTTTTGCGTGCCGGTCAAACCGCGCGCCTGCGGTGCCGGCGCGTTGTCGGTTCGCGTGGGCTCCCGTATCCTCGGGCGGCCCAAACCGGGTCGATTCCCCGGATAAGCCCCCAACCGAAGGAGAGCGCCCGATGGCGCGAAGCTGGACCGATCTCGCCAGGGTGCACGCGGAACTCGACCGGATGCTGGTCGAGCTCGAGAAGCCGACCCGCTACATCGGCGGGGAGTGGAACTCCGTCGCGAAGAGCCCGGCGGAGGTGGACGTCGCGATCGCGCTGGCGTTTCCCGACGTCTACGAGATCGGCATGTCGCACCTCGGCTTCCGGATCCTCTACGCCCTGCTGAACGACCTGCCGGGCGTCGCCGCCGAGCGCGCGTTCATGCCGTGGATCGATATGCTGGCGCGGCTGCGGGAGCGGGACCTGCCGCTGGTCACGCTGGAAACGCGCCGGCCGCTGTCCGCCTTCGACATGGTCGGCTTCTCGATGCAGCACGAGCTGACGATCACCAACGTCCTGGCGATGCTGGATCAGGGCGGCGTGCCGCTGCTGGCGGCGGAGCGGCGGGAAGGCGACCCGCTGGTGCTCGCCGGCGGGCCGGCGATCTTCAACCCGGAGCCGTTCGCCGACTTCTTCGACCTGGTGCTGGTCGGCGACGCCGAGGAGGCGCTGCCCGAGGCGCTGGACCTCTACAAACAGATGCGCGGCGCCGGCGCGCCGCGCCTCGAGATCGTGCGCGCGGTGGCGCGCACCGGCGGCTGGTACGCCCCGCAGCTCTACGAGGCGCGGCCCGAGCCGCTCCTCGGGATGCTGATCCCCCGCCCGAGACCGGGAGAAGACGTCCCCGCGCGCGTCCGGCGCCGCGTCGTCTACGACCTGAACCGCTACCCCTTCCCGGAGAAGATCGTCGTCCCGCACGCCGAGATCGTCCACGACCGCGTCTCGTGGGAGATCATGCGCGGCTGCCCGGTGGGCTGCCGTTTCTGCCAGGCCGGTTACGTCTACCGGCCGACGCGCGAGCGGGACCCGGCGGCCGTCCTCGCGGGCGTCAGGCGCTCGATCGACTCGACCGGCTACGACGAGTTCTCGCTGACCTCGCTGAACACCGGCGAGTACGGCGCGATCGAGCCGCTCCTGGCCGCGCTGATGGACGAGATGGAGCCGCGCCGGGTCTCGGTCGGCCTGTCGTCGCTGCACGCGACGACGATGACCGAGACGCTCGCCGCGCAGGTCAAAAGAGTGCGCAAGACCGGCTTCACGCTGGCCCCCGAGGCCGGCTCGCAGCGGCTGCGCGACGTGATCAACAAGAACCTGAACGAGGCCGACATCCTCAACGCCACGCGGCTGGCGTTCGAGGCCGGCTGGCAGCTGATGAAGCTGTATTTCATGATCGGCCTGCCGACCGAGACCGACGAGGACATCGACGCGCTGGTCGACCTGGGCCGGCGCATCCTGCGCCAGGGGCGGGAGATCGGCGGCAACCGCGTGCGGCTCACGCTGTCCGCCTCGACCTTCGTCCCGAAGGTGTTCACGCCGTTCCAGTGGTTCGGGATGCAGGCCGAGTCCGACTTCCGCGCCAAGCAGGACCGGATCCGCCGCGGCGTCCCGCGCGGGATCGAGTTCCGCTACCACAACCACGGCGAGTCGTGGCTGGAGGGCGTCTTCTCGCGCGCCGACCGGCGCCTCGGGCCGGCCGTGCTGGAGGCGTACCGCCGTGGCGCGGTGCTCGACAGCTGGAGCGACCACCTGCGGCTCGACATCTGGCGCGCGGTGTTCGCCGAGCAGGGCCTCGACGCCGACGGGCTGGCGACGCGGCCGATCCCGCTGGAGGCCGAGCTGCCGTGGGAAGTCGTCGATCCGCTCGTGCGCCGCAAGTGGCTGGAGGTCGAGTACCGCCGCGCGCTGGAAGCGGGGACGATGGCGACCTGTGCGACCGCCTGCACTGGGTGCGCGCCGTTCTCGACCGAGTGCGTCAAGGGCGAGGTGGCCGCGCAACGCTGGACCGACTTCGACACGCACCCGGGCGGGCGGTTGCCGGCGTACCACGTGGAGCGCGCCCCGGAAGGCCGCGGCCTCGGCCGCGAGCCGGAGCCGCCGGCCGCGGAACACGAGTCGCCGCCGGCCGAGCCGCAAGCCGCGCCGGCCGCCGCGCCGCCGCGCCCGCTCTACCGCTACCGCGCGCGGTTCGAGAAGCTCGGCCGCAGCCGCTTCCTCGGCCACCTGGACATGGTGCGGGCGGTGGGGATGGCGCTCCGGCGCGCCGGCGTGCCGCTGGCGTACAGCCAGGGGTTCAAGCCGCACCCGCGGATGTCGTTCTCGCACGCGCTCAGCCTCGGGGTCGCCTCGCGCTCCGAGTACGTCGACTTCGACACGAACGAGCCGCTCGACACGGAGGCGACGATGTCGGCCGTCAACGCGACGATGCCCGAAGGGCTGCGCCTGACGGCGGTCGTCGCGGCCGACCCGAAGGCCCCGGCCTTGCAGGACGCGATCACGCGCGGACGCTACCGCGCGGAGCTGCCGGGCCTTCCGCGTGCCGAGCTCGAGCGCCGCGCCCGCGAGTTCCTCGAGCGCGACACGGCCGAGATCGTGCGCCGGCGCAAGGGCAAGGAGCGGCGGGTCGACCTGCGGCAGCTCGTCGAGTCCCTCTGCGCGCCGGCCGACGGACAGCTGGAGTTCACGCTCCTGCTCGGCGGGCCGGCCGCCCCGCGGATCCAGGAGGTCCTTGACGTCGTCCTCGGTCCGGGCGCGCCCCCGGTCGAGGTCGTGCGGCTCGAGCAGACCGCCGAGTCCGGGGGCCGCCCGGTCTCCCCGCTGCTTGCCGGGCGGATCGGGGCCGCGCTCCCGCGCGACTGAAGCCCGGCCGGGCCGCCGCCCGCGTCATAATCGGCCCATGCCACGGCGGGTTGTCGTCGCGCACGATCTCGGCGAGGTCTGGCTCGCGCTGCTCGAGGACCGGCGCGTCGTCGAGCTGGCGATCCGGCCGGCGAGCGGGCGCTGGCTGGGCGCGATCGTCAAGGGCCGCGTAACCGGCCTTGCACCGGGAGTGCGCGCGGTGTTCGTCGACATCGGCACCGCGCGCGACGCGTTCACGATCCGTCCCGAGGCGGCCCCCGGGGGAGCCCCGCTCAAGCCGGGGGACGAGCTTTTGGTCCAGATCATCCGCGAAGCCGAGGGGGGCAAGGGGCACCGGGCCACCCCGGCCCTGTCGATCCCCGGCTGGTCGCTGGTCCTGGCGCCCGGCGCGACGCACCGTGGCGTGAGCCACCGCATCGCGGAGGAGGCCGAGCGCCAGCGCCTGCGGGCGATCCTCGACGAGATCGCGCCGCCCGAACACGCGCTGATCGCGCGCACCGCGGCGCAGGGCGCCTCGCGCGAGGAGCTGGCGACCGAGCGCGATGCCCTGCTGGCGCTCTGGGAGAGCATCCGCCGCCGCGCCGACGACGCGCGGGCGCCGGCGATCGTGTACCGCGAGCAGGCCCCCGAGCTGGCGTTCCTGCGCGACCGCCTCGCCGACGGGCTGGACGAGGTGATCGTGGACGGCGGCGAGACCTCCGGCCTGCAGGCGGCGTTCTCGCGCATCACCGCCGACGCGCCGCGCGTGGTCGCGCACGACGGGCCGCTGCCCGCGATCGAGGCGTGGCGCCTCGACGCGGCGCTGGAGGAAGCCCTCGACGATCGCGTCCCGCTGCCCGGCGGCGGCCGGCTCGTGATCCACCCGACCGAGGCGCTGGTCGCGATCGACGTCAACTCGGGCCAGGACCTCGGGGCCGCGGACCTCGAGCAGACCGCCCTGCGGACCAACCTCGAGGCCGCCGGCGAAATCGTGCGGCAGGTCCGGTTGCGCGACGTGGGCGGGCTGGTCGTGATCGACTTCATCGACATGCAGCTCCCCGAGTCGCGGGCGCAGGTGGACGCCGCGCTGGCGGAGCAACTCGCGTTCGACCGGGCGCGCAGGCGGGTCCTGCCGCTCGACGACTTCTGCGTCGCGCTGATCACGCGCCAGCGTCGCGGGGCGTCGCTGTTCCGGCAGTTCGGCGCGACCTGCCCGACGTGTCACCGCGGCTCGGTCTTGCGCGCGGACGCGCTCGCGCGTTCGCTGCTGCGCGAGCTGCGGCGCGCCGCGCGGCCGTACCCCGCGCCGCGCTGCCGGTTGAGCGCCCCCGCCGCGGCGCTGGACGATGCGCGTGAGATCGCCGAGCGCTGGGGCGAGGTTTCGCGCCTGCCCGCGACTTCGAGCATCGAGTTCGTCGAGGGACCGCCCCACGTCGAGATCGCGGGTGGCTGAAGCAAGTTCGTCCGCGTCGGGTTCGCGACGAGGTCGGCGGAGAGCGAACGAACGCGGGAGCCAGCGCCGCGCTTACCCGGTCGCTTCGTCCACTTAAATTCAACACGGAGAGTTCGCGACACAACTTGCGGCCTGCATTCGCATAGTATTTCGACTGTCTCTCGCTTTCGGGTGGGGTGGGGAAGAATGCCGTCTCGCAACGTCGTCCACGAGCGGCAGCGTGCGGGATCACGGCCGGCGATCCTGCGTGCGGCCACGCGAAGCACCGTGCTCCTGCTCGCGGTGGCGCTGTGCGTCTCCGTGGCGTCGGACGGAGCCGCGGTCGCGCAGGCGCGCGGTCCGGATCCGGCACCGCTGCCGATCGTCGCGGGTGACGCGTGGGCCTACGCGCCGGGCAGCGTCGAGCCGGTCGCGGGCTGGAACTTGCCCGGTTTCGACGACTCCTCGTGGGCCTCGGGGCCCAGCGGCTTCGGCTATGGCGACGGGGACGACGCCACCGAGCTCGGGGACATGCGCAACGGGTACGTCTCGGTCTACACGCGCAAGGTGTTCACGGTTCCCGACCCGTCGCGCGTCACGTCGCTCGGGCTCGAGGTCGACTGGGACGACGGTTTCGTCGCGTTCCTCAACGGCCAGGAAGTCGCACGGCGCAACCTCGCGGGCGCCAGCGGGACGCCGGTGCCCCACGGCGCGGTCGCGTCCAACCACGAGGCCGGCACGCCGGAGACGATCGCCCTCTCGCCGACGCTGCTCGTGGCCGGCGCGAACGTCATCGCCGTGCAAGGCCACAATGTGTCGCTCAACAGCACCGATTTCTCGCTGATCGTCGAGCTTCGCGCGCAGGTGCCGCCCGCGGCACCGTCCGACCCGGCGCCCGCCGCCGGTGCGACCGGCGTCTCCACCGACCCCGAGCTGTGCGTCACGGTGAGCGATCCCGGGGACCCGGCGCTCGTGGTGTCGTTCTACGGTCGCGACTTGGCCGGATCGTCCCCCGCGTTCACGGTCATCACCCTGCCCGACGCGCAGTTCTATTCCCAGTCGTACCCGGCGACCTTCATCGCCCAGACGCGCTGGATCGTCGAGAACCGCGCGTTGCGCAACATCGTCTTCGTCACGAGCGTGGGCGACAGCGTGAACACGTGCACCGACGCGCAGTGGGCCAACGCCGACGCGGCCTGGGACCTGCTCGAGGACCCGGCCACCACGGGGCTCGCCGACGGCATCCCGTACGGCCTGGCCGTGGGAAACCACGACCAGTCCCCGAACGGGGATCCCGGCACGCTGGCGAAACCGGGTGCAACCACGACCCTGTACAACCGCTACTTCGGGCTCTCCCGCTTCGAAGGGCGGTCGTACCACGGCGGGCACTACGGCAACGAATTCGACAATCACTACGAGCTGTTCGATGCGAGCGGCATGGCGTTCCTCGCCCTGCACTTCGAGTACATGCCGACCGACAGCCCGCTCCGGCAGGACGTCCTGGCCTGGGCCGACGGCGTGCTCAAGGCCCACCCCGAACGCCGCGTCCTGCTCACCTCGCACTTCTTCCTCGACCCGCTCACCTCGGCCTGGAGCGACCAGGGGCGGGCGACCTGGGACGCGCTGAAGGACAACCACAACCTGTTCCTGATGCTGTCGGGGCACGAGGACCAGGCCTACCGGCTGTCGGCGGAGCACGCCGATGCCGGCGGCACCACGCGCGTCAACGCGATGGTGAGCGACTACCAGACGCGCCCGAACGGCGGTAACGGTTGGCTCAGGATCCTGACCTTCGAGCCGGACGAGGACACGATCGACGTCGAAACGTACTCGCCGACCCTCGGCGTGTACATCGACGGACATGCCGACAACACCGCGGGCGTGGACGCGAACCGGTTCACCGTGCCGTACGACATGGACGGGGCCCCGGCTTTCGGGCTCGCCGGAACGAGCCCCGGATCCGGCGCCCGGGTATGCGTGCCCTGGCCCGGGCGGGCGCAGACCACCGCGTACGAGTGGTACGCGGTGGTCTCGGACGGGACATCCTCGTCCACGGGCGAGCGCTGGCGCTTCACGACCCGCGACGATGTTCCGGAGATCCTCTCCCGGGCGCCGGCACCGGGGGCGAGGCGCACCGACCCGGACACGACCGTGGTGGTCGTTTTCAGCGAGCCGATGGACCCGGCAACCCTCACCCCCACGTCGTTCCGCCTGCGCGCCGCGGGCGCGCCGACCGACGTGCCGGCCACGGTCAACACGGCGGGGTCCACGGCGGTGCTCACGCCCCAGGCGCCGCTCGCGCCGTCGACGACGTACACCGTCACCGTCGCCGCCGAAGCGGCGGACCTGGCCGGCAACGCCTTGGGTGCGGACGACAGCTGGACGTTCGCTACCGCCGGGGCGAGCGTCTGCCGTACCGACACGACCGCCGCCGACTTCTCGGCCGGCGACACGACCTCGGGGTTGCACGTGGGCCTGGTCGAGGATGGCGAGGTCCTCATCGCGCCGATGCTGGTCGAGGAGTTCACGGCCCCGGGAGCGGCCAGCCAGATCTCGGATCACGCCATCGTGGTCAGCGTCGACGGCATGGGCGCGCAGTACGTCGAACCGCTCCTCGCTCCCGGGTTGACCAACGAGCTGACCACCATCAAGCGGATCCTGGCACAGGGTTCGGGGACCCTGAACGCGCGGACCGATCCGGAGTACGCCGTCACGCTGCCGAACCACATCGACATGCTGACCGGGCGCGGGGTGAGCGGCAGTAGCGGGCACGGCTGGAGCACCAACGGCTGGCCGGACGGCTCGTTCACCACACTTGCGCAAAAGAAGGGCGCTTACGTCGCGAGCGCGTTCGACGTGGCCCACGACCACGGGTTGCGCACCGGGATCTGGGCCGCCAAGGGCAAGTTCGGCCTGTTCCAGTCCTCGTACGGCGCGACGGCGGGCGCCGACGATCTGGTCGGCGAGGACAACGGGAAGGACAAGATCGACTACGACCGCGTGCAGGACGGCGCGACCGCGACCACGCTGACGGACGATTTCCTCGCGCAGATGGCTGCGGCGCCGTTCCACTTCGCGTTCGTGCACTTCCCGGACCTCGACGCGACCGGGCACTCGTCCGGATGGTCCACCGACCCTGACAGCGCGTTCGCCGCCAAGCTCAAGGCACTCGACACCCAAATCGGCCGGATCCTGGAGTTCGTGGAATGCCGCCCGGAGCTGGCCGGAAACACGAGCCTGATCGTCACCGCCGACCACGGCGGTCACGGCACGAGCCACGGCGACATCGGCAATCCGGCCGACTTCACGATCCCGTTCCTGGCCTGGGGCCCGGGGGTCGCGGCGCAGGGCGACCTCTACGACCTCAACCCGCAGACCCGGACCGCGCCCGGCGCGGCGGAGAACCCCGCGTACGCGGGGTCGCAGCCCGTGCGGAATGGCGACGCCGCGAATCTCGCCCTCGACCTGCTGGGCTTGTCGGCCATCCCGGGTTCGATGATCGACAGCAACCAGGACCTCCAGACCGGCACGAACAGCGACACGGCCCCGGAGGGCTGGAACAGCATGGCCTGGGCCGCGGGAGGCAGCGCGGGCATCGCCGGGGGGTACGCGAGTGTCGAGGGTGCGCGGCTGGCGACCGACTGCGCCTACGGGCCGGGGCGCAGCCTCGAGTTCGTCGCGACGTTCGCGACCGCGCCGCAGCAGGATGCGGGGCTGGCGGCGGACCTGTTGACCGCGCCGTGGGCCGTGTTCAGCACGACCGAGAACGGCGGCGGATTGTACGCGCGCACGAACAACGGCAGCACTTCCACCACCGTTTTCCTTGGTGAGAGCTGGTGCGGCTCCCCGCACCGGTACCGCATCGACTGGGACGCCGCGCAGGTGCGCTACCTCGTCGACGGCGTCCCGCTCCACACCGAACCGATGTCCGTTTCGCAGGACATGCGCCCGGTTGCCAGCGACCGCCTGCTCGACGGCATCCCGATCGCGCTGGACTGGGTCCGTCTCTCGCCCTACGGGGCATCGGGGACGTTCGTGTCGCGCGTCTTCGCGGCCGACATGGATGCGGCGCCCTGGATCGACCTGGTTTCCAGCGCCAGCCTGCCGGTGGGAACCGGGATCTCCTTCGAGACCCGCAGCGGTCCCACCCCGGAGCCCGACGAATCGTGGTCCGTGTTCGCCGAGACGTCCGGCTCCGAGATCCTCAGCCCGTCCGGCCGGTACCTGCAGTACCGGGCCACGCTCGCGACGGATGACGACACGGCGAGCCCGGAACTGCAGGAGGTCAGCGCCTGCTACGCCGTCTGCACGCCGATCGCGGAGACCTGCAACGGCGTGGACGACGACTGCGACGAAGCCATCGACGAGGACCTCGGGAGCACGACCTGCGGGACCGGCGCGTGCCAGGTGACGGTGGCCAACTGCGTGGGCGGGGTGCCGCAGGACTGCGTGCCGCAAGAGGCGGCGGAGGAGATCTGCAACGCCGTCGACGACGATTGCGACGAGTTCGTGGACGAGGACCTCGGGAGCACGACCTGCGGGACCGGCGCGTGCCAGGTGACGGTGCCAACTGCGTGGGTGGGGCGCCGCAGGATTGCGTGCCGCAAGAGGCGGCGGAGGAGATCTGCAACGCCGTCGACGACGATTGCGACGAGCTCGTGGACGAGGACCTCGGGAGCACGACCTGCGGGACCGGCGCGTGCCAGGTGACCGTGGCCAACTGCGTGGGCGGCATCGCGCAGGCCTGCACGCCGGGCGCCGCGGCGGCGTCCGACGCGACCTGCGACGGGGTGGACGACGACTGCAGCGGCGCGGCGGACGAGGACTACGTGACGACGCCGACGAGCTGCGGGGTCGGCGCCTGCGCCGCGACGGGAATGACGTCCTGCGCGGCGGGACACGAGGTGGACAGCTGCACCCCGGACGCGCCGGCCGGGTCCGACGCGACGTGCGACGGGGTGGACGACGATTGCAGCGGCGCGGCGGACGAGGACTACGTGACGACGCCGACGAGCTGCGGGGTCGGGGCCTGCGCCGCGACGGGGATGACGTCCTGCGCGGCGGGACAGGTCGTGGACAGCTGCACGCCGGGGGCTCCGGCGCCGTCGGACACGACGTGCGACGGGGTGGACGACGACTGCAGCGGCGCGGCGGACGAGGACTACGTGACGACGCCGACGAGCTGCGGGGTCGGCGCCTGCGCCGCGACGGGGACGACGTCCTGCGCGGCGGGACAGGTCGTGGACAGCTGCACGCCGGGCGCCCCGGCGGCGTCCGACGCGACCTGCGACGGGGTGGACGACGACTGCAGCGGCGAGGCGGACGAGGACTACGTGACGACGCCGACGAGCTGCGGGGTCGGCGCCTGCGCCGCGACGGGGATGACGTCCTGCGCGGCGGGACACGAGGTGGACAGCTGCACGCCAGGGGCCCCGGCGCCGTCCGACACGACGTGCGACGGGGTGGACGACGACTGCAGCGGCGCGGCGGACGAGGACTACGTGACGACGCCGACGAGCTGCGGGGTCGGCGCCTGCGCCGCGACGGGGACGACGTCCTGCGCGGCGGGACAGGTCGTGGACAGCTGCACGCCGGGCGCGCCGGCCGGGTCCGACGCGACCTGCGACGGGGTGGACGACGACTGCAGCGGCGCGGCGGACGAGGACTACGCGGCCACCCAGACCAACTGCGGGGTCGGCGCCTGCG
>JAGOJY010000108.1 GCA_017994815.1 Acidobacteriota bacterium
CCTGCCCCTCGCCGCCCGTCATCATCGCCACCGCGGCCGCCATCGCGTCCCCGCCGATCAGCATGACCGTGACGTCGTCGATCGGCGCGCCCGCGGGATCGGTGACGCGCCCCTCGACGCGCGCGCCGGGCTCGAGCGTGATCGCGCCGACATCGCGCGGCTGCCCGTCCGCCGCGATGTCGATCGCCGGCAGCGTGCGCGTGGCGAAACCCGCGCGGCGCACCGTGAGGTCGAAGCGTCCCGCGGGCAGGTCCGCGATCGCGAAGTGCCCCTCGGCGTCGCTGTCGGCGCGCTGCTCCGGCAGCGCCGCGTCGCCGGGCGCCGGGCCGAACATCCGCATGCCGCGGGCCTCAGGCGGGGCCGCCTTCAGCGACGCCGTCGCGCCGCGCACCGGCTTCCCGGCGGCATCGACCACGCGGCCGGTCAGCGTCGCGCCCGGCTGCAGCTCGATGCGCAGCCCCTCGCGGATTTCGTGCGGAACGAGGCCGCTGACCTCGGCCCGCCCCGGCGCGCGCCCGGCGGCGCGCGCGGTCAGCACCCAGCCCTCCGCGGGATCGAGCTGGCCGACGCGGAACTCGCCGCGCGCGCCGGTCAAGGCGCGCGGGCCGCTGCGCTCGTCACCGATCCGCACGATGATCCGGTCGCGCGGGCCGCGCGGTGCCGTCGTCGCGAGCACCTCCGCGCCGGCGACCGCGTTGCCGTCGGCGTCCACCACGACGCCGCGGACCTCGGCCGCGGGTTGCAGCGCGATCGTCGGCGCGTCGGCGGCCAGCGGGGAGACGGCCGCGTCGCGGAAATCGGACTCGAGGTACCCGGCGGCCGCCGCGGCGAGTTCGACCTCGCGCCGCGCGGGGACGACCAGCGAGTACGCGCCCGACTCGCCGCTCACGACGAAGTCGATCCCGGCACGCGGCGTCCAGATGATCGCGCCCGCGATCGGGCGGCGTGTAGTGACATCGATCACGCGGCCGGAGACTTCGCGCACGGCCGGCAGCGTGATCACGACCGGCCGATCCTTGGTCTCCTGCGGCAGCGCGAGTTCGGCCTTCGTCGACGCGCCCTCCGGGCTGCCGGCCCACACGCCGATGCTGTTGCCGGCGACCGCCAGCGTGCACCGGCCGTCGTCGCCACTGAGCGCGAGCGGATGCCGGTCGTCCGGGTCGGCGAGCGCCGCGCCGGGCACCGGCTGCCCCGCCGCGTCGCGCACTTCGATCACGACGACGCGCCCCTTCGGTAGGGACAGCGCCACGGACTGGCCGCGCGCACCCTTGCGCGCCGCGAGCGGCAGACCGGGGGCCGTGGCGCTGACGACGAGGCGCTCGTTCCCGCCGCGCGCGAACTTGACCGTGCCCTCGGGGCCGGTGCGCCCGACGCGCAGGGCGCCGGTCCAGAACCCGGCGGCACGCGGCCGCGGGCGCCCCTCGTCGGGCCGCACGACGACCAGTGCCCCCGCGGCGGGTGCGCCACCCGGTCCCGCCACGCGCACGGTCAGCCCGGCGTCGGCGACCAGCGCCGCATCCGGAAGATCCGCCGGCTCCAGCAGCGGGACGAGGTCGGCCTGCAGCGGCGCGAATCCCGGCGCCTCCACCCGCACCCGCCACATGCCGGGGGCCGGCGCTTCGAGGCGGTAGGTGCCGTCGGCCTGCGTGCGCGTGGTGGCGGCGGGCTCCGGCCGGTCGCGTCCGTCCAGGACCATCGCCGCGCCCGGCACGTTCCCGCCGCGGGCCAGCAGCTCGACCCTGGCCTCGGGAACGGGCGCCCCGCCCGGGCCGACGACACGGCCCGCGACCTGGATCGCTGCCTGGGAACCTGTAGCGACGCTGAGGACGAGCACGAACGCGCCGAGCCAACGCTGGACCATTTCCGCCGCCTCCGGGGGACCGATCACATCTTCAACGCTCGGCGGGCCTCCCGGTTCCCCGTCCGGGGACCCGCCGCGCGGACCACTATCGTCCCGGGCTGCGCGGATGTCACCGGCCGCGAGGTCCGGGCCGGCGACACGGTCAGGGGGGAAGGAAACGAGGAGGGCGTGAGCGTGCTCACGCCCTCCGCAAGTGGGATCGAGTCCCGCTCAGCGGCTACGACAGGGGGTCGGCGTCAGC
The DNA here is from genome assembly GCA_017994815.1 of Acidobacteriota bacterium. Taxonomy (GTDB): domain Bacteria; phylum Acidobacteriota; class Polarisedimenticolia; order J045; family J045; genus JAGOJY01. The sequence goes on from JAGOJY010000108.1 coordinate 2,103, forward strand.
CAAACAGGACGCGGACACACAGCCTGACGAACATACGCGTCAGTTCGCGCACCGATTCTCTCCACCGTTCCGTACGTGCGTTGCGCGGTGCTCCCCACCTGAAAAAACTAAGCGCGTAACTGATACGGTGCTGCGACTCATAAATCAAGTTGCGTTTCGTTATTCGCGGCTTGCGGGCGAGACACCAGCCGCTCCGTTCGCGGGCGGGCCCCGGTGGGCTAGACTCTGCGGCCACGGGGCGCCCGTAGCTCAGCGGATAGAGCATCGGACTTCGGATCCGGCGGTCGGGGGTTCAAATCCCTCCGGGCGCGCCAGCCAGTCGTTGGTCCCGGCCACCCTTGCGATGTCGTTTCGCTTTCGGTGCACCACGCGGCGTCGCGCTCCGGATCAACGGACCTTTCACACGCGGTCCCGTCCGCTTCTCGCGAGTCGCGAGCAGCCTCCGAAGGTGCCCGACCAGCGCCGGGAGATCGTCGCTCGCCGTCTTCCTATCCCGAAGTTGGGGATGGGCCGGCGATCTCATCCGGCACGTGACCTGCCACCTCACCCACGACACCGAGCACGGCGCCGACGACGAGTTCGTTCTCGCGCGAAGTCGTGATCGAAACGTGACGCCGACGCGTCAGCCGGCCAGGACGCGGCGAAGCCCCCCGGCAGCATCGCGATCAGAGTGACGATCCTGACCGTCCATCGCATCGGCGCCCAGCCCCGACGACGAGAACATGCGCCTGCGCAGGACCCGTGGCGCGCCGTCATGGCAGCAGCACGCGTCTGGCCGACCCTCGACCGCGCCGGTACGCAGCACCTCGAACAGGAACAGCGAGCGCTTCGCGGCCAGGACCGCGGGAACGAACGGGGGCAGCGAGCTCCGCAGTCCGTCGCGCTCGATCGTCAGGGAACGAGCACCATCGCCGTGCGCGGCGCGACGGAGATCGTCGGGCCCGAAACGGTGCTGCCCGATACGAAATCCGTCAGCGAAGCGCTGGGAAATCCGCTCACGTTCTGCGTCGCGTCGCCGCGGTTGACGGCGACGTAAACCGTGTCGGCGCCGGAGGTCATCCGGTAGCCCCACGTATCGGTGGTGATCGAGAGCGTCGTTCGCGCGCCCTTCCAAAGTGCCTCGTGGGCGGCCCGCGCGGCGGTGAGCTTCTTCACGCGCGTCAGGAGCAGCGACTGAGCCGCCGAGTAGCCCGACCACTGCATGAAGCGCCGGTTGTCCGGATCGCCGGCGCCAGGCATGCCCACCTCGTCGCCGTAGTAGATCAGGGGAATGCCCCGGTTGGTCATGACCACCGCGAAGGCGACCGCGAGCCGTTCGTACGCGCTGGTCGTGTCGGGTGCGGCGGGCTGGTCCGTCCAACTGCGGTCCTTGCCGTCGGCCCAGGCACTGGTCCAGAGCGGCACGTCCTCGGCGAAGTGGATGGAACGCGGCACGACGTGGTTGCCGACGAACGTGCTCATCAGTCCGCCCGAGAATGTGCTCTCGTCCGCCGTCATCCGGGCTTCCAGGTCGGACATCGAACCCTGGCGCAGCAGCACGTTGGTGACGAGTTGCGCGCGCAGCGGATACTCGAACTGCCCGTCGAGCAGCGTGTCCGGGTTCACGAGCGAGTTCATGACCGCGGGGTCGCCGGTGAAGGTGTCTCCCACGACGAAGACATGACGGGCCCTCAGCGGTTCGATTTGCGTCTTCACGCGCGAACGCAGGTCGCTGATCCAAGACGTTTCGACGAGCCTCGGCGAATCGAGCCGCAGTCCATCCGCCCCGGTCTGCTGCATCCACCAGATCGCGTTGCTCACCGAAAACGCGCGGGCCTGCGGGTTGGTGAAATTGAAGTCGGCCAGGTAAGGGGTCAACCAGCAGCGAGTGAGGTGCGGTGAGTCCCACCCGCAGGCACTGGATCCGCAGATGCAGCTCTGGCCGTCGAGCGTCGAGGGCCAGAACCACTCCGGGTGCTGCACGTAGACCGGCGAGGAGATGTGCACGTCGTTCATCACGTAATCGAGGACGACCCGCAGGTGCCTTGCGTGCGCCGCGGCCACCAGCTCCTGCAACTCCGCCAGCGTCCCGAAGCGTTGCTCGGCCTGCGACAGGTTCTGCGGCCAGTAGCCGTGGTAGGCGCTGTACATGTAGCCGTCGCTGCCAGCGCCGGACACATCCGGGTTGTCCATCGGGACCGTGAGCCATAATGCCGTCACGCCGAGGTCGTTGAAGTAGCCGTCCTGGATCTTGGCGGTCACGCCGGCCCAATCGCCGCCCTGGTAGTTGGCGGGAGCCTGCACTCCCGGTACCGCGTCACCGTCATTCGATGTCGTTCCGTTGTTCCAGCGATCGACAAAGACGAAGTACAGCACCTGGTTCCGCCACTCGTCCAGTCCGCAGTGGTCGGAGATCCACTGTGCGATGACCGACGCCGGCAATGCGACATACATCGCGTAGCGCTCGGACACGCTGGTGCCCAGCACGAGGTCCAGGTCCGAGGCGAGATCGAACTGGCCCGGAACGGCTTGGGAGGCCAGGCCCCCGCAAGGCACGTTGGCCGGGTCGAACTCTAGCCCCCAGAACGTCGTGTCGTGCGTCAGGTTGTACTGCGCCAGAAGCTGAGCGTAGCGCAGCGCCAGCGTCACGTGGTCGGTGCCGGTCCGCGACACCGTCATCGACGTGAGCACGTCATTCGCGCTGTACCAAGGCTCGAGGAGGGTGTTCGGCGCCAAGCAAGGCTCCGGCTGCTGCGCGGACGACCCGAAACCGGCGACAAACAGCAGGAGTGCGAGCCGCGCGACCACACGATGCATCCGTGTCATCGGTGTATGCTCCGCTTCGACAGTAACATACGGCGATTCCCGGCAGAATCGGGCGCGCATGTCATCGTCCTCTCAGGTCAGCAGGCTCTGGATTTCGGCCACGGTGGGGATCCGGCCCGCGACCGCCGCCCGCGCGCTGGCAGCGGTCAACGTCGAGGAGCTCGGCCTGTGCCAGATCGTCGAGGTTCTCAGCCTCTCGCCGGCCACCGTCTCCAGGCACATGAAGGCCACTTCTGTCAGGGCCTACCCGCGCCCGCCGCGCCCCACCCGGCCGCCGCGGCGACGTTCGCGGCGCGGCCGTTCGGGCGCGGCGTTCGCTTATGGACGGCGCGCACCCGTTTAGCTGCAATCCCGCCACCGGTCGTGCGCGGGCGGGATACCGATCGCGCCGGCCTGCTCCGCGCGCCCCCCTTGCCGCTAGAATCGGCGACGCATGAACACCTTGGCGCGACCCGCGGACCGGAAGGCCGAGCGCGACAAGACACGCGTGGCCGCCGTCTCGGTCGGCGCGGCGATCCTTCTCACCGGCGGAAAGCTGGTCGTGGGTCTGGCCACGGGAAGCCTCGGCGTCCTGTCCGAGGCGCTGCACTCCGGGCTCGATCTCGCCGCCGCCCTCGTGACGTGGCTCGCCGTGCGGGTCTCGGACCGCCCGGCCGACCAGAAGCACACCTACGGCCACGGCAAGATCGAGAACCTCTCCGCGCTTTTCGAGGTGTTGCTGCTGATCCTGACCTGCGCCTGGATCATGTACGAGGCTTTGTCGCGGCTGACCGTCAAGGATGTCGAGGTTGACGCGGCGTGGTACGCGTTCGCCGTTGTGGTCGGTTCGATCGCGATCGACGTCTGGCGCTCGCGCGCGCTGCGACGGGTAGCGCGAAAGTACCGCAGCCAGGCGCTGGAGGCCGACGCACTGCACTTCTCCACGGACGTGTGGTCCTCGCTGGTCGTTCTCGTCGGCCTGGCCGCCGTCGCCGTCGCGCCACGGATCGGCTGGCCCTGGCTGCGCCACGCGGATGCCGTGGCGGCGCTGGGCGTGGCGATGATCGTCATCGTGGTCGGGGTCCGGCTCGCGCGCCGGGCGATCGACGACCTCATCGACGCCGTGCCGCCGGGTCTGCACGAGGAGCTCTTTGCGGCCGTGCACGTGCCGGGCGTGCTCGGCGTCGAGCAGGTGCGGGTGCGGCACGCCGGGCCGCGCGCGTTCGTGGACGTGATCCTCTCGGTGCCCGGGGCCACCAGCACCGAGAACGCGCACGGCATCGCCAGCGCCGCCGAAGAGCAGGTCCGGCGGCTGGTGCCGCACGCCGACGTGCTCGTGCACGTCGATCCCGGCTCGACCGACGAAGGGGTCGTCGGCACCGCGCGCCGCGTCGCCGGCCGCATGGGCCTCTGGGTCCACGGCGTGCAGCTCCGGCACGCGGGCGCGGATCGCATCCTGGAGCTGCACCTCGAGGTGCCCGAGACGCTGAGCGTGGGCGAGGCTCACGAGCGTTCCGAGGCGTTCGAGACGGCGCTGCGCGAAGCCCTGCCGGACATCGACGCGATCCATACGCACCTCGAGCCGGTGGGCGATGCCTCGGCGCTGGTCAGCGCCGCCCCCACACCTTCCGCGGCGCTGCTGCCGCTCATCGAGCGTCTGGCCGACGAGGCCGGGCTCGCAGTGCGCGCCGAGGACGTCCAGCTGTACGAGTCCGGCGGCGGCATCGCGCTCTCGATCCGCTGCACGGTCGAACGAGCCGGCAACCTCGGCGAAGCGCACGACCGCACCGAGGCTCTCGAGCGGCACCTGCGCGAGCGCGTGCCGAGGCTGGGCCGGGTCGTGATCCACGTCGAGCCCGCGAGCTGAGGCCGGGACACGGAACAGGGCACGAGGCTGTCGCCGGCCTCGCTAGAATGGCGGCGAAGACCGGGGAGTTGACGTTGACACACCGGTTGCACGGCGACGCGGCCGTGGCCTGGGGCGTCAGGATCGCGCTCCTGCCCATCGTCAGGGCGACGAGGACAGCCGGTAGAACGCGCCGAGGATCGCGCCGTACGCCAGGTGCGCGACGAACGTCACCAGCGGAGTGCCGCGGCCGTGGTGCAGGGCCAGGAAGCCCGGCGGCTCGAGCTGCGGCGTGGGGTCCGGTCCGGAGTCCTCGCCCGCAATCCGCGGATGGATCCCCGGCAGCGCCGGAACGCCGGCGACCAGGACGAACTGGGCGTGCACCGCGCCGGCAGCCATGCCCAGCCACCACGTCGCGCGGCCCCAGTCGTGCTCGCACGCGCCCGATCGGGTGCGTCACCCGAAGGCGGCCTGGAAGCTCGCGGCGACGTCTCTGGTCACCTGCTCGTCGAACCTGCCCTTGTGCTGAATACCCAGCACGTCATAGGAACAGGCTTTCCACACTCCATGCTCGTACAGGCATTGCCGCGCCATCTGCGCCGGCCCGACTGCGTACTTGCGCTGGTTTCTCAGGGTTTCGACGAAGCCGAGCGACGGAAAGAACTGGTAGTGCAGGACGGCGTTCACGAAGTGGGAGCAAATGAACCGAGGTATCTTCTCGTAGCCCGCCTTCGACAGGTGGTGATTGATCGTATCGAGGTACCAGTGCTTTCTGGCTTTCGCAAGGAATGCGAAGAAGAGGTCGTCTTCGGAGGGCCTGGTGTTGAACACCCCGATGTCTTTCAGCTCCCCAGCCAGTTCCTTTTGGTCTTCCAGCTGCTTGCGGGACGGAGGGCGGGCCGGCGAGCGAATCAGTTCCGCTTTTTGCCCCGACTGTGGCGTGTACACTCCGATCAGCTCGGTAGGGTAAAGGTAGACGATGGGCGGTATCGCGGCGAGGATGTCTGCCAGTCCCTCCGCCGCACCCTGCCGCGTGAATCGCACCACCAGGTCGAACGACGGCCGTTCCGGGAGGGGCTCTCGTTTCAGCCCCCATTTGTAGACCTCCCAGACGAGGTCCTGCCAGCCACATATCGCGACGTGCACGATATGTTCGTTGGTGAAGACCGCGAGCAGCTCCTTGCCCTCACCGCGGCCGAGGAGGCGACCCTCCTTGGCCAAGGTCTGGGCCTGGTAGTGCTGCTGTCTCGCGAT
>JAGOJY010000109.1 GCA_017994815.1 Acidobacteriota bacterium
CATCGCGCGGCGCGACCCGCGCGGGGCGCCGGCGCGCGCACGGGTGTCCCGTTGCCGGGAAAAGGGCTTCCCACCGCGTCGTCAGGCGCGGGAACGAACGCCCGCGCGCCAATTCGTGCGCACCTCAGCCCGGCGCAGTCTCTGGCCCCGCGGGCGACGATTTGTCGAGTAGGGGGCAGAGACGGTCCGCGACAGCGGGCGGTCTCGAGGAGGACCCGATGAACCCCCGGCCCGCGCTCGCCCTGTGTCTGCTCGCGTTGTCCGCGGTGGCCCCGCTGGCATCCGAGCCCCTGCCAATGACCGCGTTCCGGCTGCAGGACGACGGCTGGGTCGCGGACCACCTCGGGGCCAGCATGCGGACGCAGGTCGCCGCGGGCCAATTCCGGGTCGCGGTGCGCGAGGACCAGCCCGATGGCTACGCGCTCTCGTTCCGGTTGCACGCGGTCCGGCGCGGTGACACCCGTCTCGCGCTCCCGGCGGCACGGACCGACGCCGGGGAAAACAGGGTCGTTCTCGATCGGGGAGCGATCGTGGAGTGGCTCGAACTCGGGGCCGACGGCCTCGAGCACGGATTCGACCTCGACCAGCGGATCGAGGGCCCGGGGCCGCTGCGGATCGAGCTGGAGGTCGAGGGTGTGCAGCGGATCCGCATCGTCGATCCGACCGAGGTGGTCCTGCAGGGTCGGCCCGGACCGCTCGGGAGCCTGCACTACACCAAGCTGCAGGTCCTCGATGCGCGGGAGCGCGTCCTGTCTGCGCGTTTCGCGCCGCACGAAGCCGGGCTGGCGATCGAGATCGACGATCGCGACGCGCTGTACCCGGTGCGCGTCGACCCGCTCCTGACGCCGGCCGAGTGGAGCGGCAGCGGCGGCCAGGTTTCCGCCGCGTTCGGGCTGGCCGTGGCGACCGTCGGCGACCTGGACCACGACGGCTACTCCGACGTGGCGATCGGCATGCCGCTGTACGACGGGGCGAACGGGACCGACCAGGGGCGGGTCCGGATCTACCGCGGCAGCGCCAGCGGGCTGACCGGCGCGGTGCTCGCCACGCTCGACGGACCCGGCGGCTCGCGGTTCGGCACCGCGGTCTCCACCGCCGGCGACATGAACGGCGACGGCAACCTCGATGTCGCGATCGGCGCGCCGCTGGCCCAGACCTCGGGCGGCGGGCAGGGCCGCGTCTACGTCTACGAGGGAACCGCGACGGGGCTCAACACGACCCGGCCGTGGCACGTGCTCGACTCCACGCGCAACCCCTCCCAGCTCGGCGCGGCGGTCTCGGGCGGCGGCGACATCAACGGGGATGGCCTGGACGACATCGTGGTCGGCGAGCCGTACGGCGGCGACGGCGGCTCGGCGAACGTCTACTTCGGCAAGTCCTCGGGATCGCTGGAACCGGGGCTCGACCTCGAGTACGCCGATGACGGCTCCCCCGCGCTCAACACCTTGAACGCGCGGTTCGGCCTGAGCGTGGCCATGCTGGGCGATGTCAACCACGACGGCTTCGACGACGTGGCGATCGGGATCCCGTACGAGGACTACGCGACCAGCCCCTTCGAACTCGTGCAGGACGCGGGGGCGGCGCGCGTCTACTTCGGCGGCAGCTTGTTCGGCGAGGACTACGACTACCTCTCGCCGGCCGACGGCGCGATCGAGCCCGCCCCGAACCTGTACTTCGGCTTCAGCGTGGCCGGCGTCGGCGACGTCGAGGCGGATGGCTACGCCGACGTCGCGGTCGGCGTCCCGTACCGCGACCAGTTCCCCGTGGCCAACCCGGGCAGCATCCGGGTGTACCTCGGCCGCAACCTCGTCCTCGGTTACGAAGACGAGTTCGAGGAGATCTTCGGCGCGGCCGACGACGAGCACTTCGGCCGACACGTCGCCTGCGCGGGAGACGTGGACGCCGACGGCTACGCCGACATCGTCGCCGGTGCGCCCGACGGGCTGACCGGGAGCACCCGCAACGGGCGGATTTCGCTGCACTGCGGGACCGCCGGGACGATCGACCCCGGCGGCGTGAGGCACGTCGCGCTGCGCGCCTGCGGTGCGGTCAGCGGCGAGGACGACGGCGACCGCTTCGGGGTGGCCGTCGCGACGAGCGGCGACGTCGACGGCGACGGCTTCTCGGACATCATCGTGGGCGCCCACCTCGCCGAGGGGACGTTGTTCCCCGACGAGGGGCGCGCCTTCAGCTTCCTCGGCTCGCCCGACGGGTTGCACGCGCAGGGGTTGTGGGCCGCGAGCGGCGACGCGCGCGCGGGCGAGGCGCTCGCCACCGCCGGGAACCTCGATGGGGACGGCCTCGACGACGTCGTGATCGGCGCCCCCGACGCGTTCGGCGAGGGCGAGGTGCGCGTCTACTACGGCCAGGGGGGCTACGGCCTGTTGCAGAGTTCCGATGCCGGGTCGAAGTTCGGCGCCGCGCTCGCCAGCAACTGCGACCTCAACGGCGACGGCTACCACGACGTGGCCGTCGGCGGCTGGTCCTACGACTTCCTGCTCGCCGATCGCGGGGCGGTTTGGGTCTGGTACGGGAGCGAAGCCGGAGTCTTCGGCGATGGCGCGACCGCACCGTGGCGCAAGGCGGGAAACGCGGCGAACGAGGCGTTCGGCCGCGCGCTGGCCTGCGGCGACGTCAACGGCGACGGGCGCGCCGACCTGATCGTCGGCGCCTCCGGCCGGGTGCAGGCCTTCCTCGGCGGCACCGTCGGGCTGGCCGCCGACGCGGCATGGAGCGCATCGAGTTCGGACCTCTCGTTCGGCCGCACCGTGGCCTACGCCGGCGACGTGAACCGCGACGGGTTCGGCGACATCCTCGTCGGCGAGCCGAACGCGGCGGGCGGCGGGATCTCCCGCGGCCGGGCGCTGCTCTACCTCGGCGGACCGGACAGCCCGTCGGCGACGCCGGCCCAGACGTTCAACGGCGAGCAGGACGCGGCGCAGTTCGCGACCGCGCTGGCCGGCGCGGGGGACCTCAACGGCGACGGGTACAGCGACATCGTGATCGGCGCGTTCGGGCACGACATCCCGGCCCTGTTCCTGACCGATGCCGGGAAGGTGTACGTGTACTACGGCGGGCCCGCGGGACCGGGCACCGCGCCTTCCTGGACGGCCGTCGGCCTGGGCTACGGGTCGGAGTTGGGGCGGTCCGTCGCGGCGGCCGGCGACATCGACGCCGATGGCTACGGCGATCTCGTCGCCGGTGCCCCGAGCCGGCTCGCCGCGTCGCTCGCGGGCGCGGTCCGCGTGTACTACGGCGGGAGCAGCGGGCTCGGCAGCGGCTTCCTGACCGTGTCGTCCCCCAACGCCAACTTCGGCAGCGCGGTGACCGGCGCCGACCGCAACGGCGACGGCTTCTCCGACGTCGTCTTCTCCTCCGACCTGCTCGACAGCACCGACGACGACGGGCGCGTCTGGACCGCGTTCGGCAACCACGGCGGTAGCGGCGACACGCTGCCGCGGGCGCACCGGGCCCGGCAGGTGGACCGGCTCGGCGGGCCGGTCGCCGACGAGGGCCGCGAACCGACGCCGGGACACCATGCCGTGCTGGCCGACGCGTTCCGCGTCGCCGGCCGCGGGCAACAGGTGCGGCTGTTGCTCGAGACGAAACCGCTGGGCCAGCCCTTCGACGGCAGCGACCAGCGATTCAGCGCCTGGGTCTCGCCCCCCTACGGGACGTCGGAGAGCGTCGGGGCATCCTACATGGACCTGCCGAACCACCTGTTCCACTGGCGGGCGCGCTTCGTGAGCGACGATCCGCGGTTCCCGGGATCGGCATGGATCACGCTCGCGGCGCGCGGCGGCGCCGAGCTGGATTTCCGCGCGCCGGGAGCGGTCACGCCCACGCCGGTCAGCGGGCTGGAGTTCGTGGCGACATCGAAGAGCGACCTGACGTGGAACCCCAACGCCACGGCGGAGGGCTACGACGTGGTCCGCGGACGCCTGCCGGAACTCCTCGCGACCGGGGGCGACTTCGCGGCCGCGACCGAGCTGTGCCTCGCGAACGACGTCACCGGCGACGTCGTCAGCGATCCGGCGACGCCCGCGCCCGGCAGCGGCTCGTGGTACCTCGTCCGCGCGGTCAACTTCCTCGGCGCGGGCAGCTACGACGAGCTGGGCCAGGGTGCCGTGGGCCCGCGCGACCCGGAGATCGGGGCCTCGGGCGCCGGCTGCCCCTGACGCGCTCGCGACACGAGTCCGGCGTGCATGCGGGACGACGCGACACGGGTCCCCGGTCAATGCCGGGGCGCGGTGGGTGTGGTTCGAATGCGACCGGGTGACGAAGCGGAGCGGCTACAGCGCCTCGGACTGGCCGTAGGTGCCGGCGGCGCGGCGCGTGGAGGCGTTGCGCTGCAGCTCGCGGGCGATCTCGTCGCGGATCGCGGTCAACAGGACCAGCGACTCGCGCGCCTCGTGCTCGAAGGCGAGGATCTGGTCGCGCAGGGGGCTCGGCGCCAGGGGACCCGGCGGGAGCACGGCGTTCAGCGCCTCGAACAGCGCGGCGCGGCGGCGGGCGATGTCGTCGAGGTCCAACAGGCGCCCGGCGGAGACCAGCTCCCGCTCGCGCAGCGTCAGCTCGCGCAGCTCGCGCGCGATCTCCTGCGGATCGCGCGGCGGTTCGTTCACCGGGCGGCCCCGGCGAGCTCGGCCTGCTTGTCGTGCGCCTCGGACCAGGCGTCGCGCAGCGGCGCGAGCAGGCGCGAGACCTCGTCCAGCGCCGCGGCGTCGTTTTGCAGGTGGCCTTCCATGATGCGCCGCCGGCAGTAGACGTAGATGCGGTCGAGGTTGAAGGCGATCTCGCCGCCCCGGTCCAGGTCGAGCACGGCTTGCAGCTCGCCGATGATGTCTGTGGCGCGGCGGATCTGCGCGCCGGCCTCGGGCAGGCGCTGCGCGCGCAGCAGCTCGGCGCCGCGGCCGAGGAAGCCGATCATCCCGTCGTAGAGCTGCACGACGAGGCCGATCCCGTCTTCGACCTGGACCTGGCTCGTCTGGTACGCCCGCCGCGCGTGATCCGCAACCATGACGCTCATCAACGTCTCCCCGCCGTTCTCGTCCGTCCGAAACCCCGCTGTTCGTGCCGGGCCGCCCGCGGCGGCCCTACGCCTTGGCCGATCAGCTCGTCTGCGCGCCGATCGCGGACATCATCCCCTGCAGCTGCGCGATCGCCGCTTCCGCCGCGCTGAACTGCCGGATCAGGAGCTCCTCGCGTTGGGTCAGCCGCTCTTCCATCGCCTCGATCCGGTCCTGGAGCGTCTGGATCGACTTGTCGTAGTTCTCCTGGATCGACTGGATCACCCCGTCGTAAGGATCGTTGGCGTAGTCCACCATGGCTTCGAAGGCCTCGATGACGCCCTCGCTGACGCCGACGTAGCCGAAGTCGCCACCCTTGGCCACGACCTGCGCCAGCGTCGCGGTGATCTTCAGGTGCAAGCCCTCGACCGGCGTGCCCTCGGCGCCGGTGAGCTCCTGGGCCTTACCGACCGCGGCGTAGCCGCCGATCGTCCCCGCCACGTCCACGCCCGTGTCGCTGCGCGGCGTCTGGCCGATGCCGGTGGTCGTGCCGTTGCCGGGGTCGTTGCGGCTGCTGACGACGGTGAGCGACTGGTCGCTGCCGTACTTGTCGGACGAAATCACGAGGACGCCGGCGTCGGAGGACGCCGTCGCGTCGAATCCGGCGGCGAGCAGCGCCGCGTTGATCTTCGTCACGATGTCGTCGATGTCGTCGCCCACGCTCACGTTGGCGGTCGTGATTTCGCCGTTGAACGTGATCGTCAAGGTTTCGTTGTGCGTGATGCCGGTCGGCCGTACCGCGGCCGAGCCGCGCACGACCGCCTCCTCGGCCGCCTGGGTGATGTGCACGGCGTAGCGGCCGGGCTCGGTCGCCGCGGTCTGGCCGACGAGCAGGACCATCGGATCGGTCGTGTCGCCCTCGGAGAACAGCACGGGGCGGATTTCCGAGAAGCGACCGTCCTCGACGAGATCGTCGAAGCGTGCCTCGTCGAACTCGACACGGCCGGTCTGGTCGGCGATGCCGATCCCCAGGACGGCGAGGCTGTCGAGGTTCCCCTCCGGGACGTTCACCTCTTTCGTCAGGGTGTCCTGCAGCTGCCGCTGCACGCTGCGCAGGGCGCTGTTCGTCGCCAGGTCGGTGCTCGGGGCGTCGGCCGAGTTGGTGAACTGCTTGTAGATGAAGTCGTTGACCTCGTTGTAGGCCGTGACGAAGTCGCGGATCGCCTGCTTGGTCGACTCCACGTCTTCGCTGACGGTCAGCTGGACCGGTGCGGTGGTCTCGCCGGTCAGCGTCAGCGTCACGCCGGAGATCGCGTTGCCGATGATGTTGTCCTGGGAGCTGATCGCGACCCCGTCCACGGTCAGCGCCGCGTTTTGCGCCACCTGCAGCACGTTGCCGCCGGCATCGAGGTTGAGGTTCGTGGTGTCGCTGATGGTCAGGGCGTTGTCGGTGCCGGTCTCGCTCGCCCGGACGACCAGGATGTCGCGGGTGCCGTCGTTGATGATCGACGCCGAGACGCCCGCGTCCGCGGCGTTGATCGATTCGGCGACGGCCTGCAGCGAGTTGTTCCCGTTCGCCGCGCTGACGTCGATCGTGATCACGTCGTTGTCGCCGGACTGGATCGAGATCGTGCCGGCGGTGAGCAGCGGGTCGTCGCGGTCGGCGAACCCGTCGGAGCGCACGCGGTGCGCCTGGGCCAGCGCCGTGACACTGATCTCGTACGTCCCGAGGTCGGCTTCGTGCGTCGCGCTCGCCGACAGCGGCGCGTCCTCGGGCAGCGAGACCGTCTTGCCGCCGACCTTCTCGGTCCGCAGCGCCTCGAGCGCCGTGTTGAACGTCCCCAGCTTCGTCGAGAGTTCCGAGAAGCGCTTCTTGATCGACTCGAAGCGGTCGACCCGCGTTTCGAGGGTGTCGATCGGGACGCGCTGGGCCTGGATGATGGCGTCGGCCATCTGGCGGAAGTTCAGCCCGGAAACGAGGCCCTGCCCGAACGTAATGGACCCGAGCGCCATGCAGTCCTCTCCTCGAGCTCCCCGTTCGGTTACGGCCCGTCCCTGTGCCGACCGATCAGGCCACGGAGTCGAACAGCACTCCCTGGAGCACCTGCATCCTGCGGGCGAACTCCACAAGCTCCTCTTGTGGGATCGTCCTGATGACCTTATCGGTCTTTTCGTCCCGCACCTTGACCATCTCCAGGCCGCGGTTGCTGACCACGTACTCCATCCGGACCTGGCGCATCAGGCCCTGGCTCTGCATCAGCTCGAACTGCTGGCGCAACTTGGCCTGGATGTCCTCGGGTGTGGGCGCTTCGGGTGGCCGGTCCCGCCCGGGGGCGGGGGCCTCCTGCTTGCGCGGGGCGACGTCGGCGCGGCGCGGCTCGGGCGGGGCCTGGGGAGGCTCCGCCACGGCCACGGTCTGGGCCGGCGCGCTCGCCGCTGTGAGTTCGGTCGCCATCGTTCAGCCTCCGTCGGCGTCAGCGGGGGGGGCGGGCCGCGGGGGCCCGCCCCGGCCGGGCATCAGCGGAGCAGAGACAGCACCGCCTGCGCCGAAGCGTTGGCCTGCGCCAGCGAGGCCAGGCCCGTCTGGTTCAGGACCTGGAACTTCGTCAGCGACACGACCTCCTCGGCGATGTTGGCGTCGCGGATCTGCGCCTCGGCGGCCTTCAGGTTTTCCGCCTGGACGGTGATCACGGCGATCGTGTGCTCGAGGCGGTTGTAGTAGGCGCCGAGGTCACCGCGCTCGGCCGACACGGTGTCGATCGCGGACTGGATCGAAACCAGCTCGGCCCGGGCGTCCGAGGCCGTCATCAGCGTGTCGGAGGCGAGCGTCAGGCCGCTCGCGCTGATCGCGCTGGTCTGGATCGTGATCCGGTCGTCGGTGGTCGAGCCGGTGCCGACCTGCACGTCGATGCTGGTGCCGGTGCCGGACAGGAGCGCCAGTCCGTTGAACTCGACCGTGTTC
>JAGOJY010000009.1 GCA_017994815.1 Acidobacteriota bacterium
GGCAAGGCGCCGCTGAACACGGTCTGGCGGCTGGGGGTCGGGGCATGGCAGCAGTGGTACCGCAACGAGCTGCGCATCCCCGACCCCGAGCCGACGTTGTTCACCTGAACACGCTGTTGGTTGTCGTGCTCTTTGACAACTGAATGGCACGTAGGGGCCGCCGCGAGCCGCCGAGACGCGACGCCGTGTCGCGGTCGGCGCGTTTTGGCGCCGTCACGCCGGGCCGGCTGCCGGCTCCTACGAAACTGTCTTTGTGCGGGCGGCCGCAGGCGGCCCGGCCGGAACGATCGTCCGGGTCACGATCACTCGGTCGTTCGAGGCATGCGGATCGTCCAAACGTCTTCCACGGTGCCCGGTCGCAGGGCGGTCCGCCCGTGGCGACGCGCCGGGCGGGGACACGGTGCCCTCCCTCCGCTTATGATCCGGGTCCCCCGGAGGGCTCCTGCATGACGACGGGTGTGCTCAGGACCAAGCCGCTGGCGGCCCTGCTCGCCGAGACCACGGACCAGAGGCACAGCCTGAAGAAGACGCTCGGCCCGTTCGACCTTGTCGCGATCGGGATCGGCTGCATCATCGGCGTCGGGATCTTCGTCCTGCCCGGCGTGCAGGCCGCCAACCACGCCGGGCCCGGGATCATCCTCTCCTTCGCCCTCGCCGCCGCGGCGTGCGCCTGCGCGGCGCTGTGCTACGCCGAACTGGCGGCGATGATCCCGGTGGCGGGCAGCGCCTACACCTACGGGTACGCGACCCTGGGCGAGATCTTCGCCTGGATCATCGGCTGGGACCTGATCCTCGAGTACATGCTGGCCGCGATCTTGGTCTCGACCGGGTGGTCGGCGTACTTCGTCAACCTGTTCAACCAGACGTTCGGCGCGCAGTTCGGCCTGGCGATCCCCCAGGCGATCGCCGCCTCGCCGTGGGATGCGCAACCCGGGCGGCTGAACCTGCCGGCGGCGATCATCGTGCTCCTGATCACGATGCTCCTGGTGCGCGGGATCCGCGAGAGTTCGCGCGTGAACTTGGTGATCGTGATGGTCAAGGTGGCGGTGATCCTGTTTTTCATCCTCGTCGCCTTCCGCCACGTCGATCCGTCGAACTGGACGCCGTTCATGCCCTTCGGGTTCACCGGGGTGACCACCGCGGCGGCGATCGTGTTCCTGGCCTACGTCGGCTTCGACGCGGTCTCGACGACCGCGGAGGAGGCGATCAACCCGCAGCGCGACATGCCGATCGGGATCATGGGCTCGCTCATCGTCGCCACGGTCCTGTACATGGCCGTGGCCGCGATCATGACCGGGATCGTCCCCTACACCGAGCTGGGCGTCGCCGACCCGATCGCGCTGGTGCTGAACGCGCTGCACATGCGCTGGGCCTCGGCCGTGATCAGCCTCGGGGCGATCGCCGGGATCACCAGCGTCCTGTTGGTGCTGCTGATGGGCCAGCCGCGGATCATCTTCGCCATGTCGCGCGACGGGCTGCTGCCGTCGGCGCTGGCCACGGTGCACCGCCGCTTCCGCACCCCGTACGTCACCACGATCCTGATCGGCGCGATCGTCGCCATCGCGGCGGCGCTGACGCCGATCGACGTCTCCTCCGAGCTGTGCTCGATCGGGACGCTCTTGGCGTTCGTCATCGTCTGCGCGGGCGTGATCACGTTGCGCTACACGCGCCCCGAGCTGCAGCGCCCGTTCAAGGTGCCGCTGTTCCCGCTGCTGCCGGCGCTGGGCGTTCTCCTGTGCGGGTACCTGATGATCAGCCTGCCGATCATCACGTGGCTGCGGCTCCTGACCTGGCTGTTCGCCGGCCTCGCGCTGTACGCCGGCTACGGCCACAAGAAGAGCGCCGCCGCGCTGGACCACGAGCGCGCGGCCGGCATGTCCGGGCGGATGCTCGCCGCGTGTGCGGTGCTGGTGGCGCTGTCGATCGGGATGGGGCTCTTGATGCGCTACCTTCCGCACGAAATCGCGCAAGAGCGGCTCCTGACGGCCGCGCGAGGGCTGCTCGGCCTGTGAGCGCGTGGGACGTCCCGCCGCGGGCGAAGGTGTTCGAGGCGCTCGGCGCGCTGGCCGACGGTCGGGTGCGGCTGCTGGACGGGCGGACCGCCGAGGTCCTCTCGTCCTCGCGCGACAGGACCTACCGCGTGACCTGGTCCGAGGACGGCCGGGCGATCGGGTCCAACGACAACGCCTCGATCTGGCGCGGCTACGCCGGCTACCCGATCCTCGCCGTGCTGATGGCCCGCGGCCTGCTCGACTACGACCCGCGGGTCGCGTCCCTGCTCGCCGGGGTGCCGTGGAAGCAGCTCAACGGCCGCTTCCGCAACCGCTACGACGATGCGGTGGCCTCGGTCCTGCGCGGCCTGGAAGCGGACGGCGTGGACACGGCGCCGATCGGGCGCGAGGTGGACCGGATCCTCTCGCGCTTCGCGGAACTCGACCTGCAGCGGCTCGGCGGCCGGCGGATCAGGCCCGCGGACTGACCTCGCCGGCGATCGGCAAGCCCAGCCGCGCGCGCACCTCCGCCGGCTCGCGGTAAGTGCCCAAAAGGTACATCAGCTTCACGGCGGCGGCCTCGATCGTCATGTCGCCGATCCCGACCGCGCCGATGTCGCGCGCGAGGCGCCCGCCGGCGTAGCGCTCCAAGTCGACCGAGCCGTGCCGCGACTGCGAGCCGATCGCCACGACGATCCCGGCGTCGGTCAGCGCGCGCAGCGCGTCGGTCACCGAGCGGTCCACGACCGGCAGGTTGCCGACGCCGAACGCCTCGACCAGCACCGCGCCGATCCCCGACTCGGCGAGGCAGCGCAGCGGCCCCGCGGTCTGGCCCGGCAGGAGCCGCACCGCCGCGACCCGCTCGTCGAATCCACCCTCGACGCGGAAGGGCCCGGACGGCTGGAGCGGGGGCGTGACGATCCGCACCTCGGTGCCGAACTCGGCGAGCGGGGGGAAGTTCGGCGAGATGTACGCCGAGAACGCGAACGAGCTGCGCTTGGTGGCGCGGTTGCCGCGCAGCAGGACCTCGTCGAAGCAGATGCCGACCTCCGGGATCGCGCGTGTCGCCAGGTCGACCGCCCCGACGAGGTTGCGCCGGCCGTCCGAGCGCGGGTCCGCGAGCGGGCGTTGGGCGCCGGTCAGGATCACCGGGATCGGCAGGTCGCGCAGCAGGTACGACAGCGCGGACGCCGTGTAGACCATCGCGTCCGTGCCGTGCGTGACGACGATCCCGTCGCACTGCGCGACCGCACCGGCGATTCCCTGCGCGAGCGCCGTCCAGTGCACGGGGCAGATGTCCGAAGAATCGATGTTGAACAGAAGGCGCGTCTCGATGTCGGCGATCTCGCGCAGCTCCGGCACGTGCTCGAGCACCGTCGCGCCGAATTCGTCGGGCGCCAGCGCGTGGTCCGGTTCGCGCGGCCGCATGCCGATCGTGCCGCCGGTGTGCAGGATCAGGACGCGCATGAAGAGAGCATAACCGAGGGGACAGGCGTTCGACCTGTCCCCCCGTCGTCAGTGGCAGCCCGCTGCGAGCGATTGCGCGGAGATCCCGCACAGGCCGGCCGCGCCGGCAGGGCGGACGCCGCCGCCCGAGGTGTAGCCGTGCGTGCCCTCGGTCGCGCCGCTCGCGCCCGCGACGACCCACCACGTCGCCTGGCCCGGGGCCGGTAGCGGGATCGCGAGCGTCGCGTCGCCGCCGGACGGCAGGGCGCAGAGCGCGCCGTCGTACGCGTAGCCCGGCAGCCCGGCGCTGTCGCCGTAGAACAGGTTGTAGGCGGTCGAGGCGCAGTGCTGCACGTCCCACCGGACGCGCACCTGTGCCGCGTCCACGCGCGCGGCGGTCATCGGCGTGCCGGGGGCGAAACGCCCGTCCGGAACGGGCGGGACCGCCACCGCGCCGCCGCTGCACGACGTCGGCTCGTAGATTTCCAGCTCGTCCACGTTCCAGCCGCAGGCGGTTCCGGAGGCGTTGCTGGACTGGGAGAACCGCACGCGCGCCGCCGCCTTCTGCTTCAGCCACGGCGTCACGTCGAGGTCCACCACGGTCCAGGCGTTGTCGAGCAGCGCGCCAGTGGTCGGGTTGGACCAGATCTCGGTGTACGACGCGCCGTCGAACACGTCGACGAAGGCCCGGTCGCCGGGCGCGCGGTCGGTGCCGAGCCAGCGCCGGAAGCGCAGCCGGACCTGGCTGTGGCCGCGCGTGTCGATCGTGGGCGAGAGCGCCGACTGCGGCGAAACCAGGTTGTTCTCGTAGTTGCCGGGGGCCGAGCCGCGGCCGCTGATGTCGTGGCCGAGGACGTACAGGCCGACCGCCGCCGCCGTGGGGTCCGACGCGCCCATCCCGCCGCCGGCGCTGCCACCCTTGCCCTGCGGCGGCGCGATCTGCCACTCGCCGGTCAGGGTCCAGCCGCGGTCGTCGGGCTCCATGCCGTGCCGCGCGAACACGTTGTCCGGACCGGCCGGTGTTGCCGAGCGGACGATCGCGTTGCGCTCCTCGTTGCCGCCGGCGCAGGGGCCGCCGCCGCTGCCCGAGTCGTCCTCGGCGCGGACGATGTAGTGGTAGGTCTCGCCCGGCAGCACGGTGGCGTCGCGCCAGGAGAGCCCGGCCACGCAGGTCGCGACGAGGTTGGCCGGCGTCGGCGCGAACTGCGGCACGACCGAGCGGTACACGTTGTAGACGGCGTTGCCGCAGCGCGGCAGCGCCGCCGCCCACGAGACGTCGATCCCGCACGCCGGCTGCCGCGCGGAGTCCGCGGAGACCACGCCGTCGAAGCGCGGCGGCTCGGTGCACTCGCCGCTCGCGACCTGCGTGGCGCAGTTGCTGGCGGGGGACTCGGCCCCGCACGCGCTGAGCGCGCGGACCCGGTAGTGGTACGTGAGGCCCCCGGCGATGGTCTCGTCGAGGTACGTCGGCGTGCTGCTCGAGCCGACGAGCTGGAAACCGTCGTCGCACGAACTGCTGGAGCGGTAGACGTTGTAGCTGGTGGCGTCGGCCGGGGCCTGCCAGTCGAGCCGGATCTGGTTGTCCGCGGGGCTGACCGCGACCAGGTCCGAGGCCGCGTTCGGCGGCTGGCAGGTGGAGCAGGCCGGCACCGGGTGCGCCGAGGCCTGCAGGTGCTGGTACACCTCGCGGATCGGCACGCCGCGGTTCGGGCAGGCGGCGCAGTGGTGCAGCGCGATCACGCGCTGGCTGACGGCCGACAGCACGGGCGATCCCGACGAACCGCCCTCGGTGTCGCAGTAGTAGCCGACGTCGGGCGGGCCGCCCGACTGGCACGCGGGCTCGTTGGTCGAAAAGACCTCGCAGCGGCCGGACTGGTCGTGCGAGTCGGTGCTCTCCAGCGACAACCGCTTGGGATCACCCGAGGGGTGGTTGACGACGTACATCACTTCGTCGATGTCGGGCAGGCGGAACGCGTCCCACTGCAGGTACCCGTACACCGCCTGCGGGTCGTTGCCGGCGAGGTCCGGCTTGATGAACGCGTAGTCGCGCGGCTGGTTCGCCTCGAGCAGCGTCCCGCCGTGCAGCTGCAGCTCGACCGCGGCCGCCCCGGAGTTGCAGTTGGGGCGCTTGTACTCGAACTGGAACTCGATCTGGTCCAGCTCGGCCTGCGAGGCGACGCAGTGCTGGTTGGTGATGATGTGGTTCTCGCAGGAGGCGAGCCAACCGGTGCAGTGCGCGGAGCCGTTCTTGATCAGGCGGACCACGGCGCGGGCGTGCTCGTACTCGGCCGGGTACGTCTCGCGGTAGCACTCGACGTCCTTGAAGTCTTCGGTCCCGCACAGCGACTCGCCGCCCGCGAGGTCCTGCAGCGGGTAGCCGTGGGCCCAGCGGTCGATGCGCACGCCGTAGCCGGCGTCCGGCCCGGCCGAGACCAACGTCACCTGCATCGCGGATCCGAGGATCGACAGGCCCCAGAAGCCGCCGCCGAGGTCCTTGTAGCCGCGCCCGGTGTAGACGTGCCGATAGCGACCTTCCGGGTCGGCCAGGACCAGCGAGTCGCCGGGGCCCAGCTCGAGCCGGTCGAAATGGACGGCGATGTAGGAGGCGTCGGGCCAGCTGAAGCTGCGGGTCCAGACGACCTGCCCCGCCGGGTCGCCGGCGGGGTAGGGGTGGGCCGACTCGGCGACCTCGCTCACCTCGTCCGCGATGCGGACCGGCTGCGCGCCTGTTTCCGGCATGAACAGCGGCGAGGCCACGAGGCAGGCGACGGACACGAACCAGCCGAGGCCGCGGGTGGGGGGCCGAACGGTCACGCGGGACTCCTTCGTTCAAGGGGGGCGCGGCGTCGCGGCGGCTCCGCCCCGTCCTCATATATCCGCCGAACCGGGCACGTTGGGAACCGGAATCTCGCCGACGGGGGGCCGGGGCACCGGGTGCGTGGAGGACGGGGGTTGGCGGAGAGGGTGGGATTCGAACCCACGGTAGCGGTTTATGCCGCTACAACGGTTTAGCAAACCGTCCTCTTAAGCCTCTCGAGCACCTCTCCGCGTGGGAGCCCGCCGGCCCCGGCCGACGGGCGCGCGGAATAGTACAGCATCGCGCCGCGCCCGTCCGCGGGCGCGCTGCCGCGGCGGCGAGGCGGCGAAAACCCAGCCGCGCGCCTGTCGTCCCGGCGCGCCGCTACCGTGATCGCCCGTGCAGTAATGTTGTCGCGCTCGCGCGGGACCGAACTGCTGCCAAATCGAGTGCTGCGGCCGATTTATTAGATGAAGGCAACGTGTTGATAATCGTTGCGGACCGCGCTTGGCGGCGCGCATGATGCGTTCGTCTGCCCTCGAGGTTGCGGCGCCCGAAGCACCTCGATCTGCGAGGGACGTCGATGAACACCATCTACATCAACCCCGGCAAGCTGGGCCGGAAGGTCGATCGCCGCCGCAGCGAGTGGCTCGTGGCGATACTGGGCGAGGAGGGCTGGCCGGTTCGGCTGGGGGAAGGCCCGGACTGGGAGTTCGACACGGAAATGCAGCGCGTGCGGTTCCAGAGCGCCCTCCAGGGTGCGCTGGAACAGATCGCCTGATCCGCGCCGCCCGACGATCCGGGACGGGCTGCGCGGCGGGCGCGAGCCCCCGGCGCAGCCTGTCCGCGGCGTTCAGTCGTTCTTCTTCGAGCCCGAGTTGTCGCCGAACGCGTCCTTGACGCGCTCGCGCAGCCCCTCGGAGCGCTCCTTGGCGGGGTTGCCGGAGCGTTCGTTCGTGATGTTGACCGAGCGGGCCACCAACTCGAAGTCGATCGCCACCCGGTCTCCGACCGAGAGACCCTTCTCGACGTCGCTGCGGTCGTTCAGCCGCACCGTGTGCTCCCGGTTGGTGTTGTCGCGGACCACGATCGTGTGGTCGTCGCGGTTCACGCGGGTGACCACGCCCTCGAGCCGGTCCGATTCGATCAGGCCCAGCGTCGGGTTGGCCATCCGCGCGGCCCGACCGGCGTCGTCGATCTCGAGGTCGGAGACCACCATCCGGTCGGCCTGCCGGTCGTACTTCACGATCACGCGCTCCCCCGGCGAGGGCGTGCGCTCGACCCGGCTCTGCGCGGTCAGGTGCAGCTTGTGCATGCGGTTGGCCTCGTCGCGAACGGTGACGACGTCTTTGTCGGCCTTCCAGTCCACGACCCAGCCGACCATGCGCCCCTCGGCCTGTGCGGACGGCCGCGAGGAACTGGCGGGACGGTTGTCCTCGGCGCGGGCGGCGGGAGCGCAAAGCGCGAAAACGATCCCCGCCGCCGCGATCATCGTGCGTCCAGACATCGGATTCTCCTGGTCAAGAAAGAGCGCCGTCACCGTCGGGCGCGGTGACGGCGCCGTGGCGTCAGCGCGGTCGGTCCGGGGAACTGTGCTCGTCCGGTCGTTCGCTTCCCGGCCCGCCGTGCTCCCCCCTCTCCGGTTCGTCGTCCCGGCCCGGGGAGTCGATGTCATCACGGTTGCTGGGGCCCGAAGACGGGCTGCCGGTCGTCGGGGAGCCCTGCCCGGAAGTTCTCTGGATGCGGGTCGCCGTGGTCCGTCCCGCGTTGGCGCGGTTGACGCTGACCTGCACGCGGTCGCCGACCGCCGGCGTGCCGTCGATCTGCGTCTGCTCGTCCCAGTAGATCGTGACCTCGCGGTTCGTCTCGTCGCGCAGGCGCAGGATCCGCGAGCCGGGGTCCCAGCTCACGATCGTCCCGGTGAGCGAGTTGCCCTCGTTGGGCGCTCCGCCCGACGGGGAGCCGCTCGACCCGGAACTGGACCACGAACCGCTGGACGAGGAGCCACTGGACGAACTGGAGCGGTTCCAGCCCGGGCTGCGCTGGTCCTCTCCGGCGGAACCGCTGCGCCACGCGCCGCCGGTGTTGGTGTTGACGATCGCGAACAGGTTGCCGGTGCTGCCGGACTCGCTGTTGAACCGCACCTCGACGCGCTGGCCGGAATCGAGCATGCCCTGGATCAGCGTGTTCTGGTCCAGCTTGATGCGGTACGAGTGGCCGGAGCGGTCGCGGACCGTGAGCACGTCGCCGGCGCCGGCGCAGCTGAGAACGGCCTCACCCGACGCGCTCGCGGACCCGGCGCTGCCGCTCATCCCGGCAGACGTGCTGCCGCTGCCGGTCATGCCGCCGGGAGTCGCGCTGCCGGTACGGTCGGCGTCGCTCTGCTGCACCGAAACACTGGCCCGCGGTGAGACGGCTATCACGCGGCCGCCGGCGAGCGTCTCGACGACGACCCGGGCATGCTGGCCCGCGGAGAACGACTGCGAGGCTGCGTCGCCCGCAGCGTAGTGGATCGTGTGGACCTGGTTGGACGCGTCGCGCAGCGTCAGCACGCGCTTGTCGCGGTCCCAGCTCACGACCACTCCCTCGAGCTGCTGTTGGCCGCGCTCGAGGTTGTCGCCCGAGGAAGACTGCGTGCTGCTCGACGGCTGGTCGGGACGGCGGGGAGTGTCGGGAGTCTGCGCCAGGGCGGCGGGAACGGCGGCGATGGCCACGGCGAGCGTCGCCGCCAGGATCACCTTTCGCTCGGACATGCTGAACCTCCGGGTATCCGGCGGTTCGGGCGTGTGCCGCCTGGGGTGCGAGCCGGCTCGGCCGGCCGCCACGGTGATCGACCCATGGTTCGCCCGCGCGCTGCACCGCGCAAGCCAAGATGTGACCGCGTGGTGCGCTAGGAATTGACCATCCGGACAGGTTGCCCGGTGCTCTGCAGGACCGAGCGCCAGAGCGGGTTCTCGGTCTTGACGCGCTTGATCCCCGACGTGACGAGCCGGATCGGGACGTGCACCTGCCGGCCGTTGATCAGCCCGACCACCATCTCGGTCCGGCCCGACATCGCGGCGTGCACCGCGTTCTGGCCGAGTTCCTGGCAGTAGATCGCGTCCGAGGCCGAGGCCGGGGCGGAGCGGATCGTGTATCCCGGGTCGATGTACTTGACGGTCACCGCCATGTCGCGCTCGCGGAAGTACTCGTCGATCCGCCGGCGCATGTAGCGGCCGACGTCGCCGAGGCGCTGGTTGCCCGACTCGTCCGTCCCGCGCGTGCGGCGCTCCTCGTCCAGGAACTCCTGCCCGGCGCCCTCGGCGACGACGACGACCGCGTGCCGGCGCGAGACCAGGCGGCGGTGCAGCGTCGCGAGGAACCCCTGCGGCCCGTCCATCTCGAACGGCACTTCGGGGATCAGGACGAAGTTCGGCTCGCCGCTCGCCAGCGCCGCCTCGGCGGCGATGAAGCCGGACGAGCGACCCATCAACCGCACCAGCCCGACGCCGTTGTAGGCGCCGGTCGCCTCCGCGTGCGCCGCGTCGATCGCCACCCGGGCGAGGGAAACCGCCGTGGTGAAGCCGAAGGTCCGGTCCACGAACGGGATGTCGTTATCGATCGTCTTCGGGATCCCGATCACGGAGACGAGCAGGCCCTTCTGGCGCACGCCGGCGGCGATCGCCTGGGCCGCGCGCATCGTCCCGTCGCCGCCGATCAGGAACAAGAGCCCGATCGCCATCCGGTCGAGGAAGCGGACGATGTCCTCGACCGGCGGGGCGCCGCGCGAGGAGCCGAGCAACGACCCGCCCTCGTGGTGGATGTTGCGCACCGCCTCCGGGGTGAGCGTCACCGGCGGGGCGTCGTCGGCCACGAACCCGCGCAGGCCGTAGCGGATGCCGAGGATCTCGCGCACCCCGTAGTGCCAGCTCAGCGTCAGGACCAACGAGCGCACGACGTCGTTGATCCCGGGGCAGAGGCCGCCGGTGGTCACGATCGCGGCGCGCACGTCCGAGGCGCGGAAGAACAGCTTCTCGCGCGGGCCGGCGACCTCGAGCGCCGGCGGGGTGAGCGCCTGCTCGGCGTACGGCCGGACGTCGTCCCACTCCGAGTGGAACAGGACGCGCCGCTGCTCCGAGACGAAGTCGGCGGCCCCGGCCTCGCCGAGGTCGAGCGTCGAGGCGTGCCGCGCCGGGCCGAGGGTCGGGATCGAGAAGTCGTACTGTTGGTTATCCATGCGCATACCTTAATGCCGCGCGGGACGCCGAACACCCGTCCCCCGGCGGCCTTTCTCGCGCCCGGAGAGCGACGTCAGCGGGGGAAGATCCAGGCCAGGAGCCGCCCGGCGGAACGACCCTCGCGGCGGTAGGACGGCCAGCCCGGGTCGCAGATCGTGCACGGGCCGACCATCTCCACGTCCCGCGGGTCCAGTTCGACCCGCAGCCGGGCGGCGACGAGCCCGCGCAGGTCGAGCCGGTGCCGACCGCCGGCGGTCGGGGCGAGGAGCGAGGGCGCCGGGCGGAGCGCCTCCAGCACCTCGGGCCCGACCTCGTAGCAGCAGCCCGAGGCACCGGGGCCGAGGGCGGCGGCGACGCGCTGGTCCGGGGCCAACTCCCGCAGCCGGGACAGCGCGCGCTCGATCACGCCGGCGGCCACGCCGCGCCAGCCGCAGTGGACCGCGGCCACGGCCGCGCCGCCGGCAGTGGCTAGCAGCACCGGGACGCAGTCGGCGGTCACCACGCCCACACCCAGTCCGGGGGTCCCCGAGACGGCGGCGTCCGCCTCCGTTCGCGCCGCCCCGCCATCCCCGGGCAGGGCCACCGCGCAGCCGTGGACCTGGCGCGGCCGCCACACGCCGGCGCGCTCGGGGTCGGGGGAGAATCCGTGCCGCACTCCCGCTAAGTCGCTGAGCAGGCTGCTCGTCAGGGTCGAGGACATGGCGCTGGATTATGCGCGGGGGCGGCGGGCGGCCGCCAAACGAAAAGGTTGCCTTCGTCCGGCGGAGCATCCAGAATGCCGTGTTTTTGGACGGGGGCCGAGCGCGAAATCCACTCTTACCCTGTCCACTCCGCGCCTGGCGACCGGCCGCTGACCGGATCGGTCCAGGGAGGTTCCGGGAAATGTCGCTGCTCGCACAGGCGCCGGCGCAACAGGCACCGGCATACGGCCCGATGTTCGGCCTGCTGCCGATCATCCTGATCCTCGTCATCTTCTACTTCCTGCTGATCCTGCCGACCCGCCGCCGCCAGAAGGCGCACGACGCGATGGTCCAGGCGCTCGTTGCCGGCGACCGGATCGTCACCAGCGGGGGGCTGATCGGGACGGTCGTCAAGGCCGACGAAAAGACGCTGAAGGTCCGGGTGGCGCAGGGTGTCGAGGTGACGCTCCTGCGCAGCCACGTGTCGGGCAAGGCCGCGGAGGAGACAACGCCGTGAAGGTCGTGCACTGGAAGCTGTTGCTGATCGCGGCCGTCGTGGGCTGGTCCGTGTTCCAGGTCTGGCCGCGTGCGAACCGGCCGTTCCTGAACCTCAACCTCGGCCTCGACCTCAAGGGCGGTTCGTACCTGGTGATGCAGGTGCAGACCGACGACGCGGTGCGGACCGAGAGCGACCTGGTCGCGCAGCGGCTGCAGCAGTTGCTGCTGAAGGAGGGGTTCAGCTCGGCGCGCGCGGTCCCCGGCGACCAGGTCGGCCAGGTCGCGATCACCGGCGTCCCGCCGACGCGGATCGCCGAGGCCGAGAACCGCATCGAGACCGAGCTGAGTTCGTGGTCGGTGTCTTCCGGCAGCGACCGCATCGTGGCGAACATGCCGTCCACGGACATCCAGTACATTCGCGACCAGGCCGTGCGGCAGGCGCTGAACACGATCAACAACCGCATCAACGCGTTCGGCGTGGGCGAGCAGGTCATCCAGCGCGCGGGCGGCAAGCAGGGCGACCGCATCCTGGCCCAGTTGCCCGGCGTCGAGGACCCCTCGCGCGTCAAGAACATCATCCAGACGCAGGCGCGGCTCGAGCTGCGCTCCGCGTACTACCGTCCGGACGGGGCCGGGCCGTTCCGCGGCACGACCCGCGAGGAAGTGCTCGCGCAGCTCGGCGGCCAGCTCCCCCCCGGGGTCGCGCTGCTGCCGTACGAGTCGATCAAGAACCAGGACGGCCAGACCATGGCCGAGTGGTGGGCCGTCGAAAAGGCCGCGATCGTCACCGGCAGCGACCTGGCCGACGCGCGGCCTTCGCGTGACCAGTGGGGCCAGCTCGCGATCAGTTTTACCCTGCGCGTCAGCGCCGCCGACCGCTTCGCGCGCTTCACGCGCGAGCACGTCGACAAGTTCATGCCGATCATCCTCGACGACAGGATCAAGTCGGCCCCCGTGATCCGCAGCGAGATCGGCACCAACGGCCAGATCGAGGGACAGTTCACGCAGCAGGAGGCCGAGGACCTCGCGCTCGTGCTGCGCGCCGGCGCGCTGCCGGCGCGCGTGGTCACGATCGAGGAACGCACGGTCGGGCCGTCGCTCGGCCGCGATTCGATCCAGGCCGGCATCCGCGCGTCGCTGCTGGGGATGGCGTTCGTGGTGGTGTTCATGCTCGTGTACTACAAGCTGTCCGGGCTGAACGCCGTGCTCGCGCTGGTGCTCAACGGCCTGATCCTGGCCGCGGCGATGGCCTGGCTCGACGCCACGCTGACCCTGCCCGGCATCGGCGGGTTCGCGCTGACGGTCGGCATGGCGGTGGACGCGAACGTGCTGATCTTCGAGCGCATCCGCGAAGAACTCCAGGCCGGCAAGACGGTGCGCGGGGCGATCGACACCGGGTTCGGCAAGGCGTTCTCGGCGATCTTCGACTCCAACCTGACGACGATCATCGCCGCGCTGTTCCTGTTCCAGTACGGCACCGGGGCCGTGCAGGGATTCGCCGTCACGCTGACCATCGGCCTGATGGCCTCGATGTTCACGGCGGTGTTCGTCAGCAAGGCGATGTTCGAGCTGGTCGTCGCCGACCGGCCCGTGCAGACCCTCTCCATCTGAGCCGGGTGCGACCATGCGACTGATCGGCGAGACCCACTTCGATTTCATGCGCTGGCGCTACCTCTGGTTCGCCATCTCCGGCGCGTTCATCCTGCTGTCGATCGTCATGCTCGTGACCCGCGGCGTCCCGCGCGGCGTCGAGTTCACGGGCGGCGCGGAGGTGATCCTGCGCTTCGCCCAGCCGCCGGTTCTGGACGAGATCCGCGGCAAGCTCGATGCGGCCGGGTTCAAGGGGGTCGCGGCGACCACCTTCGGCGAGTCCGGCGGGCGCGAGGTCGCGATCCGCGTCGCGCTGGACGAGAACCGGGACCCCAACGCCCAGCGCGATCTGACCCGGCGGATCGTCGACGCGCTGCGCCCGGCGCAGGACGCGGAGAAGTCCGGGCGCGGGATGCTGGACCTGAACGTCGCCGACGAGGTGACGATCCGCAGCGCGCTCGTCGAGCGCGGCGGCGTGCCCGAGGCCGAGGCGGCGGCGACCGCGGCGGCCATCAGCCAGCACCGCCGTGGCACGGACCTGCTCGGCAGCATGGACCAGGTGCGGCAGCTGCCCGGCGTCGGCGAGGCGGCGCGCAACTGGCTCGCGGCGAACGCATTCACCGGGAGCTTCGACCTGCGCGGCCAGGAGTTCATCGAGGCCTCCGTTTCGGCCGAAATGCGCTCCAAGGCCCTGTGGGCGATGCTCGGCGCGCTGATCGGGATGCTGGTTTACCTCTGGTTCCGCTTCCAGTTCGAGTGGGGCCTGGCGGCGGTCGTGGCGCTGTTCCACGACGTGATCGTGACCATCGGCATCTTCATCATCGCCGGCTACGAGGCCGACCTCCCGGTGGTCGCGGCGTTCCTGACGCTGGTCGGCTACTCGGTGAACGACACGATCGTCATCTTCGACCGCGTGCGCGAGAACATCCGCGCCAAGGGCGAAGGCGTGATGAGCAACACGCTGAACGTCGCGATCAACCAGACGCTGTCACGCTCGATCATCACGAACCTGACCGTGTTCTTCACGGTGGCCTGCCTGTACTTCTTCGGCGGCCCGGTGCTGCGGCCGTTCTCGTTCGTGCTGCTGGTCGGCGCGATCGTCGGCACCTACTCGACGATCTACATCGCGAGCCCGGTGCTCCTGGTCTGGCGCGGGCTGTTGGGCCGCTTCCGCGACTCGCGCGAGCGCGCCAAGAAGGGCCGCGCTGCCACGGCGAAGGCCGCCCGCACCGCCCGCTAGGCAAATCGTGGGGATGGGTGTTCCACCTGTCCCCACCCCCGGGCGCGGGAAGGCCCGGCACCGTAGAATCGGATCCGGGGGGACCTGACGCCCGATGATCCGCTACGAGGACATCCAGGAACGGGTCGAGCGCAACCGCCCCGAGGCGGACATGGAACTCCTGCGCCGCGCGTACATCTACAGCGCGATGGCGCACAAGGGCCAGCTCCGCCGCTCGGGCGAACCGTACCTCGTCCACCCGCTGGAAGTCTCTTTCATCCTCGCCGACCTCGAACTGGACGTGCCGACCGTCGCCACCGGCCTGTTGCACGACGCGGTCGAGGACTCGCACGTCACCACGCAGGACATCGCCACGCACTTCGGCCCCGAGATCGCCGCGCTGGTCGAGGGCGTGACCAAGCTCTCGCGACTGGACATGGCTTCCGACGCGGAACGCCAGGCCGAGAACATCCGCAAGATGATCCTGGCCATGGTCAACGACATCCGCGTGATCCTGGTCAAGCTCGCCGATCGCCTGCACAACATGCGCACCATGGACTACATGCCGCCCGAGGCCCAGGCGCGCATCGCCACGGAGACGTTCGAGATCTACGTGCCGCTGGCGAACCGGCTCGGCCTCGGCCGCATCCGCGCCGAGCTGGAAGACCTGGCGATCAAGTACACCGACCCGGTCGGCTACAAGAACCTCGTGCGCCGGCTGGAGTCGAAGCGGTCCGATTCGGAGTCCCTGATCGCCGAAGTCAAGACCAAGCTCACCGAGCGGCTCGCCGAGCACGGGATCCACCCGGAGATCACCGGGCGCGTCAAGAGCATCTACGGGATCTACCGCAAGATGCAGGCCCAGATGATCGACGTGGAACAGGTCTACGACATCGTCGCCTTCCGGATCATCGCGGAGTCGGTCAAGGACTGCTACGGCACGCTCGGCATCGTGCACTCGCTCTGGCCGCCGGTGCCGGGGCGGATCAAGGACTTCATCGCGATGCCGAAGCCGAACCTCTACCAGTCGCTGCACACCACGGTGATGTCGGAAAAGGGCTACCCGTTCGAGGTCCAGATCCGCACCCGCGAGATGCACCAGCTGGCGGAGGAGGGGATCGCCGCGCACTGGCGCTACAAGGAACAGGGCAAGCTCACCGACCGCGAGGTGGCCGGGATCCAGTGGCTGCGGCAGGTGATGGAGTGGCAGAAGGAGGTCTCGGACTCCCGCGAGTTCCTCAAGTACGTCAAGATCGACCTGTTCCCGGGCGAGGTCTACGTCTTCACGCCCAAGGGGCGGGTGGTCAACCTGCCGCGCGGGGCGACGCCGATCGACTTCGCCTACGAGATCCACACCGAGGTCGGCCACCACTGCGTGGGCGCGCGCGTCAACGGCCGCCTGGTGCCGCTGAAATCGGAGCTGCACAGCGGCGACATCGTCGAGATCATGACCCAGCCCAGCCACCGCCCGTCGCGCGACTGGCTGGCCATCGCGCGCACCACGCGCGCCCGCAGCAAGATCCGCGCGTACCTCAAGGCCGTCGAGCGCGAGCGCTCGGTCGAGCTGGGCCGCTCGCTCCTGGACAAGGAGCTGCGGCGCTACAGCCTGTCGCTCAAGTCGATCGCCGACGAAAAGCAGGACGCCGCGCTCAAGGAGCTGCGCTTCAAGACGATCGACGAGCTGCACGCGGCGCTCGGGCACGGCAAGCTGACCCCGCACCAGTTCATCGCCCTCGTCGCGCCGAGCGCCGAGCCGGCGGGTGAGACGGCGCCGAGCCTGCTGCGGCGGGTCTCGCGCGCGCTCACCCGCAGCCGCGACCGCGTGCTCGTGAGCGGCCTCGGCGACACGCTGGTGACGCTGGCCCGCTGCTGCTACCCGATCCGCGGCGATGCGATCGTGGGCTACATCACGCGCGGGCGCGGCGTTTCGGTCCACACCGAGGACTGCCCGAACCTGGAGGCGCTGTTGGTCGATCCCGAGCGGCGCATCGAGGTCGAGTGGGCGCCGGGCGAGAACAACGAGCGGTTCAACGTCGGCCTGCGCGTCCTGACGCGCAACCAGCCGGGCATGCTGGCCCGCGTCGCCGAGGTCCTGGACAAGGAGAAGATCAACATCGGCCACGCCGACGCCGGCGTGGACGAGGGTGGGCGCGGGCTGATCAGCGTCGTGGCCGAGGTGGAGAACCGGGGCCAGGTCGAGAAACTGATCGAACGCATCCGCCGCATCGACGGGGTGTACCAAGTCGAGCGCGTGTCGCCCGCGCGCGCTGCCGGCCAGCTGAAATCCTGAAGCAGCGCGAACGGGGGTACCCATGGCAGCCAAACCCGTACCGGAGGGCTTCCACACGGTCACGCCGTACCTCATCGTCAACGACGGCAGGGCCGCGATCGAGTTCTACAAGCAGGCGTTCGGGGCCAGCGAGGAGTACCGCATGGACGGACCCGGCGGCAAGGTGATGCACGCCGAGATCCGGATCGGCGATTCGCACGTGATGCTCGCGGACGAGTTCCCCGACATGGGGTACCGCGGCCCGCAGGCGCTCGGCGGATCGCCGGTGAGCCTCCTGCTCTACGTCGAGGACGTGGACGCGCGCTTCCAGCGCGCGGTCGCGGCGGGCGCGAAGGTCCTGCGTCCGGTCGAGGACCAGTTCTACGGCGACCGCACCGGCACCTTGGCCGACCCGTTCGGCCACGTCTGGTCCATCGCCACGCACAAGGAGGACGTCCCGCCGGACGAGATCAAGCGGCGCATGGCCGAAATGGGCACCTGACCCGCCGGATGAAACCGTACGGGCCGGCGCAGCCGGCCCGGCAGGTGCAAGCCCGCGCGCGGCGTGCGAGAGTAACGGCCCGCCCGACGAGGAGTCGCGATGAGCATCCGGCAGGTATCGACGCCCAAGGCGCCGCAGGCGATCGGCCCCTACAGCCAGGCGGTGATCGCGGGCGGGTTCGTGTTCTGCTCCGGCCAGATCCCGCTCGATCCCGCTTCGGGACAGCTCAGCACGGGTGACGTGCGCGAGCAGACCCGGGTCGTGCTGCGGAACCTTTCGGCCGTCCTCGAGGCCGCGGGGTCGAGCCTCGGGCGCGTGGTCAAGACGACGGTCTTTCTCGCGGACATGGCGGAGTTCGCGGCCATGAACGAGGTCTACCAGGAAGCGTTCGGTTCGGCGCGGCCGGCGCGCGCCACGGTGCAGGTCGCGGGCCTGCCGCGGGCTGCGCGGGTCGAGATCGAGGCCGTCGCCACGCTGGCCTAGGGCTCTGGACGACCTGACGGCAGGACGCGAATCAGGCCTCGGGCACTTCGATCGTCGGCGGGCCGCCCTCTTCCAGCGGCCGGCCGCCCGACGGCTCGACGAAGCGCCACGAATCGAGGATCTCCCGCACGGCCGGCATGTCGTCCTGCTTGGGATTCGGCGTGAACACCACGCGCACGACGTACAGGCCGATCCCGCGGCGGGCGACCCAGTAGATCGCCGTGCCGGGCGGGTCCTGCGGGCGCACCCGGACCCGGTACGTGACCTCTACCGCCGGTTCGCCGCCGAGGGTGCTGTCCTTGATCTCCGCGGCGCCATCGACCACGAAGTAGTACTTCGTCCAGTTCTCGACCTCCGGGAGCATCGAGCGCGGCAGCCCCTCGAGGAAGTCGTGCTTGGCGTCCTCGAGCGAGAGGACCTTGACCGTGAACAGCGTCCCGGTGCGGCTGCGCAGCTCTTCGTCGAACAGGTTCCAGCCCTCGGGCGCGCGGTACTCGTATCCCTGCTCGGGATTGCGCACGACGCGGTCCGGCGGCATGCCGCAGGCGGTGACGAAAAAGAGCACGCTTCCCGCGAGCAGTACCGGCGGGAGCGCACGTTTCACGGTGGTTCGGCCCATGCGCGGATTATGGCACGGCCGCGCCGGCACCTCCGGGTGGGTCAGTTCGTGCCGAGAAACGTCTGCAGCGCGTCGCGAGCCAGCTCGGCCTCCTGCACGCGCGAGGTGGGCGCGCGGGAACCCGCGGTGCGGCCGAGGAACAGCGCCGCGAGGCCGTCGTCGGTTGCGGCGATCACGTGGACGATCCCGTCGCGGTAGCGGACGACGACGCTGGACCCGTCGGACTCGATCGAGGCGATCAGCTGGTTGGAGGCGCCGCGCCAGTTCCGCGCGCGCAGGGAGCGGCGCAACAACTCGCTGATCTCCGGCAGCAGCAGGTTCCAGCGCTGCGCCTCGGTCGAGCGCTGGCCGAGCGTGTTCATCGACACGAGCGGCAGGCCGTACTTGCTGGCCAGCGCGCTGCGCACGCCGTCCAGCCGGGCGCCGGCCGAGGAGCCGGGCCGCCCGCCGCGCGGACCCGGCGCGACGCCGACCGCCGTGACCGCCTCGTCCGCCCCGCCGTACGAGTAGCGCACGGCCCCGCCCGGCTTGCCGTAGCCCGAGGGGCCGGTCCCGCCCGCGACCCCGCCGAGCATGCCGGCCGGTGCGGTGCCGGTGCCGCCCTTGCGGCCACGTGTCCCGCCGACCGGGATCACGAAGTCGGAGAGCGTCGGCGCGCTGCTGCCGTAGGCGACCGCGCGCCCGCCGCCGCCGCCCGCCACGTCGAGGCCGGTGCCGGGTCGGGGCAGGTTCGGGCGCTGCCGCGCGCCGCCGGCCACGACGACCGGCGCGGCGTCGCGGTAGCTGCCGCTCGAGAACTCCGGCGCCTGCACGCGCACGTCGGCGCGCGCCGAGGTGCGGCTGCCGGCGTTGTCCGGGACGTCGGGCGTGTCGAGCGAGCCGCGGAAGTCCGGCAAATCGCCCGCCGCGAGCTGCATGCGCTTGCGCTCGTCGAGCTTCTTGGGGATGTCGATCTCGGGCTCGGGGAGCTGGGCCCGGAACTCGATGCGCTCCGGTTCCGGTTCCACTTCCGGCACCGGCGGCTCGGGCTCCGGGGGCTGGACCGTTTCCGCGCGCTGCGGCGGCGGGGTCAGGTCCGGCATCTCCGGTTGGACCGGCTCGAGGAAGCTGAGGACGAAGTCCGGGTTCAGCGGGTCGGCGACGTGCTCCACGATCACCAGTGACCCGAGGAGGATCAGGCCGAGCAAGCCGAGGTGGGCCGCGACCGAGGCCAGGATTGCGTAGGGGTCCCTGCGGCGCGAACCTGCCCGCCGACTCTCGAGCATCCCATCGAACATCCAGAGTCCCTCGCCGCCGCGGGCGCGTCCGGTCGGTCCCCGCACGTCGGCGAATATGGCGCCCCGTCCTCAAAAGACAATCCGTGGCCGCCGGTTTCGGCCTCCGTGGCGCGGCAATCCGCGGTGGGGCGGGTCCGGGCGGTTCCGTTCTTTTTCGGGGCGCGTTCGTCCGCCGCGACCGATTGGGGTAGCATGGCGGGCCCGCCGGCGGTCGGCCGGGTCCGGTCGCCGCGCGCCGTTCGAGTTGAGCTAATATTCGCGGCTCGTTTCCGGTCCGTGGCGAGCGGCGCCCGGCCGAGGATGTCGATGGGAGGTTCGGAATGAACGTTGACGTCAAGACGCAAGGCGATGTCTGCGTCGTCAGCCCGCACGGCGATATCAAGATCGGCGAGGGCGACCTGGTCCTGCGCGACGCCGTGCACCAGCAGATCGAGAAGGGTTGCCGCAAGGTCGTGCTCGACCTCGGGGACGTGCGCTACATGGACAGCGCCGGCATCGGCGAGGTCGTGGCCTGCCTCAAGCGCGTCCGCGAGTCCGGCGGCGACATGAAGCTGGCCGGGCTGAACAAGCGGCTGCTCGACCTGTTCAACCTCACGCGCCTGCTGCTGATCTTCCAGGTGCACGACAACGTCGAGGCCGCGGCCAAGAGCTTCTGAAGATCGGGACGCGCGCGGGGACGGGCACGCCCGTCCCCGGTGCCGACCGTCGTCCCGCGCTCTCGCTGACGCGCGACACATTCCGCGTTTGTGGTTAGCATTTGCAGTCCCCGGGCGAAATCCATTCGCCCTTGAGCTTTTTCTGCCTGACGCTTAACATCACCACGAGTTCTCCGCCGAATGCCCCTCGAGTCCTGACATCCCGCTGGGGCCCGCGAGTCCGAACGTGAACCGAAGTCCCGGCCGCACCCTGGCCGATCAGGTCCGTGCTGCCACGCGTGTCCCCGTCGCGCGCTGCTACCAGTGCGGGAAGTGCTCCGCCGGCTGCCCGATGGCCGAGGAGAGCGCGCTCCGGCCGCACGACGTGATGCGGCTGGTCCAGCGCGACGACCGGCGGGTTTTGGCCGACGACTCGATCTGGCTCTGCCTGACCTGCGAGACCTGCTCGTCGCGCTGCCCGAACGAGTGCGACCCGGCGCGGGTCACCGATGCCCTGCGGGAGATCGCGCTGCGCGAGGAGCCCGACCGCGTCCCGCGGGCGATCGGCGCGTTCCACCGCTCGTTCCTCGAGCAGATCCGGCTCAACGGCCGGGTTTTCGAACTGGGGCTGATCGCGGCGTACAAGCTGCGCAGCCGGCGGCTGCTCGACGACGTGCTGGCGGCGCCGGGGATGCTGCGGCGCGGCAAGCTCGCCTTCTGGCCGGTGCGCGTCAAGCACATCGGCGAGGTCCGGAGGATCTTCGCGCACGCCGGACGCCGGGAGGACGCGTGAGGCTCGGATATTTCCCCGGTTGCTCGTTGCACGCGACCGCGCGCGAGTACGCGGACAGCGTGACCGAGGTCGCGGGCCGCCTCGACGTGCAGCTCGACGAGATCCGCGACTGGGCCTGCTGCGGGGCGACCTCGGCCCACGCGACCGACCGCTTCCTCGGCGTCGCGCTGCCGGCGCGCACGCTGGCGCTCGCGGCCGAGCAGGGGTGCGACCGCGTGCTCGCGCCGTGCGCGGCCTGCTTCAGCCGGCTGGCGACCGCGCGCCACGAGCTGCGCCGGGACCCCGCGCTCGCGACGAAGGTCCGCGAGGCGCTCGGCCGCGAGCCGGTCGTCGACGTGGCCGTGATGAACGTCGTCGACATGCTCGCGGGCGAGTTGGCGCAGATCGCGGCCAGGGTGCAGCGCCCGCTGACGGGACTGCGGGTCGCGTGCTACTACGGGTGCCTGCTCGTGCGGCCGGCCGAGATCGCCGGCGCGGGCGACGTCGAGGCGCCGGACGTCATGGAAAAGGTGGTCGCGGCGCTCGGCGCCACGCCGGTCTCGTGGCGCATGCGGCTGGAGTGCTGCGGCGGCAGCTTCGCGCTCTCGCGGACCGGCTCGGTGGTGCGCCTCGGCCGCGCCGTGCTGGAAGACGCAGCCGCGAGCGGGGCCGACGCGATCGCGGTCGCCTGCCCGATGTGCCAGTCGAACCTCGACTTCCGCCAACGGGCGATGGAGCGCGTCGCGGGGCGCGCGCTCGGGCTGCCGATCGTCTACCTGACGCAGCTCGCCGGGCTGGCCCTCGGTGCGGACCCGGCGCGGCTCGGTCTGGACCGGCACTTCATCCCGCCCGGACCGGCGCTGGACAAGGTCCGGGCCGCCGCGGCGGCTGGTGGGGAGGCCTGATGGCCCGCATCGGCGTGTTCGTCTGCCACTGCGGCGAGAACATCGGCCGCACCGTCGACTGCGCGAAGGTCGCGGCCGAACTCGGCCAGCATCCCGGCGTCGCGCACGCGGCGGACTACAAGTACATGTGCTCCGACCCGGGGCAGGCGCTGATCAAGCAGGCGGTGGCCGAGAAGCGGCTGACCGGCGTCGTCGTCGCGGCCTGCTCGCCGCACATGCACGAGAAGACGTTCCGCCGCGCCGTCGCCTCGACCGGGCTGAACCCGTTCCTGTGTGAGATGTCGAACATCCGCGAGCACTGTTCGTGGATCCACGAGGACCGCGAGGCGGCGACGGACAAGGCGATCGACCTCGCGCGCATGATCGTCGAGAAGGTCAAGCGCAACACGCCGCTGCAGCCGATCCGGATCCCGGTCACGCGCCGGGCGCTGGTGATCGGCGGCGGCATCGCCGGGATCCAGGCCGCGCTCGACATCGCCGACGGCGGGGCCGAGGTCGTGCTGGTCGAGAAGGAGCCGTCGATCGGCGGCCACATGAGCCAGCTCTCCGAGACCTTCCCGACGTTGGACTGCTCGCAGTGCATCCTCACGCCGCGGATGGTCGAGGTGTACCAGCACCCGCGGATCAAGCTCCTCTCGTACAGCGAGGTCGATTCGGTCTCGGGCTACATCGGCAACTTCCAGGTGACGATCCGCCGCAAGGCGCGCTCGGTCCACGAGGAGCGCTGCAACGGCTGCGGCGAGTGCCAGAAGGTCTGCCCGGTGAAGAAGGTCCCGAGCGAATGGGAGCAGCGGCTCGGGATGCGCACCGCGATCTACGTCCCGTTCCCGCAGGCCGTGCCGAACATCCCCGTCATCGACCGCGAGCACTGCAGCCTGTACCGCGGGCGGGCCAAGCGGGCCGCCTCGGGCAAGTCCGGCAAGGACGCCTGCGGCCGTTGCGCCGAGGCCTGCGGGCGCGGCGCCATCGACTACGACCAGCAGGACGAGCTGGTCACCGAGAAAGTCGGGGCGATCGTCGTCGCCACCGGCTACCAGCTGTACTCGATCGGCCGCGAGCAGGCCGGCGAGCTGCACGGCTACGGCGAGTACGGCTACGGCACGATCCCCGATGTCATCGACGGCCTGCAGTTCGAGCGGCTCGCGTCCGCGTCGGG
Organism: Acidobacteriota bacterium; assembly: GCA_017994815.1. Classification (GTDB taxonomy): domain Bacteria; phylum Acidobacteriota; class Polarisedimenticolia; order J045; family J045; genus JAGOJY01. The sequence continues at coordinate 23,057 of JAGOJY010000009.1, forward strand.
GCCGACCGGCGGCCGCATCCTGCGCCCGTCGGACGGCAAGGAGCCGAAGACCGTCGTCTTCCTGCAGTGCATCGGCTCGCGCGACCCGGCGAAGGGCATCGAGTACTGCTCGAAGATCTGCTGCATGTACGTGGCGAAGCACGCCATGCTGTACCGGCACAAGGTCCACGACGGCCGCGCGGTGGTGTTCTACATGGACGTGCGCGCGGCGGGGAAGGGGTACGACGAGTTCGTCCGGCGCGCGATCGAGGAGGACGGCGCGGTCTACGTCCGCGGCCGCGTCTCCTCGATGTGGCGCGAGGGCGACGTCGTGCGGATCAAGGCTTTCGACACGATCGGCGGCGAGCCGCTGACGATCGACGCCGACCTGGTGGTTCTGGCGACGGCGATCCGCTCGCAGCCCGGGATCGAGGCGCTCGCGCAGAAGCTGTCGGTCTCGTACGACGGCCACGGCTTCATCAACGAGGCCCACCCCAAGCTGCGCCCGGTCGAGACGAACACGGCCGGGGTCTACGTCGCCGGGGCGTGCCAGGCCCCGCGCGACATCCCGGACTCGGTGGCGATGGCCAGCGGCGCGGCGGCCAAGATCCTCGGCCTGTTCAGCTGCGCGGAGCTGGAGCGCGAGCCGACCGTGGCGATCGTGCGCAAGGAGGACTGCGCCGGCTGCTTCCACTGCGAGAGGGTCTGCCCCTACGGCGCCGTGGAGCGCTTCGAGGTGCGCGACCGCAAGGGGAACCTCCTCAAGGTCGTGGCGGAGGTCAACCCGGGCGTGTGCCAGGGCTGCGGCACGTGCCAGGCGACCTGCCCGGCCAAGGCGGTCGAGTTGATGGGCTTCACCGACGACCAGATCTTCGCCGCGATCAACGCGGTGTGACGGCAGGAGACATGGCAACGACCTTCCAGCCCCGGCTCGTCGCGTTCGTGTGCAACTGGTGCACGTACACGGGCGCGGACCTGGCCGGCACGAGCCGCATCGGCATGGCGCCCAACGTGCGCCTGGTGCGGCTGCCGTGCACCGGCCGCATCGACCCGCTGTTCATCATCAAGGCCTTCGAGCGCGGCGCCGACGGCGTGATCGTCAGCGGCTGCCACCCGGCGGACTGCCACTACACGTCGGGGAACTACCACGCGCGCCGCCGTTTCGCGGTCTTCCGCGAGCTTCTGGCGTTCGTCGGTGTGGACCCGGACCGCGTGACGTTCTCGTGGGTCTCGGCCTCCGAGGGGCGCAAGTGGGCCGACGTGGTCAATGACGCGACGGAGAGGGTGCGGGCGCTCGGCCCGTTCGTCGAGTACCAGCAACTGGCCGGGACCGGGACGCAAGCCCGGGCCCACGGAGGCTAGACCGTGCGCGAACTGCAGGATCTCGCCCGCCGGCTGCTCGAGTCCGGCGAGGTCGCGGTCGTCCTCGGCTACGAGGAAGGGCCGCGCGGTGTGCGCCCGGCCTTCGTCCGCCGGCCGGAGGACGCCGGCCGGCTCGTCTTCGACGAGCGCTGCGTGCAGAACCTCGCGGCCTACCTCTCGCCGCGGCGCGGCCACGTCGCGGCGCTGGGGCGGGCGGCGGTCGTGGTCAAGGGGTGCGACGCGCGCGCCGTGGCGGGGCTGCTCCGCGAATCGCAGGTCCGCCGCGAGGACCTCGTGCTGATCGGCATGCGCTGCGGCGGTGTGCTGGCCGACCCGTCGCACCGCGCCGCGCTGGCGGCCGACACGGTCGCGCCACGCTGCCCGGGCTGCGCCGCGCGCGAGCCGCAGCTGGCGGACCACGTGCTGGGCGAGCTGCCGGCGGCGCCCCCGGGCGCCGCGACGCGCGACGCACGCATCGCCGAGCTGGACGCGATGAGCCCCGCCGGGCGCTGGCAGTTCTGGCAGGCCGAGTTCGCCCGCTGCGTGCGCTGCTACGCCTGCCGGCAGGTTTGCCCGATGTGCTTCTGCGAGCGCTGCGTGGCCGAAAAGAGCGTGCCGCAGTGGATCGAGTCCAGCCCGCACGCGCGCGGCAACCTGAGCTGGCACCTCACGCGCGCGCTGCACGAGGCCGGTCGCTGCGCCGACTGCGGCGAGTGCGAGCGGGCCTGCCCGGCGCAGATCCCGCTGACCCTGCTCACGCGCAAGCTGGCGCTCGTCATCGACCGCCGGTTCGACTTCCGCGTGAGCGACGACCCGAACGTTCCGGCGCCGATCGGCACCTACCGGCTGGACGACGCCCAGGAGTTCATCCTGTGACCCGGACCCTGTTCCTCGGCGACGACCAGCTCGGCGGGCTGGTCGCGGACCTCTTGGGCGCGGGCCAGGCGGTGATCGGCCCCGCGAGCCTCGGCGCGGGGCGGTCGGTCCTGTACCGCGAGCTGAACGACCCCGCGCAGCTCGAGCTTGCCGGCCCGCCGCCCGCCCTGTCGCTGAAGGAGTTCTTCCTGCCGCCGACGGAGCCGCTGCTCGGCTGGAGCGGGTCGCCGCGCGAACTGCGGCTCGACGAGGTGCCGGCGCCGCGCGCGCCGCGCGTGATCATCGGCGCGCGGCCGTGCGACACGGCGGCGCTGCCGGTGTTGGACAAGCTGATGGGCTGGGACTACCGCGACGAGCCGTGGTTCGCGCGGCGCGAGGCGACCACGATCGTCAGCATCGCCTGCCGCGAGCCGGACGGCTCGTGTTTCTGCACCGCGGTGGGCGGCGGTCCGGCCAACCCCGCCGGCGCCGACGTCCTGCTCGAGCGCGCGGACGGCGGCTGGCGTGCCGAGGTCCTCACCGAGCGCGGCGCCGAACTGGCCGCGCGGTTCCCCGCGCGCTTCGCCGAGGCCGCCGCCGGCGCCGCGAGCGCGGCGCCGCGCTGGACCGCGGAGCTGCCGCCGATTCCCGCGGACTTCCCGGCCTGGCTCGCCGGCCGGTTCGACGACCCGCTGTGGGCCGAGCTGGCGCTGCGCTGCCACGGGTGCGGCGCCTGCGCCGCGGTGTGCCCGACCTGCCACTGCTTCGACATCGTGGACGAGTGCGCGGGGCCGTCGTGCGGGACGCGCCGGCGGAACTGGGACACCTGCCAGACGGCGCGCTTCACAGTGCACGCCTCGGGGCACAACCCCCGTCCCGCGCAGCCTTCGCGGACCCGCCAGAGGCTCTTGCACAAGTTCTCGGTCTTCCCCGCGCGCTTCGGCGCGCTGTTGTGCACCGGCTGCGGGCGCTGCGTGCGGGGCTGCCCGGCCGGGATCGACATCGTGGAGGCGCTGGATCACCTCGGGCGCGCGGCAGCGCAGGAGCAGGGAGCATGAACGTCTACCAGCCGCACCTGATGACGGTCGAAAAGGTGCTCGACGAAACGCCGGACATCCGCACGCTCAAGCTGGTGTTCCAGGACCCGGCCCTGGTCTCGGGGTTCGACTTCCGCGCGGGGCAGTTCGGCGAGTACTCGTTGTTCGGCGCGGGCGAGTGCACGTTCTGCATCGCCTCGCCGCCGACGCGTCCGGGGGCGATCGAGTGCAGCTTCAAGAAGGTCGGCAAGGTGACCTCCGCGCTGTGGGAGGTCGAGCCCGGCGACGTGGTGGGCTTCCGCGGACCTTACGGCAACTGGTTCCCGCTGGACCAGCTCGAGGGCTCGAACGTCCTGTTCATCGCCGGCGGGATCGGGTTGGCGCCGGTGCGGTCCGTCATCCTGAACGTCCTCGACCGCCGCGACCGCTACGGCGACGTCACGATCGTGTACGGGGCGCGCAGCGTGGCCGACCTGGTCTACAAGGGCGAGCTGAAGGAGTGGGCGGCGCGCGGCGACCTCAAGCTCTGGCAGACCGTCGATCCCGGCGGCGAGACGCCGGAGTGGGACGGGGAGGTCGGCTTCGTCCCGGCGATCGTGGAGAAGGCCGCGCCGTCGGCCGCCAACACGTTCGCGGTCGTCTGCGGACCGCCGGTGATGATCAAGTACACGATCCCGGTGCTGGAACGGCTGGGGTTCCGCGACGACGCGGTCTACACGACGCTGGAGAACCGGATGAAGTGCGGCATCGGCAAGTGCGGCCGCTGCAACATCGGGCCGGTGTACGTCTGCAAGGACGGGCCGGTGTTCACGGCGGCGGAACTGGCCAAGCTCCCGCCCGAGTACTGACGTGGTGCGCGTTTTGCATTAGCTTAGGTTCCGGTTTATTTTCTTCCAGCACTGCGCCCCGGGGCGGTCCGGGGCGTCACTCGTGTCGCGCACGAGCCGTCGAAGCCCCCAGGGCTACGGGACGGGCGGGGGGAGCCGTCGAGACCCGCAAGTCCCTGAGAACAGACAGGCGTGGGGGCGTGGAGGCTCGTATCGCGACGGGGGGTGGTGGTGCTATCCTGCGCCACCCTCCCCAACGCGGGCAGTGCGATGCCAGCGCCTGCCGCCCGGGCCGGAGCAGCCGACGTGACGAGCGGTCCCTTCGCGGGGACTTTGCAGCAGCATGGGCGTCCCCGAGACGGCAAACATGCCGGTAAGGGTGCACCATCGTCGGCAGCAGAGGACGGCGGGTTCGGCGAACGACGGCGACCACCCCGAAGGCCCCACACCGGGGCAGGAGATCGTTCATGAAGCGTGGAATCGTGGCCCTGTGTCTGGTCGGCGCCATGGTCCTCGGGTCCACCGGTTGTGGGAGTGTCCGCAAGCGGGTCCAGATGAAGAAGGGCCATGAGAGCTACAAGCACCAGAAGTACGACCAGGCGATCGAGGAGTACAAGAAGGTCCTGGCGATCGACCCGGACGACTGGGACGCGAACTACTACATCGCGATGTCGAACATGGCGATGTACCACCCGGGCTCGGTCCACCCGAAGGACCAGGGAGTCGCGAACGAGGCGATCAAGTACCTCGAGAAGCTGCTCCAGATGGAAGCGCCGTCCGACCAGGAGCAGGCCAAGGTCGAGAAGTACTACCTGAGCCTCTTGACCTCGGCGGAGAAGAGCGACAAGGCGATCGCGTACCTCGAAGGTCAACTGAAGAAGGACCCCAAAAACCTCGAGCTGATCAGCCAGATCGCGAACCTCTACGCCAAGAAGGGCGATTTCCCGAACGCGCTGAAGTACTTCCAGCAGCGGGCCAGCCTCGAGCCGAAGAACAAGGAGGCCTGGTACACGATCGGCGTGATCTGCTGGGAGCGTTCCTACCGCGGCGGGATCACCGTCTCGGACCAGGAGCGCGAAATGTGCATCCGGGAAGGGATGCAGGCGCTCGACAAGGCGCTGCAGATCGATCCCGAGTACTTCGAGGCGATCTCGTACAAGAACCTGATGTACCGCGAGCAGGCGAAGCTTCTGTACAACCAGCAGAAATACGACGAGTCGCAGAAGGCGATCGAGGCCGCCAACGACCTGCAGAAGCGGGCGCTTGAACTGCGCAAGAAGCAGGCGCAGTCCGGTTCGGGAGCCTGACGCAGCAGGACGGGGGAACACGCCATGTTCGACAACATGATCGAAAGCACGAAGCACCGCCGCACGCAGAAGAAGTGGTGGTCCTTCCCGCTCGCAATGGCGCTCCACATCCTGGCGATCGGGATCGGCCTCGCGGCGTCGTACGTCGTCGTGGAGGCCGTGCAGGACCCGGACCTCCTGATCTCGTTCTTCGACACGGCGGCCCCGCCGCCGCCCCCGCCCCCGCCACCTCCTCCGCCGCCGGCCTCCGCATCGAAGGCGCCGATCAAGCCGCAGGTGCTGTCGCCCGAGGACATCGTGCAGCCCAAGGAGGTGCCGGAAGAGGTTCAGATCCAGGAGGCCGAGGGCGAGTACGGCGAGGGCGTCGAGGGCGGCGTGCCGGGCGGTGTGCCGGGCGGCGTGCCGGGCGGCGTACCGGGCGGCGTGCTCGGCGGAACACTGGGTGGCGTCCTGGGCGGTGTCGAGGACAGCACCGGCGCCGAGCCGATCTTCGTGGTCGGCAACGTGCAAAAGCCGGAGTTGATCACGAAGGTCGAGCCGGACTACCCGGAAGCGGCCCGCCGCGCGCGGATGTCGGGAAAGGTGATCCTGCAGGCCGTGATCAACGAGCGGGGTGCGGTCGAGAGCGTGAAGGTGATCAAGTCGCACCCGCTGTTCGATGACGCCGCGATCGCCGCGGTGAAGCAATGGAAATACAAGCCGGCGACGCTGGAAGGTAAACCGGTGGCGGTCTACTTTACTGTCGTCGTGAACTTCACTTTGGACTGAGCCTGAGAGCCGTACGAGGAGAGCAAGCCCATGCAGATGTCCGTTTGGGATATGTGGACCAACTCTGGTGCAATCGCCAAAGGCGTCATCATCCTGCTGCTGCTGCTGTCGATCTGGTCGATCAGCGTGATGATCGAGAAGTGGATGACCTACCGGGCCTCGAAGAAGCAGTCGATCGAGTTCCTGCCGGTGCTCGTGCGCTGCCTCAACGAAAACAAGGTCCAGGAAGCGGTGGACAGCACCAAGCGCTTCAAGAAGGCGCACATCGCCAAGGTCGTATCCGCCGGCCTGATGGAGTACATGAACTCGTCCGTGCCCGGCCAGAAGGTTGACGCCGCCGGCGCGACGCACCGCGCGCTCGACATGGCGATGGCGCTGACCTCGGCCGAGATGAAGAAGGGCCTCGGCGGGCTGGGCACCATCGGCTCGACCGCGCCGTTCATCGGCCTGTTCGGCACCGTGGTCGGCATCATCAACGCCTTCAGCGGCATGGCCGTGACCGGTTCCGGCGGTCTCGCCGCCGTGTCGGCCGGCATCGCCGAGGCGCTGATCACGACCGCGTTCGGCCTCCTCGTCGCGATTCCGGCGGTGATGGCCTTCAACTACTTCAGCGAACGGCTCGAGCGGTTCCAGATCGAGATGAGCAACGCCTCGTCCGAGCTGCTCGACTACATCCTGAAGAAGCAGGGAGCCGTCCATGGAAGTTAAGCCGGCCAAAGTCCGGTCCGACATCAACGTGACGCCCCTCGTGGACGTGGTGCTGGTGCTGTTGATCATCTTCATGGTCGTCACGCCGATGCTGCAGAAGGGAAAGGCCGTACCGCTTCCGCAGACGGGCAATCCCGACAAGAAGCCGGACGACAAGAACCAGGTTCTGGTCGTGATGGACGAAGCGAAACAGATGTACATCGACACCAAGAGGGTGACCGACACCTCGCTCATCACAGATATGCAGGAGTTGCTCGAGCGAAACCCGCTGAGCACCGTGGTGGTGAAGGCCGATCGGCGCTTGGCCTACGGTGACGTCAAGGGCCTGGTGCTCAGGCTCCGCGACGCGGGGTTCAAAGGTGTCGGGCTGATCACCGAAAAGCGCGACCAAGGTTAGGCGCGGGGTGCTGCCATGGGCATGGACACAGGCGGTGGCAAGGGGATCAAGTCGGACATCAACGTCACCCCGCTGGTGGACGTGGTGCTGGTGCTCTTGATCATCTTCATGGTCATCACGCCGCTGGCGCAGCGCGGCTACGATCTCGACATCCCGAAGGAAAGCGACACCAACGTCGTCCCGAACCCGGAGGCGGTCGCCCAGCAGGTGATCCTCTCGATCTCGTCGTTGGATTGCCCGATCGAGAAGCCGCTCCCGCCGAGCGGCCTGCCGCCGAACTGCACCGTCCGGATCAACAAGGATCCCGTGCGGGCGCAGGATCTGACGGGGCGCATGACGGACATCTTCAAGAACCGCAAGAAAGACAACAAGGTGCTGTTCCTCGCGGCCGAGGACCGGCTGAACTACGAGGGCGTGGTGCAGCTCCTCGACCTCGCGAAGGCCGGCGCGGGCGAAGATCTGAAGATCGCGCTGGTCAGTTCCGAGAAGATCGCCACCGATGCTGCAGTAGGCGCTGCCGGAACGCAGTAGCAGCCTTTCTGGGCCACAGGCATTGTGGACAGGCCGATCCAGGCCTGTCCCCTTTTTGTCTACCCGGGAAGGTGTCGGGCCGGCGGCCGGCCCGGCAGGGGCGTGGTCCCACGCCGGACCGTGGTGTGGAGCCGTGGTTGGGCCCGCGCCGCGGCCGCTAGCACCGCGCCTTTCGACAGCCCGCGGTCCATTTGCTATAAAGCCCGGGGCCTTGAACCGGCTTGTCGAAATTTCGGCTTGCCCTCTTTGTCCGCATTGGGTCGGGTTAGACCGCAACGGTCCGGGAGAGAGATCGAATGGCATTCATTGGTGGGAAGGGCCGCGCGGCACGCGCGGCGCACGCGGCCCTCGGAGCCGCCCTGCTTCTCGCGCTGTTGGCCGGGATTCAGGCGCCAGGGCTGGCCCAGGAAGTCTCGGCGCAGCCGCACGCCGCCGTGGCCGGGCGGGAACACCGCCCCGGCGGCGAGGTCAACATCCAGTTGCCGAGCCTCGACCAGGGGGAGTTCCTCGGCCTCACCGGGCACCAGATCCTGATGTCCGGGCTCGTGGTCTGCGTGCTCGGACTGCTGTTCGGGCTGTGGAACTACCTCGGCGTGAAGGGCCTCGCCGTCCACCGCTCGATGGCCGAGATCAGCGAGCTGATCTACCAGACCTGCAAGGCGTACCTGTTGCAGCAGGGCAAGCTGCTGTTGCTGCTCGAGCTGTTCATCGGCGCGGTGATCGTCGCCTACTTCGCGATGATCGGGCTCGAGGCGTACAAGATCGTCATCATCCTGCTGTTCAGCCTGATCGGCATGGCGGGCAGCTACGGCGTGGCCTGGTACGGGATCCGCATCAACACGCTGGCCAACTCGCGCACCGCGTTCGCCAGCCTGCGCGGCACCCCGCTGCCGGTCTACGAGATCCCGCTGCGCGCCGGGATGAGCGTCGGCATGATGCTGATCTCGGTCGAGCTGCTGTTCATGCTCGCGATCCTGCTGTTCATCCCCGGCGAGTACGCCGGCGTGTGCTTCCTCGGCTTCGCCATCGGCGAGTCCCTCGGCGCCGCAGCGCTGCGAATCGCCGGCGGCATCTTCACCAAGATCGCGGACATTGGCTCCGACCTGATGAAGGTCGTGTTCAAGATCAAGGAAGACGACGCCCGCAACCCGGGCGTGATCGCCGACTGCACGGGAGACAACGCCGGCGACTCGGTCGGGCCGACCGCCGACGGGTTCGAGACCTACGGCGTGACGGGCGTGGCGCTGATCACGTTCATCACCCTCGCGGTCCCCGAGCCGCTGATCCAGGTCAAGCTCCTGGTCTGGATCTTCATGATGCGCGTGATGATGGTCGTGGCTTCCGGCGTCTCGTACCTCGTCAACAGCGCGATCAGCAAGGTCCGCTACGCCAACGCGACGCGCATGCACTTCGAAGCGCCGCTGACGCAGCTGGTCTGGCTGACGTCGATCCTCTCGGTGGTGCTGACGTACATCCTGTCGTACCTGATGATCCCCGACCTGGGCGGGAACACCGACCTGTGGTGGCACCTCTCGACGGTGATCACCTGCGGGACGCTGGCCGGCGCGATCATCCCCGAGCTGGTCAAGATCTTCACCTCGACCAAGTCGCGCCACGTCGGCGAGGTGGTCACCTCCTCGCGCGAGGGCGGCGCGTCACTGAACATCCTCTCCGGTTTCGTGGCCGGGAACTTCAGCGCGTACTGGCTGGGGCTGACGATCATGGCGCTGATGGCGGTGGCGTTCATGGTCTCGACCCTGGGCCTCGGCGCGCTGATGGCGGCCCCGGCGATCTTCGCCTTCGGCCTGGTCGCGTTCGGCTTCCTCGGCATGGGGCCGGTCACGATCGCCGTCGACTCCTATGGCCCCGTCACCGACAACGCGCAGTCGATCTACGAGCTGTCGACGATCGAGCAGATCCCCGGCGTCAAGGAGGAGATCGAGCGCGACTTCCATTTCCAGCCGAACTTCGAGCTGGGCAAGGACCTGTTGGAGGAGAACGACGGGGCCGGCAACACCTTCAAGGCCACGGCCAAGCCGGTCCTGATCGGCACCGCGGTCGTCGGCGCGACGACGATGATCTTCTCGATCATCATGGCGCTGACGCAGGGTTTGACGGCCAACGTGGGCAAGCTGTCGATCCTGCACCCGCCGTTCCTGCTCGGCCTGATCACCGGCGGGGCGATGATCTACTGGTTCACCGGCGCGTCGACGCAAGCCGTCTCGACCGGCGCCTACCGCGCGGTCGAGTTCATCAAGCGCAACATCCGGCTGGAGGGGTCGACGCGCGCCTCGGTCGAGGACTCGCGGCGCGTGGTCGCGATCTGCACCAAGTACGCGCAGCGCGGCATGTTCAACATCTTCCTCGGCGTGTTCTTCTCCACGCTGGCGTTCGCGTTCGTCGAGCCGTTCTTCTTCATCGGCTACCTGATCTCGATCGCGCTGTTCGGCCTGTTCCAGGCGATCTTCATGGCCAACGCCGGCGGGGCGTGGGACAACGCGAAGAAGATCGTCGAGACCGAGTTGAAGATGAAGGGCACGGACCTGCACGCGGCGTCGGTCGTGGGCGACACCGTCGGCGACCCGTTCAAGGACACCTCGTCGGTCGCGATGAACCCGGTGATCAAGTTCACGACCCTGTTCGGGCTGCTGGCGGTCGAGCTGGGCGTGTACCTGGTCTCGCTGCGGGACGGCGACCCGACGATCGGACGGATCCTGGCCGCGGTCTTCTTCGTGATCGGCGTCGTCTTCGTCTGGCGTTCGTTCTACGCGATGCGGATCGAGGCGCAGGAATAGAGACAGCCTGGTCTCGTACGGGCCGCCGCCAGGCGGCCCGGCGAGTCTTCAAGACGCCCGGTCGCTGATCTGGTTCGCGAGCCTGCGGGGCGCCTGCGGCGGCGCCTAAGAGACGCGTTTCTGGACGCGGCCGGCGCGGATGCAGCGGGTGCAGGCCATGATCCGCCGCGTCCGGCCCTGGTCGTCCGTCGCCCGCACGCGCTGCAGGTTCGGCTCGAACCGGCGCAGGGTGATGTTGTGGGCGTGGCTGATGCGGTGGCCGAACTGCGGCTTCTTGCCGCAGACCTCACAGACGCGGGCCATGGAACCGTCCTCCGGGCCGACCCGACCTCCCGGGGCGGCGAAACCCGCGAAATGGTAGCCGCCGGATCCCGGCCGGTCAACGCGCGATGCGCCCGGATTCTTGCCGCCCCCCGGGGGGGACCTATATTCGCCGCAGGACTTCGACCGACCCGGAAATCGAAACGGGATAAGGGAATGGACCGGTTCGGTCGAGCCTGAAGCGGAGCGGCAGCGGCGGGGCTGTCCGCAGGGGCCCGGCGAACGGGGGCACGAAGGGCACGGGAGGGGCCGCGGGCGTGGATCGGGGGTTGATCTCCGCCTCTTGTCCGCAGCGTTTCCATCCCGTCTTGGTCTGTTGACCAAGTTCCGCCAACGTTCGCGAGAGGGGACCTGTGGGGCCGCCGCCGCACGGCAGAGCGGAGGCCGGTAATGCTCTTCGGTCGGACGAGGGACCTGGTCGGGCTCGACATCGGCAGCAGCTCCATCAAGGTCGCCGAGCTGCGCGAACTCGGCCGCGGCAAGGGCTGGGAAGTGACGTCTTTGGCCACGGAACCGCTGGCCGGCGAGGCGATCGTCGACGGCACCATCATGGATGCCGGCCTGGTCGTCGACACGCTCCAGCGGATCTGGAGCCAGCGCAAGATCAAGAACCGGCGTGTCGCGACATCGCTGTCGGGACACTCCGTCATCATCCGCAGGATCAACCTGCCGGTGATGAGCGAGCAGGAACTCTCCGAGCAGATTCGCTGGGAAGCCGAGCAGTACATCCCGTTCAACATCCAGGAAGTCTCGCTCGACTACCACATCCTGCAGGGGTCCTCGCTCGCCGGCGACGGCAACATGGACGTGATTCTCGTCGCCGCGCGCAAGGAGAAGATCGACGACTACACGTCGGTCATCAGCCAGGCCGGTCTCGAGCCGGTCGTCGTCGACGTGGGGACGTTCGCCCTGCTCAACACCTTCGAGGCCAACTACGGCGACGAAATGCCGGCCGCCGCGGCGCTGATCGACATCGGCGCGTCGGTGACCAGCATCGCGATGCTGCAGAACGGCGTGTCGGTGTTCTGGCGCGACATTCCGATCGGCGGCGAGCAGTACACGGCCACGCTGCAGCGCGAGCTGAACCTCTCGCGCGAGCAGGCCGACGCCGCGAAACGCCGCGAGTCGGTCGAGGGCGTCCCGGGCGAGCAGGTGGCCTCGATCCTCGGCTCCGTCAACGAGGAACTGTGCCACGAGATCCAACGCACGGTGGACTTCGTCAAGGCGTTCGCCGGGACCGACTCGCCACTCGAGGCGATCTACCTGACCGGCGGCGGCTCGCGCCTTCCGGGGCTGCGCGAGGCGCTCGGCAGCCAGTTCGGCGCGCGGGTCGACCTCCTCGACCCGTTCCGCAAGATCGGGTTGCCGTCGCGGATCGAATCGCAGGTCGGTGACGTCGGCCCCGATGCGGCGGTGGCGGTCGGGCTCGCGCTCAGGAAGGTGGGTGACCGATGATCCGCATCAATCTCCTCGAAAAGCGGCAGAAGGCGCCGGAGAAGGCGTCGGCGCTGACGACCGTCTCGATCGGCGGCGCCGCCAGCGTGGCCGCGGCCGCGATCATCGTGCTCGCGTTCGCCTTCGTCGGCTGGCAGTACTACCAGTACAGCAGCCGGATCAGCACGCTGGACACCGAGATCAAGAAGGCCGACCAGGACATCGCCGAGCTGAAGAAGGCGCTCAAGGCCGTCGACGAGTACCAGCTGAAGAAGAAGGCGCTGGAAAAGCGCGTGGACCTGATCTCCGACCTCAAGCGCCGGCAGAAGGTCCCCGTGCACCTGCTCGACCAGATCAGCTCCCAGTTGCCGGACTTCCTCTGGCTCGAGCAGCTTGACGAGAAGGAGAGCGCGATCTCGATCCGCGGTAAGGCGACGACCTACAACGCCGTTTCCAACTTCTACAACAACCTCAAGGACTCGGCGTTCTTCCGCGACGTCACGCTGGGCAACACGCAGCGGGCGCCGGAAGGGGTCAGCTTCTCCATGTCGTGCAAGTTCGTCGCGCCGCAGTCCGACGAGCCGGCCGCGGCTCCCCCAGCGCCGGCTCCGGCTGCCGCGCCGAGGGGTTGACCATGACTTTCAAGGGCATGCCGTGGTGGGGCCAGATCGCGCTGGGCGCCGGCGCCGCGGCGCTGATCGTCTTCAGCCAGTTCCAGTGGGCGCCCGCCAACCTCTCGTTGAAGCGGCGGCAGATCGCGCAGCGGGTGGAGACGCTGAGCAAGAAGCAGGACGAGATCCGCAAGGGCAAGCTGGCCGTGGCCAAGCTCGAGGAACTCGAGCGCGACATCGCCAGCCTCGAGCGCAAGCTGGCCGACCTGCGGCAGATCCTGCCGACGCAGCCGGAGATGGGCGACCTCCTGAAGTGGATCAAGAGCCTGGCCGACCAGACCAACCTCGAGCTGCGCGTGTTCGGCCCGCAGTCGCCGAGCGACCAGGAGTTCCTGCGCGAGCAGCCGATCCGGATGGAGGTCGCGGGCAACTACCACCAGCTCGGGATGTTCTTCGATCGCGTCGGCAAGTACGCGCGGATCATCAACGTCGAGAACGTGAAGATCCAGCCCAACCGCGACAAAAGGGTGCGGGCGACGATCAACGCCTCGTTCATCGCTAAGACCTACATCTACCGCGAAGAGGAAAAGCCGCCCGCGGGAGGTGCCGCATGAGCGCGCTCTGCCGTCACGCCGTTCTGACCGTGCTGATCCTGGCCGGGTGCGGGGGCCTGGCCCTGGCGATCACGCCGCCCAGCGCGCCGCCGGACCCGGATCCGGTGGCGGGCGAGGAGCAGGTCGCTCCCGATGCCGAGAGCGCGGCCGCCGACGCCCAGGCCGCCGCGAACGAAGAGCTGATCCGCCGCATGCAGAGCGACAGCGAGGCGGTGATCGCCGGCAAGCACTTCACCTACGAACCGGGCGGACGGCGCGACCCGTTCGAGCCGCTGATCAAGTCCGAGCCGGAGCGGACCGGCAAGCGCCCGAAGGGTATCGCCGGCATGACCGTCGCCGAGATCGCGCTGAAGGGGCTGGCGATCGATCCGCGGGGCGCGCCGGCGGCGTTGTTCCAGGGCTCGGACAACCGGGGCTACACCTTGCGCGTGGGCGACATCGTCTATGACGCCCGCGTCATTTCCATCGACACCCATCGCGGCGTGGTGGTGTTCCGGCAGCAGGTGGACGACCCGCGCCGGATCAAGCCGTACAGGGATGTGTTGAAGCGCCTGAACCCCGCGGACGAGGACAAGGACGTCGCGCAGGACGACGAGGAGGGGGCATGACGAGGCATGTTGACCGGGGCTGGTCGTGGCTGGTCCTGGTCGCCCTGATCCCGATGATTTGGCTGCTCGCGCCATCGGCCCAGGCGGGCCCGGCCGACGACCGACCGGCGCTGCTCGCGTCGGCGCCGGCGCCGGCGACGGCAAACCCGGCCAATCGGTTGCTCGACGTCGGGGCGTGGCCGGACGGTGACGGGGCGTACGAGGTCGTGCTGCGCGGGGACGGCGGCATGGGGTACCAGGTCTTCACCCTGACCGACCCCGACCGCGTGATCGTGGATATCCCCGGCGTGCGCGCCGGCGTGGCGACGCCGCGCGTCGAGGTCTCGGACGACGGCCTGCTGCGGGTGCGCGTGGGCCAGTTCCGCGAGAGCCCCGAGCCGGTGGCGCGCGTGGTGCTCGACCTCTCGCGGCCGATGGCCTGGACCGTGCACCAGGACGACGACCAGCTCGCGGTCCGGCTCGGCGCGCCGCAGGCCCCGCAGCAGGAGGCTGCCGCGGTCCAGCCGGCGTTTGCCGGCGGGGCGGTCGAAAGGCCGCTGCCCGTGGCCGCGTCGGCTCCCGCCGCCCCGGCCGAGCGCCCGGCGCCGGAAGCGGCCGTCGAGACGACGCCGGCCGCGTCGCTCGAGCCGGCCGCGGCCCCGGTCACCACGCCGGCGGCCCCGGCCGAGGCGCCCGCCGCGCCGCAGCCGGTCCAGCAGCAGGCCGTGCCGGCCGCCGACGCGACCGACGTCGAGGGCGATGCCCGCGCCTGGAGCCGCGAAGAAGTACAGAAGGTCCTCGAGGCGGCCTCCGGCCACACGCAGGCGCCCGCCGCGGCGACCACGGACTCCGGATCGACCGCCGAGATGCACGGCTCGACGATCGTCGCCCTGCCCAACGTGGAGACGCAGACGATCGAGGACGGCCGGCGCAACTTCACCGGCGCCCCGATCAGCCTCGAGCTGGTCGACGCCGACCTGAAGCAGGTCTTCGGCGTGTTCCACGACCTGTCGGGGCTGAACTTCGTGCTCGACCCGGCCGTCGGCGGCGCCGTCACGATCATCGTCGAGGACGTTCCGTGGGACCAGGCGCTGGACCTGATCCTCAAGAACAACAACCTCGACATGGTGCTCGAGGGCAACGTCGTCCGCGTGGCGCCCGTCACGCGGCTGGCGCAGGAAGCGGCGCAGCGCAAGGCGCTGTTCGAGGCCAAGGAGCTGGAAGCCCCGCCGGTCACGATCACGCGCACGCTGTCCTACGCCAAGGCCAAGGACGTCGAGAAGATCGTGCGCGAGGCGATCGTCAGCCCCAAGGGGCGCGTGATCATCGACGAGCGCACGAACACCCTGATCATCCGCGACATCCCGACGCGCGTGGAAGCGACGGACAAGCTCCTGACCACGCTCGACTCGGAGACGCCGCAGGTGATGATCGAGGCGCGGATCGTCGAGGTGTCGCGCGACTTCGTCCACGAGCTCGGCGTGCGCTGGGGCTTCTCGGCGATCGCCGACCCGGCGCTCGGCACCCAGACCAGCCTCGACTTCCCGCACCGGGCGCGCGTGGACTACGACCTGAACCTGCCGAAGAACCCGGCCGCAAACTCGCTGGGGTTCTCGTTCGGCAACGTCCTGGACTCGTTCACGCTCGACGTCACGATCGACGCTTTGGAAAACGAGGGCTACGCGCGGCGGCTGTCGGCGCCGAAGATCGCGACCCAGAACAACGAGCCGGCCGAGATCGAGCAGGGCGTCCGGATCCCGGTCGTCAGCACGACCGCGACCGAGATCGACGTGCGGTTCGTCGCGGCCTCGCTGCGGCTGCGCTGCACGCCGCAGATCACGGCCGAGGGGACCGTGGTGCTCGACATCGAGGTCGAGAACAACTCGCCGGACTTCGTCAACACCGTGGGCGACGTGCCGGCGATCAACACCCAGAGGGCCGAGACCAAGGTCCTGATCGCCGACGGCGGCACGACGGTCATCGGCGGCATCTTCAGCGTCAACGAGGGCAAGAGCGAAATCGGCGTGCCGTTCTTCCGGCACATCCCGGTCCTCGGCTGGCTTTTCAAGTCCAAGAGCATCGAGCAGCGCAACCGCGAGTTGCTCATTTTCCTCACGCCGCGGATCATCAAGGCCGCGTGAGGCCGGAGGGTTAGCCCATGTCGCGTTCCAAGTGCTTGCTTGTTGCCGGGCCGCTCGCCCTCGCGGCGCTCGCGATGTTGCTGGCCGGGTGCAGCGACAGCAACGACGATCCGGGAGAATCGCCGAACCGCGTCACGATGGCCGCGTCCGACCCGCTCGAGGCCTGCGTGGACATCGACGGCACGCTCGAGGACACCGACGGCGACGGTTCCAAGGACGACCCGGTGTTCTTCTCGGTGAGCCAGCAGATCACCTTCGACTCGCGCGTGCGCGGGTCGGTCGCTTCGGAGTGGGAAGACGTGATCCTGGAAGAAGTCGAGTTCAGCTACGATCTTCGGGGTGGCGTCTCCCCGCCGAAGCGCAGCAGCGGGATCTCGGTCACCATCCCGGCCGGCGGCACGGCCTCGACGGGAATAACGACGGTGGACGCCAAGGACATCATCGCGGGGTACTTCGACGGTGTCCGCGAGGGCACGATTGACGTTAAATTCCGCGGGCACGATGTCAGCGGCGAGCCGATCCGCGTCAGCGGGCGGATCCCGCTCGTGACCGCCAACGCGTGCGAGGGCCTCTGAGGCAGGTGACGACCGGTTTGCCGCATCCAGGCCACCCGGACAGCGGGTTGCGCGGCGTCCTCGCGGACGCCGCGCGCCTTTGTCCGGGGACCCTCGAGGCGCTCCTCGTGGACGCGGACGGGGTCCTGCTCGAGCACCACGGGGAGCCCGGGGGCGGGCTCGACCCGGAGGAGATCGGGGTCGAGGTCACCACGGCCATCCCGACGCTGGCCCGCGTCGGCGCCGCCTCGCGCCTCGGCGGGATCCGGGAGTGGCTCGTGGTCGGGGACCGCGGCGTGCTGCTGATCCGCCGGGTGCCCGGCCTGCGGCTCCTGGTCGTGCTGCGGATCGCGTCCGGCACGTGGGTCGGCCGGGGGCGCTTCGCCGCCCGCGTCACCGCGGGCCGGATCGCCGAGCGCCTCTCCCGCTGACCTTCGCAAATCGTTGAGATGCCTGGTCTTCGGGCCGCCTGCGGCGGCCCCGACGATTTGCAGCCCGTGTCGGTGGGCCACCGACCTGCCGCGGCCCCGCGCTGGCCGCCGGATCGCACCGGACCGACCGCTGATACAATCCGGCGGTTCCCGAATGGGGGTCGGCCACGTGGATGTGCGCGAAATCAAGGATTTGCTGCGTTACGTGCGCAGCGCCGAGTTCCAGGAGTTCGAGCTGGAAGTCGAGGGTCTCCGGCTGCGCGTGATCCGGGGCGGCACCAATCACGTCACGATCACCCAGACGTCCGCGGCGGCCTCGCCGGCTGGTCCCGCCGCCGTCGCCGGCAACGGCGCGCTCCCGGCGGCCGAGGTGCCGGCCACTCCGGCCGCGGCGGAGCCGGGCAAGGCCGAGGACCTCTACGAGCAGACCTCGCCGATGGTCGGCACGTTCTACCGCGCACCGCGGCCGGGCGCCGACCCGTTCATCAGCGTCGGCATGCACGTCGGCACCGGCCAGACGCTGTGCATCATCGAAGCGATGAAGCTGATGAACGAAATCGAGGCGGAGGTCCCGGGCACCATCGTCGAGATCCTCCCGGAGAACGCCCAGCCCGTCGAGTTCGGCGAGGTGCTGTTCCGGATCCGCCCGGATCGCTGATGTTCAAGAAGATCCTGATCGCCAACCGCGGCGAGATCGCGCTGCGCATCATCTGGGCTTGCCGCGAACTGGGGATTCGCACCGTCTCGGTCCACAGCGACGCCGACCGCGATTCGCTGCACGTCCGCTTCGCCGACGAAGAAGTCTGCGTCGGGCCCGCCCGCAGCACCGATTCCTACCTGAACATCACGGCGATCATCTCCGCGGCCGAGATCACCGGGGCGGACGCGATCCACCCGGGCTACGGCTTCCTGGCCGAGAACGCGCACTTCGCCGAGATCTGCGGCGAGTGCGGGATCAAGTTCATCGGGCCGAGCCCGGCGGTGATCCGCCGCATGGGCGACAAGGCGGAGGCCCGCCGGACGATGATCGCGGCGGGCGTCCCGGTCTTGCCGGGCAGCGACGGGACGGTCGAGGACCCCGCGGCGGCGCTGGAGATCGCGGGCCAGATCGGCTACCCGGTCATCGTCAAGGCGGCGGCGGGCGGCGGCGGGCGCGGGATGCGGGTCGTGGATGGTCCGGACGACCTCCCCGGCGCGCTCGACACCGCGCGCACCGAGGCGGCGGCCGCGTTCGGCGTGCCCGATGTCTACATCGAGAAGTACCTGCGCCAGCCGCGCCACATCGAGTTCCAGTTGCTCGGCGACCAGCACGGCAACGTCGTGCACCTGTTCGAGCGCGAGTGCTCGATCCAGCGGCGCCACCAGAAGATCATCGAGGAAGCGCCGTCCACGGCGCTCGACGAGGCGCTGCGCTCGCGCATGGGCGAGGCCGCCCTGCGCGCCGCGCGGACCGTGGGGTACGAGAACGCCGGCACGGTCGAGTTCCTGCTCGACGGCGACGGGTCGTTCTACTTCATGGAGATGAACACCCGGATCCAGGTCGAGCATCCGGTGACCGAGAACATCACCGGCATCGACTTGATCAAGGAGCAGATCCGCGTCGCGCTCGGCGAGCCCTTGGCGTTCCGCCAGGAGGACCTCAGGATCAACGGCTGGAGCATCGAGGCGCGCGTCACCGCCGAGAACCCGTGGAACTTCACGCCCAGCCCGGGCCTGATCACGGCCTTCCACCCCCCGGGCGGCCCCGGGATCCGGCTCGACACCGCGGCGTACGTCGGCTACAAGGTGCTGCCGTACTACGACTCGATGATCGGTAAGCTGATCGGCCGCGGAAACACGCGCGACGAGGTGATCTCGCGGCTGCGGCGCGCGGTCGATTTCTTCGTCATCGAGGGGATCCAGACCAACCTGCCGCTCATCCGGGAGATCGTGTCGGACGAGGATTTCCACGAGGGTCGGCTCTCCACCCGCTACCTCGACGGCCTGCTCGCGCGCCGCAAGGTGCGCGAGGCGAACGGCGTGGCCGGCTGACCTTTCGCCTTAGTGCCGCGGCGCACGCGTAAGGGTTACGGCCGCGGGACATCTCGCAGCCGCGGCGTCTTGCCCCGAGAACACCCGGTAACCATGTTTCAGGTGGAGGGACCGCGACCCGGGGGCCTCCGTGGCGGACCGTTCCGCCCGGGGTGTCAGGGGGGTCGTGGATCCGGGAGAGAGGGCGCATGGCCGACCGCATCGGGGATCTCCTCCTCGAGGAGGGGCTCGTCTCCCGAGAAGCCCTCAAGGAAGCCCTCGATCGCCAGAAGGCGGAAGGCGGCCGGCTCGGTTATCACCTCGTTCGACTCGGCAGCGTCAGCGAAGAAGACCTGGTCCAGATCCTGTCCGAGCAGTACGGCATGCCCGCGATCGACCTGCGCAGCCTGTACCCGCACGTCGACCGCGAGCTTCTGAACCTGATCCCGGAGTCGATCGCCTCGCGCTACATGGTCTTCCCGGTCCACCGCACCGGCAATCACCTGACGCTGGCGATGGCGGACCCGACGAACGTCGTCGCGCTCGACGACATCCGCTTCCGCACCGGCTGCGAGGTCGAGCCGGTGCTGGCCAGCGAGTTCGCGATCCGCGAGGCCGTCGAACACTCCTACGAGGAGCGGCGGCTCGACATCTTCTCGCCCGACACGCCGGCGGCCGGCTCGCTCACGCCGGGCAACGGCCCGGACGAGAACCTCGAGGTGCTCGAGGGCGAGGAGGAGATCGACGCCGCGAACCTCGAGGCGCTCAGCGCCGACGCGCCGGTCGTCCGCATCGTCAACCGGATCCTGGTCGACGCGATCCAGAAGGGCGCGTCCGACATCCACATCGAGCCTTACGAGAAGGACTTCCGCATCCGGCTGCGCGTGGACGGCATGCTCTACGAGTACATGCGCCCGCCGATCAAGATGCGCGACGCGCTGATCAGCCGCGTGAAGATCATGGCCAAGCTCGACATCGCGGAGCGGCGCCTGCCGCAGGACGGCCGGATCAAGATCAAGATGCGGCTGGACAACCGCCAGCGCGAGATGGACTACCGCGTGTCGAGCGTGCCGACGCTGTACGGCGAGAAGGTCGTGCTGCGTCTTCTGGACAAGGAGAACCTCGCGCTCGACCTGGGCAAGCTCGGCTTCGAGCAGGAGTCCTTGCTGCGTTTCGAGAAGGCGATCCTCAAGCCGTGGGGCATGGTGCTCGTCACCGGACCCACCGGATCGGGCAAGACCAACACCCTGTACTCGTCGATCAGCCGGATCAACACGCCCGAAACCAACATCATGACGGCGGAAGACCCGGTCGAGTTCAACCTGCACGGGATCAACCAGGTCCAGACCAAGGAAGCGATCGGGCTGACGTTCGCCGAGTGCCTGCGCTCGTTCCTGCGGCAGGACCCGAACATCATCCTGATCGGCGAGATCCGCGACTTCGAGACCGCCGAGATCGCGGTCAAGGCGGCGCTCACCGGCCACCTCGTGCTCTCGACGCTGCACACCAACGACGCGCCGTCGACGATCAGCCGCCTGATGAACATGGGCATCGAGCCGTTCCTCGTCGCCACGTCGGTCAACCTGATCTGCGCCCAGCGCCTCGTGCGGCGCGTCTGCCGGGATTGCCGCGTGCCGGTCAACCTGCCGCCGAAAGCACTGGTCGACATCGGCTTCACGCCCGAGCAGGCCGAGACGGCCACGGCGAGCAAGGGGCGCGGCTGCCCGACCTGCAACAACACCGGCTACAAGGGGCGCGTCGGCCTGTTCGAGGTGCTGGAGGTTTCGGAAGACATCCGCGAAATGATCCTCACCGGCTGCTCGGCGATGGAGCTGAAGCGGCGGGCCGTCGAGGAGGGAATGGTCACGCTGCGGCAGTCGGGTCTCACGAAGATCAAGGACGGCGTGACCACGATCGACGAGGTGGTCCGCGAAACGGTGTTCTAACCGCGCGACGGTGCGTGCCGAGGGGGTACGGTGTCGGTCAGCCTGCAACAGCTGCTGAAGACGATGGTGGAACAGGGCGCGTCGGACCTGCACCTGACCACCAACTCGCCGCCGCAGATCCGGATCGACGGCCTGTTGATCCCGCTGCAGCTGCCGCCGATGAGCGCGGCCGAGACCAAGGCGCTGGTCTACTCGGTGCTGACCGACCAGCAGAAGCACCGCTTCGAGGACAGCCTCGAGCTGGACTTCTCCTTCGGCATGAAGGGGCTGGCGCGCTTCCGGGCCAACGTCTTCAACCAGCGCGGCGCGGTCGGCGCGGCGTTCCGCACCATCCCGTGGGAGATCCGCTCGTTCCAGGAGCTGGGCCTGCCCGACGTGGTGGCGACGCTGTCGGAGCGCCCGCGCGGGCTGGTGCTGGTGACCGGGCCGACCGGCTCGGGCAAGACGACGACCTTGGCCGCGATGCTGGACAAGGTCAACCGCGAGCGCCAGGCGCACATCGTCACGATCGAGGACCCGATCGAGTACCTGCACTCGCACAAGCGCTGCCTGGTCAACCAGCGCGAGCTGGGCTCGGACACCAAGAGTTTCCCCAACGCGCTGCGCTCGGTGCTGCGGCAGGATCCGGACGTCGTGCTGATCGGCGAGATGCGCGACCTGGAGACGATCGAGTGCGCGCTCCGGATCGCCGAGACCGGCCACCTGACGCTGGCCACGCTGCACACCAACTCGGCCTCGCAGACGATCAACCGCATCATCGACGTCTTCCCGCCGAACCAGCAGCCGCAGGTCCGGGCGCAGCTGTCGCTGGTGCTGGAGGGCATCCTCTGCCAGGCCCTGCTGCCGCGCGCCAGCGGCTCGGGGCGCGTCGTCGCGCTCGAGATCCTGGTGCCGAACTCGGCGATCCGGAACCTGATCCGCGAGGACAAGGTGCACCAGATCTACTCGATGATGCAGACCGGGCAGGCCAAGCACGGGATGCAGACCTTCAACCAGTCGCTGGCGACGCTGTACTTCCGGCGCCAGATCACGATGCAAGTCGCGATGGGCGTGTCGCACAATTCCGAAGAACTGCAGGAGATGATCCAGCGCGGTGTCGGAACACTCGGGGGAGGCGCGGCGGCGCACGAGGGCGCGCGGCGCTGAAGGGCCGAGGAGGGGCGATGTCGAGTTACACCTGGAAGGGCCGCACGCGCACCGGCGAGGTGCGCGAAGGTGTCGTCGAGGCGTCGAACCGCGATGCCGCGGTCGCCGTCCTGCGCCGGCAGGGCGTGATGATGCCCACGGTCGCGGAGAAGGGCCGCGAGCTGGCCGTGCCGCGCGTGCGCGGGGGCGTCAAGCGCAAGGACATCGCGATCTTCACCCGGCAGTTCTCGGTGATGATCGACGCCGGGCTGCCGCTCGTGCAGTGCCTGGAGATTCTCGCCTCGCAGCAGGCGAACAAGGTGTTCCAGGGAGTCCTGAACGAGGTCCGCGCCAACGTGGAGGCTGGCGCGACGCTGGCCGACTCGATGCGCAAGCACCCGCGGGTCTTCGACGACCTGTACTGCAACATGGTCGCTGCCGGCGAGGCGGGCGGTATTCTCGACACGATCCTGCAGCGCCTCTCGCTGTACATCGAGAAGATCGTCAAGCTGCGGGCGGCCGTGCGCGGGGCTTTGATCTACCCCGTCGCCGTGATCTGCATCGCCATGATCGTGGTCTGGGTGATCCTGACGTGGGTCATCCCGGTCTTCGCCGACCTGTTCACCGGCCTCGGCGCCCAGCTCCCGCTGCCGACGCGGATCACCATCGCCCTCTCGCACTTCATGCGCCGCTGGTGGTGGTTGATGGTCGCGGGAGTGATCGGCGGCGTCATCGGTCTCAAGCAGTACTACAAGACCGAGAAGGGCCGGCGGGTCATCGACGGGGCGATGCTCAAGTTCCCCGTCATCGGGATGCTCCTGAGGAAGATCGCCGTCGCGCGCTTCTGCCGCACGCTGGCGACCTTGACCTCTTCCGGTGTGCCGATCCTCGACGGGCTGGAGATCACGGCCCGCACCGCCGGCAACTCGATCGTCGAGGACGCGATCCGCAGCGTCCGCAACAGCGTGGAGCAGGGCAAGACGATCAGCGACCCGCTGCGCGAGACGAAGGTCTTCCCGAACATGGTCGTGCAGATGATCGCGGTCGGCGAGCAGACCGGCGCCCTGGACACGATGCTGAGCAAGATCGCCGACTTCTACGAGGACGAGGTCGACGAGGCGACGCAGAACCTGCTGTCGCTGCTCGAGCCGCTGATGATCGTGTTCCTCGGAACGATCATCGGCGCGATCGTGATCTCGATGTACCTGCCGATGTTCTCGCTGATTTCGAAGATCGGCTAGAAACGGTCCGGGCTCCGGGCCGGGCGGCGAGCCCGGCCCGGGCGGCCCCGGAACGGACGCGGGGAGATCCTGATGCGGGGGTTGCGCCGCAGCTTGCGGCGGCTCAACGCGGCGCGCGCCGTCGCGGTCTCGACGCTGCTCGTGGCGGCGTTCACGATCGAGTTGTTGTTCGCGCCCGGCCGCTCGCTGCGTCCGCTGTACCTGCTCTCCGCGACTGCGTTCGGCACGATCCTGCTGTACGCGCTCCTCGACCGGCGGCTGGGCAACACGCGGCTGCTCGCGAGACTGGAGGTCGCCGGCGACACGGCGCTCGTCGCGGGCTTCGTCGTCGCGTCCGGCGGCGCGCTGTCGCCGGTGTCGTTCCTGTTCGCGCTGCCGCTGATGACGGCCGCGGCCCTGCTCGGGCTGCGCAGCGGGCTCATCGCCGCCGGCGCGGCGTGGTGCACCTACGCGCTGCTCCTGACCAGCGACCTCGTGCGCCTGCCGCCGGGCGAACTGCCGGTCGGCCAGGCGCTGCACGCCGCCGTCTCGCACATGCTGGGATTCCTGTCGCTCGGCGCGCTCGGCGGCGCGCTCGCCGACCGGCTCACGCGCACCGACAGCGCGTTGGCGGAACACCAGGGCGACCTCGCCGCACTGCGCGCGCTGCACGCCGACATCGTGGAGTCGATCAGCACGGGGATGCTGACCACCGACCGCGGGGGCGTGGTGACGTTCGTGAACCGCGCCGGGCTCGAGCTTCTGCGCCGTCCCGGGCCGGAGACGATCGGGCGGCCGGCCGCGGAGCTGTTCGGCTTGCCCGGGGACTTCCTGGCCGAGGCCGGCGACCACCTCAAGAGCGGCCGCCGCTACCGCTTCGAGCGCAGCTGGACCCGCTCGGCGGGCGAGGATCCGGTGCCGCTCGGCTTCGCCGTGTCGGTCCTGCGCGGTCCGTCCGGCAGCCCCGAGGGCTGGCTGGTCGTATTCCAGGACCTGACCGAGATCGCCTCGCTCGAGGAGCAGGTCCGCACGCGCGAGCGCATGGCCGCGCTGGGCGAGATGGCGGCAGGCATGGCGCACGAGCTGCGCAACCCCCTGGCCGCGATCAGTGGGTGCGTGCAGGTCCTCGGCTCGGCCGGCGCGAGCGAAGAGCAGCGCACGCTGATCGACGTCGCGACCACCGAGACCGAGCGACTGAACCGGATCATCCGCGACTTCCTGCAGTTCGCGCGGCCCGGCCCGTTCCAGCCGCGCCCGGTCGATCTGCACGGCCTGATGCAGGAGATGGCGCAGATCCTGCGCAAGACGCCCGACCTCGGGCCGCGCCACCGCATCGACGTGGCGTGCGGCCCCGGGACGAGCATCGCGCTCGTGGACCCCGACCGGATCCGGCAGGTGTTCTGGAACCTCGCCTCGAACGCGCTCAAGGCGATGCCCGACGGCGGTCGCCTCGAGATCGAGGTCAGCGGCTATGGCGGCGACCGCGTGCTCCTCGCGTTCCGCGACGAGGGCCACGGTATGGACGGCGAGACGCTGTCCCGGCTGTTCCAGCCGTTTCACGGCCACTTCCCCGGGGGGGCCGGGCTCGGGGCGGCGATCGTTTACCGGATCGTCGAAGAGCACGGCGGGCAGGTGCAGGTCGTCTCCCGCCCGGGGCGCGGAACCGAATTGCGGCTTATGCTTCCTGCAGCCCCTCGCGACGCCACGGCGGGCGAGGGTGCGCGCCCGGCCCAATCAGAAGAAGAGGAGCAAGCGGGCGAGCCCGTGTCCGCCTCCGCCCCCGCCAAGCGGGACGTTGTCCCGGTGGAGGTCGCGTGGCGCTGATCCTGGTCGTCGACGACGAGGCCGGCATCCGCGAGTTGCTGCGGGCCGTGCTGCGCGCCGACAGCCACCGCGTGCTCGTCACCGGCTCCGGCGTCGAGGCGCTGGCGATCCTCGGGCGCGAGAGCGTCGACCTGTTGATCACCGACCTGGCGATGCCGGAGATGGATGGCGTCGAACTCCTGCGGCGCGCCTCGCAGGCCAGCCCCGAGACGACCGCCATCGTGATCACGGCGTTCGGCTCGAAGGAGACCGCGATCGAGGCGATGCGCCACGGCGCGGTGAACTACCTCGAAAAACCGTTCCACGTCGAGGAGATGCGGCTGCACGTGCGCAACGCGCTCGGCCACCGGCGGCTCTCGGACGAGAACCGGCGGCTGAGGGAGCGGCTCTCGACGCACGGCGAGATCATCGGTCGCTCGCCGGTGATCGAGGAGGTGCGTGCGCTCGTGCGGCGGGTGGCCGACGCCGACAGCAGCGTCCTGATCACGGGCGATTCCGGCACCGGCAAGGAGATCGTCGCGCGCGCGATCCACGCCGGCTCGCCGCGCGTGGACCGCCCGTTCGTCGGCATCAACTGCGCGGCGATCCCCGCCGAGCTGCTCGAGTCCGAGCTGTTCGGCCACGTGCGCGGCGCGTTCACCGGCGCCGATCGCTCGCGCCGCGGCCTGGTCGAGGCGGCCGAGGGCGGCACGCTGTTCCTCGACGAGATCGGCGACATGTCGCCGGCCATGCAGGTCAAGCTGCTGCGCGTCTTGCAGGACCGCAAGATCCGCAAGGTCGGCGGGACCGAGGAGATCCCGGTCGACGTGCGCCTCCTGACCGCGACGCACCGCGATCTCGACGCGATGGTGCGCTCCGGGTCGTTCCGCGAGGACCTCTACTACCGGATCCACGTGATCCGGATCCACGTCCCGCCCCTGCGCGAGCGCCTGGAGGACATCCCGGAGTTCGTGCGCTTCTTCGCGCGCAAGCACGCGCAGCGCATGGGCCGCGAGGTCGGCCAGGCCGAGCCGGCGTTCCTCGAGGCGCTGGCCCGCTACTCGTGGCCGGGCAACGTGCGCGAGCTGGAGAACGTCGTCGAGCGGGCGGTCGCGCTCAGCACCGGAGAACGGCTGACGGTGGACACGCTCCCGCCGGAGCTGTTCGAACGCAGCAGCGGGCACGGCCCCCGGCTGCGCCTGCCGGAGAAGCTCGACCTCGAGGCGCACCTCCTGCAGGAGCGCTCGCGCTTCATGGAGGCCGCGCTGGAAGCGAGCGGCGGTGTCCAGGCCCGGGCGGCGGAGCGGCTCGGCATGAGCTTCCGCTCCTTCCGCTACTTCGCGAAGAAGTTCGGCCTGGTGCGGGATGCCGAGCCGGCCGAGGTCGCGGACTGAAAAAACCGGCGTAGACGCCGGGCGGCGGCGGCGCGTAGTGTCCTGTGTGAGGAGCCGCTCGGATAACCAGGGTCTTTCCGCAGTAAATCGACCGCGGGGTGACACGGATTGTCACCCGCGGCGCCGCGCCGCGTCACCCCCCGGCGGGGCGGCGGCCGGGGTGGCACCGGGATCACCCGGGCAACATATTGCCTACGACGGAGTTGGCCGCGGGCGGGGCGGACCTGAGTCGTGGCACCTGCATTGCAAGCAGTGGGGCGGACTCCAATGGGAGGTGACGGAACATGAGGAAACAGCGTGGCTTCACCCTGATCGAGCTGCTCATCGTGGTGGCCATCATCGGCATCATCGCCGCGATCGCCATTCCCAACCTGTTGAACGCGATCGACCGCGGTAAGCAGAAGCGCACGATGGCGGACATGCGTTCGGTCGGCACGGCGGTCGAGTCGTACGCCGTGGACATGAACCGGTACCCCGACACCGGCGGTGCCGAGGACACCATCGACGGCTCGGCGCTGAGCCTCGAGCCGATCTACATCAAGAAGTGCCCGGCCACCGACGGCTGGCGGAACCCGCTGACGTACGACTCGGACACCCACGAGTACACGGTCCGCTCGCCGGGCAAGGACAACGTCACGGCTGGGTTCGTGGGCGGTGCGACGAGCAACTTCGACGACGACATCTTCTTCCAGAACGGCTCGTTCACCCAGTACCCCGAGGGCGTCCAGCAGTAATCGACGACGATCGCCGGGCCGGCAGGGGCAGCCCCGCCGGCCCGGCTCCTTCGGTCCATCCGGCCAACGGGGGTGAGTCCATGCGAACACTCGTGCGACCGCCTTGCCCGAAGCGCCGGCCGCGCGGCCGGACCGAGCGAGGCTTCACGCTGATCGAACTGCTGGTTTCGGTCGCCGTCATCGGCATCCTGTCCTCGATCGCGCTGATGAACCTGCAGAGTGCGCTCGACAAGGCCAAGCAGCGGCGCACGATGTCAACGATGCGCGAGGTTGGCCAGGCGCTGCAGTCCTACGCCAACGACTTCAGCATGATGCCCACCAGCGGCATCCCCGCGGAGCAACTCGCGGACGCGCTGAGCCCGAACCTCTACTACCAGGTCCGGACCACGGACGGCTGGAACAACGGCCTCGCCTACACCGCGGACCTCAACCACTACACGCTGGAGAGCTACGGGCGCGACGGCGCCGACGGTCCCTTGAACGTCACGTACGGCACCCGCGAGCAGTTCGACAACGACCTCATCTACGTCGACGGGCTGTTCTCGGCCAGCCCGGAAACGTAGAGCGTCGCACCGCGCGTTTACGCGCCGCGGGGCCGCCTCCGGGCGGCCCTGACTGTTTAGAATGCCCGCGACATGAGGCCCGATGCCCGCTACCTTGCGCCGCCGGTGCTCACGGCCCTGCTCGGCGCGTTGGCCGTGCCGGGCCTGATGCCGCCGGCCGGGTCGGCGCCGTGAGGCCGCGGGCGGACATCGCGGCCGCGTGCCTCGCGATCGCGGCGGGCCTCGCGATCGCGCTCCCGCCCGAGGTGCACCCGGAGAGCGGCCCGGCGCTCGCGCTGCTGCTCGCGGCCGGGCTCCTCGCCTGCGGCACGCTCTCGCGCCTCGGGCCGGTGCTGGCGGCGTTCGGATTGGCGCTGTTCAACGTCGCCGCGTCGTTCGCCCCCGGTCGCACGGCGGAAACGCTGATGCGCGCGACGCTCGCCGCCGCCGCGTTCTACCTCGCGGTGCGCGTCGCGCGCGACCAGCGCCGCTGGGCGCTGGCGGCGCTCGCGGCCGCCGGCGCGGGGCTCGGCGCGCTGGCCCTGGTGCAGCGGGCCGGGCTCCTCGCGAGCGAGGCCGCCACGGCGCGCGAACTCGGTCTCGCCGCCGAGGTCGTCACGCGCCTCGAGGCGAACCGCGCGTTCGGGACGCACGCGGTGCCGTCTTCCCTCGCCGGCGCGCTCGTGATCGCGCTGGCCGCCGTGGGCGCGCTCCTGGCGACCGGGACGCGGCGCTGGCCCGCCTACGCCGCGGCGGCGCTCGCGGCGGCGGGCCTCGTCGCGACCGCGTCGTTCGGCGGCCTGGTCGGGCTCGCGGCCGGCGCGCTGGTGCTCGTTGCCGGCCGGCCGCACGCGCGGCGCTGGCTCGCGGTCACCGTCGCGGGGGCGCTCGCGGCCTGCGCCCTGTTCGCCGCGCTGCGCCCGGTGCCCGCGTTCGACCTCGGCCGGCCGGACAACCCGCTCGTCCTGCGGGCCGGCAACTGGCGCGGGGCCGCGCTGGCCGCGCTGCGCGGGCCATTCGCCGGGACCGGGCTCGGCAGCTTCGGCGCGCTCTACCCGGCGGTGCGCCGCGCCGGCGATTCCGAAACGTTGTACGCGCACAACTCGTGGCTGCAGCTCGCGGCGGAAGGCGGGATCCCCGCGCTCGCGCTGCTCGCGGCGGCGGCGGTCCTGCTCGCGCGGCGCGCCCGGGCCACGATCCTGCCCGAGGCGCGCTGGGCGCTCGCCGGGACCGTGGCGTTCGCCGCGCAAAACCTGTTCGACTTCACCGCGTACCTGCCGGGGATCGCCGTGCCAGCCGCGCTCATGGCGGCGTCGGCGTTCCGCGACCGGCCCCCGGAACCGTCCGCGGGCCGGCGCTTGCTCGCGCGCGACCGGCTGGGGGCGACGGCGCTCGCCGGCGCGCTGCTCGTCATGGCGGTGATGTGGTCGGGCGAGGCGCTGGTGCGCCGGGCGCTCGAGCGGGCCGCGGCGTCACCGTCACCCGCGGCGGCCGTCGACGTGCTGAGGGCGGCCACGCTCGCGCCGTGGAGCCCGACGCTGGGCCTGCGCGCGGGCCGGCTGGCGCTGGCGGCCGGCGATGCCCGCGGCGCCGCGCGCATGGCCGAGCACCTGGCGCGGATCGACCCCGAGTCGCCCGCGCCGCGCCACCTGATGGCCGATGCGCGGCTGGAGCAGAAGCAGCCGGCCGACGCCTGGCGCGCGTACGGGCGCGCGCTGGAGCGGCACCCGGCCGATGCCGAGATCCGGCACGAGATGGAGGCTGTCGAGGCCGCGCTGCGCGCGGGCGGGCTGGGACAGCAGCCGCTGGAGTACGGCGGCGAGGCGCTGCCGCCCGAAAGGCCGTGGCGCGGCTGGGAGCAGGCGCTGCTTCTGGCCGGCGCGGCGCTCGCGCTGGGCGTCGTCGCGCGCTGGCTGCAGGGCGGCGCGGCGGCGGGCGAGGCGCTGGCGATGGCGCTCCTGCTGCTGTACGTCGCGTGGGGCGAGGGCGGTGCGCTGCCGGGCGCCCGGCTGGGCCGGCAGTTGATCCTCGTCGCCGGGCTGCTGGCGCTCCTGTTCCCGGTCGGCCGCATCGCGGTGCTGCACCCGCTGCTGCGGCGCGGGCCGGGGCACGCCGTGCGCGCCCCGGGCGGCGGCGGTCTGCGCGAAGCGGGGCGCCGCGCGCTGCGCTGGCCGCGCGTGGTGCACGTGGCCGGCGGGCGCGGCGAGATCCCGCGCGGGCCGCTGCTCGCGGTCGTGCCCGCCGCCGCGTGGGCGGCCGGCTCGGCGGCGCTCGCGCCGGACCGCGCCGGCGCGAGGGACGGGCTCCTCGCCCTCGTCGCCGCGCTCTGCCTCGTCCCGCTGTCGTGGGGCCTCGCGCGCCGCAGCGTGCGTTGGCCGCGCGCCGCGCTCGTCCTGTTCGCGGTCTCGGCGAGCGCTCTGGCGCTGTTGTGGTGCGCCCAGCAGGTCGCGATCTGGGCGGGCCTCGATCTCTCGGCGGCCGCCGCGCCGTTCCGCGTTCCGCTCGGCCGGCGACCCGCCGCCGATTTCCTGCACGCGGGTCACCTCGGCAGCTTCCTGCTGGCCGCGGGGCTCGGAGTCGTCGCCGCGGCGCTGGCCGGGGCGCGCTCGCGGGCGCTGGCGTCGTGGGGCGCGTTGCTGGCGGTGCTCGGGCTGGCACAGGGCGCGCGCGCCACGTTCGTCGGCCTGCTCGTGGCCGGGCTGGCGCTGGGCTGGTGCGGCGCGCACTCCGCGCGCGCCCGCCGCGCCATGCTCGCCGTGCTCGTGGCCGGCGCCATCGTCGGCGCGGCCGGGATGGCGCTGCGGTTCTCCACCGGCACGCCCTTCGCGTGGAGCCGGCTCGGCATCTGGGGTGCCGCGACCCGCGCCGCGGTGCAGCGCCCGTGGTTCGGTTTCGGGCCCGGCGGTTTCGCGGCGCTGGGGCCGAACTACGCCTTCGCCGACCCGGGGTCGGACCCGGTGAGCGTCTACGGGCGCGCGTTCCGCGGACCGCACTCCGATGCGCTCGGATGCGTGCTGGGCCTCGGCGTCCCCGGCGCGCTGATGCTGCTCGCCGCGCTCGGCTGGCTGGCATCGGTCGCCCTGCGCACCGCGCGCAAGCGCTGGGGCACGGAGCCGTTCGTCGCCGGCGCGACCGCGGCAGTGGCGGTGCTCGCGGGACACGCGCTGGCCGACGACCTGTTCGGCGAGCGGCCGGCGACGGCCGTCGTGGCGGCGATCCTGCTCGGCGCGGCCGCGGGCCGCCGCGGGTCGCGCATTCCCGCGTGGCGCCCCTCGACCCCGGCGCGCTTCGCGATCGCGGTCGGCGTCGTGACGGCGCTGTTCGCGGGCGAGGTGCTCCCGTGGGCCGCCTACCGCCTTGCCGCGACCGGCGCGCCGGTCGGCGCCGCGGCCCTCGACCCCGCGCGCGCCGGGTTCTGGATCGAGGCCGCGCGCGCGGCGCGCGGAGCACCGCTGCCGCACCTGTCGCTGGCGCTCGACCGCACCGGCCGCGCCGTGCAGGCGGTCCCGGAGAGTGCCGCCGCCTGGGCCGAGCGGGCGCTCGTCCTCGATGCGGCATGCCGCGGTCCGCTCGCCGAGCGCGACACCTGCCGCGCGGCGCTGCGGGCCTGGGACGAGGCGCTCGAACGGCGCCCGCACGACGCGATCGCGATGCGCCACCGGGCGCGGCTCGCGCTGCTCACCGGCCGGCCGCGCGAGGCGGGCGAGGGTTTCGAGCGCGCCGTCGCGACCGAGCCGAACTACCTCGGGGCGCGGGCCGACCTCGTGCGCTGGCTCGCCGAGCAGGGCCGTCTCGCCGACTCGCGCGCGCAGTTCGAAGAGCTGCGGCGCCGCGCGGCGCGGCTGAAGGACGCGCCGGTGACCTCGGGGTACGACGCCGCGCTCTTGACCGTCACGGCCGACGAGATCGCGCGGGCGCAGTTCGCCGCCGCCGGCTCCGCGGGACCGGCGCGGTGAGTCTCGTCAGCGTCGTGGTCCTCACGTGGAACTCGCGCGAACTCGTGGCCGGGGCGCTCGACTCGGCCCTGGCGCAGGGCTGGTCGCCGATCGAGGTGATCGTCTGCGACAACGCGTCCGACGACGACACCCCGGCCGCCGTCGCCGCGCGCTTTCGCGACCGCGTGCGCCTGGCGTGCCTCGAGCGGAACTTCGGCTACGCCGGCGGGTACAACCGCGCGCTGGCGCTCGCCTCCGGCGATTTCGTCCTCGCGCTCAACCCCGACGTGCGGCTCGCGCCCGACTTCCTCGAGTGCGCGATGCCGGCGTTCGACGATCCGCGGGTCGGGATCGTCGCCGGGCGCCTCGTGCGCCCGGGCGGGGAGGTGGACAGCAGCGGGCAGTTCCTCGGCCGCTCGCGGCGCACGCTCGACCGCGGGTTCGGCCAGCCGCACGATCCCGCGCGCGACCGCGCCGGCGCCGTGCTCTCCGCCTGCGGCGCGGCGGCGCTGTACCGCCGGGCGATGATCGACGACGTGTCCGACGGCGCCGAGCTGTTCGACGAGGACTACTTCGCGTACCACGAGGACCTGGAGCTGGGCTGGCGCGCGTGGCGCGCCGGCTGGCGCGCGGTCCACGTACCGGGCGCCGTGGCCGAGCACCTGCGCGGCGGCGGCCGGCGCCGGCCGCTGTTGCGCGACAAGCCGCCCGCCGTGGTCGCGCACATCGTGAAGAACCGCTGGCTCGCCATGCTGCGGCACGACCGGGCCGGCGCCGTGGTGGCCGACCTGCCGTGGATCGCGGCGCGCGACCTCGCGCTGGCGTTGCTCGTGCTGGCGCCGCGCCCGGCGGCCGTGCGCGAGCTGTGGCGTGCGCGCGGCGCGTTCGGCCGCGCGCGCGAGAAGCGCCGCGCCGACCGCGCGCGCTCCGGGGCCTGGGGCGCGTGGCGGCAGGACGTCCCGCCGCGCGGCGAGTGGGAGGCGACGTGAGCCCGGAGACGACCAACGCCCTGCTCGCGGCGGCCGCGTTCGCGCTGGCGTGGGTCACCGCGCGCGTGACCACGCCGCGGCTGATCGAGGCCGCGGGCCGCCTCGGGATCGTGGACCGGCCCGACGGGCGGCTCAAGCAGCAGAAGCGGCCGGTGCCGTACCTCGGCGGGATCGCCGTCGCGCTCGGCGTGCTCGTGGCGCTCGGCATCACCTACCGCTTCGAGCAGCAGCTCCTGGCGATCCTGCTCTCCGGCTCGATCGTGCTCGTGCTCGGTCTCGTGGACGACCTCGGCTCGCTCAGCCCGCAGGCCAAGCTGGCCGGCCAGTTGCTCGCCACGCTGGCGCTGATCAAGGCCGGGGTGTTCATCAAGCTCGTCTTCCTGCCGTGGTGGGTGACGATCCCGGCGACGATCCTGTGGATGCTGGCCGCGACCAACGCCTTCAACCTGATCGACGTCATGGACGGCCTGTCGAGCGGCGTCGGCGCCGTGGCGGCGCTGTTCTTCGGCGCGATCGCCTTCGCCGCCGGGCTCGGACCGACGGCGTTCCTCGGCGCGGCCCTGGCCGGCGCGCTGCTCGGCTTCCGCCACTACAACGTCGAGCCGGCGCGGATCTACCTCGGCGACACCGGCAGCCTGTTCAGCGGTTTCGTGCTCGGGGCCCTGGCGATCGTCAACCACTACACCGTCGTGCACCGGCTGGCGGCGATCGTCCCGCTCTTGATCCTCGCGGTGCCGCTGTTCGACATGCTGTTCGTGATGTGGGTCCGCTGGCGCCGCGGGCTGCCGGTCATGCTCGGCAGCCCCGACCACGTCGCGCTGCGGCTGCGCAAGTGGCGCCTGTCCACCCGCGCCACGGTGCGGGTCAACGTTGCCGTGGCGCTTTTGGCCGGCACCTCGGGAATCCTGGTGATGGTTGCCCCGCTGCCGTGGGCGATCGGCGTGCTCGCGGTGCTGGCGTCCCTGGCCGTGATTGCCGCGGTCTGGCTGCGCACGATCGACATGAGCCTCTGATCCCTGTTTTTCCGTGATCGTGGCGTCGTCGCCGTGCAAGTGGAGGAACGCCGTCCCGTCGCGGCCGATCACGCGCGACCCGGCCGGGACCGGCGCCCGCCCGACGTGACAGGACCGGTGTCCGGCCGTACTGTCGAACGTGGGCAGCGGCTCCCCCGAACTCAACGCGCGGGCGGGCATGGCCGCGAGCGAGGCAGCGCGACGATGCAAGCGGAAACCGGTCGATCCCGCTGGGTGCTGTGGGCGCTGCTCGTCGGCTCCGTGCTCGTGGCGCCTTGGATCCTGTGGAACTGCGGGACGGGCGAGGCGTCGGCGGTCCCATGGCGGACCGACTTCGGCGCCGCGATCGACGAGGCGCGCGAAAGCGGCAAGCCGGTCCTGGTCGGCTTCACCGCCGCGTGGTGCCCGCCGTGCAAGGTCATGAAACGCGAGGTGTGGCCCGATCCGGACGTGGGCGCGGCGGCGGCCGGGTACGTTCCGGTGCTGATCGACGTCGATGCGCCCGGGAATGCCGCGGTCACCCGCCGTTACGGCGTCCGCGGCATCCCGACGATCCTCATCCTCGATGCGGAGGGACGCGTCCTGCGCGAGGGCGGGTTCATGTCCCGGGCCGACATGATCGAGTTCCTCGCGAACGAAGCCTAGGTCGGGTCGTTTACCGGTCCCGCGATCGCAATTAATCGCGTCCGGCCCGGGGACGCGTTAGAATGCGCGCCGCACCTCCCCCTCCCGTGCTGCCGACCGCGTTTGTTTCCGCGGGGAGCCCCCGGCGGCATGAGCCCGACCTCGAGAATCGGCATCCGCGCCGAAGACAAGAACATCTGGGAACGACGTGTCCCTCTGACCCCCCACGCCGTCATGGACCTGGCCGAGCACGGCGTCGAGGTCTGGGTCGAGCGCTTCCCGCGCCGGGCCTTCCTCGACGAGGACTACGAGGCGGCCGGGGCGCGCATGGTGGACGACGTCACGCCCTGCGAGCTGGTGCTCGGGATCAAGGAGATCCCGGTCGAGCACTTCCGGCGGGGCAGCGCGTACATGTTCTTCTCGCACACGATCAAGGGGCAGCCGCACAACATGCCGATGCTGCAGCGGCTGGTCGAGCTGGGCTGCACCTTGTTCGACTACGAGCTGGTGCGGGACGAGGCCGGGCGGCGCCTGATCTTCTTCGGTCGCTACGCCGGGCTGGCCGGGATGATCGACACGCTGTCGGTGCTCGGCCACCGGCTGGAGGCGCTCGGGATCGCCAGCCCGTTCTGCGAGGTCGACCAGACCCAGCTCTATGCCGGTCTCCCCGACGCGCGCGAGGCCGTTGGCCGGCTCGCCGCCCGGATCGCGGGCGAGGGCGTGCCGCTGCAACTCGCACCGCTGGTCGTCGGCTTCACCGGGTACGGCAACGTCTCGTCGGGAGCGCAGGAGATCTTCGACCTCTTGCCGCACGTGACCGTCGCGCCGGCCGACCTGCCGGCCTTCGTCGCGCAGAACCCGCGGCTGACGAAGAAGCTGGTCAAAGTCGTCTACCACGAGTGCGACCTGGTGCAGCCGATCGAGGCCGGGCACCCCTTTGACCTGCAGGAGTACTTCGACCACCCGGAGCGCTACCACTCGACGTTCGATCCGCACCTGGATCTTCTGACCGTCATCGTGAACGGCATCTACTGGACCGAGCGCTACCCGCGCCTGGCCACGCGCGAGCAGCTCGCCGCCCGCTTCGCGGGCAACCGCCGGCCGCGCCTGCTCGTGGTGGGCGACATCTCCTGCGACGTGAACGGTTCTTTGGCGTGCACGGTCCGCGACACGGATCCCGGGCACCCCGCTTACGTGTACGACCCGCTCACGGGCGAGTCGCCAGCCGGGTTCGAGGGCCGTGGCGTGACCGTGATGGCGGTGTACAACCTGCCGTGCGAGCTGCCGATGGAGGCGTCGGCGGCGTTCAGCACGGTGCTGGCCCCGTTCGTGCCGGCCCTGGCCGCCTGCGATCTCTCGGCGCCGTTCGCGTCGGCCGGGCTTCCGCCGGAACTCGAGCGCGCGACGATCCTCTGGCGCGGCGAGTTCACCCCCACCTACAGCTACATGCGCGAGTTCCTGCCCCGGGACATCCCGCGCGAGGAGACGATCCGATGAAGCAGGTGCTGGTTCTCGGTGCGGGACTGGTCTCGCGCCCGCTCGTGCACTACCTGGCCGACCGCGAGAACATCGAGGTCACCGTCGCGACGCGCACGGTGAAGAAGGCCGAGGCGCTGGTCGAGGGCCGCCGCCGCGCCCGCGCCGTCGCGCTCAACGTGAGCGACGACGCAGCGCTGCACCGGCTGATCGCCGAGCACGACATCGCGATCTCGCTGCTGCCGGCCACCGAGCACGTTCGCGTGGCGCGGCACTGCCTCGCGCTGGGCCGGCACATGGCCACGACTTCGTACATCAGCCCGGAGATGCGCGCGCTCGACGCCGAGGCCCGCGCCACGGGCCTGACCTTCCTCAACGAGTGCGGCGTCGATCCCGGCATCGACCACATGTCGGCGATGCGCGTGATCCACGCGGCGGAGCGCAAGGGCGGGAAGATCGTCGGCTTCCGCTCCTACTGCGGCGGGCTGCCGGCCCCCGAGGCCAACACGAACCCGATCGGCTACAAGTTCTCGTGGGCCCCGCGCGGCGTGCTGGTCGCGGCGACCAACCCGGCGCGGTACCTCGCGAATGGCGAAGTGGTGGACATCCCGGGGGACGAACTGTTTGCCTCGCCGGAGACGGTCAGCGTGCCCGGCGCGGGGACGTTCGAGGGTTACCCGAACCGCGACAGCATCAGCTACATCGACATGTACGGCCTGAAGGACGTGCGCACGATGTTCCGGGGGACGCTGCGCAATGTCGGGCACTGCGCGTGCTGGTACCGCTGGGTCAAGCTCGACCTGTTCGCCCGCGAGCCGCGCTTCGACCTCAAGGGCATGACCAAGGCCGGGTTCCTGCGCAGCTTCGTGCCGAACCGCGGCGCCGACCTGAAGAAGGCGCTGGCCGAGCGGATGGGCGTCGCGACGGACCACCGCGCCGTCACCAACCTCGAGTGGCTCGGGCTGTTCGAGGAGGCACCGCTGCCGATCGCAGAGGGCGGCAACGTGGACGTGATGGCGGCCGCGATGCTGGAGAAGTGCCCGTTCGCGCCCGGCGAGCGCGACATGCTGGTGATGCAGCACGAGTTCACGATCGAGTACCCGTCTCGCACCGAGAAAAGCCTGGCGACGCTGGTCGACTTCGGCATCCCCGGCGGCGACAGCTCGATGGCGCGGACGGTGTCGCTGCCGGTCGCGATCGCGGCGCGCATGATCGTGGACGGGCAGATCTCCCGGCGCGGCGTGGTGGCGCCGGTGACGCCGGACCTCTACGACCCGATCCTCGACCAACTCGAAACGCTCGGCATCTCGGTCAAGGAATCCGCAGCGTAGGCCCGGCACGAGGCACGGTCCGCGCCGCGTGGACCGCATCGCCGCCGCATGGCCGGGCCGCCTGCGGCGGCCCGTACGGTGGGCCTACTGCGCCTGGCCCTGGATCAGCCCGTTGGGCGTGCTGCAGTAGCAGATCGTGCCGACGGCCGCCGGCTGGAACAAGGTGCAGTTGCCGTAGGGCGTCACGCAGGTCGATGTCATCTGCGGCGGGGGCTGCTGCTGCGCGTACTCCTGCGGCGGGGGGGCCGCCGGCTGCGCGAACGTCTGCTCGGCCACCTGCCTGCCGGCGTTGTCGAGTTCGTTCACCAGCGCCGCGAGCCCGATCAAGATCGCCAGCACGAGGAAGCCCAGAAATCCGAGCACGATCATGATCCGCAGGCCCCAGCGCGCCGTTCTGCGCGGCGGCACTTGCTCGACGGCCCCCGGGTCCTGCCCCAGCGCGCGGATCGGTGTGCGCGCGCCGACCGCTTCGCGACGCGGCCGCTCGCGGTCCTCGCGCTCGCGGCGCGCCCGCTCCTCGCGCTGGCGCTCTTCGAAGTCCGCGCGCTCGCGGCGCAGCCGCTCCTCGGCCTCGCGTCGCTCGCGGTCTTCCGCCTCCCGCCGGCGGCGCTCGAACTCCTCGCGCTCGCGGCGCAGCCGGTCCTCGGCCTCGCGCCGCTCGCGCTGCTCGTCCTCGGCGCGCTGGCGCTCGGCGGCCTCGGCCGCAGCGGCCGCGGACTGGCGCGCCCGCGCCTCTTCGTCCCGGCGCCGCGCCTGCTCGACGCGTGCCGCGGCCTCCGCCTCCGGCACGCGCGCGATCTCGAAGATGACGCCGTCCGGGGCGCGCATGTACAGGACCGGCGTGCCCCACTCGATGTCGTTTCCCTGCGCGAAGACGCACTTGCGGGCCTCGGCCAGCGCGGTGTCGACCGGGCAGCCGTCGGCCAGCGCGCGGTAGAACTCGTGTGCCAGCTCGATCGCGGCCTCGTCGGTGATCTCGAACTGCATGGCGATCACGGCCGGGATGCCCTGCTGGACCAGGCACTGCGCCGCCCCGGCGAAGATGTCGGCGCGCGACGTGCGTGCACCCTCGCAGGCATTGAGCACGGCCAGGCGCAGGGTGGATTCGTCGTAGAGCAGGGCACCGAGGTACTGCGCGCCGACTTGCCGGCCCTTGCGCGAGCCGTCCTCCAGGATCAACACTCCCTCGTCGCTCCTGGTGTCGAACCCGCCGTGACCGACGAAGTGGAAGATGTGGTACTCCTCCTGCCTCAGCCGCCGCTGGAGCTGCACCAGCGTCGGCGGGTCGATGCGTTCCAGCTCGATCAGTCCGCGGCCCTGGAGGTCGGAGACCGCGTCGTTCAGCTTCGCCCATTCCGCGTCCACGTCCAGCGACGGGTAGTCGGTCGGGCTGCAGATCACGGCGGCGACGCGCAGCGGCGGGCGCACGGCGATCGGCCGGATCGGTTCCGGCAGGCCGACGTAGCGCACCAGCGGCGTCTTCCCCGAGAGCGCCAGGAAGCGGTTCAGCGCGGGGTTGTACAGGTACTCCCACGGGATGTCGGCCAGCTCCGGCGCCTGGTCCAGGTGCAACCGCAGGCGCAGCCCGAGCCCGCGGGCGTCGGCGTCGAACAGCGCCGCGTGCAGGCAGCCGCCGACATCGCCCGAGAACACCGAGCGGAACAGCCGGCCGCCGAAGTCCTTGGCCGCCTCCATCGCCGGGCTCTCGATCCGGCGCACGCCACGCCGCGTGCGGCCCATCTTGAGCACGAAGTTCTCCAGCTCCGTGTCGTTGAACGGGAGCTGGAACACCACGGATCCCTGGCCGGTGGGGGAGCCGATCACCCTTGCGCAGTAACCTCCGGCCGTCTTCTCGAGCTGGAGGTCGAAGTCGGCGTAGCGTGCAGACATGGTGAGCTCTCCGCGCCGCCACCCGCTCAGGTGAGCAGCCGCTGCGCCCGCGCCAGTGCGACCTGCAGCGCGAGCCGGGTCTCGTCGTCGCGCCCCGTCCCGGGCTCGCCGCCCAGCGTCCGCGACGCAGGCGGGGCCTGGTTCATCATGTCGCTGGCGGCGGTGGACACGTCCTCCAGCGTCGAGCGCATCTCGTTCCACTGCGAGCGTGCGGCCTGCGCGTCGGTCTCGGCGCGCCGCCGCGCCTCGAGCGACTCGGAGGCGGTGCGGCTGGCGATCTCCGCCGTGCGCTCGGCGTGCTCGGCCCGCGCCTCGGTCGTCGTGCGGTTGAAGTAGTAGCCCAGCACGAGGCCCAGCACCGGGTTGACGATCAGCAGCAGGTCCTTGACCCGCGCGAAGCTCTCCGGCGTATCGACGTAGCCCAGCGCGATGATCACCAGGGACAGCGAGCCGACGACCACCAGCGCCGCCAGCCCGGCGGTGACGTACTCGCGCAGGCGCGTGAGGCGCGCGCCCTGCGGCTGCTCAGGCATCGATCCGTCCCTCCTCGCGGACCGCGGCCGGCTCCGGCGCGCGGACGATCCGCGTTTCGGCATCGCAGTAGACCGCGTAGAGCAGTCCCAAAGGGTTGCCGTGCTCGAACAGGAACTCGCGCCGCAGCGCGAGGCATGCGCGGCCGAGTCCCTCGCCTGCCAGGAAGCGGTCGAAGAACGCCCGGGCCCACGCCGCGGCGAAGACAGCCGGGACGTCGCACTCCGTCCCGATCACGCCCCGCGCGCCCTTGGCGACGAAGTACGGGACGAACCCGTCGTAGAACAAGGGCGAGAGACGGGCCGAGGCGCAGGCGTTGAGGAACACCAACGGGCTGCCGGCGAACGGCTCGCTCGCCGGGGCGAGGAGGTTCAGGTCTTCGAGGGTCAGCCGCTCGCGGCCGGTGAGCACGAGCGAGGACGCGTCCGGCCCCCCCGGGTCGGTCAGGTCGCGCGACTCGGCGTGGCAGAAGAAGTACTCGATCTGCGCGTCGTTGCCGGCGGCCCGCGCCAGCGCACCCGAGACGTCGTCGCGGGTCCGCCGCACGCTCACGCGCGCGCGACCCGCGCGCGCGAGATCGTCCCAGTAGCCGAGCTGCGGGCCGACCAGCGGCAGCCGCATCTCGGCGTCGAGGTCGGCGTTGACGTTGAGCCCGACCGACAGCGCGGGCGCGGCCGCGATCTCGCCGTCCAGCACGTGCATGTCCTGCTGCAGCGGGATCTGCTCGACGACGTGGCCGAGGCCGAGGAACAGCTCGGGGTCGACGCGCGCCGGGTCGAAGCGCTCGGCGAGGTACAGCAGGCCCCACGGCACCGGGAAGCGTTGCGCGAACACCTGCAGGCGCAGCGGCCCGCGCGCCGCCGCGGCGCGCAGCCGGTCGCCCAAGAGCCGCAGGTCGCTCCCGCCGCCCGGGGGCGCGAACACCTGCTGGAACAGGCGGAACCCGGCGCGCGCGAGCGCCGCCAGGGCGGCGTCGCGCGCCGCGGCGGGGATCGCCAGCGCGTCCTGGAACACGTGCGCGCCGGTGTGCACCGCGTGCACGACCTCGTGCAGCGCGGCCCGCGCCTGCTCGACGATCCGCCCGAGCTGCGGGAACGTCAGCGGCACCGTCGCGCTCGCGGCGACCGGCCCGGCCAAGATCATGCGGTACGAGGAGCCTTCGTCGAGGATCGTCAGGCCGAGTTCGCGCGGCGCGAGGGCGAAGGCGTCCTCCACCGCGCGGCCGAGCCGCCGGAGCGCGGTCCGGCCAGCCGCGCCGACCTGCAGTTCGAGCGTGACGACCTGGACGAGGTTGCCCGCGCGGAGGAACACCGCGTGGAGCAGCACGGGCCCCTCGCGCCGGGGCACGATGCCGAAGCGGGCCCGGTCCGGCGACGGGCCGCTGCGCGGGACCTCGAGCCGCTGCGGGCCGCCCTCGATCTCGACGTGCTCGCCCGCGAGCAGGACGTCGAGCGCGATCGTGTCCTGCCCAGGCGCGGGGCGCGCGCGGAACTCCGCGCCGCGCACCAGCGAGCCGGCGCGCTCCTCGACGTCCACGTCGAACGTCAGCTCGTAGCGCCGGCCCACGGCGAGCGGCGCCCCGGGGGCGATCCCCTCGATCTCGGCGTTGATCCAGCGCGCCTTCCCGGTCCCCGGGGCCTGGGGCTCGGGCGGCGCGGGCGCGGCGGGGGCGTCCGGCAGGCGCTCGAGCGAGCGGCGCCGCGGAAACAGGATGCCGCGCACCGTCGCGCGCTCGAGCACGACGACCGGTTGCCCCCGGGCTCCCGCCCGGGCGAGCGCCGGGTCCGCGTCCACGGTCGCGACC
This sequence comes from Acidobacteriota bacterium, assembly GCA_017994815.1. Taxonomy (GTDB): domain Bacteria; phylum Acidobacteriota; class Polarisedimenticolia; order J045; family J045; genus JAGOJY01. Next base: position 64,683 of record JAGOJY010000009.1, read on the forward strand.
ACGAAGCGCCGGCAGTCGAACAGGTCCGAGAGCCGGGCGTCGCCGTCGTGCGGCCGGTCCGGCTCGAGGATCGCCCGCAGTTCCAGGAGGGCGTAACGGCCGTCCCCGAGGTCCACGACGACGAGCAGGTCCGGGTCGTTGCGCGCGCGCGCCACGCGGCGCAACTCGCCGATGGTCGTGGCCGGATTGACCACCACGAAGTTCGACCGCAGGTCCCCGGGCAGCCGCGGCATGGGGACGCTCCCCCGCGTCCGGCCGGCGGCGGGCACCGTCAGCCATGGACTAACTGGACTCGGCTGGAGATTATATGCAGGACGTTCGCGTCCGGGCGGTGTTTACCTTTTCGTTCGCATTCGCCCGCGCGGGTCGTCCCGGACCCGTTCCGATTGACGCGAGAGACCCTGTTGCCGTATACGAGGCCCTCGCTGTCAGTAAGTCGCGCCGGCCCGGCGCGCGGCGTCGTCCGACATTCGGAGCCGGCCATGGCGGGGACGAAGAGGTTCTGCATCGACAGGATCCTGCCGCGCGACCTGCGGCGGCCGCAGCGCATGCTGCGACCGGGGGTGGTGCGGGGAATCCTGGTCAAGAACAGCATGTGGCCCAACGGCAGCACGCTGACGATCGGCTTCGTCGGCGGCACCATGCAGCAACAAGCCCGCGTCAAGGAAGCGGCGGAGCAGTGGACGCGCCACGCCAACCTGAAGTTCGAGTTCGTCGATCGGCCGAACGCGCCGATCCGGGTCGGCTTCGACGAGAACGACGGCTCGTGGTCGTACGTCGGCACCGACGCGTTGGAGTTCCCCGACGCGCAGACGGTCAACTTCGGCTGGCTCGACGAGGGCGTGGTGCTGCACGAGTTCGGCCACGCGATCGGCATGGGCCACGAGCACCAGAACCCGGCCGGCGGCCTGCAGTGGAACGAGCAGGCGGTGATCCGCGACCTCGGCGGCCCGCCGAACAACTGGCCCCCCGAGGTGACGCGGCACAACGTGATCGAGAAGTACAGTGCCGACCAGGTCAACGGCACGACCTTCGATCCGGACTCGATCATGCTCTACGCGTTCCCGGCCTCGTGGACGGTCAACGGCGTCGCGACCCACGCCAACGAGAGACTCTCCGACACGGACAAGCAGTTCATCGCCAGCGCCGCGGCCTACCCGCGGACGGCGCCGCAGGACGACCTGGTCGTGAACCTGGAGGTCGGCGGACCCGCGCGGGCGGCGAGCATCGGCAAGCCCGGCGAGGAGGACCTGTTCTGCTTCCGCGTCACCGACGCGGGCGGGCACAGCGTCTGGACCGAGGGGCCGACCGACGTCGTGATGCGCCTGTACGGGCCGGACGATCGCACGCGGCTCGTGGACGAGGACGACGACAGCGGCAAGGCGCTCAACGCCCGCATCACGCGCGCGCTGCAGCCCGGGGAGTACCTGGTGCAGGTCCGTCACTACAACCTGTCGAGCGGGACGGGCGACTACTCGGTCCAGGTCAAGAAGCGCTAGGCGCGCGGGGGGACGATGGAACTGCCGAAGATCGCCGGCCTCGCGGAACGGGTCGCGGCGCTGGCCGAGGAGCCGCTCGGCTCGACGAAGATCGTGCGCGACCTCGTCGAAGGAGAATTGCAGCAGGACCTGCCGGTCGGGGTGATCGACATCCCGGACGTCGAGCTGAACGTCGCGGCCCGCGGCCTCGCGGCGGTCGAGGTGTACAACTCGGAGGACGACCGCGACCCGGACGGCGTCCTCGCGCAGCGCGCGGGGCGCGGGGACGATCTGCCGCCGCAGCTGCGCTTCACCTCCGAGCGAGCGTGGGTCAAGTACCGCCTCGAGGGACGGCTGCGGGCGCGGGGCGGGCTGCGGCTGGCGAGTCTCGGCTTCGACTTCGATCCCGAGTGCACGCTGGTCCTGGCGGACTACCGCGTCCACGGCCGCGAGCAGGCGCTCGCGGCCGCGCTCGCGGCGGACGCGCAGGCGCCGCGCTTCGCGGTTCGCTGCGGTGACATCCTCGCGCTGGCCGAGGGCGACGCGGTCGCGCTGCAGTTCGTCGGCCGCGTCGCGGCGAAGATCGAGCTACGGTGGGCCGATGTCCTGGCCTCGCAGGTCGGGGCGCTCGGACGCGTCCTGCGCTCCGCGGGCGCGGAGCCGATCACGATCGCCGCCGGCGCCCGCGTCACGGCCGGCGTGAGCCTGGAGGACGAGTTCGCGCTCGTCTTCTCGCGCGCCCCCGCGGGCCGGCTCCGGGTCGCCGTGAAGAAGGCGCGCAACCGCAAGGCCGTGGCGGCGGCGTCGATCGGCGTGGACGTGGACGCGTCGGCGCTCGCGGGCGTTCTCGGCCCCGTGCTCGAGGCCCGCTTGGCCGCACCGTGGGCGCGCGTCGGCGCGCTTCTCGACCGGACCAGCCTGGACCAGCTCACGGCCGACGAGAAGAAGCTCCTGCGCCGGCTGCTGGCCAAGCTCGGCCTCGAGGGCGTTCCGGACGGCCTGGCGGCGCTGCGCGCCGAGGCGAGCGGTCTCGAATCCACGCTTCGTTCCGCGCTCCGCGAGATCGCCGAGAACCGGATCCGCGTCGGCTTCGCCTACGAGTACTCGCGCATCCGCCGTGACGAGAGCCTCTTGCAGCTCGTGATCCCCGAGGGAGCGCTCGCGCGCCACCACGCGGACCTCGTGCGCGGGCGGCTCGCGGGGCTGCTCGACGCCGCGCGACAACGGGAGCCCGGCATCGAGCTGGAGTCGTACCTGAACGAGCAGTCGATCGAACGCAAGGCGACCTGGGGCGTGGCGCTGTCGCTCGGTCGCTGGACGCTGCGCGGCCAGGACCACCGCGAGATCCGCTCGGTGGTCCAGGAGAACCTCGAGGGGCGCAAGCGCGTGAGCTACCTCGGCGTGCGCTCGTACGAGGGCGAGCTGGTGACGAAGGCGGCGTGGGGCGTGGACTTCCGCGCCGAGATGCCGGCGTTCTCGCGCACGCCGACACCCGGGCTGGACGAGTTCGACTTCGGCCTGTGCCTCAAGCTGTCGGACGAGGTGCTCTCGGTCGGCGAGGCCGACCTGTCCGCGCGCCTCGACACGGGCGTGCTGTGGGGCGCGCTCGCGCCGGCGCGGGTTGCGGCGACACGGGCGTCGCTGAAGCACCTGCGCGGTTCGGCGGCCCGGTTCGACACGCAGCTGCGCGTCGACCCGGTGGCGTTCGAGAAGCTCATCCCGGCGGCGGCGGCGGCGACCGAAACCGACTTCGCCCGGGCGCTCGCTTCGGCGATGCTGTGGGACGACGTGCCCGGCTTGGACACGCCGGGCAACCGCCGCGAGCTGTACGCCACGGTCTGGGAGTTCTACCTGCACAACAGCGCCGACGCCTCGGAGGTCCAGGCCTACGCGGCGAACCACTTCCGGACGAAGCGCGACACGGCGCTCGCCGCGCGGGAGGAGAACGCCGGCGACTCGCCGCTGACCGCGACCGGCCTCGTCCGGCGCAATCCGGCGACGGCCGAGGCCTGGCTCAAGTGGCGCGAGGGCCTGCAGGCGCTCGACCGCGCGCTGGCGCGCAGCCAGCCGCTGCACTCGCAGATCGAGGACGCGTTCCGCGATCTGCAGAAGCTGTGGAGCACCGCGCTCGGCGTGCGCGCCGCCGGCGCCCACCTGGTGGACCTCGTCCGCGCCGCGTCGCTCGCCGACGGCGTCCACGCCTCGCTCAAGATCCGCTACGAGAAGGACGGCGAGAAGAAGGCCGACATCCTCGGCGGCCAGGTGGCGCCCGTGTCGTAACCTCTCGATCCGCGGCACGGACGCGGGCATGTCGGGGGGCCGGCGCAGCCGGCCCGCCAACGACCAGACGGACGCGGGGATGTCCCCGCCTCAGAACTGCAGGTCGCGCAGCAGGAACGGGCGGCGCGGCGGTCCGTTCAGGATCCGGTGCAACACCGAGTTCATCGTGTCGGGGTCGTTGTCGAATCCGCCGTGCGAGTCGGCGCGGCTGCGGCTCCCGTCTGGTCCTTCTTCCCCGGCGATCACCAGCGCCGGGCGGTTCTGGACCTTGCCCGCGAACACTTGCGCGACGGCCTCGCTCGCGATGTCCGCCTCCGGGCCGGCCCTGCGGCTGACGAACTTGACCATCCCGAGGATCGGCGTCTCGCGCCGGTCCTCGAACGCGTTGCTGACCAGGTAGAGCAGCGACTTCCCGTACGGCCCGCACTCGTCGTCGCGCTCGCCGACGTCGCTCAACACGAACAGCGACGGCGTCGGGCAGCGCCGGGCCGCGATCTCCGGCAGGACCAGGCGCTCGAAGTCGTCCACGCGGATCGCCGGTGCCATGAACTGCAGTGTCCGGAACGGAATCGTGCCGGCGTCGAGGATCGGCATCGTCTCGGCGGCGAAGATGCTGCCCGCGCTGTGCGCCACCACGTGCAGCTCGAACTTCTCCGCCGCGCCGGGCGTGGACGCCAGGGTCCGCTTGGCGTGCTCGGCGACAAGTTGCATCCCGCCGCGGCCGTCCTTGCGGTTCGATGCCAGCCGCGCGTTCTCCTTCATCTCGTCCCACAGCGCGCGCCCGGGGCGGGCGGCGGTCAGCTCCAGCGTGCGATCCTTGGCCTCGACCAGGCCTTCCCGCAGCCGGCGGAACCACTCGCCGGCGGTCGCGCGCTCGGCATCGCGCCGCAACGCTTCGTCCATGATGTTCCGCACCGTCTCGAGGGTCCCGGTCTCCCACATCACGTGCAGCGGGTAGATCTCGTTTGCCAGGCAGACGTCGCGCAGCGCGACGATGCGCCGGGCCGACGCTTCCTCGCTCTGCAGCCCGCCGTGCAGGAACAGCATCACGCGCCGCTTCTGCCAGCTTGCGGTCGCGCGCGGGATGGTCTCGCCGAACAGGCGCTCGAGGTCGGCCTCGGTTGTCCAGTACGCGCCGGAGTCGGACAGCGCTCCGTCGTTCGCGAAGTTCAAGGCGTAGGGCCGGATCTCCGAAAGCGGGATCGCGGCCGCCGCCCGCGCCAGGCCGGCCTTGGTGTCGGCGGCGCCCTCGCCCCACAGCTCGACCGACACCGGCACGCCGAGCTGGACGACCCACACGTCGGTGGCGTGCAGCAGGTAATCCTCGTACGGCAGGAGCGCGAAGCCGCGATGGCCCCACGAGGTGCCCCACGAGTTCTGCACGACGAATCCGTCGGCCGTGTAGCCGACGAGCGCCACGGCGTGCCCGCCGTCGGCGCGCCCGCGGCGCTCGATGACGGGGAGCGACACGCTGCGCGACTTCGAACCGTCCGCGAAGCGCACCTTGGCCGTCCGGGGACCCGGCTCGTCCCAGCCTTCGTGGACCATCAGCGTGCAGTACAGCGCGCCGACCTCGGTCAGGGCCGCGTGCATGTCGCGCACCTGCCGGTGCATGACCCGGTAGAACGCGCCGCAGGGCGTCTGCCGGGCCAGGTCGGCCACCGTGGTCCCGGCCTTGCGATCGACGACGGTCCCGAGGTGGTCGAGCCGGCGCACGTCCACCGGCCACGCGTCCACGTCGGCGACACCGTGGCGCAGCCAGCCCTTCATCGCGCCGCGCGCCGAGGAGCCTTCGTAGTCCTGGCCGGGCCACTCGTCGTAGCGCCGCGCCATCTCGTACAGCATCCGCGGGCTGACGCGGCGCTCCACGCCGCGCTTGCGCAAGAGGAAGTTGATCACCGCAGCGAGGGCGAAGCCGGTGCAGGCGCCCTCCTGCTCCTGGTCGAGGATCGCCGGCACGGCGTCGATGTTGATCACGTTGTCCGGCAGGGCGGCCAGCGAGGGCTGGTAGACCCAGTCGCGCGCATCGATCCGGTCGGGAAAGGCGTCGAGCTTGCGCCCGATGCGCTGGGCCGTGGTGCGTTGGCGCTCGGGGAGCCGCCGTGCCATCGCGTGCGGGCGGGTGGTCTTGGGGCGGGAGCGGTCGGCGACCTTCGCCGTCCGACGGCGCCGCCGGGCCGGGCGGGTCTTGCTGGCCATGTGTTTCTCCAGGCGTGGGCCCCGGCGTCGGCGGCCGGGTGAATGCGGCATGATGCAGGGGAGGCAAGGACCGGCACAAGACGGTTCGCCGCTGTGTGACGCTGCGCGTCGCAGCCGCCGGGGCCGGCGGCCGTCGCCGAGCCCCGGGCCGCAGCGGGACTCGCGAGCCTGACTGCACGTCACGGCCGAGTTTTTCATGTTGGCGCGGCCCCCGCGGCTCGGCCCGCGGCGCTATGCTGCCGTTCTGCCAGATGTCCAGCGGGGATTGGCCGCACTCGGGAGGTCCGCCCATGTCATTCGTCCGGCTCGCCGGCGCGCTGCTGCTCTGCGCGGCCGCGTCAGGTTGCCCGTCCAAGAAGGCCATGCCCGTGATGCCGCCCCTCGACGTCCCGGTGGTGGAGGTGGTGCAGCAGGACGTGCCGATCCATCGCACCTGGGTCGGCCAAGCGCTCGGCGCCTCCGATGTCGCCGTCGTGGCGCGGGCGACGGGGTACATCGTCGAGCAGCACTTCGTCGAGGGGACCCGGGTCAAGAAGGGCCAGTTGCTCTACACGATCTCCGCGCCCGAGGCGCAGGAGAAGCTCGCCGCCGCTCAGGCGCAGGTCGCCGCGGCGCAGGTCGCGCTCACCAAGGCTGAAAATGACGTGGTGCGCTACACGCCGCTGGTCGAGATGCGGGCCCTGCCCAAGCGCGACCTCGACAACGCGATCTCGGCCCGCGACTCCGCCATAGAGCAGCTCGACGCCGTGCGCGCGCAGCAGCGCACGGCCGAGATCAACCTCGGCTACACCAAGGTCTTCGCGCCGATCGAGGGGCTGATCGGCATCTCCCGGGTCGAGGTCGGCGCGTATGTCGGCCCGGCCGCGATGAACACCCAGCTCAACACGATCTCGACGCTCGACCCGATCAAGATCCGGTTCGCGATCACCGAGCGCGAGTACCTCGAGCTCGCGCGGCGGCTCACGGCGGGGCGGACCGCCCCGATCCCGTTGGAGCTGATCTTCTCCGACGGCACGGTCCACCCGCACCCCGGGAAGGCGGACATCACCGACCGCCAGATCGACCCGGTCAGCGGGACACTCGCCGTGCAGGCGCTGTTTCCCAACCCCGACAGCCTGGTCCGCCCCGGCCAGTTCGCCCGCGTGCGCGCCGCGGTGGAGACCCGCACGGGCGCGCTGGTCGTGCCGCAGCGCGCCGTCTCGGAGCTGCAGGGGCAATTTCGCGTCTTCACCGTGGACGCGGACAACAAGGTGCAGCTCAAGCCCGTCGTCACCGGACCGCGCGTCGGGGACCTGTGCATCATCGAGCAGGGCTTGGCCGTGGGCGAGCGCGTGATCCTCGAGGGCACGCAAAAGGTGCGGCCCGATATGACCGTCGTGCCGGTCGGCGCGAAGCCCGGGACCGAACCGCCCGCCGTCGCTGTCCCGGCGGGGGCCTGACCGATGTCCAGCTTCTTCGTCCGTCGCCCGATCGTGGCGATGGTGATCTCGATCCTGATGGTGCTGATCGGTGCCGTGACGATGACCGGGCTGCCGATCGCGCAGTACCCCGACGTCACGCCGCCGATGATCCAGGTCACGACCACGTTCACCGGCGCCTCGGCCGTCGACATCGAGCAGTCCGTGGCCACGCCGATCGAGCAACAGGTCAACGGCGTGCAGGACATGATCTACATGAAGTCGGTGAACGCCTCGGACGGCACCTTCACCTTGCAGGTGTCGTTCGAGGTCGGCTCCGACCTCGACATGTCGAACGTGCTCGTGCAGAACAAGGTCAGCCAGGCCACGGCGACGCTGCCCTCCTCGGTCAAGGCCTACGGTGTCAACATCAAGAAGTCGCTGACGTTCCCGCTGATGGTCGTCGTGCTGCGCTCGCCGAACGGCACCTACGACGGTGCGTTCATGTCGAACTACGCGACGATCAACATCAACGACCAGCTGCTGCGGACCGGCGGCGTGGGCGACGTGAAGGTGATGGGGAGCAGCGACTACGCCATGCGGGTCTGGGTCCGCCCGGACCTGTTGGCACGCTTCGACCTGACCGTCGCCGACCTCTCGCGCGCGATCCAGGCGCAGAACACGATCGCGCCGGCCGGCTCGATCGGCGGTGCGCCCGCGCCCCGTGGCACCGAGTTCACGTACACGGTCCGCACCCGCGGGCGACTGCCGCTGGCCGAGGATTTCGAGAAGATCGTCGTCAAGTCCGCCCCGGACGGCTCGCAGGTGCGGCTCGGCGACGTGGCGCGCGTCGAGCTGGGCACCAGCATCTACGGCATGGTCGGCCGCAACAACGGCCGGCCCGCGGCGGTGCTGGCGATTTACCAGCAGCCGGGCTCGAACGCGCTCGTGGTGGCCGAGAGCATCCGCAGGGTCATGGCCGACGTGGCGACGCAATTCCCGCCCGACTTCGAGTACGACGTGGCGCTCGACACCACGCTGGCGATCAGCGAGGGGATCAACGAGATCGTGCACACGTTGTTCGAGGCCGTGCTGCTGGTGATCCTGGTCGTGTTCGTGTTCCTGCAGAACTGGCGGGCGACGCTGATTCCGCTGTTGACGGTGCCGGTTTCGTTGGTCGCGACGTTCGCGGTGTTCCCGCTGCTCGGGTTCTCGATCAACACGCTGTCGCTGCTCGGGCTGGTGCTCGCGATCGGGATCGTCGTTGACGACGCGATCGTGGTGGTCGAGGCCGTGATGCACCACATCGAGCAGGGGATGAAGCCGAAGGACGCCACGCTGCAGGCGATGCGCGAGGTCTCGGGGCCGGTCGTCGCGATCGCGCTGGTGCTCTCGGCGGTGTTCATCCCGGTCGGGTTCATGGGCGGCATCACCGGCCGGCTGTACCAGCAGTTCGCGATCACGATCGCGATCTCGGTCTGCTTCTCGGCGTTCAACGCCCTGACGCTCAGCCCTGCGCTGGCGGCGCTGCTGTTGCGGCCGAAGGGCGAGAAGCGGTCGCTCCTCGACGCGTTCTACCGCTGGTTCAACCGCTTGTTCGAGCGTTTCACCGGCGGCTACGTGTCGTTCACGGGAATCCTGGTGCGCAAGGCGTTCCGCAGCGCGGTCCTCGTCCTGCTGTTCGCCGGCCTCGCGGCCTGGCTGGGGCTGCGCATTCCCGGCGGGTTCGTGCCCGAGGAGGACAACGGCTACCTCATGGCCAGCGTGCAGCTCCCGGACGGCGCGTCCGCGGAGCGCACGGACGAGGTCTGCCGCAAGGTCGAGGCGATCGTCGGCCGCATCCCGGCGGTCTACAGCTCGACGATGGCGACCGGGTACAACATCATCTCCGGCGCCGGCGCGACCAACGCCGCGGTGTTATTCATCGCCCTGAAGGAGTGGGGCGAGCGCGACATGAGCGAGTCGTCGTTCGTCCTGGCCCGCAAACTGAACTACCAGTTCATGCGCGAGGTCCCCGAGGCGATGGTCTATGCCTTCGGTGCGCCGGCCATCCCCGGGCTCGGGACGGGCGCGGGCTTCTCGATGATGCTGCAGGACCGCTCGGGCAACACGCCGGCGGACCTGCAGGTGCAGGTGGAGCATTTCCTGGACGCCGCGCGCAAGCGGCCGGAGATCGGCCAGATCAACACCGTCTACCGCGCCGGCGTGCCGCAGCTCTACGCCGACATCGACATCGACCGGGCGCTGAAGATGGGCGTCCCGCTCGAGGACCTCAACACGGCGCTCGGGTCGCTGCTCGGCGCCGCGTACGTCAACGATTTCAACCGCTTCGGCCGGGTGTACAAGGTGTTCCTGTCGGGCGAGCCGGAGTACCGCGACCAGACCGAGGACCTCTCGTCGTTCTTCGTGCGCAGCTCGCAGGGCGAGATGGTGCCCCTCTCGACGGTGGTGACGCTCACCCCCACGACCGGCCCCGATTTCACCAACCGCTACAACCTGTACCGCTCCGTCGAGCTGACCGGCGTTCCGGCGTCCGGCTTCAGCTCGGCGCAGGCGCTCGCGGCGCTGGAGGAGACGGCCAAGGCCACGCTGCCGCCCGGGTGGGGCTACGACTGGTCCAACATGTCGTACCAGGAGAAGAAGGCCGCCGGGACGGGCGCCATCGTGTTCGTGCTCGCGATCGTGCTGGTGTTCCTGATCCTGGCGGCGCAGTACGAGAGCTGGTCGTTGCCGTTCAGCGTCCTGCTCGGCACGCCGTTCGCCGCCTTCGGTGCCTTTCTCGGCCTGTGGCTCGCGCGCAAGGCGATCCCGATCTACGAGAACAACGTCTTCGCGCAGATCGGGCTGGTGATGCTGATCGGGTTGGCGGCGAAGAACGCGATCCTGATCGTCGAGTTCGCGCGGGCCAAGCACGAGACCGGGACCCCCGTGATCCAGGCCGCGCTGGAGGCCGCGAAGCTGCGGTTCCGCCCGATCCTGATGACGGCGTTCGCGTTCATCCTCGGTGTCGTGCCGCTGCTCACGGCGAGCGGCGCCGGGGCGATGGCGCGGCGGGTGATGGGCATGACCGTCTTCAGCGGGATGCTGATCGCGACGATCCTGGGCGTGGTGCTGGTCCCGGTGCTGTTCGTGGCCGTGGAGCGGCTCGCGGGGAGCGGCGCGGCGGCGCGCCCGGCCCCGGCGCCTGCGGGCGGCCCGGAACTGGGCGGCGCCGCGGCGGGAGGGCACTGACATGATCCGCCGGCCCGTGACGCGCACCTGCACGATGCTCCTGGCGCCGCTCGCGCTTGCGGGCTGCGCCCTCGGCCCCGACTACCGGCGCCCGGACACGCTGCCGGTCCCGGCGCAGTACGTTCAGACGACCGAGCGCTTGGCGGCCGCCGCCAATCTCGCGTGGTGGGACCTGTTCCGCGACCCGGCACTGCAGGGGCTGGTGCGCGAGGCGCTGCAGAACAACCGGGACCTCTTGATCGCGACCGCGCGGATCGAGGAATACCGCGCCCAGTATGGCTTCACGCGGACCGACCAGCTCCCTTCGTTGTCGTACTCGGCCGAGGCCGCCCGCGTGGACGGCCCGTTCCTCCGGCCCTTCGAACGGTACACCGTGGCGCTCGCGGCCTCGTGGGAGATCGACCTGTTCGGCCGCCTGCGCCGCTCGACCGAGGCCGCGCGGGCCGACCTCCTGGCGACCGAGGAGGCGCGGCGCGGGGTTGCGCTCGCCATCGTGGCGAACGTCGCGCGGTCGTACTTCCAGCTGCGGGACCTCGACGCCCGGCTCGAGATCGCGCGCCGCACGCTCGACGGGCGCAGCGAGTCGACGCGGTTGATCCGCCTGCGGCTGGACCAGGGCGTCGCCTCCGAACTCGACGTGCGCCAGGCGGAGATCGAGGAGGGTGCGGCCGCGGGGTCCATTCCGGCTCTCGAGCGCGGGATCGCCCAGGTCGAGAACGGCATCAACTACCTGCTCGGGCGTCCCCCGGGGCCCGTTCCGCGTGGCCCGTCGCTCGTCGAGCAGGAGCTTCCGCCCGAGATCCCGGCCGGGCTGCCGGCGGAGTTGTTGCAGCGCCGGCCGGACCTCTTGCAGGCCGAGCACCAGCTGCACGCGCAGATGGCCCGCATCGGCGTCGCCGAGGCCCTGCGCTGGCCGACGCTGTCCTTGACCGCGGCGGGTGGCACCGAGAGCACCGAGTTGTCGGATCTCGGCAAGTCGGACACGCGCTTTTTCAACCTCGCCGCGAACATCTTCGGCCCGCTGTTCGAGTTCGGACGCAACAAGCGCCGGGTCGAGGTCCAGCGCGCGCGCGCGGACGAGCTCCTGCTCGCCTACGAGCAGAACGTGCTGGCAGCGCTGCGGGAAGTGGAGGACGAACTCGTCGCGGTGCGCACGTACCGCGCCGAGCGCGCGGTGCGGCTGGGGCAGGTCGAATCCTCGACCGCGGCCGCCCGGCTCGCGCGCGCGCGCTACGACACGGGCGTGTCGAGCTACCTCGAGGTGCTGGACGTCGAGCGCTCGCAATTCGACGCCGAGCTCCGCGCTTCCGAAGCGCTCGCGAACCAGTACGCCTCGCTGGTCAGCCTGTACGCCGCGCTAGGCGGTGGCTGGCCGCTGGATCATCCGTAGGGGCTTCAAAAGGACACCTCTATCAAGGAACGTGCATCCTGCCGCCGGACGGCTCGATTTGGTGACCGAAGAGAGGGTAGGCGGCCAGCGTCCTCGTCGATGCCCGGGGCTTGCGCGCGACGATCAGAACAGGTCGAGCTGGCGGTCGTCGCCGATGACCTTGTCGAAGTCGAGATGGAGGATCGCGAGCACTGGCTCGGCGACCGCGCGCACCTGCTTGTCGACGTAATGCTCGTAGTCCACCGGGCTGGTCAGCGCGGTGGCAGGCTCGGGGCCGGCCACGGTCACGACGTAGGCGATGACGCGTGGCAACGCGCCCCCGAGCTTGCGCGCTGCGGCGACGTGGGGCGGGGTCGCCGCCGTGTACTCGTCAACCCCCTTGCGCAACGCCTTGCGGTAGACGAGGAGGTCGTTGAGGCGTCCGGCCCGCAGGTCGGCCACGGTGTCGCGCAGGTACTCCTGCACGGGCTGCTCGGCAAAGAGCCGCCGGTAGAGCTCCTTCTGGACGCTCTTGGCCAAATCGGTCCAGTCGCGGCGGACGACTTCCAGCCCGGTGAAGACGACGCGGGACACGCCGTCCTCCTCGACCAGCCCCGCGTAGCGCTTGCGCGCGCCGCCGGCGCCGCGCCGCAGGACGGGCAACAGCAGCCGCAGGTACAGGGTCTCGAACACGAGCTGGAGCCGGCTCGCCACGCGCCACGTGCGTGCCACGTGCTCGCCCAGTTCGGCCGTCAACTCGTCGGCGAGGCGCGCACCCACGGCGCGGGCAGCGGCCGCGTCCGACTCGCCGGTCGCGACGAACAGGCTGTCGGTGTCGCCGTAGAGCACGGCGAAGCCGCGCGCCTCGACGCGGGCCTTGGTCCACAGCAGGATCTCGCGGCCGAACGAAGTGATCGCGTTCGACAGCTCCGCGCTGTGGAACCGGCAGGCCGGGGTGCCCAGCACACCGTAGAACGAGTTCATCAGGATCTTGATCGCGTGCGCCGCGGTCTTGTCACCGGCCGCGCGCGCGGCCTCGCGCTTCGGCATCAGCTCGTCCAGCAGGCCCGGCAGGATCCCCGGCGCGCGGCGAAACGCCGCTCCGTTCGGTGCGACGATCGGGTCGGCGTCCGGCGTCGGGGCGCGCAGGTGCCCGAGCGGGTCGATCTGGAACGTCCGGATGATGCTCGGGTAGAGGCTCTTGAAATCGAACACGACGACGTTGCGGTAGAGCCCGGGCGCCGGTTCCAGCACGTAGCCGCCGGACAGCTCCCCCGCTTCCTCGTTGGGCGAAGGGTCGGACGCCGGTCGCGCGGTCGGCGCCACGACGCCGCGTCGCGCCAGCTCCGACAGGTACAGGAAGTCGAACGCCGCCACGCTCGCCGCCACGCGGTCGAGCGGCACCCCGGTCAGGCGGCTCCGCTCCACCGCCAACTCGACCAGCCGCAGCTTCTGCAGGATCTCCAGCGCCAGCCGGGCGTCGCGCAGGTTGTACTCGACGAAGCGCGGCCGGTCCTCACGGAACGTGCGCAGGATCTGCTCGAAGCGGTCCGGTCCGCTGAACAGCTTGCCTTCGCCGAGCACTTGCCGCGCCACGAAGTCCAGCGAGTGCTCGTCGAAGCGCAGGAACGCTCCGCGGACGAGGTCCAGCCCGTCCAGCACCATCCGGCCCGTGACCGTGCAGCGCGAGGTGCCCCACGCCACGCGCGACGCGTCCACGCGCAGCGGGCCGGGGCCGCGGCCCAGCTCGAGCAGGACGCCCAGGCGCGCGGCCCGGCGGGCCAGCACCGCGAAGTCGAAGTCGATGACGTTCCAGCCGGTGATGACGTCCGGGTCCAGCTCGCGGACGCGCCGGCAGAACGTGGCCAGCAGTTCGCGTTCGCCGGGACAGGGCGTCGCGCCGGGCGGGCAGCCGCCCGGGGCGTCGAGCAGCAGGACCTCGGCGCCGCCGCAGCCGTAGAGGGCGATCGACAGCACCTGCTCGGCGCTCGGGTCGGTTTCGATGTCGATCGACAGCACCGACAGGGACGGGGTCCAGTCCGCGGGGGCCAACTCCGGGTCATCGAAGATCACGCCGCCGCCGGGCGCGGCCCGCTCCTCGCCCGTGATCGCGAGGCTGCCGCGGATCCGGTGGTCGATCAGCAGGCGCGCGGCGAAGCGGACATCGGCCTCGCAGCACTCGATGCCGGCGGCCGCGAGGCGCTCGCGCAGGGCGGGAGCGTCGGCGGGAACGGCGAGTTCCACGCGGACCACCGCCTCGCCGGCGAAGTTCGTCTTCCCGGCCGCTTCGAGCGGCCGCGCGCCGAGCGCGCGGGCCCACTCCGCGTCGGCGGCGCGGACGAAGAACCGCGGCACCTGCCGGGTGTCGCGGACCAAGAACGTCCTCCCGTCCTCGAGTTTGCCGTACAGAAGCACGACCGGCCGGCCCGCTTCCAGCCGGTAAGTCGGGTGCAGGACGAACCCGCGCGCGCTCACGCCAGCAGCATAGCGGACCGGGCCGGCCTCACTACAATGAGCGGCATGTCCCGGCAGACCGGTCTGCTCCTGGCGGTGGTCGGCCTCGCGCTGGTCGCGGTCGGCTTGCTCGCGGCAGCGGGGGGGCTGGGCTGGTTCGGGCGCCTGCCGGGCGACATCCGGGTGGAGCGGCCGGGCTTCCGGCTGTACGTGCCGGTCGTCACGATGCTGCTGCTCTCGGTCGTCGTGAGCGTCGTCCTCTGGCTATTGCGGCGGTTCTTCTGACGGCCCCGGCTAGTGTCCCGATTCCGTCATGGGTTTGCAACAAAGGCTGTCGATGCGCCCGCAGGGCAAGGCGCGAGGACGCCGCTGTACTGGCCCGTACTGCAAGGACGAGCAACGCAGCCCTGCGGGATGCAGCGGCGGCCGACTGTAAAGCCATGACGGATTCGGGACACTAGTACTGCGAGCGCAACAGCCCGTAGAACCTTTCGAGGAAGCGCTCGCGGAACGGCCGCTTCTTCCACTGTTCGAGCGTGATGCGCTCCGAAACGGCAATGTCGCGCTCGAACACGTCTTGCATGATGCTGGCGAACCCGGTGTTGTACACCGTGAGGTTCGACTCGGCGTTGAAGGCGAACGAGCGGCGGTCGAGGTTGGACGAGCCGATGCTGACCCAGCGTCCGTCCACGATCATCGTCTTGGCGTGCAGCCGCGCCGGCAGGTACTCGTAGATCTCGACGCCCGCCTCGAGCAGCTTGCGGTAATAGCTGCGCGAGGTGTAGCGCACCACCGTCGCATCGGTGTTGCGGCTGGGCAGCAGCATGCGCACGCGGACCTTGCGCTCGGCCGCCGCGCGCAGTGTCTTTTCCGCGATGTGGTCCGGCACGAAGTACGCGTTCGTGATCGAGATCGACTCCTGGGCCGAGTCCACGGCGACGAGGAACGTCATCCGCGCCGGGTTGCCGTGGAACCCGGGCGAGGAGTCGACGAGCTGGCACGTGTACGGCCCGGGGCGATTGGCCGCGGGGTACAGCTCGGCCGACGTGAGGATCTCGTCGGTCGCCTCCAGCCAGGCCCGGGAAAACGCGGCCTGCATCTGCCGCACCACCGGGCCCCGCACCCGCGCCATGGTGTCGCGCCAGTGGTCCGGCCGCGTGGCGTTGCCCGTCCACGCATCGCTGATGCAGATCCCGCCGGTGAACCCCACCTTCCCGTCCACGATCAGGACCTTGCGGTGCGTGCGCAGGTGCACCTTGCGCAGGTTCGACAGCCGCAGCGGCCGGAAGAACACGAGGCGCACGCCGGCGGCCTCGAGCACCTCGGCGTTCTGGACGCCGAAGGAGAGCGAGCCCCAGGCGTCCAGAAGCAACCGCACCTTGACGCCGGCGCGGGCGCGCTCGGCGAACGCCTCGACGAACTCGCGCCCGATCTGGCTGTCGTCGAAGATGTACGTTTCGAAGTGGATGCTCGACTGCGCGGCGCGGATCGCCTCCAGCATTGCGGGGAACGACTCGTCGCCGTTGAGCAGCACGTCGACGGTGTTGCCGTCCACCGGCTCGTTCCCCGCGGCGACGGTCAGCGCCGCGAGCATGTCGGCCTCGGGGGCGTTCAGCTGCGGCCGGTAGCGGTACGACGGAAAGGTGGCGCAGGAGCCCGCAACGAGGGCCAGGACGAGCGCGAGGAGCTGGAGCCGCGGGCGCACGGGGCAGGAGAGTATAGGACGAAGCTTCGGGCATAATCGGTCGGCGTGGCACGGCGCGCGAACGAGGGGCGCGGGATGATCCTGGTTCTCGGTGGCGGTCTCGCCGGCTTGTCCGCGGCGTACCACCTGGCGCGCGAGCTGCCGGGAGTGCCCCGGCTCGTGCTCGAGCGCGAGGCGGAGCCCGGCGGCCTCTGCCGCTCGCGCCGGGCGGACGGGTTCACCTTCGACCTGACCGGCCACTACCTGCACCTGCGCGACCCCGAGACGGTGGCCCTGGTGGACGAGCTGCTCGGCGGCGAGCTGGTCCCGGTCGAGCGCCGCGCCGTGATCCACTGCCGCGGCACCATCGTCGATTTCCCGTTCCAGGCCCACCTGCACGGCCTGCCGCCGGACGTCGTCGCGCGGTGCCTCGTCGACTTCGTCGAGGCCTCGCGCTCCGGCCCGCCGGACAAGGACCCGCGGATGCCGTTCGGCGCGTGGGCCCGCGCGGTCTTCGGCGACGGCATCGCCGAGGAGTTCCTGCTCCCGTTCAACGCCAAGCAGTTCGGCGTCCCGCCGGACGAGCTGACGGCGGAGTGGGTCGCCTGGTCGGTGCCGCGCCCGGACCTGCGCCAGGTCGTCGGTGGCGCCCTGGGACTCAAGAACCCGGCGCTGGGCTACAACCCGCGGTTCCACTACCCGCGCTCGGGCGGGATCGGCGTCCTCGCGTCGGCCCTCGCGGAGCGCGTGGGCGCCGACCTCCGGCTGGGCGCGCGGGTGACCTCGATCGACGCGCACGAACACCGCGTCGTGCTCGAGGGGGGCGAGATCCTGCACTGGGAGCGGCTGGTCTCGACGCTGCCGCTGCCGGCGCTGCTGCAGCGCACGCGCGGGCTCGGCTCCTGCCCGCGCCTCGGGCGATCGCCGGCGGAGATGGCGGGCGAGCTGCGCTGGTCGGCGGTCATCGACCTGCAGATCGGCGTCGAGCGGCGCGAGATCGCCGGCGGCGCGCACTGGATGTACTTCCCCGGGCCGGAGTACCCGTTCTACCGCGTCGGCTTCCCGGCCAACGTCGCGCCGGCGATGGCGCCGGCCGGCTGTCGTTCGTTGTCGGTCGAATTCCCGCACCGCCCGGGGGCACCGCTGCCGGGCGTGGACGAGCTGCTCGCGGCAGCGCGCGAGGGACTCGTGCGCGCCGGCGTGCTCGGCGAGCGCGACCGCGTGGTCCACGCCGAGCGCGTGCTGCTCGACCCGGCGTACGTGATCTTCGACCGGCGCCGCACGCCGACCGTCGCCGCGGCCGAGGCGCTGCTCCACGGCGCGGGGATCCGCGCCATCGGCCGCTTCGGCGGCTGGACCTACAGCTACATGGAGCGCGCGCTGATCGACGGGCGAGATGTCGCGCGCGAGCTGGCGGCGGAGCTGCGGTGAGCGGGACCGCCCGGGTCTGCCACATCATCACGATGCTCGAGCTCGGGGGCGCGCAGCAGAACACGCTGTACACGGTCGCGCACCTCGACCGCGCGCGCTTCGCCCCGAGCCTGATCGCCGGGCCGGGCGGGATCCTCGACGACGAGGCGCGCGCGATCCCCGGCCTCCTGTTCGAAACCTGTCCGCACCTCGCCCGGCCGATTTCGCCGCCGCGCGACGGTCTCGCGTTGGCCGACCTCGCGCGCCGGCTGCGGCGGCTCCGGCCGCACATCGTGCACACGCACTCGTCCAAGGCCGGCGTGCTCGGCCGGCTCGCCGCGTTCGCCGCCGGCGTGCCGGTCGTCGTGCACACGGTTCACGGGTGGGGCTTCCACGCGCGGCAGAACCCCGTCAAGCGGCGCGCGCTGATCCTCGCCGAGCAGCTCGCGTCCGCCGCGACGACGCACTTCATCGCCGTGTCCGAGGCGAACGCCCGGACCGGCGAGCTGGAGGACATCGCGCCGCGCCGGACGTTCACGGTCATCCGCTCCGGGATCGACCTCGCACGCTTCCGTGGCGGCGCAAGGTCCGGCGCGCTGCGCCGCGAGTTGGGGCTCGGGCCGGAGGTTCCGCTGGCCGGGATGGTCGCCTGTCTCAAGCCGCAGAAGGCGCCGCTCGACTTCGCCGCGGTCGCCGCGCAAGTCGCGGGAGCGATCCCGGACGCGCACTTCGTGCTGGCCGGCGACGGCGAGCTGCGTTCTGACCTCGAGCGCGCCGTCGCGCCGCTCGGCGGCCGGTTCCACCTGCTCGGCTGGCGGCGCGACCCGCAGGTCGTGGTCGGCGACCTCGACGTTCTGGTGCTCACGTCGCTGCACGAGGGGCTGCCGCGCGTCGTCCCCGAGGCGATGTCGGCCGGCGTGCCGGTCGTCGCGACGGCGGTGGACGGCACGCCGGAAGCGGTGCGCGACGGCGAGAACGGGTGGCTGCTCGCGCCCGGCGACATCGCGGGGCTGGCCGACTCGGTCGCCCGGCTGCTCCGCGATCGCGACCTGGCGCGCCGCATGGGCCAGGCGGGCGCGGCCCGCGCGGCGGAGTGGGACATCGACGAGATGGTCCGGCGCCAGGAACTTCTCTACGACGCGCTCCTGCGAACCCGCTCCGTCGCCCTTACTTAGCCAGCGAGAAAATCTCGTAAACGAAAGCGGTCCCCGCAACTCATTGAAAATCAAGAACGTCTTGAGTTTCGAATTAGTGCGAACGCAGCGCAGATTCGTAATTACGAACCTGAACGATTTGATTTGCCGGCATGGGCAACCACGCGCATAGTGGCCGCCGCGCAAGGGCTTTGGGCGGGACACGGATGCGCGCCGGGCGGCCCGGCCCAGCGCCGGACGGAGTTGATGCGAAGCCACGTTCTCGCCAGCCCGGAGCCGGGCGCCCCCGATCGCCGGGCGGCGGCGCGACCGGGCCCCGCGGCCGCGAGCGCAGCCCGCCGCGGCCCCGACCGCTCCACGCCGAGCTTGCGCCGCGCCATGCTCCCGGCGTTCCTCCTCGTCGCGCTGTCGCTCGCCGGACTGCCCTACTACCTGCTCGGCGTAACGGAGCGCGTGCGCCACCCCTGGCATGCCTGGCTCCGCCCGTCGGGGACGATCGGCCAGGGCCTCGGGATCGCCGCGCTCGTGATGTTCCTCTTCCTCTGGCTGTATCCGCTGCGCAAGCGCTACCGGTCGTGGGCCGTGACCGGCTCCGTGCCGGCCTGGCTGGACTGGCACATCGCTGCCGGCCTGATCGCGCCGCTGGCCGGCGCGGTCCACGCCTCGTGGCGGTTCTCCGGGCTGATCGGCCTCGGGTACGGCGCGATGGTGGTGGTCGCCGCGAGCGGCGTGGTCGGGCGGTACCTGTACTCGCGGATCCCGCGGCGCCAGGACGGCCTCGCGTTGACGCTGGACGACGTCGCCCAGGAACGCGGCCGGCTGCTGGACCAGATCTCGCGGCGCTCCGGCCTCGACGCGCCCGCGCTGCAGGACCTGCTCGCCGTCGAGACCCCGGCCGCCGCGCGCGGCGGGATCGTCTCGACGCTGCGCCGCCTCGTCGCCGACGACTTCTCGCGCCGGGCGGCGGCGCGGCGGCTCGCCCGCGCGCTCCGGGCCGATGCGGGCGCCGACCGCGTCGCGATCCGGCGCACGGTGCGGCTGGCCCGGCGCGAAATGGCGCTCGGCCAGCAGCTCAGGATGCTCGAGGCCACGGCGCGGTTGTTCCGCCTGTGGCACGCGGCGCACAAGCCGGTCGCGGTGACCGCGCTGGTGGCGGTACTGATCCACGTCGGCGTCGTCGTCGCGGTCGGCGCGACGTGGTTCTGGTGACCGGTGACGCTCCTCCCGCGACGGATCGCCCGCGCCGCGTCGCTCGCGGCGATCACCGTGCTCTTCGTCGCGGGCACGCCGGCCCGGGGTCAGGTTTCGCCGGGACCGCTGTCGCGCGCGCACGCGGAGCTCGAGGGTCCGCTGAACTGCTTCGAGTGCCACGCCAGCGGCCGCGGCGCGCTGCGCGGCCAGTGCCTCGAGTGCCACCGCGAGATCGGCTGGCTGATCGAGCGCGATCGTGGTCTGCACGGCAAGCTGCCGGAGGGACAGGACTGCGCGAGCTGCCATCCCGAGCACGCCGGGCGCGACTTCGAGCTGGTGGAGTGGGGCGGCGAACGGAGCCGGTTCGACCACGCGCGGACCGGCTGGCGGCTCGAGGGGCGCCACGCCCAGGCGCGCTGCGAGCAGTGCCACAAGGCCGAGTTCCGCGTTTCGCCCGCCGCGGGGCTCGCCCCCGCCGCGCGCTCGCGCGCCGGGGCGGCGCCCGTCGCGTTCGTCGGGCTGGAAACCCGCTGCTCGGCCTGCCACGAAAACCGGCACAGCCCGTCGCTGGGCGACGACTGCTCGCGTTGCCACGACGCGCGGGGCTGGCGTCCGGCGCCGGGGTTCGACCACGCGCGCACCAGCTTCCCGCTCCAGGGCAAGCACGCGTCGGTGAAGTGCACCGAGTGCCACCGCCCGCCGTCCGGCGCGGCGCAGCCCGTGGCCTCGGCGCAGTCCGGGCCGCCGCCGTTCAAGCCGCTGGCCCACGCCGCGTGCAGCGATTGCCACCGCGACCCACACCAGGGGCGGCTCGGGGCGGATTGCGCGGGCTGCCACACCACCGAGAGCTTCCGCAAGGTGGACCAGCGCGGCTTCGATCACGAGAAGACGCGCTACCCACTGCGCGGCCGGCACCGGCAGGTCGCCTGCGCGGAGTGCCACGACCCGCAGCGCGGGGGATCGGCGCGGCCGCGCTTCGACCGCTGCGATGCCTGCCACCGCGACCAGCACGCCGGGCTGGCGACGCTCCAGGGCCGGCCCGCCGATTGCGGCGAGTGCCACTCCGTGGACGGCTACCGGCCGTCCACCTTCACCGTCGCCCGGCACCGCGACGCGGCGTACCCGCTCGACGGCAAGCACGCGCAGGTCTCCTGCGAGTCGTGCCACGCGCGGGGCGGCGCCGAGTCCGCGGCGCGTCTCGGCCCGGCGCGGGTCACGCTGCGGCGGCCGCACGCGCGCTGCGAGGACTGCCACCGCGACGCGCATGCCGGGCAGCTCGCGGCCCGCGCGGGCGGCTCCGCGTGCGCGACGTGCCACGCCGTGAGCGGCTGGAAGCCCTCGCGCTACGCGACGCCCGAGCACGCCGCACTGCGCCTGCCGCTCGTCGGCCGGCACGCGCGGATCGAGTGCGCCGCCTGCCACGGACCGGTGCGCGACCGCGCCCCCGCGCCCGGCGAGGAGCAGGAACTCGGGCCCGCGCGGGTGCGCTTCGCCGTGCCGGTGCAGTGCGAGCAGTGCCACCGCGACCCGCACGGCGGGCGCTTCGCCGCGGCGGGCGCGCGCCCGGCGCGCGACGGCTGCCAGTCGTGCCACGGCGTGGACACCTTCCGCGTCTCGACGTACGGCGAGCAGGCGCACCGCGGCGCACGCTTCCCGCTCGACGGGGCGCACCGGGCCATTCCGTGCGCCGAGTGCCACCGCGAACTCGCGCCGTCCCCCGCCCGCGCGAAGCCGGAGCAGGTCCGGCTGCCGTTCGAAATCGCCGGGCAGGCGTGCGCCGACTGCCACCGCGACCCGCACGCGGGGCAGTTCGCGAAGGGCGACGGCACGCGCTGCGATGCCTGCCACGAACAGGCGGCGTTCCGGCCCGCGCCGCGCTTCCGCCACGACCGCACCGCGTTCCCGCTCGACGGCGCGCACGCCAAGGTCGCCTGTGAGAAGTGCCACACCGCCCGGCTCGAGGGTGGCGTGCGCACCGTTCTGTACCGACCGCTCGCCCACGCTTGCCAGGACTGCCACGTTTCCCCCCCGCAGTCCCGCACCGCGTCGAGGGGCACGCCATGAAGATCTTCGGCTGCAAAACGGTGGCGTGGATCGCCGCGCTCGGTGCCGTGACGCTGGCGGCGGCAGACGACCTGCCTTACCCGCACGGCGACTACCGCGACGAGTGCAGCAAGTGCCATCGCCCCGACGCCTGGACTCCGGCCAGCATCGGACCCGGCTTCGACCACGCGCAGTTCGGCTTCCGGCTCGACGGCGCGCACCGCACGGTGACCTGCCGCGGGTGCCACGCGACGCTCGAGTTCTCGCGGGCCTCGTCGTCGTGCGTCGACTGCCACCAGGACGTCCACCGCGGGGAACTGGGCATCGACTGCGCGCGCTGCCACACCACGCGCAACTTCATCGAGCGCGTCGAGCTGGTCCGCTCGCACCGCGGAACGCGGTTCCCGCTGACCGGCGCGCACACCACGCTGGACTGCGAGGCCTGCCACCCGCGCGGCGGCGGCGACGCCCTGCGGTTCGTCAACACGCCGATCGAGTGCGAGGCCTGCCACATCGCGCAGTTCCGTGCCGCCAAGTCGCCGGACCATGTCGGCGGGGGGTTCCCGACCGACTGCACGCGCTGCCACACGACGATCGCCTGGGACAGCGCCCGCTTCGACCACGCGGCGACCGGCTTCCCGCTGACGGGAGCCCACCGCTCGGTCAGCTGCCAGGAGTGCCACGGCAACGCCCCGCCGGGCCAGGCCTCGCCGCAGTGCGTCGCGTGCCACCTCGGCGACTACACGGGCGTGACGAACCCGCGGCATGTCGGGAGCTTCCCCACGGAGTGCAGCTCCTGCCACACGACCACCCGCTGGAGCCCGGCCAGCTTCGACCACGGTGCGACCGACTTTCCGCTCACCGGCGCGCACCGCAACACCTCGTGCAACGCCTGCCACGCCGACGGCGTGTACGACGGCAAGCGCACCGACTGCTTCAGCTGCCACGCCGCCGATTACGACTCCGCCAACAACCCGGACCACCGCCGTTCCGGCTTCCCGACCGACTGCACCCAGTGTCACAACACGAACTCGTGGGACGGCGCCGAGTTCGACCACTCCCGGACCGACTTCCCGCTGACCGGCGCGCACCGCAACACGTCCTGCAACGCCTGCCACGGCGACGGCGTGTACGACGGCAAGCCGACCGACTGCTATAGCTGCCACGCCAGCGACTACAACCAGACCAGCGACCCCAACCACCGCGGTGCCGGCTTCCCGACCGACTGCGCCCTGTGCCACACGACGAGTTCCTGGGACAACGCGCGCTTCGACCACGACGGTCAGTACTTCCCGATCTACTCCGGCAAGCACCGCGGCGAGTGGGACCGTTGCTCGGACTGCCACACCAACCCGAACAACTACCGCGAGTTCACTTGCCTGACCTGCCACCGCCGCGGCGAGACGGACCGCGACCACGACGAGGTCAACGGCTACCGTTACGACTCGCAGGCCTGCTACCAGTGCCACCCCGACGGCCGGGCGGAGGATTGACGATGCGCGGCTCGGGACCGTGGTTGCTGGCGCTGTTGGTCCTCGTGACGGGGGCGCCGGTCGCGGCGCAGGTGCAGCGGATGGCCCGCGTCAGCTACGTCACCAGTTCGACCGTCTACATCGACGCCGGCAGCAATCACGGCCTCGATGTGGGCGACGTCGTCGAGGTCGTCCGCGGGGAACAGGTCGTGGGCCTGCTGCGCGTGACGTTCGTCAGCAGCCTGCGCGCGGCCTGCGAGCGGCAGGGTGAGCCGGGTGTCGAACTGCAGGTCGGCGACCTGGTGCGGTTCACGCCGCGCGGTGAGGCGCCGGTCCGGCCCGAGGACGTGCCGCCGCCGGTCGAGCCGCGCGAGGTGCCCCCGGTCACGGCGGAGGCGCCCCGCAGCGCGGCGTCGCCCGGTGCTTCGCTCGCCGGTCGCCTGCGCGAGGCCGGCCTGCGCGGGCGGGTCGGGGTGCGCTACAACGCCGTGCGCGATCGCAGCGGGGCCGGGCTCGACTACTCCCAGCCCGGGCTCGACCTGCGGCTCGACGGCGATCACGTCCTGGGTTCGCCGATCAGCCTCAACGTGGACGTGCGCGCGTTCCGCACCTATCGCACCACGCCGGACGGCGGCAGCGAGGACCTCAGCCGCAACCGGGTGTACCGGCTGTCCGGCACGTGGCAGCCGGTCGCGTCCCGCTGGCGCGTCACCGCCGGGCGGCAGTTCTCGCCTTCGATGGCGACGATCAACCTGTTCGACGGCGTGATGGCGGACTACACGGGCGAGCGCTGGAGCTTCGGCGCCCTGACGGGGACCCAGCCCGACCCGATCGACTTCGGCTACTCCAGCGAAACGCGCGAGCACGGCGCGTTCGCCGAGCTGCGCGGCGGCGCGGCGGGGGACTCGCGCTGGGCTGTGACCGGCGGGCTGATCGGCTCGTACGACCAGGGCGAGATCAACCGGGAATACGTGTTCCTCCAGGGCCGCTACGACGATCCGTCGCTGTCCGCGTACCTCGCGCAGGAGGTCGACTTCAACCGCGGCTGGAAGGACGACGTCGAAGGGAAGTCGGTCTCGCCCACCAGCACCTTCGCCACCGTCTACTACCGCGCGAGCGAGAACCTGCGCTTCAACGCCGGCTACGACAACCGCCGGAACGTGCGCCTGTTCCGCGACCGCGTCACCCCGGAGACCGAGTTCGACGACGAGTTCCGCCGCGGCGTCTGGGCCGGCGCCGACCTGCGGTTCCTGCAACGGTACCGGGTCGGCGTTTCGGGTCGCGTGAACGGTGGCGGCGACGCCGGGTCGGCCGACAGCTTCAGCCTGTACCTCGGCGCCGCGGACCTGTCGGCGTTCCGTCTCGACCTGCGTACCCGCAGCACGCGCTACACCAGCGACCGCGTCGAAGGCTGGCTGCACTCGCTGTCGGCCGGCGTGCCGATCGGCGAACGGATGAACGTCCAGCTCACGGCCGGCCTGCGCGACGAGACGCGCCAGCAGGTGTTGCAGTTCGGGCCGACCGAGACCGACGCGCGCGTCACGTGGTTCGGCGTCGACTTCGACGCGATCCTCGGCCGGCGCTGGCTGTTCCTTTTCTCCGCCGAGCGCGACCAGGGCGACATCGAGGCCAACGACCAGGTCTATGCCGCGATCAGCTATCGGTTCTAGGGCGCCGACAGGTCCCCGTCACTCCGTGATGGAGCCCTTGCGCTGGCCGGTGCGGGCGTAGATCGTGCCCATCACCTCGGTGGCGGCTTCCTCGATCGCCTTGGCCGTGACGTTGAGCACGGGCCAGCCGTGCTCGAAACAGATCCGGCGCGCGTACGTCACCTCGCGCACGATCTCGTTCTCGTCGGTGTAGGAGCCGAGCCGCGCGCCGAGGTGCTTCTCGCGCTCGACCCGCAAAAGGTGCAGGAACGGCGGGTCGACCGTGAACCCGACGATCCGCTCCTGCTCGATCGCCAACAGCTCGGGCGGGACCTCCAGCCCCGGCACGATCGGGACGTTCGCCACCTTCCAGCCGCGGAACGACAGGTACAGGCTGACCGGCGTCTTCGACGAGCGCGACACGCCGACGATGACGATCTCGGCGCGCCCCAGCGTGTCGAGGCCGAGCCCGTCGTCGTGCTTGACGGTGTAATCGACGGCATCGATGCGATTGAAGTACTCGGTGTCGAGCTCGCGGAACAGGCCGGGCTGCGAGACCGGCGAGATCTCCAACAGGTCCGACAGGCGCGTCAGCAGCGGCCCGAGGATGTCAACGGTCGGGACGCCCGTGGCCAGCCCCTCCTCGAGCAGCATCCGCCGCAGCTCGGGCGTCACCATGGTGTAGATCACGACCCCGTGGACGCGCGCCGCGCGGGCGACCGTCTCGCGGACCAGCGCCGCCGAGCGGACGTACGGCACGCGCTCGACGACCACCTGCGTGTTGCGGAACTGGCTCAGGGCCGCCTGGACCACCATGTCGCAGGTCGTGCCGGTGGCGTCGGAGACCACGAACACGTGCCGCATGCGCAGGCTGCCGGGCGAGCTCATGGCCCCAGCATAACCGGAGGAGTCCGGGCCGCGGGCTTGACACGGCGGGCCGCGGTGAACAAATGTGACCACGTATGCCCGGGACTGGACCGAGCGAAGCGCCCCTGGTCTGCCGCGGGGTGGCCAAGCGCTACCGGCAGCACTTCTGGCAGCGGCCCTCGACGTCGCTGCACGGCCTCGATCTCGAGGTCCGCCGGGGCGAGATTCTCGGCCTGCTCGGCCCGAACGGCGCGGGCAAGACCACCACGATCAAGCTCGCGCTGGGGCTGATCTTCCCCGAGCGCGGGGAGGTCCGGCTGAATGGCCGGCCCGCGAGCGACCCGGCGGCGCGCCGCGGCGTGGGCTACCTGCCGGAGAACCCGTACTTCCCGGACGACCTCACCGGCCGGGAGCTGGTCGAGTTCGCCGGTCGCCTGCACGGCATGCCCTCGGCCGCGGCGCGGCGCCGCGCCGGCGAGCTCCTGGCGCTGACCGGGATCGCGTCGGTCGCCGACCGCAAGCTGCGGCGGTACTCCAAGGGCATGGTCCAGCGCGCGGGGATGGCCCGCGCGCTCGTCGCCGAACCGGACTTCGTGATCCTCGACGAGCCGATGAGCGGGCTCGACCCGGTCGGACGCCGGGAGTTCCGCGACCTGATCCTCGACCTGCGCCGCCGGGGCGCGACCATCCTGTTCTCCTCGCACGTCCTCAGCGATGCCGAGATGCTGTGCGACCGCGTGGCGATCCTCGACGCCGGGCGCCTTCTGGCCCTGCGCGAGCTGGGCACGCTGGAGAGCGGGCGCGCCGTGCTGCGCTGGGAGGTCGAGGTCTCCGGGGGCGGGGAGATCGCCGGCGCCGAGGTGCTGACCACGCGCGGCGCGCAGCGCCTGCTGCGCTTCCCGGCGAGCATGGGGGCGCAGGACATCCTCGCGGCGGTTCGCGCCGCGGGCGCGGAGCCCCGTTCCCTGGTCCCGCAGCGCGAAACGCTGGAGGACCTGTTCCTGCGCACGCTGGCCGACGGGGACACCGGCCGATGACGCGGATCCTCGCCATCGGCCGCGCCACGCTGGCGGAGGCGATCCGCCACCGGATCCTGTATCTCTTGTTGATCTTCGCGCTGACGCTGATCGGCTTCTCGCGCTTCCTGTCGATGCTGACGGTCGGCGAGGACGCCAAGATCATCAAGGACGTCGGCATGTCCGCGATCAGCGTCTTCGGCGTCCTGGTCGCGCTCTTCGTCGGCGTGGGGATCCTGTTCCGCGAGATGGAGCGGCGCACCGTGCAGGTGACCCTCGCCGGGCCGGTCGCGCGCTGGGAGTACGTCCTCGGCAAGTACGCCGGACTCGCCGCCGCGATCAGCCTGAACACGCTGCTGATGGCGCTGACGCTGTTCGTCCTGCTCGCGGTGCGCGGCGCCTTCGACGCCGCGCTGATCACGGCCGTCGCGCTGCTGTGGGTCGAGCTCTTGTTCATCACCGCCTGCGCGGTGTTCTTCTCGTCGTTCTCCACGCCGATCTTCTCCGCGCTGTTCACCGCGGCGGTGTACGTGGTCGGGCACCTCGCCTGGGCCCTGCCGATGATGGCCGAGAGGCTCCCGCCGGGGCTCGGCCGCTCGATCGTGCGGCTGGTCTATTTCGTGGTGCCGAACCTGGAGTACGGCGACGTGCGCGCGCTGGCGGTCCACGGCGTGCCGATCCCGTGGGAGCGGGTGGTCGGCGCCGCCGCCTACGAGCTGTGCTACGCCGGGCTGCTGCTGTTCATCGCGGCCCTGGCGTTCCGCCGGCGGGACCTGGTGTGAGGCGCGCCCCGCGGACGATCGCGCTCGGGGCGCTGGCGCTGGTTCTCGCCGCCGGCGCCGGGTTGGCGCGGGCGCGGCTGGACCAGTCGCAACCGCAGCACGTGCAGGCGGCGCTCCTGTACCTCCCCGAGGGGCCGTACCTGCGCGCGCTCGCGCTGGGGCACGAGGAGACGCTGGCCGACCTGCTCTACATCTGGTCGATCCAGTACTACTCCAACTACTCGGACAAGGCGCGCTACGCCTACGTCAAGCAGGTGTTCGGGGGCGCGATCACCGAGCTCGACCCGCGCTACACCGAGGCTTACCTCGTCGGGGCGCTGATCATGTCGATCGAGGCCCGCAACAGCCCGCTCGCGCTGGAGCTGTACGACAAGGGTCTCGACGCGATGCCGGAGAACTGGGAGATCGCCTACTGGGCCGGCTGGGAGTGCTACTCGCTCAAGCGCTACGACTGCTCGCGCGCGTACTGGGAGCGGGCGGCGGCGATGCCGGGCGCGCCGGTGCAGCTGGTCCGGCTCGCGGCGCGCATGATCGAGCGCTCGGGTGATTTGCGCGCGGCCCTGGAGGAGTACGAGCGCATCCTCGCGACGACGAAGGACGAGGCCACGCGCCGCGTCGTCTCGGCCTGGGCCGAGAACACGCGGACCCAGATCGTGCTGGCCGAACTCCGCGACGCGTTGGCGCGGTACCGTCGGGCCAAGGGGATGTGCCCGGCCCAGCTCTCGGACCTCGCGCGGGCCGGCCTGGTGCCGGCGCTGCCGCCGGAAGAGGAGCTGCCGTTCCGCTACGACCGGGCGAGCTGCGAAGTGCTGCCCGCGCCCGGCCAGTCGTTCGGGCGCCCCCGGTGACCGCCGCGATCGTCCCGCAGTGGTTCTACCTCTTGGTGCTCGCCGCGTTCGGCGCGGCGATCGGCTCGTTCCTCAACGTCTGCATTTACCGCATCCCGCTCGGGCGCAGCGTCGTCCGGCCGGGGTCGGCCTGCCCGGCCTGCGGGCACGCGATCCGCTGGTATCACAACATCCCGGTCCTCTCGTGGTTCGCGCTGCGTGGCCGCTGCGCGGACTGCGGCGCGGCGATCTCCTTCCGTTACCCGCTGGTCGAGGCGCTCAACGCGGCGCTGTGGGTCGCGGCCGGCCTGCGCTTCGGCATGACCGCGCAGGCGCTCCTGCTCCTGCCGTTCCTCTCGGCACTGCTGGCGCTGTTCTTCACCGACTGGGACTGCCAGCTCCTGCCGGACAAGATCACGCTGCCGCTCGCCGCCTACGGGCTCGCGGTCGCGGCCTGGAACGGCCGCCTCGATCTCGGCGCGGGTCTGCTCGGGTTCGGACGCGTCGAGGGTCGCGTGCTGGCCGCGCTCGCCGGGGCGGTCGCCGGCTACGGCGTGCTGTTCACGATCGCGCTGGCCTGGCGCGTCCTGCTGCGGCGCGAAGCGCTGGGCGGCGGCGACCTCAAGCTGATGCTCGGCGTCGGCGCGATGCTGGGACTCGGCGGCGTCGCGCTCACGATCTTCCTCGGATCGCTGCTCGGGACGTTGCTCGCCGCGCCGTTCCTGCTGTCCGGCCGCTGGACGATGACGCGCGAGCTGCCGTTCGGCTGCTTCCTCTGTCCCGCCGCGCTGTTCGCCGCCTTCTACGGCCCCGAGCTGCTGCGCTGGTACCTCGGCCTGCTCTCCCCGTAGACCCTTCCGGTCGGAGTCCTTGTTGTTTTGCGCAGAATTCAGGCAGGTTTGCGCTGGTGATCCTGGGTAAGTTCGGCGAGCGTGGGCAAGAGGCGGTGTCCTTCGGCGGCGAGTCGCCAACTGTGGGTCCGCGGGACCTTGGCGATTAGGGCATGGGCGTGGAGCAGGGCTAGCGCGCGGCTGATCCGGGCGCTGTCGCGGTGTCTCTTAGCTGGGTCGCGGCTGTCCGGACCGAGCAGGCGTCGGCCTCTACGGCGTGAGCGCCCGCCCGGTTGCGGCCAGCAGCGGGTCGGCGGACAGCGGCGCGCCGACGGCCTGGCGCATCCACTGGTCTGGCGTGAGGCGGCCGAGCAGCACGATGCGCTCGAACTCCGGTCCGACCGGCCCCTCGAGCTTGCGGAAGTGCTCGCCGACCTGGAACGCGATCAGGTGCCCCATGGCGTAGTCCGGCAGGTACAGCCCGTACTCGATCAGGTGCGAGTAGATCGCCAGCAGCGGCGTGTCGGGGCGGCCGAGGATCGGCGCGTAGTAGAGGTTCCAGGTTTCCTTGGCGATGCGCACGACCGCCTCGCGGAACTGCGCCGGGGTGGCATCGGGATTGGCGTACAGCCAGCTCCAGGCCCCGATGTCGACCAGCGAAACGCCCGCGATCTCGCGCACGCTCCAGAACTGGTGCAGCACGTCGAGCTCGCGCGCATTCGCGTTCGGCCGCGACAGTCCCAGCAGCTCGCGGTCGCGCGCCTGGAACAGGAACGCCATCGCCTCGGTGAACGACGTGTTCGGCACACCGGCGAGCAGCGTGTGGTCGATGCCGCTCATCGAGAACACCTGCTCGACGTTGTGGCCCAGCTCGTGGATCGCGATGTTGTAGCCCTTGTAGTCCATCCCGCCGGCGCCGACCCGCGTGCGCAGGTGCGCGGAGTCGTCGCGGCGCGCGGCGCCGAGGGCGTGGCCCGCCCCGCGCGACGGGTCGACCACGATCCGCTCGGCGAGCCAGCGCGCCTTCTCGGCCGAGAAGCCCACCCCCTGCAGGATCCGCGGCAGGTCGGCGGCAAACGCCTCGGCCGTCGGGTAGCGCTCGCGCGTCATCGCGTCGAGCGCCGCCTCGTCGGCCGGGCCGGCGGGCTGGAGCCCGGTGTACCAGATGTCGAACGGCTCGAGCGGGCGGCCGAGCCGCTGCGCGATGCGGCGGCCGACCTCCGCGCCCAGCGGCGATTCCAGCACCGCGCGCAGCAGCTGCTCCACCTGCGCGAGCGGCATCTCGCGGTCGCGCTCGAAGCGGCGCTGGATGAAGTTCGGGTAGAGCGGGTCGTGCGCGTCGATCCCGCGCACCGCGCGGAAGACCGACAGCCAGTGCCGGTAGCGCGTGTCGGGTTCGCGGGCCGCCCGCGGCTCTGCGCCCGCGCCGGCCGGCGGCTCCGCGTCGCGCTCCGGTGACGGTGCCACGGCTCCCGTCGCGGGCGTCCAGTCGAGGCGCGGGTTGTTGATCACCGCCTCGGGGATCGCCTGGTTGACGATCGCGAGCATCAGCTCCTGGATCAGCCGCTGCTTGGCCAGCCCCTCCCGGTCAGCGTAGCGCGCCTTGAGTTCGTCGCGCAGCCCCCAGTGCGTGATCAGGCGCAGCCCCGGCGGGAACGGGCGCTGACCGTCCGCGGTCAGCAGGTGGTGCATGTAGATGTTGTACGAGTTGATGTACGACTCGACCGCGATCAGCGCCTCGGTCACCCTCTGGCTGGCCTCGGCCGGGATCCGCGACGCGAAGCGCTCGGCCAGCCGCGCCTCCGCCCACTGGCGCCGGTTCCAGGAGGAGCCTTCGGCCAGCCGCTGCTCGAGCGTCGCGAGCGGGAAGTTCAACAGCGCGACGAACGCCACCTTCGTGCTGAAGGTGTCCTCGGCGAGGTGCGCGGACAGGTCGAGCTGCGCCAGCCGCTCGTCCAGCGGCAGCTGCGGCCCGCGGTCGAGGTCGAGACCTTCCCGCAGCTCGCGGCTCAGCGACAGCAGGTAGCCGTCGATGCGCTCGAGCGCGCGCTCGAAGCGGGCGAACGTCGCGTCCAGCCCGGCCCCGCGCGGCACGAATTCCTCGACGAGGAACGCTCGCAGCGTCTCGGCGTCGCCGTCCCCGGCGCGCCAGAACTGCAGGACCTGCGCGACGCCGCGCTGGATGCGCGGTGCCTCGGCTTCTCCGTGCCGCGCGAGGAGGTCGGCCTCGGCGCGCCGCGCGCCTTCTGCCAGGGACGGATCGGGGGCCGGCACGGCCGCCTCGGTGGGGCGCGGGCTCATGATCGGGACGCTCCAGGCGCAGATCAGCGCGACGACGGCCGCGCGCGCGGCGCGGCGTGCGGAAGGGGACATGGGTGCATCTCCGTGGGGACCACGATTATGCCGGCGATTGGCGCGAACGGTACGCCCCTCAGCGGCGGGCCCGCCGGCGTCCCCACGTGGACGCGCCGTCCGCGGGCGGACGTGGCGCGGTCGCGCGCGGGCCGCGGATCCGGCGCGGGGCGCGCGGCACGACGCGTGCAACGCGCTCGTCCATGAGGCGCGCGCAAGCGGGGCAGGGGCTGGCGGAAGCGATCGTCGCGCTGGCGCTGGTGACGCTCGCCGTCCTCGGCGGTGTCGGACTGGTGCAGCTGGCGCTGCGCACCGCGGCCGAGGCGGAGCATCTCGACCGCGCCCGCGAAGCGGCCGACGCCGCGCTCGCGCGCGCCAGTCTCGTATCGTGGCACCGGCTGCCGGAACTGCTCGGCGCCGAGGACGACGATTCGTCAGCGCTCGCCGACTCGTGGAGCGGCACGACCCCGCCCGGCTGGGACGAACTGCTGGACGTGCTGCCGGAGCCGCGGCTCGTGCTGCGGCTGGAGGGCGTCGGCGCGGACGGCGCGGCGGCGCCGTTCGAGGTTGCGCTGGCGCTGCGCGTCACGGCGATCGTCTCGTACCAGGGCGGACCGGGCCGGCGCGCGGTCACGCTCGGCGAGACGAGGTTCTGATGCGCGGCGCGAGCGGTTTCGGCGCGGTCGACGTGCTGGTCGGGACGGCCCTCGGGTTCGTCGCGGTCCTGTCGGCGCTCACCGCGGCGCGCGGGATCCTGCGCGCGGCCGAGGCGGCGACCGGCGCGGCGGAAGCGGCCGCGTCCGGCGGCTGGGCCCTGGACCGGTTGCAGCGCGAACTCGAGCGGGCCGGCGTGGGCGTCTGCCCCGGCGCGACCCCGCCTTGCCCGGACGAAGCGCTGGAGCTGCTCGACGACGGGGCGATCGGCGTGCGCGGCGACCTCGACCGCGACGATCCCGAAGCGGCGCGCGATCCGGAACTCGCCCTCGCCGGCGTCTTCGCCCACGTGCCGACCGCGAACGACGAGCTGGCGGTGTACCTGCGGCGCAGCGGCGGCGACAGCGATCGCGCGACCAGCTTCGACGCCGACCTCGACGGCACCGACCGCGTCACGCTGCCCGACGGCACGCCGGTCGCGCGCCGCGACGGCACGGTCGAGGCGATCGCCTGCGGCGGCGCCGCGCCGGCCGGGGCGGCGGTCGCCGGCACGCTGTACCGCGTGACGTTCGTCAACGACGCGCGGCACGCGGGCACGTCGCGCTTCCGCGTCTCCGAGCCGCTGCTCGACGACGTCGTGGACTTCCGGGTCGAGGCGTTCGACGCCACCGGCGCGGCGGTCGCCGCGTGCGGCGGATCCGACACCGGCGCGGCGCGCGCGTGCCGCGCGTCGGCGCGGCGCGTGTTGCTGACGCTGGTCCTCGCGCCGCCGCGGGCGCGCACCGTGGTGCTGCGGCGCGAGGTCCGCCTGCGCTCTCCGCGCCCGTGAGCGACGCCGCCCACGGGCGCGAACGCGGGGTCGCGCTGGTGATCGTGCTGCTGGTGGCGCTGCTCGTCTGCGCCGCCGGCGCCGGGGCCTGGAGCGCCGCCGCTTTCGGGCTGGCCGGCGCCCGCCGACGCCTCGCGGTGGCGCAGGCCGGCCGGACCGCGCGCTCGGCCGCTTGTGCCGTGGCCGGGTGGTTCGAGGCCGCGGAGCGCGGCAGCCTCGTCCCGCCCCCGGGAACCTCCGCCGCCAGCACGGAACTGCGGCGCGTGGACCCCGACGGCGACGGCGAGGGCGAGGCGTGGAGCGACGCCGATCCGCCGTGGGACGTGCGCTACAAGGAGGGCGAGGGCGCAGCGGCCTGGTTTCGCCCGCCCGACGGGCCGGGGCCGCGGGACCGCCTCCTCGGGACGGCCGACGGGCCGGACCTGGTCGTCGCCGACGCCGGCGACGGCACCCGCGTGCTCGACGCGCTCACGCGCGCGCTCGCGCCGGTCGATGGAGAGCGCATCGTCCGCGTGGCGCTGTTCGCGCCCCCGGCCGACGCGGGCGCGCTGGCGCTGGCGACGGTGGAGGTCGAGGTCGAGCACCGCGCCGGAAGGGCATTCCCGGTCCGGGCGCGTGCGCGGGCCGAGATCGTGCGAGTGGACTGGGGCCGGCTCGACCGCCCGCTGGTGGTTGCCGGCGACGCGTCATTCCTCGGCGAGGCGGGGTGGCGGCGCGGCGAGGCGGTCGTCGCCGGGGACCTGGCGGCCGACACGGCCACGCTCGCGGGCTGGCCCGGCGGCGTGCCGTGGCTCGCACCCGATCGGCCACTCCGCGACGACAACGACGGCGACGGCCTCCCGGACGACGCCGACGGCGACGGACTGCCGGACCTCGAGTCGTGGCGGGATCTGCCCGATGCGGTGCCCGACCCTTGGTGGCGCGGGCGCATCGCCGGCGCTTGGCCGGGCATCGCGGCCGCGCCGCGCCCGTGCGAGGCACCGTTCCCGTTCGGGCCGCGGGCCAGCCCCGCGTCCGCGCCCGACAAGACCGCCGACCGCTCCGGCGTATTCGTCGCGTGCCCGGCGGCCGAGCCGCCGGTCGCCCTGCCCGCGGACTGGGCCGCGCTCGCGCGGGCCGGGGCGCGCGGTCTGCGCTGGGCCGTGGAGCGCGAGGACCGACCGGGCGAGTTCGAGCTGGACGGGCTCGGGGCCCCACGCCGCCTGGACGCGCTCTGGAACGAACGCGGGGGTGCCTGCCTGCTCACCCTGGCGTCGTCGCGCTCGGTGCCGCTCGACATCCCGCTGCGCGGCCAGCGCGGGGCGCTCCTGGTCGAGGGCGGGGATGTCCGTCTCGCGGGCGACGCGACGCGCAACGAGCCGGACTTGGCGCCGGAGGACCTGCGCGACACGCGCGGCGCCGACCGGCCGGCGGGCGCGGGCGACGATGCGCTGCCGGTGGAGCCGGACGGCCGGGGGTGGTCGGTCGGTCCCTGGGGCGAAACAGACCCCGACCCGCGGCACGGGCTGCCCGACGCCCCGCGCCACGCCCGGGCGGTCGTCGCCTGCGCCGGCCGGCTGGAGGCGGGCGCGCCGCTCGACCTGGCCGGCCAGCTGCGGGCGGGCGAACTCCGGCTCGACGGCACGACCGGGCCGGTCACGGTCTGGGCCGACGCGGCGTTCCGCGACGACCCCGGGCGGCGCCCCGGGCCGTTCGGCGCGCCGCGCGTCGCCGCCCGCAACGTTCGCGACGTTCCTTGACCACGGGCACGCAAGCACGGGCCAAGCCGGACCGCCGCGCGAAAGCGCCGGGTGGACGGAATCCGGCGCCGGGTGTCATATTCGCTGAGGGATCGGGTCAGCCGGGCGGCCCTTTTCGGGGGCATTATGCGCGGACCTT
Organism: Acidobacteriota bacterium; assembly: GCA_017994815.1. Lineage (GTDB taxonomy): Bacteria > Acidobacteriota > Polarisedimenticolia > J045 > J045 > JAGOJY01. The sequence continues at coordinate 99,729 of JAGOJY010000009.1, forward strand.
CGAAGCACCTGGTGTTCCTGTCGGCGGGGTTGATCGCGTTCGCCTTCTTCGCGGCCGGCTTGGCCGCACAGCCGATCCCGCAGCCGAAGAGCGGCGAGCAGGCGGAGCCGGCGGCGGCTCCCGCCGCGCCGGGCGAGGAGGGCGTGCCGGCCGAGGGCGCCGCGCCGGACGCGGCGGCCCAGCCGAAGAAGCCCGCGGCCAAGCCCGGCGCGCCGTCGCTCGCGCCGCCCAAGGCCAAGGCCCCGCTGCAGCTGCCGACCCGCATCGACCCGAAGACCGGCAAGAAGGTGATCGTGATCACCAACGCCGACCTCGAGCGGATCTACGGCCCCGAGGCCGGGCAGGAACCGGCCCCGTCGCCCGCGATCTCGGGCCAGCCGGTCGAAGGCGTTGCTGCGGGCGAGCCGCCGGTGCAAGGCGTGACCGACGTCCCCGCCACCCCGCCGGGCGCGCCGGCCCCGGGCGACAAGAGGGCCGAACTGGAGCGCCTCAAGAAAAAAGCGCTCTCCTTGCGCAACCCGTTCGTGCCCCGCGTGCCCCAGACTGAGGAGGAGGCGCGCGGCGAGCAGGGCCTCGATAATGCGCAGCGCGTCACCGCGACCGAGAAGAGAATCGCCGAGCTGGAGGCCGAGTTGGCCAAGCAACAGGGGACCGAGCCACCCGCTCCCGGGACACCCTGAGGAACTGGAGCCCTTTGCCGTCTGCCGCGAAGCCGCCGATCCATGCGTTCGTGCCCGTCGTCGTCGCCGGCCCGTCCGGTGAGTCCCGCCAGCGCGCGGGCTCCTGGCTCGCGGAATGGCTCGGCTTCGAGCCCGAACCGATGTCCCACGAGGATGTCGCGCGCGCGCTGAAGGCCGGGCGAGTCCTGGGCGTCGTTTTCCTCGTCCCCGGCCCGGGGGACTTGCAACCGATCCTCGACGAGGTCGTGCCCGCGTGGCGCTCCGCGGACCGCGCGCTGCCGATCGTCCTCGCGGGCGACGACCTCCCGGGGCCGGCGGTCGCGCTCGCCTTCCGCCGCGGCATCACCGACGTGCTGTTCACGGGATCCGCGCCGCCGGACTCGGCCCCGCTGCTGTCGTGGATCGAGCGCCGCGGCGCGCGCGCGCGGGGCCAGCTGTTCGAAGACCGGCCCGACGTGCCGCGCATGCTCGGGTCCTCGCCGCTGATGATGACCGTCGCGCGGCTCGTGGAGCGCGTCGCGCCGAGCGACGCGACGATCCTGATCCTCGGCGAGTCCGGCACCGGCAAGGAGCTGATCGCCCGCGCGCTGCACGCACTCTCGCCGCGCCGGCGCGGGCCGTTCATCGCCATCAACTGCGCGGCGATCCCCGAGACGCTTTTGGAAAACGAGCTGTTCGGCCACGAGAAGGGGGCCTACACCGGGGCCAACGCGACAGCGATCGGCAAGGTCGAGGCGGCCGAGAAGGGGACGCTGTTCCTCGACGAGATCGGCGAGATGCCGCTGCAGTTGCAGTCGAAGATCCTGCGCCTGTTGCAGGACCACACCTACGACCGCATCGGCGGGACGAAGACGCGCAAGGCCGACGTGCGGATCGTCACCGCGACCAATCGCGAACTCAAGGCCGAGGTCGCGGCCAAGCGCTTCCGCGAGGACCTGTACTACCGGCTCTCGGTCGTGCCGGTGACGCTGCCGGCGCTGCGCGAACGCCCCGAGGACATCCCGGTCATCGCGCGGGCGATCCTCGAGCGGCTCGCGCGCGACCTCGGCCGCCCCGCGCTGCGCCTGTCGGACGGCGCGATGGCGCGGTTGCTGGCGTACCGCTGGCCGGGGAACGTGCGCGAGCTGGAGAACGAACTGGAGCGCGCGGCCGTGCTCGCCACCGGCGACGAGATCGCACCCTCCGACCTGGAGTTGCGCTCGCGGGTGGACGATCCGGAACGGGCCGCCTTCACCCGCTTCGTTCCGCTCGACCAGCCGCTGGACTGGACGGTCCAGCAGGCGGCGCGCCACGCCGAGCGGCTGCGGATCGCGACCGCGCTCGAAGAGGCCGGCGGCGACCTGGAGCAGGCCGCCGCAGCGCTCGGCATCTCGCGCGAGGACATGCAGCGCCGCATGACCGCGGGCTCCTGAGCCCTGCCCGCGAAGCGGTCCGGGCCGGGTCCCGCCGCGCCGGTCGCGGCCCGGGCCGGGCCGAGGCAAAACCGGCCCAACCACGCTAGAATCTAGAGCTTCCCTGCACCCGTCCGGCGGATTCCGCCGCATCCGAAAGGTCGTTGACCATGCGCGACAAGCGCGAGAAGAAGGTCCTCATAGCCGGCGCGGCCGGCCGCGATTTCCACAACTTCAACGTCGCCTTCCGCGGCAACGACGCCGTGCGCGTGGTGGCGTTCACCGCCACGCAGATCCCGGACATCGACGACCGCGTCTACCCGGCCAAGCTCGCCGGCGAGCTCTACCCCGACGGGATCCCGATCGTCGCCGAGGCGGAGCTGGAGGACCTGATCGCCCGGCACGGCGTGGACGAGGTCGTGTTCGCGTACTCCGACCTCTCGCACGAGCAGGTGATGCACATCGGCAGCCGCGCCCTCGCGGCAGGCGCGGACTACCGGCTGATGGGGCCGCGCTCGACGGAGATCGCCTCGACCAAGCCGGTCATCGCGGTCTGCGCCGTGCGCACCGGCAGCGGCAAGAGCCAGACCACGCGCAAGGTCTGCGCGCTGTTGCGCGACGCGGGGCTGCGCGTGGTCGCCGTGCGGCACCCGATGCCCTACGGCAACCTCCTCGAGCAGCGCTGCCAGCGCTTCGCCGAGATGGCGGACCTCGACCGGCACCGCTGCACGATCGAGGAGCGCGAGGAGTACGAGCCGCACATCGCGCACGGCACGATCGTCTACGCCGGCGTGGACTACGAGGAGATCCTGCGCGCGGCAGAAACCGAGGCCGACGTCGTGGTCTGGGACGGCGGCAACAACGACCTGCCGTTCTACAAGCCGGACCTGCACATCGTCGTCGCCGACCCGCTGCGGCCGGGCCACGAGGAGCACTACCACCCGGGCGAGGCCAACGCGCGCGCGGCCGACGTGTTCGTGATCAACAAGATCGACACCGCCGTGCCCGACGACGTGAACACGGTGCGCGAGACGCTGCGCCGGCTCAACCCGCGGGCGCAGGTGGTCCTCGCGGCGTCCCCGGTCACGGTCGAGAACGGCGAGAAGATCCACGGCCGCCGCGTCGTGGTGATCGAGGACGGCCCGACCCTGACCCACGGCGGGATGCAGATCGGCGCCGGCGTCGTCGCGGCGCGGCAGGCCGGCGCGGCCGAGATCCTCGACCCGCGGCCCTGGGCGGTGCGCTCGATCGCGGACACGTTCGCCAAGTACCCGGGTACCGGTTCCGTGCTGCCGGCCATGGGTTACTCGGACGAGCAGGTGCGCGACCTGCAGGAGACGATCGACCGCGCGGCGGAGCAGGCCGAGGTGTTCGTGATCGGCACGCCGATCGACCTGCGCCGCCTCGTCGACTTCCCGCGCCCCGCCGTGCGCGTGACGTACGAGCTGGCCGAACTCGGCCAGCCCGACCTGGCGCAGGTGCTCGAGCCGCTGATCAAGGCCGCCCGGCGGTGAACGACAGCGTAGTCCGGCACCCGCTGGCGCTGATCGCGTTCGGCGGGAACGCCCTCGTTCCGCGCGGCGGCGAGGGCACGCAGGAGGAGCAGGAGGCGGAAGCCGCCTCCTTCGCGCACGTCATCACCGATCTCGCGCGCGACCACCGGGTGCTGCTCGTGCACGGCAACGGGCCGCAGGTCGGCCAGTTGCTGATCCAGGTCGAGGCCGGGCGGCGGCAGGTCCCGCCGTGGAGTCTCGCCGCCTGCGGCGCGGCGACGCAGGGGATCATCGGCTTCGTGCTCGAGGCCGCGCTCCGCGCGCGGCTCGAGGCCGACGGCCTGCCGCCCCGCGTGGCGGTCGTGGTCACCCTGGCCGAAGTCGACCCGCAGGACCCCGCGTTCGATTCCCCGACCAAGCCGATCGGCCCGTACTACCCGCTGTTCGTCGCGCGCGACCTGATGGACTCGCGCGGCTGGCAGATGGTCCGGCAGGACCAGGGCTGGCGCCGCGTCGTGCCGTCGCCGAACCCGGTGCGCGTGCACGGCGTGGACACGATCCGCGAGCTGCTCGACGACGGTTTCATCGTCATCGCCGGGGGCGGCGGCGGCATCCCCGTGGTGCGGCAGGACGGCGCGCTCGTGGGCGTGGACGCCGTGATCGACAAGGACCGCACCGCGGCGCTCCTGTCGCGCGACGTCGAGGCGGACCTGTTCACCATCCTCACGAACGTGGACCGCGTGGAACGCGATTACGACACCGACCGCGCGGCCCCGATCGACCGCATGACGCCGGCCGAGGCGCGCGCCCTGCTCAACGAGGGCCAGTTCCCGCCCGGCAGCATGGGGCCGAAGATCGAGGCCGCGCTCGAGGTGGTGGAGATGACGGGACGCAAGGCCCTGATCACGTCCGTCCGGGCGCTGGCCGACGCCCTGCGCGGGCGCGGCGGGACCTGGCTGGTTCCGTGAGCCCACCGATCAACGGTGGGGCGAGGAGATGCCGATGAAAGGTCGTGACCTGGTTGCGCTGTGGGACTACAGCCCGGGCGAGCTGCGGGCGCTGCTCGACCTGGCGATCAAGGTGAAGGCCAAGCCCGCGCAGTACCGCGACGCGCTGCGGGGACGCACGGCGTTCCTGTACTTCGAGAAGCCCTCGCTGCGCACGCGCGTGACCGGCGAAGTCGGGATGGCCCAGCTCGGCGGGGCCGCCCTGACCCAGACCCCGGAGATGGGTCGCATCGGCACGCGCGAGTCGGTGGCCGACGTGGCGCGCAACCTCGAGCGCTGGGTCGACATCATCTGCATGCGGACGTTCTCGCAGCAGCTCGTCGAGGATATGGCGCACCACGCGCACGTGCCGGTCGTGAACCTCCTGACCGACCTGCTCCACCCGTGCCAGGCGCTGGCCGACCTGCAGACGCTGCGCGAGCGCTTCGGCGAGCTGAAGGGGCTGAAGCTGGCGTTCATCGGCGACGGCAACAACGTCGCGCACTCGCTGATGGTCGGCGGGGCGCTGTCGGGGATGAAGGTCACGGTCGTGTGCCCCCACGGGCACGAGCCGAACGTCCACGTCGTCGATCGCGCGCGGGAGATCGCCCGCGGGACCGGGGCCGAGATCGCCTACACGGCGGACCTGGAGGCGGGCGTGCGCGGCGCCGACGCGGTCTACACCGACGTCTGGGCCTCGATGGGGCAGGAGAAGGAGGCCGAGGAGCGCCGCCGGCGCTTCCTGCCGTACCAGGTCAACGGCCGCGTGTTCGGCATGGCCTCGCCCAAGGCCGTGTTCATGCACTGCCTGCCGGCGCACCGCGGCGACGAGGTCACCGACGAGGTGGCGGACCACGAGCGCTCGGTGATCTTCGACGAGGCCGAGAACCGCCTGCACGTGATCAAGGCGGTCTACCTCTCGTCGATCCTCGGCGTGTCGGCCTCCCGGCGACCCGCGCCGCGCAAATCCCGCCGCTAGGCATCGGAGACGCACATGGCACAGCTCGTCGGCAAGGTCGTGGTGGCGCAGGGCGGCGGGCCGACCGCCGTCATCAACCAGACGCTGGTCGGGGTCGTGCTCGAGTCGCGCAAGTTCGCCCAGATCACGCGCGTCTACGGCGCGCTGCACGGGGTCGAGGGGATCGTCAACGAGGAGTTCTGCGACCTGACACAGGAGACCACGCACAACCTCGAGCAGATCGCCGACACGCCCAGCTCGGCGCTGTTGTCCACCCGCGACCGGCCCGACGAGGAGTACTGCCGGCGGATGTTCCGCGTGATGAAGGCGCACGACGTGCGCTACTTCTTCTACATCGGCGGCAACGACTCGGCCGACACGGTGCGGATCATCAACGAGCAGGCGGAGAAGGAAGGGTACGAGTTCCGCGCGATCCACCTGCCGAAGACGATCGACAACGACCTGTTGATGAACGACCACACGCCGGGTTTTCCCTCGGCGGCGCGCTTCGTCGCGCAGTCGTTCATGGGCGTCAACCTCGATAACGCGGCGATCCCGGGCGTGTACATCGGCGTGGTGATGGGACGCCACGCCGGGTTCCTGACCGCCGCCAGCGCGCTCGGGCAGAAGTACCCGGACGACGGCCCGCACCTGGTGTACGTGCCGGAGCGGCCGTTCAGCACGGAGCACTTCCTGGCCGACGTCGATTCGACGATGCGCCAGTTCGGCCGCTGCGTGGTGGCCGTTTCCGAGGGCGTGGTCGACGACAAGGGCCAGCCGATCGCGACGCTCCTCGCCGAGTCGGTCGAGCGCGATGCCCACGGCAACGTGCAGCTCTCCGGCTCGGCGGAGCTGGGCGACCTGCTGCGCAACCTCGTCAAGAAGCAGCTCAACATCAAGCGTGTGCGCGCCGATACGCTGGGCTACCTGCAGCGCTCGTTCATGGGCTGCGTCAGCGACGTGGACCAGCACGAGGCGCGCGAGATCGGCGAGAAGGCGGCGCAGTTCGCGATCTGGGGCGAGCAGGACGGGTCGATCGTGATCGACCGCATCGGCAACTACTCGATCGACTTCCGCCTGGCCCCGCTGGCCGAGGTCGCGGGCAAGACGCGGACGATGCCCGACGAGTTCATCAACCCCGAGGGCAACCACATCACCGGCGCCTACCGCGTGTACCTGCGTCCGCTCCTCGGCAGCGGCTTCCCGCAACCGCACCGCCTCCGCGCGCAGATCGTCGGCAAGCTCCTTTCGTAGCGGCCGCCGCAGGCGGCCCGCAGCCGCCGAGCTAGGCGGGCCGCTGACCCGGCGGGGGAAATGCGATCGCCGCCAGGCGACGGGACAAGTCGTTGATGTAATTCCGCAACTCGGTGACCGTCACGCCGCCGGGGAGCGCCGCGTCATCGCCGATGCGGATCTGCGAGACCACCCAGCCGAGCGTCGCCGGAGTGAGCCCGCTGTCTTTCCTGGACGCGTCGCTGAGCGCGGTTTCCAGGTTCAGGCCGGCGGCCTCGAGGGCGCGCACGTCTACCAGGTCGCGGATCTCGGCCCGGGACAGCAAGGCGCCCAGCTTGTTCGCGAGGATCTCCTCCGGCGCGTCGACCCGGATTCCGTCCTCGCCCTCGATCTTCTCCCGCAACTCGGCCAGGAGCGCCCGTTGCAGCGGGCTCAGGCGACTTGCCCATGTCGGCGATTCTACGAGGGGCGAACTCCTCGGACGACGCGACGACCGGCACCGCCGGGGATGCCCCCACCCAGATCCTAATTCCCCGGAGGATGTGTGTTAGTCTCCCCGCGATTAAGCCAACACTGCTGGGAGTAAGCCATGCACGATGACGGGACGCGGACGGCGGGCCAGTTCAGCGAAGCGGACCCCGGCACCCGGCCGGTTCCGGCCGGGGACGTGCCGGCCCCGAACATCCCCGGCTACCGGATCGTGCGGCTCTTGGGCGAGGGCGGGATGGGCGCCGTCTTCGAGGCGCAGCAGGAGCACCCGCGCCGCACCGTCGCGCTGAAGGTGATCCGCGCCGGCTTCCTCGGCCGCGGCGCGCTGCGCCGCTTCGAGGTCGAGGCCGAGGCGCTCGCGCGCCTGCAGCACCCGGGCATCGCCCAGGTCTACGCGGCGGGCGCGGCGGACGCCGCGGGCGGGTCCCAGCCGTGGTTGGCGATGGAGTTGGTGCGCGGCCGGCCGATCGACGCCGCGGCCGACGCGGCCGGACTCGGTGAACGCGAGCGGCTGGAGTTGGTCGCGCGGGTCTGCGACGCGGTCCACCACGCGCACCAGAAGGGCGTGATCCACCGCGACCTCAAGCCCGCGAACATCCTCCTCGACGAGTCCAGCCAACCGAAGATCCTCGACTTCGGCATCGCGCGCGTGACCGACTCCGACGTCGGCGCCACGCTGCAGACGACCGCGGGGCAGATCATCGGCACTTTGCCCTACATGAGCCCCGAGCAGGTCTCCGGCGATCCGGGCGAGATCGACACCCGCACCGACGTGTACGCGCTCGGTGTGATCCTGTACCAGCTCCTGGCGGGGCGGTTGCCGATCGACCTCTCGCGCAAGTCGCTGCCCGACGCCGTGCGCGCGATCCGCGAGGACGAGCCGGCCTCGATCTCGACCGTGCGGCGCTCGCTGCGCGGCGATGTCCAGTCGATCACCGCCCGCGCCCTGGAAAAGGAAAAGGCGCGCCGGTACTCCTCGGCCGCCGAGCTGGCCGCCGACATCCGGCACTTCCTGAACGATGAGCCGATCCTCGCGCGCCCGCCCAGCTCGGTGTACCAGCTGCGCAAGTTCGCGCGCCGGCACAAGGCGCTCGTGGCCGGCACGGCGGCGGTGTTCACCGTCCTCGCGCTCGGCGCGATCGTGAGCACGCTGCAGGCGGTGCGGGCCACCCGCGCCGAGCGGCTGGCCCAGCGGCAGGCGGCCGAAGCGCGCGAGGCGCGCGTTCTGGCCGAGACGCGCGGGACGGAAGCCGAGAAGCAGCGCGGCGCTGCCGAGACGGCGCGCCGCGCCGAGGCCGCCGAGCGCGAGAACGCGGAGACCGCGGCGGCCAGCGCGCGCGAGGAGGAAGCCAAGGCGCGGGCCGTAAACGAGTTTCTCGGCGACATGCTGCGCTCCGCGAGCCCGTACCAGACCCCCGGAACACCGATCAGCGTGCGCGAGATGCTCGACCGGGCGGCGCAGCAGATCGAGGCCGGTAGCCTGCGCGGCTCGCCGGCGGTCGAGGCGTCGGTCCGCCAGACGCTCGGCGAAACGTACAGCGGGCTCGCGCTCTACGACAGCGCGGAACTGCACCTGAAGCAAGCGCTGCGCCTCAGGCGCGCGGGCGTCGGCACGCCGGCCGAGCGCTCCGCGAACTTGACCGGGTGGGCGATGCTGCTGCGGCAGACCGCCCGCTTCGACGAGGCGGCCGGCGCGGCCCAGCAAGCCGTCGATGTCGCGCGCACGGTCCCGGGCCGCGACGGCGAGCGGCTGCTGGCCGAGGCGCTGTCGGTCGTCTCCGACGTTCACTACCGCCGCAGCCGCTACGAGGAGGCCGAGGCGGCGGCGCGCAGCGTCCTGCAACTGCGGGCCCAGCTCGACGGGCGCGACAGCGCGCGGTACGCCTCGGCGGCCGCGGACCTCGCGTTCCTGCTCTCCGAGCGCCGGAAGTACGCCGAGGCCGAGCGCCACAGCCGCGAGGCACTCGCGATCCGGCGCCGCCTGCTCGGCCCGCGACATCCCGACGTCTGCGCCTCGCTGATCAACCTGGGCCGGATCCTGAGCCACGAAGAGCGATTCGACGAGGCCGAGCCGCTGCTGCGTGAGGCGGTGGACCTGCGGCGGGAGACCTTCGGTTCCGAACATCCGGAGACGGCGGTCGCGCTGCTGCACCTCGGCTGGCTGTACCAGGACCGCTCGGACCCCGCGGCCGCCGAGCCGTTCCTGCAGGAGGCGCTGGCGATCCGGCGCAAGGTGTACGGCAACGACCACGTGGACGTGGCGACCGCGCTCGAGTCGCTGGCGCACAACGCCGACCTGCGCGGCGACACCGCGGAGTACCTGCGAATGGCCGGCGAGGTGCTCGAGATCCGCAAGCGCGCCCTCGGGCCGCGCTCGATGGCGGTGGCGAGCATCCTGCAGGACATCGCGAACGCCCTGGTCTCGCTCGGCCGGCCGGCGGAAGCACTGCCCCCGATCACCGAGGCGGTGTCGATCGTGCGCGAGGTCGAGGGCGAGCACACCCCGTTGGCCGCCAGCTACCTCGCCGCACTCGGGCTGGTCCTGCAGAACACCGGCGACATCGACGGCGCCGAGAAGGCCTACCTTGAGGCGCTGGAACTGCAGCGCGCCGGGTACGGCCCACGCAACTCCCACGTCGCCGCCCGGCTGCGTGACCTGGCGGTGATCCACGTCCGGCGCGGCGACCTGGCCGGCGCCGAACGCTACGGGCGGGAATCGCTCGACATCACCCGCGCGGTGTTCTCGCCCGAGGCTCAGCCGGTGGGCGAGGCGCTGAACAACCTGGCATACATCCTCAACGCCCGGGGAGACGCGGCGGGCGCGGTGACGCATTACCGGCAGGCAATCGCGATCTGGCGCAAGACGTTGGGGCCGGACAGCATCAACACGATCCGCGCCGAGTCCTCGCTCGCCACCGCGCTGGAAGCGAGTGGCGACTTCGCGGGCGCGCGGGACGCCTACGCCGGTGTCGTGGAGCGGCTGCGCGCCGCGCGGCCGGCGGACGATCCCGACCTGATGTCCGCCCTGGTCGGCGAGGTCTCGGTGTTGCTGCGCCTCGGCGATGCCAGCGCAGCCGAGCCGTTGGTACGCGAGGCGCTCGCGGTGCGCGAGAAGACGCTCGAGGCCGGCGACTGGCGCCTGTCCTACACGCGCGGGCTCCTCGGCGTCGCGCTGGCGGCACAGGGCCGCATCGACGAAGCCGGGCCGCTTCTGGTCGCGAGCTGGGACGGTCTCGCGGCGGCGCCGGGCGCGCCGGTGAACCGCAAGCAGTTCATTCGCGAGCAGCTCGCCTCGTACTACGAGGCACAGGGCCAGACCGGCAAGGCCGCCGCACTGCGCTGACCGCCATGCTGTGGCGGCGATGCGACAGCAGTGTCCCGCGGCCGCGACAGTTTCGCTCTCTCCCGAAGCACCATGGGCAACAAGCGCTGGGTCTGCGTGGTGCCAGACCGGCGCCCGCCAGCGGCACCTCGGCGGGCAACCCGCAAGGGAGGGATCGATGAGAGCACGCAGGGTCGCAGTGCTGGCGGTGTGCATTGCCGCCGCTTCCGCTTTGGCGTTCGGGTGGGGCCTCTTCGAGAGCGCGAAGTACGTCCGCTACTCGTACCTCGCGCCGCCCCACGACGCTCTGTCCGAGGCCAAGGCCGTCGCCGTGATGGACTCCCAGGGCCAGTACGGCCGGGACGTCAGCGACGCGGCGCTGGGCGCGCTGGTTGCTGGAATCAGGCGGCTGCAGAGCATCCCCTGGGACGAGTCGGCAAGCCCGCACCGAGATCGTCGAGCGGGGGCGGCTTCATGCGTTGCTGCAGGAGCAGAAGCTCGGTGCCTCGGGGCTCGTCGAGACCGGAGGAGCGGCGAAAATCGGCGAATTGCTCGGGGCCGACATCCTGCTGGAGGGTTCGACCACGCCGGACGTGCAGGAGTCTTACGAGGACAAGGAGACCTACTACACCGACAAGAAAGGCGTTCAGCACACCGTGGTCGTGCGCTACCACATCCGCCGGGTCGTGCTCAGAGTCACCCTCCGCGTGCTGGAGGTTTCCGGCGGCGGTGTCCTCGCCACGTTCGACCGAGAGGACTCGGATTCAAAGACCGGCACCGAGTACAACAACCTGCCGAGCGCCGATTCGATGCTGAAAGGCCGCACCGATGTCCTCGGGGCGTTCCTCGTGTCCTCGCTCCTGCCGCAGAACGTCGGCATGTCCATCGAACTGCAGAAGGTCAAGTCCCGCGACGACAACGTGGAGGATTCCTGCAACAAGGTTGCTGCGAAGGCGGCAGAGAGCGGCAGCCTCGACGAAGCGTGGGCGCTTTACTCCGCGGCCAAGCGCAAGGACCCGCTCAATCCCAACATCACGTTCAACATCGCGGTGCTGCACGAGGCCATCGGCGACTACGAGCCGGCGCTGAAGATGTTCAAGGCGGTCCACGAGATGGACGTGAAGAACAAGGACTACGCCGCGGCGGTGCACCGCGTGGAATCGGAGATGGCAACGCGTGCCGGTTGCGCCGCCAAGGGATACGTGCTGCCGGCGCGGACGTTCAACGCCGACGACGCGCAGACGGCGATCGCGAAGGCCGCGGCACCCAAGGTCCGCGTCAGCAGCAGCAAGGCGGTGCTCCTGGACCAGCCGAGTGCAACGGCGAAGGTCGTCGCGCCGCTTCCCAAGAACACTGTCCTGGAGGTCATGGAGCGGAAGAGCGACGCCAAGGATACCTACTTCCACGTGAAGGTCCTGGCTATGGAGGGTTGGGTTTCCGGCAAGCACGTGGAGACGCAGTGAACTCCCACCGGGGCGGACGGGCGTGCAGCGGGATCGCGCTCGCCGGGATGCTCCTCGGCACGAGCGTGGCTGCTCCGCCGGCCACCTGGCGCGTGATGGTCGTGATCCCCGAGTACCACTTGGCGGCCCGATACCGGACCCGGCGGCCGAGACCGAGATCATCCGCCAACTGGTCCAGCAGGGGTTCAAGGTCATCGACGAGGCGCGCTGGCGCGAGTTGCGCTACGACTGGGCCGAGAGACTGAAAGACAACGAGGCCGCGGCGGCCCTGGCGCGGCAGGCCGGCGCCGACCTGCTGATCACCGGAGAGGCGTTCAGCCAGGCGGCGGGCAACACGATGGGGTTCGTGTCCTGCCGGGCGCGCGTCGAAGTCCGTGGGATCGTCGCCGAGACGGCGGAGATCGTGTTTGCCGACGCGTGCGACGCCAGCGGCGCCGACGTGAGCGAGGCGGTGGCGGCCAAGCGCGTGCTGCAGAACGCCGCCCGGGAGATGGGGGGCCGCGTGCGGGATGCGCTGGGGCGCTACAGCACATCCGCGACCCCCGTCCAGATCGTGGCCGGGGTGTTCCCGGACCTGGCGACGGCCGATCGCTTCGTGCAGGTGCTCCAGGGCCTTGAAGGCGTGGCCGAGGTCGAGCAGGAGGAGTTCAGCGAGGGGATGCTGCGACTGGAGGTCCGCGGAGCCGATATCTCGGCAGCGACGCTGGGCCGGGCCATCGAGACGGATCCGACGTTCAAGGCGTTCCGGCTGAGGGTCCGAAGCGTCAACAAGACCAGCGTCCAGGCCGACGTCCGGCACTGAAGCAGGGTCGAAGGGACCCATGACGCTCTCGCTTCGGTGTACATTGACCCCGCCGCGCGCCGCGGGAGGGGCCCCGGCCGCGCGATCCCCGGGGGTCGGCGATCCGCAGCTCGTGCTTCGCTTCCGCGTTTCGCTGGCGCGCGCGCGACGTTGCCTGCGCGTGCATGGGACTGCTGTGCGGTTCCGCGCCTGCGCTCGCGGCATCCGGCGCCCCGGAGCAGTGTTGGCGGCCGGTCACGCCCGCGCAGATGTTGCAGGCCAAGCCTCAGCCGCGCGCCGCTCCGGACGGCGGCGTGTGGATCATGGACGGGCGCGGCGGGATCCTCTTCGGTCGCGAGCAGATGACGGGCCGCGCGGGCGAGCGCGGGGCGTGGACCTGGACCCGCCTCGAGTCGCCGGACGGGTTCATGGCCGACGGCGTGGCGGCGGGGCCATCCGGGACGTTGTACGCCAAGGGCACCTGGGTCGGGTCGCGGCGCTCGGTGGTGCTGGCCCGCGATCCCGACGGTTCATGGCGTGACCTGCGGGCTCCGACCATGGGAACGATCTTCGACATCCAGGTCGATCACCGGGGCCTGCTGTGGATCCTCGGCGAGTGGCGCGAACTCTACCGGTACGACGGCGGGCGCTGGATTGCCGACCCGACGCCGCGGCCCTACCACAACGCGCTGCTCGTCCCGAACCGCGACGGTTCGCTCTGGATCTGGGCGGCGACCACCGGTCACTCCGCGGTTTACCACCGCTCGGCGCAGGGTGCCTGGACGGTGTCGTGGGAGGGCACCGACAGAGCATCGGTGCTCCACGCGGACGAGGCTTCATTCACGCTGCAGGGCCCCGACGATCTCGTGCGTGTCGCTGCGCCCGGTCGCGCGACCGCACCGTCGCCGAGCGGCTTTGGCGGCTGGCGCGAGTGGCCGGTGGCCATGGACTCCCCCGCGAGCGGGTGGATGATGCGCGGCGACGACCTGCTGCGCTGCGAGAACAACTCCTGGTCGCGCGTCCCCGTTCCCACGCTCCCGGAACGCGTCCCCTATCTCGCGTACCTGCCCGGCCGCGGCCTGTTCGCCACCGGAGTGTCGGGTACGCTGTTCCATCTCGCGAACTGCCCGGCCGAGACGCCGACTCCGTCCGCTGGCGCCTTGCGGCAGCTCTTGCTGCCGTCCGTTCACGTCAGGGCCAAGAGACAGTTCGGCGGCGCAGTGCTGACCTTGGGCGCTCGTGAACTCCTGTACGTCGTCGATCACGAAGGCCCGAACGTGACCTTCGATCCCGCGCGCTACCTGCCGGGGCTCCCGACTCCCGATCCGAACGAGTGGCGCGCGCTTTCGGATCGGCTGCACAACATCGGTCCCACGGTCGAGGGCCGCTGGAATCACAATTACGACCAGGCCGCGCTTGCCGCCGACCTCAACGGTGACGGGCTGGAAGACCTCCTGCTGTTCGCGATGTACGACCGCACGCGGCTGTACCGCAACGTGCGTGACCGACACTTCGTGGACTGGACCGAGCCGTCGGGGTTGGCCGACGATCGCGAAATGCGGCCCGAGGGCGGCTGTCTGCTCGATGCCGACCAGGACGAGGACCTCGACCTGTACGTCACGTCGCGGTTCGCGCCGGATCGGTTGCTGCTCAACAACGGCGCGGCGATGTTCCAGGACGACACCGCATCCAGCGGCATCGAGAGCGCCGATGGTGGATCGATGCCGGCGTGCCTCGACCTGGATGGCGATGGCGACACCGACATCGCCGTCCCCACGTGGGGCCGGGGATTGCTGGTCCATGAGAACCTCGCCCGGAGCACCGGGCGCCCCACGTTCCGCACGCGGGCGCTGCTGCGGGATGCGGGCGCACGGTTTTCGTCGCTGTACCTGAATGCGCTCGCGCCCGGCGACGTCGATGGCGACGGCTTGCCCGACTTGTTCGTCACGAACCAGAACGGTTGCGACCTGTTCCTGCGCAACCTCGGAGGTCTGCAGTTCCGGCCCGATCCGCTGTTCCTGCCGGCCAATCAACCCTGCGGGACCAGCAACGGCGCGAACTTCCTCGATTTCGACCACGACCGCGACCTCGATCTGATCATCACCGGTGCTGGCGGTACGCGCTATTACGTGTCCGGGGGCGACCGGCTGACCTGGACCGGCAACGTGGCAGGCTCCGATGTGTACAGGCAAACCGAGCTGCAGAGCGTCGGGTCGGTCCTGATGGACCTCGACCGCGACGGCGATCTCGACGCGATCCAACTCGGGGACGACATCGGCATGAGCGTGCAGCTCGACGTCGGTGACGGATCGGACACGATCGCGCTGCGCGTCCTCGGCCCGCCGGCCAACCGCAGCGCCGTGGGGACGAGGGTCGCGTTGCGGCCGGCCGAGGGCGGACCTACCGTCCGCCGGCAGCTCGCCGGCAGCTCCTCGTACGGTTCGATGGACACGAAGTGGGTGAGTTTCACGGGGCTCGAGCGCGGCCGCGAGTACGACGCGACGATCAGCCTGGGCTCCCGGACCCGGATCGTGCGCCGGCTGCGGGCCCCCGCGCGCGAGGTCGTGCCGATCGAGCCCGGAGCGACGACGGCGCTCTTGGGCCGGGTGCTCTACCGTACACGCCACGCTCTCGCCGAGGAGTGGATCCGGACCTTCGCGCTCCTGCTCGGGATCGGCGCGCTCGTGCTCGTCGCGCTGACGCTGGTCCTGTTCCGCAACGTCGCGCCCACCATGCGCGATTTCGCCTGGGTCCCGGCAGCGACGCTGGCGTCGCTGCTCGCCGTGGCGCTGCTGCCGCTCGACCCCGGCCGGCCGCGGGCGCTCGCCAGCGCCGGGCTGGGCCATCTCCTGGCAGGACTCGCGCTGGCGGTCTGGCGCAGCCGCCGCGCGGTGCGCCCCGCCCCGGAACTCCTGACCGAGCTGAACTTCGCGGTCCGCACGTTCCAGCACAACCAGATCCCGCAGCGGGTGCTTGGCGGGCTGCAGTTCACCTTGCGCAACCTGCCTTCCACGGGCCTCTCGCCGAAGCACTCGGCGCTCTTGCGCGGTGACGTGCTGTCGTTTCGCGAGGTCGTGCTGCCGGAACTGGTCACGATCCGCAGGTTGGCCGACGCCGCGGGCGTGGCGGCCGGTGATGCCGGCCGCCTGCTGGGGCGCACGCGGCGGGACGTACTGGCGCTCGCGCGCTGGCTCCTGACAGGTGACGCCTCGGCTCCCGCAGGACGCCTCGCGCCGCTGGCCGACGACTTGCGGGACGTCGAGCGCTGGATGGCGGAGCTGCGAACCGAGTCCGACCGGCGGCTGGCGCTCGACCTGGCCGCCAGCCTCGCGGCCTACGTGGAGTCCCGTCGCGCGCTGGCTCCTTGCGCGATCGAGCTGGAGGATCGTCTCCGTCGCGATGCGCGGGTGCGCTGCCTGCTCCCCGAGCTGTATCGCGTGCTCGACGTGCTGCTCGAAAACGCCGTGCAAGCGATGCGCGGCCAGCCTGAGCCGCGCGTGCGCATCCACGCGGCCCACCGTGAGCCGCGCCGTGTTGCGATCCTCTTCCAGGACAGCGGACCGGGGCTGGACACAGCGGACCAGCAGCACGTGTTCACGCTCGGCTTCTCCGCGGGCGCGGTTTCCGACAGCCGCGGCTACGGCCTGTACTACGTCAAGCGCACCGTCGAGCGCTTCGGCGGCCGCGTGTCGGTCGAATCGGCGCCCGGTCTCGGCGCGACGTTCGTGGTGGAGTTCGAGCTGCTCGACGCTGGCCGTCCGGTTGCAGCGGAGGTGCCCGCATGAAGATGCTGCGCGTCCTCTTGGTCGATGACGACCCGGAGTTCCTGCGCCGCTTCGACCTGCTCGGCGAGGGGCTGTTCGAGACCCGCACCGCGCGCAGCGCAGCCGAGGCGTTCGAATCGCTGGAGCGCTCCCAGCCCGACGCCATCCTGCTCGACGTCGACCTGGGCGCCGGCCCGAATGGCCTGGAGATGCTCGCGCGGCTGCGCCGCGAGCATCCCGAGTTGCCGGTGGTCATGGTTTCGGGCGACGAGTCGCCGGAAACGGTGGTTGCCGCCATGCGCGGCGGCGCGGTGGACTACATCTCCAAGAGCCCGAACCTCCAGCTCCTGCGCGTCAAGCTGGAGCGGGCGCTCGACGATGACGCCTGGCGCATCCATGCCCGCAGCCTGCAGGCCGCGGCCGGCGAGCTGGTCGGATCGAGCGCCGCCATGCGGACCCTACGGCAGCGGATTCAACAGGTGGCGCCGCTCAGGATGCGCGTCCTCGTGAGCGGCGAAAGCGGCTCGGGCAAGGAGCTGGTGGCGCGGGCGATTCACGAGGCCGGCCCGAGGCGTCGCGAACGGCTGGTCGCGCTCAGCGGCGCGACCGGATCGGACGAGCTGTTCGACTCAGAGCTGTTCGGACACGAGAAGGGTGCCTTCACCGGCGCCGCGCAGCGCCGCATCGGCAAGTACGAGCTGGCGCACGGGGGGACGCTGTTCCTCGACGAGATCGGCCGGATGCCGCGCGCGCGGCAGGCCAAGTTGCTGCGCGTGGTCGAGACCGGCCGCTTCGAGCGCCTCGGTGGAGGTGACGAGATCGCCTGCGACGTGCGGCTCGTCACGGCGACCAACGAGAACCTGGAACAGAAGGCCAAAGCGGGGGAGTTCCTGCGTGATCTGCTGTTCCGGATCGACGAGTTCCGCCTCGTGGTCCCGCCGCTGCGCGACCGCCTCGCCGACCTGAACGAACTGGTCCCGGTGCTGCTCGGCCGCTTTGCGCGCGCCGAGGGGCTGCCGCTGCCGTCGCTGGCGGACGGGGCGCTGGACCCGCTCTTCGAGTACGGCTGGCCGGGGAACGTCCGCGAACTCGACACGATGCTCAAGCGGGCCGTGATCCAGGCCGGATCAGGACCGCTCACCGCGGACCATTTGCGGCGCTGCCTGCCCGCGCCGGACCACGGCGACGGTTCAGCGTCCGGCGCGGGGCAGGGGATCGAGGCATTCCTGGGCGGGGACTTCGCCGACGCGCGCGATCGGCTCGTGGCGGCCTTCGAGCGGCGGTACATCCAGCGCAGCCTCGACGAGTGCCACGGCAACATCTCGCGTGCGGCCGAGCGGCTGGGTATGTCCCGCTCCACCCTGCACCGCAAGCTCCACGAACTCGGCATCGACGCCGGACCCTGACCGCGCCCGCGGCCAGAGTCCCGCGACCCGAACGCGGTAGGCCGCGAACTCCGGCCCAGCGCTGGTTGACCACGCACGCTCTTCCGTGCGGGCCGCCGCGACGAGAAACGCGACGATCGCGCCGCCGACGATCGCGGCGGTCGCCGTGGCCGGCGCGCTGGCGTGCGCCGCGATCGTCACGAAAGACCCCGAGAGCACGACGCCGGCACCGACGTAGATCGGGTGGCGGAGCCGGCCGTAGATGCCGCCCGTTGTCAGCCGCGCGCCGGGGCGCCAGGTCCCGGCCCACGAGTGCGCGGTCCCGAGCTGCCGGCGCGCGGCCAGCATGAGCAGCGTCCCCGCGGCGGTAAACGCCAGCGCCACCCAGTCCGCCGCCCGGATCGTCTGTGTCGTGCTGGCGATCGACACCTGGGCGAGCGCCGGCATGGCGTAGGCGATGTTCCCCGCCACGACGACCGGCAACGGCAACAGCGGAACGCTCGCCGGCTTGCGGCGGAAATCGGGGATCAGGGCCGCGAAGGCCGCGCCGGCCGCGAACTGGAGCGCTGCGAACACGCGCGGCCTCTCGGCCTACTTCAGCGTGCTGGTGGTGGCGCGGCGGTTCCGCTTGGTCTGCGACATCGCATGCAGGTCCCACGCTTTGATCACCGCGCCCTCTCTGAGGTCGGTGACGGTGAGCGTGCCCGTGAACTGGCCGACGACGACGTCCTTCAGCATCCGGCGCTCGACCTCGTCGGTCCCGCTGACCTCGAGCATGCTGGTCATCTTGAGGTCCGCTTCCTGCTCGTCGATCACGGGCACGCACCGGGCGGCGAGCGCCTGCTTCTGGACGTACGAGGTGATGAACTCGACGTCGGTCTTGGACAGCGCCCTGGTTTCGACGAACACCTTGCGCCCGCGACACACGGAGAAGTCGACCTTGGCGTATGCACCCTCCATGGCGCTGACCAGCGCCTTCTGCTCCACACGCGGGCGGGCCGCGGTCTCGCGGCTGATCGCCGTAGTGCTCGCGGTGCAACCCGCGAGCAGCCCGCATGCGGCAATCCCGGTCACGACGACTGCTACCCTCCACGAGTCCATATATCCCCTCCTTGCATGGTCCCCCCTGCCGGCCGCGCCTTCGGCTTCGGATCACCTGCAATTGCGGTGCCGCCGCGGAACCGGTATCCCACCAGTACTTGGGGCGCGCACTGTCGCGCGGCTGATCCACGACTGTCGCGCAGATGAGACTCTCGGGATGGCCCGTGCTCGGATCTTCCGGGAACTCACCCGGTGTGCGGATCTCAAAGCGTGGCACGGATGTTGCTGCATCTGCGCCGGGTGGGCGATGTCGAATGCGCTTGGGCCCGTTGACCATCCCCACGAGTTCGCACGCCGCACGCGAGAGAGGAGCCCGACATGTCCCGAACCGAAAGTGTGTCGTTCCAAGTTCATCCCGACGACGAGCAGAGCCAGATCGAGTTGATGCAGAGATTCCACTGGTCACTGCTCAGCTCGCAGGAAGTCAAGACCGTGGACAACCACCTGGAGCGGCGGGGGGACTCGGTCTACCAGATCTCGAACACGGAACGCTACGTGAAGCTCACGTTCTCCCGGCCTTTGGACCTGCCGAATCTGAACCAGATCCGGCAAATCGAAGCGCAGTTCAATTCGCTCGAGATGCCCAAGTACCCGCGTCTTTTCCCTGGTTCGATTTGGCTGTACCTGTTCTTGGCCTTGTTCTGGGGTGCGGGTGTCGTGATCTGGCTTGTCTACTTCATCGCAGGGTACTTGCCCAAGAAGAAGCAGGCGGATCAGGTCGCCCAAGAGACGCTCGCCACCCGAACCCGGCTACTCGCGCAGGTGGAGGCGTATGCCTGACGAGGAAGCGCGATGAAGCTCGTTCGTTTGGGCAACAGCATCGTGAACATGGAACACGTGCTCGCCGTCAGGGATGTGGGTGAGTTCATGACCGTTGTATTCGCAGGATCCTCGCGGGCCGATCCGTTGACGATCACGATACGTAACGACGACTGCGACGCTCTGCGAAGTTGGTTGCAGCGCTGTGGCGTAAACGACCTCGCGACAGAGCACGCGTGCTGGGGCTGGGAACTATAAAGGAAGCGCTGCGGCTTACGACAAGGCGTGCGGAGTAGTGATGGAGCAGGTGAAGGCCTTGGTCTTCGCGGCATGTCTACTGCTCTGTTGCTTGGGAGTGCTGCTGCGACTTCTCCTCGGGCGCAGGATCTTCGAGTACGTGTTCGCGCGCCTGCTTTACGACGCGCTGCATGTCGCATTCCGGAGCGCGGGGGCAATGCTGCGGGTTCCAGAAAGTTTTGCCGGTCCAATTCCAGTAAGTCTTGCCGGTCCTCGAGTCCCGGGGACAACCCCGAGACTGTCGCCGCGGAGACGTCCGAGCGTCCGCGGCGAGGGAAGGGATG
>JAGOJY010000041.1 GCA_017994815.1 Acidobacteriota bacterium
CGGCCGCCACCTGGTCCAGCTCCAGCAGGCCGAGGCGCCAGAGTTCGAGGTCCCGGGCCGCTGCCCGCGTGCCGGTTCCGTTGTCGAGGGCGCTGCTCACGACACCACCCCACCTGACGTTGCAGATCGTACCAGCGCTCGCTCGGCATTTCAACTGGATAATCGAGAAATCTTTCCCGTAATGGCAAATTCCGCCGACCACGCTGCCGCCGGCCCCGGCGAAGGAGACGATTCGTGTGGGTGCTAAGGGCCGACTTCGGTGAGCAGGTAGACCGCGAAGGAGGCCAGCCAGTGCTCGCCCTCGTAGTTGCCGCTCTGCACGCGCGCGAGCCCGGCGTCGGCGTGCGCGCGGCCGAGCCGCTCGAGCACCGCGCGCCGGCGGTCCTTCGCTGGCAGCGCGCGGGCGATCCCGCGCAGCGTCCAGGCGCGCGTGAGGTTCAGCCCGTCGAGGTGGACGATCTTGCCGTCGGTCGGATCGGTGACGACGGCCGGCTGCGCGAGGTGGCCGAGGCGGCCACGCCGCAGGCCGGGCAGGAAGCCGTCGAGCCAACGGGAGAACTCCCGCGCGTCCAGCACGCGGCGCATCAGGTCCGCCTCGGCGAGGCACGGCGAGAAGAAATCCTCGCCGCTGGGCTCGTAGTCCACCGGGCAGGCGCGGTCGGCGCCGTAGTAGTCGCGCGCCCGGCGCACGATCAGCTGCTCGAGCTCGCGGTCGCCCACCGCGCGCGCGTAGTCGAGCGCCTGCGCCAGCGCGAACGCCGTGTTGGGGTGCACGCCCGTGCGGATCGGCGCCGCGAGCTTCGGCAGGTACGCCTCGAGCAGCGCCGCGACGCGGGCCTCGAGCGGGGCGTAGGCCGCGGCCCAGCGCCGCGCCTGCGGGTCGTCCCAGCCCCGCAGCTCGGCCGCCAGCCGCAGCGCCCAGCCCCAGCCGTACGTCCTTTCGAACAGCCTCTGCGACGGGACGTCGAAGTAGGCGGCCTCGGCCCGCAGCGCCTCCGGCGTGAACTGGCGCTCGAGCGCCTCGCGGATGCGCGGGACGACCGGGTGGTCCGGCTGCAGGCGGGCCAGCCGCACCAGCATCCAGTGGCCGTGCAGCGCGCTGTGCCAGTCGTAGCAGCCGTAGAACACGGGGTGGAACTCGCGCGGCGCACGCACCGACTCCGGCCCGTCCAAGACGTGCTCGGGCTTGTTCGGGAACGGGCGGTCGATGCAGCGCAGCGCCAGCTCGGCGAACGAGGCGACGCGCGCGGGATCGGGGGCGGGCGGCGCGGCGGGCGCCGGGCCGACCGCGAACCCGGCCAGCAGCAGCAGGAGGGGGCGTCTCATGCCGGGCATTAAAGCACCGGGGGGTAGCCGCTTAATAACCGCGGTGTTAGGCTTTGCCCTCCCGCCGGGCGTCGGCACGCCGGGCGGCCTCCCCCCAACTCGACGGACAGGTGACGCGATCATGGCGAACTCGGACCAACTGAGCGATCTGTTCAAGGTGCCCGACTGCTTCACGGCGCGGCACATCGGGCCACGGGCGCACGAGATTGCCTCGATGCTCGAGACGCTCGGGCTCTCCTCGCTGGACGAACTGGCGGACAAGTCGGTGCCGCAGGCGATCCGGATGCGGGGCGAACTGCGCCTGCGCGGCAATCTCGGCGAGCGCGAGGTGCTGGCCGAGATGTGCGAGATCGCCTCGAAGAACCAGGTCTTCCGCTCCTACCTCGGGCTGGGCTACGCCAACTGCCAGATGCCGCCGGTGATCCAACGCAACGTGCTGGAGAACCCGGGCTGGTACACGCAGTACACGCCGTACCAGGCCGAGATCTCGCAGGGACGCCTCGAGACGCTGCTGGCGTTCCAGACGATGATCGCGGATCTGACCGCCCTGCCGATGGCCAACGCGTCGCTCCTCGACGAGGGGACGGCGGCGGCCGAGGCGATGACGCTGTGCAAGCGCGTGCTCGACCGCAAGGCCGAGGGGCGCGTGTTCTTCGTCTCGCAGGAGGTCCACCCGCAAACGATCGCTGTCGTGCGCACCCGGGCCCTGCCGCTGGGCATCGAGGTCGTCGTCGGCGACCACGAGCAGTGGGACTTCTCGCGGCCGACGTTCGGGGCGCTGGTGCAGTACCCGACGACGGGCGGGGCCGTGCTCGATTACGAGGCGTTCTGCGCCGCCGCGCACAAGTCCGGTGCGCTCGTGGTGGTGGCGGCCGACCTGCTGTCGCTGGCCCTGCTGCGCGCGCCGGGCGAGTTCGGCGCCGATGTCGCGGTCGGCAACAGCCAGCGGTTCGGGGTGCCGCTCGGGTTCGGCGGTCCGCACGCCGCGTTCATGGCCGTGCGCGACGAGCACAAGCGCCAGCTCCCGGGTCGCCTGATCGGGCTGTCCAAGGACAACTCGGGCAACCCGGCGCTGCGGTTGGCGCTGCAGTCGCGCGAGCAACACATCCGCCGCGAGCGCGCGACCAGCAACATCTGCACGGCGCAGGTCCTTTTGGCCGAGCTGGCCGCGTTCTACGCGATCTACCACGGCCCGGAGGGGCTGACGCGCATCGCGCGGCAGGCCCACGGGCGGGCCGTGGTCCTGGCCCGCGCCCTGCAGCAGGCCGGCTGGCGCCTGCGCAACGAGGTGTTCTTCGACACGCTGCGCGTCGGCCCCGGGCCGCGCAGCCAGGAGCAGGTGCTGCGGGACGCGCTGGCCAGGAAGATCAACCTGCGCGCGTTCCCCGGCGGTGACATCGGGGTGGCGCTGGACGAGACGGTCTCGGACCGCACGCTCGCCGACCTCGTCGCCGTCTTCGGCGGCGGCGCGATCGACGTGCCGCGGCTCGCGGCCGAGGTCGACGGCGCTCGCCTGCCGGCGCCGCACGCGCGCACCAGTCGCTTCCTCGCGCAGCCCGTGTTCCACAGGTACCGCTCGGAGACCGAGCTGCTGCGCTACATCAAGCGGCTCGAGTCGCGCGACCTGTCGCTGACCACGTCGATGATCCCGCTCGGCTCGTGCACGATGAAGCTCAACGCCGCGGCGGAGATGTACCCGATCAGCTGGGCCACTCTGGGCGAGCTGCACCCGGCGGCCCCGGCCGAGCAGGCCCAAGGCTACCGCGAGCTGTTCGACAAGCTCGCCGCGGTGCTGCAGGAGATCACCGGCTTCGCCGGCACGTCGTTCATGCCCAACGCGGGCTCGGCCGGCGAGTACACCGGGCTGCTCGTGATCCGCGCCTATCACCGCTCGCGCGGCGACGCGCAGCGCGACGTGTGCCTGATCCCGACCTCGGCCCACGGGACGAACCCCGCCAGCGCGGTCCTGGCCGGCCTGCGGGTGGTCGCGGTCGCCTGCGACGAGAACGGCAACATCGACGTCGCCGACCTGCGGGCCAAGGCCCGCGAGCACGCACCGCGGCTGGCGGCCTTGATGGTGACCTACCCCTCGACGCACGGCGTGTTCGAGGAGGCGATCCGCGAGATTTGCAGCGCGGTCCACGAGTGCGGCGGGCAGGTGTACCTCGACGGCGCGAACATGAACGCGCTGGTCGGGCTGTGCCGGCCGGCCGAGTTCGGCGCCGACGTCTGCCACCTCAACCTGCACAAGACGTTTGCCATCCCGCACGGCGGCGGCGGGCCGGGAATGGGACCGATCTGCGTCGCCCGGCACCTCGTCCCGTTCCTGCCCTCGCACCCGCTGCAGAAGACGGGCGGCGAGCAGGCGATCGGGCCTGTAGCCTCGTCGGCGTGGGGCAGCCCGAGCATCCTGCCGATTTCGTACGCCTACGTGACGATGATGGGCGCCGACGGCCTGAAGCTGGCCAGCCTGGTCGCGATCCTCAACGCCAACTACCTCGCCAAGCGGCTCGATCCGCACTACCCGGTGCTGTACAAGGGCAGGCACGGCTTCGTGGCGCACGAGTGCATCGTCGACCTGCGCGGGCTGAAGGCGACCGCGGCGATCGAGGCCGAGGACGTGGCCAAGCGCCTGATGGACTACGGGTTCCACGCCCCGACGCTGTCGTTCCCGGTGCCCGGCACGCTGATGATCGAGCCGACCGAGAGCGAGTCGCTGTTCGAGCTCGACCGCTTCTGCGAGGCCATGATCGCGATCCGCGAGGAGATCCGCGAGATCGAGGACGGGCGCGCCGACCGGCAGGTCAACCTGCTGAAGATGGCGCCGCACACCGCGGCGGTGATCGCCGCCGACGGCTGGGACCGGCCCTACTCGCGCGAGCGGGCGGCGTTCCCGTCGGCCTGGACCCGCGAGCACAAGTTCTGGCCGTACGTCGGCCGCATCGACAACGCCTACGGCGACCGCAACCTCGTCTGCTCCTGGCCACCGGCGTAGCGCGGGGGGGACAGGTGGAACACCTGTCCCCTCGGATCAGAGTGAACTTTCCGGCTTGGCGTGGCGGATCTGGTGCACCAGCTCGATCGAGGGGCGGGCGTCCTCGATGCTGAAGCCGCGCCCGGCGAGCGTCGCCTCGTACACGCGCGTGTGCAGGTCGGTGAAGCCCTCGGAGAACTCGAGTTCCTGGCCGTCGATGGTGATCGAGCGAAACGCCGGGCGGCCGGCCTCGAGGTAGCCGGGCGGCAGGTCGGCGCCGTCCACCGAGAGGAACCAGCGCACCACCGCGTGCTTCAGCTCGATCGTCCCGGCCATCTTGTCCGGCTGGTTCTGCCGGACCTCCGAGCGCTCGACCGCGCCGAAGAGCCAGATCAGAAGGTCGAAGAAGTGCACACCGATGTTCATCGCCAGCCCGCCGGAACGGTCGGCGGAGCCTTTCCACGACACGTGGTACCAGCGGCCCCGGCGCGTGCAGTACCGCAGCGAAACGTCCGCCTTGCGCGCCGGCGGCTCGCGTTCGAGGCGCTCCTTCAGGGCGGCGATCGCCGGGTGCAGTCGCAGCTGCAGCACGGTGTACACCCGCTGCCCGTACTCGCGCTCCAGGTCCAGCAGCTGGTCCAGGTTCCACGGGCTGATGACCAGCGGCTTCTCGCAGATCGCGTCGGCGCGCACGCGCAGCGCGAGGCGCACGTGGGCGTCATGCAAGTAGTTCGGCGTGCAGATGCTGACGTAGTGCACGCGCTCGTCCTCGGAGCGGCGGCGCAGCTTCTCGAGGTGCCGGTCGAAGCGCTCGATCTCGGTGAAGAAGCGCGCCTCGGGGAAGTAGCGGTCGAGCACGCCGACCGAGTCGTTGGGGTCGGTCGCCGCCAGGAGTCGGTTGCCGCTGTCCCGGATCGCCTGCATGTGCCGCGGCGCGACGAAACCGGCGGCGCCGATCAGCGCGAAGTTCGCCATGAGCCCTCCGGGCCGCCCGGGCGGCCCGCTACAGAGAATCGAGCGCGCGGCGGAAAGCGTCCAGCGTCCGCTCGTCCCACAGGGCGAACGTGACCCGCTCGATCCCGCTGGTGCCGCGCGCCGCGTAGTCTGCCACGGTGCGCAGGGCGATCGCGGCGGCCTCGTCCACCGGGTAGCGGTAGGCCCCGGTCGAGAGCGACGGGAAGACCGCGCTCCGGGCCCCCAGCCGTTCGGCCTCGGCGAGGCTGGCCCGGTAGGCCGAGGCCAAGAGGTCCGCCTCGCCGTGGCGGCCGTCGCGGTAGACCGGGCCGACGGCGTGGATCACCCAGCGGGCGGGCAGCTCGCCCGCGCCGGTCGCGACGGCCGAACCGGTCGGGCAGCCGCCGATCCGCCGGCACTCCTCCAGGATCGAGGGCCCGCCCGCGCGGTGGATCGCGCCGTCGACGCCGCCCCCGCCGGCGAGGCGGCTGTTCGCCGCGTTGACCATCGCGTCGGCGGCCTGGCGCGTGATGTCGCCCCGGACCAACTCGACGGTCGTGCGTCCGAACGTCTTTGCCATCGGGTCAGCGTCTCCGGTGCCACGGCAGGGTCGCGGTCTGGAACAGCTCTTCGGCGCGCACGACATGGACCAGCGGGGCCGTGACGACGATCGGCCACGCCGCGTACTCGCGGTCGCGCTCGGCCAGCTCGGCCGGCCCCCCGTCGGGGTACTCGATCGGCAGCGCCTGGCCGCTCAGCAGCTGCTGCCGCAACTCCTCGCCGCGTTCGGTGACGATCGCGATCTTGACGTGGTCGGGCCGGATGTGCCGTGCGAGAGCGGCGACGAGCTGGTCGCGCGTGACGCGCGCCAGGCCGTCGTCGAGCCGCCGCAGCGAATCGCCGACGCCGTAGAACAGGTCGTCGAAGGCGAACCCCAGCCGGCGCGACGGCCCCTGGGCCACCAGCCTCGACGAGTTGCGCAGGAACTCCGCCTGCGCCGCCAGCTCGTCTTCCGGGATGCCGTGGCCGACCAGGCGGTCCAGCTCGCGCAGCGCGGCCTTGAGCGCGAAAACGCGCGCCGCGTCGCCCACCGGCCGGATCCAGACGCTGAAGTACTGGTAACGCCGCGGGCGGCCGGCCTGCGGGAAGCGCGTGCCCGGCTCCTCCTGGAAGTGCTCGAGGTAGGCGTAGTCG
Source organism: Acidobacteriota bacterium (assembly GCA_017994815.1). Lineage (GTDB taxonomy): Bacteria > Acidobacteriota > Polarisedimenticolia > J045 > J045 > JAGOJY01. Next base: position 6,449 of record JAGOJY010000041.1, read on the forward strand.
CCGTAATTCAGGCCGCGCTCCTCGCGCAGTTCCTGGAACAGCCGGCCGTACGGGGTGCGGTGCTCGCCGAGCCATGAGGTCGCGAGCAGCAGCGGGTAGTAATCGACGTCGCCACGCCGCACGTCCACCGGGAAGCCGAACGCGATCGTCGTGCCGGCGCCCGGCTTCTCCACGATCGCGATCTCCGTCGCGCCGACGCGCGCGGGGGCGATCAGCTCGGTGTCCTCGGGCGCGCCCTCCGGCAGGGTCGCGAGATCGCCGTCCAGCGCGTCGGGCAGCTCGTCGGGGTAGGCGCCCGCGACGCCGACGACGGCGTTGGCGGCGCGGAACTGCGCCGCGTGGAACGCGCGCACGTCGGCCAGCGTGATCGCGCGCAGCCCGGCGACCGTGCCCTCGGCCAGATGCCCGTACGGGTGATCCTCGAACAGCATCAGCTCCAGCGTGCGCCGCGCCAGCATCTCGTCGTCCGACGAGCGCAGCGTCGTCTGCAGGTACGAGAGCATGTTGGCGCGCACGCGCTCGAAGTCGGACGCGTCCCAGCGCGGCGCGACCAGCACGTCGCGGAACAGCGGGTAGAACTCCGCCACGTGTCCGGCCGGCACCTCGCCCGCGATCGTGACCAGCTCCTTGTCGGCGACCGCGGTGATCGTGCCGGCCAGGGGGTACAGCCGCGCCAGCAGCTCGCGGTACGAAAGGTCCTTGGTGCCGCCCTCGACCATCAGCCGCGCGGTCAGCGCGGACAGCCCTTCCTTGCCCGGCGGGTCGTGGATCGATCCGGCGTGGAAGCTGGCCCGCAGCGCCACGACCGGGCTGGCGGACGGCAGCTCGACGACCGCGCCCGCCTGGCGCGGCCCGCGCGAGCAGCCGGCGGCCAGCGCCAGCAGCGCCGCGAGCGGCAGCAGGGCCAGGCCGCGTGCCGCCGTCCTGCTCACGGGCCGCTCCCCGCCACGACCACCTCGGTCAGCTGGTCCGGGGTGAGCCACAGCTGCGCCGCGAGCTGGACGTGCTCCGGGGTGACGTCGTCCAGCGTGTGCTGGTACGCGTTGAGCGCCTCGGCGTCGCCAGCGACGTTGACGAAGAACGAGAGCAGGTTCGCCGCGCCCTCGCTCGTGGCGAGTCGGTGCGCCAGCACGCCGCGCCGGTGCGCCCGCGCCGCGTCGAGCGCCGCGGGATCGACGCCCTCCGCCGCGAGCCGCTCGATCGCCGCACCCAGCGCCTCGCGCAGCGCGGGGACCGCGTCGGCGTCCCGCGCCCGCAGCTGCACGAGCACGAGGTAGGGGTCGCGGTGCGGCTCGATTTCGTACGACAGCGACTCGGCCAGCTTGCGCTCGACGACGAGCTGCTGGTAGAGCGGCGAGGCTTCCGCGAACAGCAGCGCGGCGGCGAGGTCGAGCGAGGCGAAGCCGATGTCGTCGGCCGCGAAGGCCGGGGTGCGCCACGCCGCGAGGAGCACCGGCAGGACGGGGGCGGGCCAGTCGTCGCGGCGGGCCTCGCGGCGCCCGGGCGGGCGCGCGTCGGCCGGCGCCGGCGTCGGCTCGGCCCCGCGCGCCCAGTCGCCGAAGTAGCGCTCGGCCAGCGCGAACACCCGTGCCGGCTCGATGTCGCCGACGACCACGAGCGCGCAGTTGTCCGGCCGGTAGTGGCGGCGGAAGAACTCGCGCGCCCGCTCGTACTGGTTCGGCATGTCCTGGATGTCGGCCAGAAGGCCCATCGCGGCGTGGGCGTACGGGTGTCCCACGAACGCCTGGCCGCGCAGCATCTCGCGGGCGGAAAAGAGCGGGTCGGACGCGCCCTGGCGGTACTCGCCGAGCACCGCGGCGGCCTCCCGGCGGAAGCCGGTCTCGTCCACCGCGAGACTCCGCAGGCGGGCCGACTCGGCCTGCATCAACCGCTCCAGCCCATCCGCGGCGAGCGTCGCGTGATAGCACGTCCAGTCATCGGCGGTGAAGGCGTTGAAGTCGGCGCCGAGCCGGCGCATCACGCGGTCGTAATCGCCCTGCCCGGTCGCGCCGCGCGAGACCAGGTGCTCGACGAGGTGCGCGGTCCCGGTGCTGCCCGCCTCGACCTCGTTGCGCGAGCCGGCGCGAATGACCGCCTGGTAGGAGACGATCCCGGGGCTGTCGTACTTGGCCGCGAACACGTCGAGACCGTTGGCCAGCGTGCGTTTTTCCACCGGGAACGGCAGCGCGTCGCCGGCCGCGCCACGCGCCGGCATCGCGGCCAGCGCCGCTACCGCGGCGAAGACGAGCACCACGGGCCGAGCTTCCACGTCGTCCTCCGAACCGTTGCGATCGGTGCCGGCCGGACAGGATACTCTGTCCCCATGAAGAGGAACCGCATCATCCTGGCGGCGTTGCTGCTGGCGGCCGGCGCCGCCGTCCAGGCCGCGGAGATCGCCCGTCACGAGTTGCACGTCAGCGTCGATCCGGCGGGGCGCGTCGTTCGCGGCGAGGCGCTGCTCGAGGTGCCGAGGCCCGGTTCGGAGGTCGAACTGCGGCTCGGAACGCCGTACCGCGTCGACGCGGTGGCGCTGCTGCGCGAGCGGGGCGGCGAGCGGCGGCTCGTGGCGCAGCCCGGCCCGGTCGCCGAGGGCCGCAAGTCCTGGCGCGTGCGGCTCGGCCGTCGCGCCGAGGGGCCGTTGCGCCTGCGCGTGGCGTGGTCGGGCCAGCCACCGGCGCTGCCGGAGGACGTGCGCTTCAACCGCGACGAGGTCGTGAACCTGCCGGAAGGCTACCTCGCCGCCGAAGGGATGTTCCTCTCGCCCGAGAGCGGCTGGTACCCCACCGGCTCGCAGCAGCTGTCGCAGTTCCGGCTCGAGGCGCTGGTGCCCGCGGGCTGGCGCGTGCTGTCGGAAGGGCGCCGCGTCGAGCCCGTGCTGGGTGCGGCGCCGGCGGAGGCGGGCGGGGGACGCGTGCGCGAGGTGTACGTCTCCGAGAACCCGCTTCCCGGGATCGACATCGTCGCCGCCGGGTGGAAGGTCAGCGAGCGCGAGTTCCGCGCGCAGCGCGTGGCCGTCTACGCGCTGGCCGACACGCCGGACGACCTGGTGCGGAACTACCTCGAGGCCACGGAACGCTACCTCTTGCGCTTCTCGCGCGAAATCGGGCCGCACCCGTGGCCGCAGTTCGTGGTGGCCGAGCACATCCTGCCGACCGGCCTCGGGATGCCGTCGTTCACGCTGCTCGGCTCGGCGGTGATGCGCCTGCCGTTCATCATCCGGACCAGCCTCGGGCACGAGGTGCTGCACGACTGGTGGGGCAACGGGGTCTACGTCGACGAGCGCGGCGGCAACTGGTGCGAAGGGCTGACCGCGTACCTCGCCGACCACGACTTCGCCGGCGAGGAGACAGCCGGGGGCGACGTCGAGTACCGGCGCCAGATCCTGCGCGATTACGCCGAGTACCTGCTCGCGCCCGGCACCGGCGCCGAGCAGCCGGTGTCGGCCTTCCGCGAGCGGCACGACCGCGCGACCCGCGCGCTCGGCTACGGCAAGGTGGCGATGATCTTCCACATGCTGCGCCGCAAGCTGGGCGACGACGCGTTCCGGATGGGCCTGACGGAGTTCTTCTCCTCGTACCGCTACCGCCACGCGGCGTGGAGCGACATCGCCGCCGTGTTCGCGCGCACCGCGCCGAACCGCGGCGTCGAGGCGTTCTTCCGGCAATGGGTCGAGCGCCCGGGTGCGCCCGAGCTCCGCCTCGACGACGTGCAGCTGCAGCCCGAGTCGGTCGCGGTCAGCGTCGCCACCGGCGACTGGGCACTCGATGTGCCGGCGCAGCTCGAGGGGGCCGCGGGGGCCCGCGCCCGCGGCAGCGCGCCTTCGGTCGACGGCGTGGCGCGGATCACCATCGCGGCGATCGCCGAGCCGTCGCGCGTCGTCGTCGACCCCGACGCCGACCTGTTCCGCAAGCTCGACCCGAGCGAGCGGCCGGCGACTTTGGCCCGCATGTTCGCGGCGCCGCCGGACCTGCTGCTGATCGGGACCGGCCGCGGGCCGCGTTTCACCGAGGCCGCGCGCGCCGCCACGGCCGCGCTCGCGCCGGAGGTCGTGCCGCGCTTCGACCGCGAGGTCGCGGCGCCGGAGTTCGCCGCGGCGCGGCGCGTGTGGCTGGTGGGCCGTCCGGGGCCGGAGTTCCTGCGGCTCGCCGGCGCGCAGCTGCCGGAGGGGCTGGCGTTCGACGACGACGCGATCACCGTCGCCGGGCGCGAGTCGACCGCGGCCGACGCGGCGGGCGTCGTCGTCGTCGAGACCTCGGACGATGGCGCAAACACGCTGGGGATCATCGACGCGCTGCAACCGGGCGACCTCGTCGGCACCGCGCGGCGGGCCACGCACTACGGCAAGTACTCGTGGCTCCTGTTCGAAGGGGGGCAGGCGGTGGTCAAGCAGACGGCCGAGCCGCGGCACAGCCCGCTCGTGCGCGACCTGCGCCGGCCCGCGAGGTAGCGATGGACTCCGGCCCGCTCGACTCGTTCAAGGCGCTGGCCGGCGTGGGCCGCGAGGCCCTGCGCCGCGTGTGGGCGGCGCGCGACCGGCGCGAGGCGCTCGAGCCGGCCCAACGGCACCTGCTGGAACTGCTGGAGGCGCACCCGCAGTTCCGGCCGTTCTGGGAGGGTGCCGACCCCGAGCCGGGCGAGAACCCGTTCCTGCACGTCGCGCTGCACGAGGTGCTCGAGCGGCAGCTCGCCGTGGGCGAGCCGCCGCAAGCCGGCGTGGCGCTGGAGCGGCTCGTCGCCGGTGGCGTCGACCCGCACGAGGCGCGGCACCGCGTGCTGGAGGTGCTCGCGGTCGAGTTGTTCCGGATGATCCGCGAGCAGCGAGAGTTCGATCGACCCGGGTACGCTGCCAAGCTCGAGTCGCTCGGGCCGCCGCGGTGATGCGGGGCGGGGCCAGGCCCCGCCCCGCTTGCTCGCCGTCAGAAGCGGTAGGCGACGCCCGCGTGCAGGATCCACGGGTTGATGTCCACTTCGGCGTCGTCCCCGTCGTCCTCGCCCGACGCGGTCGTCTTCAGGTACTTCAGCTGCGCCGAGAAGGCCCAGTTGCCGGAGGCCGGCACCTCCAGCCCCACCACGGCGCCGAAGCCGAAGTCGTCGTCGATCTTGAGGTTGTCGTCGCTGAAGTCCTCGTTGGCCTCGAGATCGCCGTACATTACGTACGCGACCATCGGGGCGAGATAGAAGTCGAGGGTGTCGGTTCGCGCGACGTGGAAGTTCAGCGCGACCGTGAACGGCATGAACGAGTAGTCGCCGATCGTCATCTCGTCGCCGAACGCCGACGCCTCGACGTCGTGCTCGCTGCGGAACAGGCCGAACTCCAGCCCCATCTGCTCGGTCAGCCTGCGCTCGTACGAGATCCCGAAGCCGGTCGCGCTGTCGGGCTCGAGCTTGACGTCGAAGCCGATGTCGATGTTCTCGTCACCGGTGGGGTCGACGTAGACCACGTGGCCACGGAAAATGTTGGCCGACTCCTGCGCCACCGCGGCCCCGGTCCCTGCCAGGAGCGCCAGCAGCACGACCCAGATCACTTTTTTTGTCATGACCTGTCCCTCCTCCATCCCCCCCGGCTCGACAGGTTAGCGCGGAGCGGCCGGCGCAGGGGCGAAGCGGGCCAGGAAAAAGTGGGGAGCGCGCGGGATCGGGCCGCGCGCCCTCGGTGATAGCGAAAGTGGCCGCCGCGGCGGCCCGAGCGAGAGGGAAGTCGGGGCCGCCGCGCGGCGGCCCCGCGATTGCGACTAGAACCGGTAGGCGGCGCCGGCCTGGATGACCCAGGGATTCACGTCCAGCTCGAAGTCCTCGTCGGAGGCCTCGGCGGACGTGGCCAGGTACTTCAGTTGGGCCGAGAAGGCCCAGTTGCCGGACCCCGGCAGCTCGATCCCGGCCACGGCGCCGAAGCCGAAATCGTCGTCCACGCCGATGTTGCTTCCGAAGCCGCGCCGCGTGTCGACGTCGTCGTACATCACGTAGGCGATGACCGGCCCGACGTAGAAGTCGAAGCTGTCGGACTTCGCCACGTGGAAGTTCAGCCCGACCGTGAGCGGCGTGATCGAGAACTCGCCGATCGTCCGCGTGTCGCCGCGGAGCGAGCCTTCCACGTCGTTGTCGGTGCTGAAGATGCCGAACTCGAGGCCCATGTTGCCGCTGAGCAGCCGCTCGTACGAGACGCCCAGGCCGGTCGCGCTGTCCGCCTCGAGCTTGATGCCGTCGACATTGGCGTCGCCCGTCGGCTCGACGTACACCACGTGACCGCGAACGATGTTGCTCATGTCCTGCGCCGCGGCGGCCCCGACGGCCACAAGCACCACCAGCGCGGCAAGAATCGCTTTCTTCATGTGTAGGACTCCCTTCGGCGGATCCCCCGCCATGCCGGCGGAGACTTTGCCATATCGCGGGACCGCGTCAAGGGCGCGCGTCCGAAATGCCGTCATCTTCGATTTGGAAACTCCCGACCGGCGTCAAATCCCGTCGGTCACGAGGAACACCCGTCGTGCCCCGGCGTCCGCCGCGGCTGCCAGTGCGCGCAACACGTCGTCCCACGCGGCTTCCGGCGGGATCGCCAGCGCGGTTTCCAGCTTGTTGCTCAGGTCCGGCGCGACGCAGGCGGGCAGCGCGTCCTGCCACAGCGGGTCGAGCGGCGCCGCGCGCGAGTACGGGCTGGCGCGGCCCTCGCGCAGGCGCGCACGCGGCGCAACCGCGCGCGGCACGCGGGAATGCGGCAATTCCGCGGCAAACGGCAGCGGGACGTCCGCGTGCGGCACGCCGCCGGGGACCACCGCGCCCGGCCGGGCGAGCACCACGTCGAGCGGTCGCGCCGGCGCGACGAGCGGTCGGCCGCCGAACGGCGCCGGGCGGAACGCGAGCCGCAGCGGCCCGCTGCCGGCGCGCGCGAGCACCTCCCGCATGCGGTTCCAGGACAGCCCGCGGTCGGCCTTCAGCACGCGCTGGCCGCCGCACAAGTCGGGAATCGGCATCGCGAGCAGCGAACCGTCGAGGTGCGCGCGCAGTTCTTCTCCCGCGGAGAGCAGCGCGCCCCCCGGTGCTTCGAGGCGGACGGCGAGGCCGGTCCAATCGGACCAGGCAAGCGGCGGGAGCGCGACCACCGAGTCCGGCAGCGCGAAATCGGGGTACTCGCGCAGCGCGGGGGAGTCGGCGGTCGTGCGCACGAAGGTGTTGAAGGTCGTCTCGACGCGCTCCGGTGCCGGGAGCGCGTCGAGGCCGGGGCACGCGGCGGCCGCGCTCGCGCGGGCGGCGGCCATGCCCCGCGAGAGCCCGCCGTCAACCAGCGGCAGGACCAGCGCGATGTCCAGCGCCGCGACGGCCACCGCGACGCCGAGCATGGCGGCCGTGTTCCGGATCCAGCGCGTCGGCCGCACGATGCCGCCGAGCAACGCGAGGTGCGCGGCGAGCGCGCCGCCCAGCGAGAGCAACACGAGTCGCTCGGCGCGCACCCACAGTTCGGAAGCGGGCGGGTGGGAGGTGGCGATCAGCTCCGGCAGGAACCACGCCGCGCCGGCCCCGGACCCGGACTGCGCTTCGCCGAACAACCGCGCGGCGACGAGGAACGCGGCGATCGGCAGGACCGGCGCGTGCGCGAACAGCCAGCGCCGGCGCAGGCGGCGCCGCGCGGCCGAGAACGCCGGCTCGTGCGGCTCGTCGAGCGGCAACAGCGCCAGCAGCGCGGCCCACCCCGCCACGTCGACGGTGAACAGCGCGACCACGAACAGCCGCGCGGCCTGCAGCGGCCACGGCGCGTAGAACTCGGCGGCGGGAACGATCCCGACCTCGGTCATCTGGCGCCAGGCCGAAAGCTGCATGCGCGCGTAGCCCGCGACCAGCGGCAGGTGGACGGCGACGAGGGCCGCCGCGCCGGCCAGAACCGCGGCGCGCCGGGCGCCGGGGGGCGCGCGCCGGCGGTCCCGCCCCCGCCCGGCGCTCACGTCACCAGCTCGGCGAGGAGCGAGATGCCGTTGAACGCGATGTGCACCGCCAAAGGCGCTGCCAGCGAGCGGTGGCGCTCGTAGCTCGCGGCCGTGGCGAGCCCGACCAGGAACAAGGCCGGGGTGGACAGCGGCATCATGTGGATCCCGGCGAAGATCGCGGCCGAGATGCCGGAAGCCACGGCGAAGTTGAGCGAGCTGCGCAGGCCACCGAAGAGGAACGCCCGGAAGAACACCTCCTCGGTCAGGGGCGCCAGGACCAGCGCGGCGAGGACCAGGAGCGGCAGCGGCGCCTGCAGGAGCTCCATCTGGAGCTGCTGCTCCGCCATCATCTCGCCGTAGGCCTCGGGCGAGATCCAGCTCAGCAGCAGGCCGTACGCGCCCGTGGCCAGGACCAGCCCGCCCCCCAGGAGTACGCCCTCGAGCAGCGCCGCGCCGCGAAAACGGCGCACGCCAAGCGTTTCGAGCCGCCCCGAGAGCCGCAGCGCGAACCCCAGCGGGACGACCACGAGCACGAGCTGCGAGAGCACGAGCGCGACGTAGCGGAACCCGACCGATTCCAGGCTGAGCGTGGTCGCCTGGGCGAAGACGGCGAGAACGACCGCGCTGACGAGCAGCAGGAACACGGTGAGCGCGAGACCCAGCCCCGTGAGCAGGCCACCCCAGGGCGGCGGGAAGAACGGGTCGCGCGGCGGAACGACGCGCCCCGGTTCCGGCTGCGGTTCCAGGTCCGCTTCGGGCGGCTCCTGCCAGTCGCTCACGGAACGTCGCCCTCGCGCGAGATCCGGTCCGGCAATTCGTTGCGATCGTCCGGGCGGCGCGGGAACAGCGCGGCCAGCGACTCGCCGGCCAGCGCGATGCCCTCGCACAGCCCGTCGGCGAACCGCCCGCGCGCAAAACGTTCCGCGACCGCCGCCGCGACGCCGTCCCAGAAATCCGGCGCCACCTGCGCGTGAATCCCGCGGTCGCCCAGCACGGCGAAGCGGCGCTCCGCGACCGCCACGAAGAACAGCACGCCGTTGCGCTCGGCGGTCGCCGTCATCCCGAGCTTCTCGAACGCCGTGCGCGCCTCTTCCATGATGTCGCGGGTGATGCGCGCGGCAAGGTGGACGCGGATCTCGCCCGAGGTGCGCCGCTCGAACTCGCGCATCGCCGCGAGCACCCGCTCTTCCTCGTCCTCGCGCAGGAACGTCGCGGGCGTCGTCCGCGAGCGCCGCAGGCCGGCGGCCCGCAGCGTGACACCGCACACCGCCAGCGCGAGTGCCGCGACGAGCAGCGCGGTGCCGGTGCCGAGCAGCACCGCGTCGTCCCAGCTCCCCGAAGCCTGCGAGGCCCGCCAGGCCGCGACGAGGAAATCGGCCGCGGCCAGCGCACCGGCCAGCGCGGCCAGCGCCGTGAGCACCCAGCCGGTGCGGGCCAGCGCGGCACCGGGATCGCGAAGCCTGCGCGCTGTGGCCACCTCACCAGCCTCCCGAGGCGCCGCCGCCCCCGAACGAACCGCCGCCGAACGAGCCGCCGCCGCCGCCGAAGAACCCGCCGCCGCCGCCGAAGCCCCCGCCGTGCCAGCCGCCGCCGCGCCGCCGCGACGACGAGCTGGAACTGCCGAGCAGGAGCAGCAGCCACAGCGGGAGGTCGTCGCGCGAGTGCATGCGGCCGTTCAGCGTCCGCCGCCGCACGGCGCGCCGCGCGATCGCCTGGAACACCGACAGCGCGACGATCAGCACGACGAACATCAGCGCGGCGACCGGGAAATCGCCCTCGCCGCGCGCGGCGCCCGCGCGCGGCGGCGGGAGCGTCTCGTTCTCGGCGGCCGCCGCCAGCGCGTTGACGGCGCCCATCAGCCCGCCGGCGTAGTCCCGCTGGCGGAAGGCGGGTGCGATCTGCTCGCGGATGATGCGACCGGCCGTGATGTCGGGGATCGCCCCCTCGAGGCCGTAGCCGACCTCGATCCGGACCTTCTTCTCCTGCAGGAATACCGTGAGCAGCAGGCCGTCGTCGCGCCCCTTGAACCCCGGTTGCCACGCCTCGGCGATGCGGATCGAAACGTCCTCGATCTCCTCGCCCTCGAGCGACGGGAAGATGCCGACGCCGATCTGCAGCCCGCGTTCCGCGTTGAGCTGGAGCACGCGGTCCTCCAGCGCCCGGCGCCCGTCGTCGTCGAGCAACCCCGCCGCGTCGAGCACGAAGCGCGGTGGGGCCGGCGGGACCTGGAACTCCGCCAGCGCGCCGCCGCCGGCGCAGCCGAGGGCAAGCGCGGCTGCCGCGGCGCGCAGGGACAGCCGCATCAGAACTTGACGGCCGGGGCTTGCTCGGCGCCTTCGCGGGCCTCGAAGTACGGGCGCGGCGCGAAGCCGAACATCGAGGCCACGATCCGGCCGGGGAAGCGCTGGACGAGCACGTTGTAGCCCTGCACGGTCTCGTTGAAGCGGCGCCGCGACACGGCGATCCGGTTCTCGGTCCCCTCGAGCTGCGTCTGCAGGTCGCGGAAGTTCTCGTTCGCCTTGAGCTGCGGGTACTGCTCGACCGTCACCAATAGGCGCGACAGCGCGCTGGACAACTCGCCCTGGGTCCGCTCGAACGCCTGGAACGCGTTGGGATCGTTCAGCAGCTCCGGCGACAACCGGACCTGCCCCGCGCGCGAACGCGCCTCGGCGACCTCGGTGAACGTCCCGCGCTCGAACTCGGCCACGCCCTTGACGGTCTCGACCAGGTTCGGGATCAGGTCCATCCGCCGCTGGTAATTGTTTTCGACGTCGCCCCAGGCCGACCGGACCTGCTCGTTGGCCGGCACGATCCGGTTGTAGGTGCCGACTGCCCACGCGGCGAGGATCAGGAGCGGCACCAGCACCACGGCCAGCACCACCAGCACGACGACCAGCTTTCTCATCTCGGCCCTCCGCGAGGGACAGGATACCCTGCCGCCCCCGCGCGGTGCGCCCGCCGGCCCGGCCCCCGGGACCGGCAGCGCCCACCGCGCCGCCCGGATAGAATGCCGCCCTTGCTCGGCCGGGGCACCCGGCCGGCGGCTGGAGGTCGTCCCGATGAGCCACGAAGACCTGGAGAAGACGTTCGGCGGCCTCGAGCCGCGCCCGCTGTGGCACCACTTCTCGCACTTCACCCGGATCGCGCGCCCCTCGGGCCACGAGCAGGCGATGGCGAACTACGTCATCGCGTGGGCCAAGGAGCGCGGCCTGACCGTGGACAGCGACGCCACGGGCAACCTCTGCGTGCGCGTGCCCGCGAGCCCCGGCCGGGAGAACGCGCCGGCGGTCGTGCTCCAGGGCCACCTCGACATGGTCTGCGAGAAGGACGCCGACAGCCCGTACGACTCCGAGAAGGGCACGATCCACGCCGAGCGGGAGGGTGACTGGATCGTGGCCCGCGGCACGACGCTCGGCGCCGACAACGGCATCGGCGTGGCCGCGGCGATGGCGATCGCCGAGGACAACTCGCTGCGGCACGGCCCGCTCGACCTGTTGATGACGATCGACGAGGAGACCGGGATGACCGGCGCGAGCGGCCTCGACCCGGAGCTTCTGCGCGGCCGGATCATGATCAACCTCGACTCGGAGGACGACGGCGTGCTGTTCGTCGGCTGCGCCGGCGGCGCCGACGTGAAGCACATCTTCCGCGCCGTGCGCCAGGAGCCGCTCGAGGGCACGATGGCGCTGGAGGTCGTCGTCGGCGGGCTCAAGGGCGGCCACTCGGGGCTGGAGATCAACCGCGGCCGGATGAACGCGATCCGCGCGCTCGCGCGCCTGCTGCAGGCGGCGAGCCAGGAGATCGAGATCTCGATCGCCTCGATCCAGGGCGGCAACAAGCGCAACGCCATCCCGCGCGAGTCGCGCGCGCTGGTGTTCATCCCGGGCGACGACGAGGCGCTGTTCCGCGAGGCGATCGAGAAGGAGCGCCAGGCGCTGGCGTACCAGTACCGCGGGCTCGACGACGGGCTGACCGTGACGATCACCGCCCCCGCGGAGGAGCCCGCGGAGGTGTTCGAGGTCCAGGACAGCATGCGTCTGCTGGCGCTGATCCGCGCCACGCCGACCGGCGTGATCGCGATGAGCCAGGACATCGCCGGGCTGGTCGAGACCTCGACCAACCTCGGCGTGGTCAGCACGGACGGCGACGAGGTCACCGTCTGGAACCTCGCCCGCTCCTCGAACGCGCCCGCGCTGCAGGACGTCCTCGACACGCTGCACATGATCGGCTGGCTCACCGGCGTCGAGATCCAGGACCTCGGCGGCTACCCGGGCTGGAAGCCGGACATGAACTCGCGGATCCTCCAGGTCACGCGCACCGTCTTCGAGCGCGAGTACACGCGCGCGCCCGAGGTGACGGCGATCCACGCCGGGCTGGAGTGCGGGCTGATCGGTGACCGCGTGCCGAACATGGACATGGTGTCGTTCGGTCCCGACATCCGCGGCGTCCACGCGCCGGGCGAGAAGGTCAACGTGCCGTCCGTGGGCCGGTTCTACCGGCTGCTCGGGGCGGTGCTCGATGCCGTCTCGGCCTGATTCTCCAGGGGGGACAGGCCGCACGCCTGTCCCCGCCGTCGTTGCCGGGCTTCTCGCGGCGCTGGCCCTGCTCTTGGTCGTTTCCGGCTGTCCCGGCCACGCGCGCCGCTTCGACAACCTGGTGCTCGTGACGCTCGACACGCTGCGCGCCGACCACGTTTCGTGCTACGGCTCGACGCGCGTGCAGACCCCCAACATCGACGCCTTGGCCCGTGACGGGGCGCGCGCCGTGCGGGCGTGGTCGACAACGCCGCTGACCACGCCCGCGCACGCCTCGATCATGACCGGGCTCTACCCGCCCGGGCACGGCGTGCGCAACAACGCGCGCTTCCGCCTGCCCGCCGACGTCACCACGCTGGCCCAGGTGCTCTCGGGCTCCGGCCGCCGCACCGCGGCCTTCGTCGCCTCGTTCACCACCTCCAGCATGTTCGGCTTCAACCGCGGCTTCGACGTGTTCGACGACGACATGGGGAACGACAGCAGCGGCACGCAGCGCAGCCAGCGGCCGGGGGACCAGGTCGTCAACCGCGCGATCCTCTGGTTGCGGCAGAACGCCGACCGGCCGTTCTTCCTTTGGGTGCACCTGTTCGACCCGCACGAGCCGTACAACGCGCCGGTGGAGTTCGCGAGCCGCCACCCGGGCGACCCCTACAGCGGCGAGGTCGCGTTCACCGACGCGCAGGTCGGCCGGCTGATGGAGGAACTGCGTGCCGCGGGCGTCGCCCCGCGCACGGCGATCGTGGCCGTCGCCGACCACGGCGAGGGGCTCGACACGCACGGCGAGGACGAGCACGGGCTGCTGCTGTACCAGGAGACCGTCGAAGTCCCGATGATCTACGTCGCGCCGGGCGTGATCGAGCCGGGGACGGAGATCGCGGGCGCGGCCAGCCTGGTCGACGTGATGCCGACCGCGCTGGCGCTCCTCGGGCAGGCTGCGCCGGCGGGCGTGCACGGGATCGACCTGTTCGGTCCCGGCGCCGACCCCGCGCGCCACGTCTACGCCGAGACCCTGTACCCCTACGAGGAGTTCGGCTGGTCGGCGTTGTACGCCCTGCGCGAGCGCGACCTGAAGTACATCGCGTCGCCCAGCCCGGAACTGTACGACGTGGCCGCGGACCCGCGCGAGGGCACGAACCTCGCCGGCACGCGCACCGACGAGGCGCGCGCGCTGGCGTCCGCGCTGCGCGAGACGGCGATGCGGCTGGTCGACCCGGAGCGCCTCGCCGCCGCGGCCGGCTTCGGCGCCGAGAGCGATCCGGAGACGATCTCGCGGCTGGAGAGCCTCGGGTACGTCGCCGGCGGTGGCGCCGCGGCCGGGCCGGGGGAGGCCCTGCCGGCCGTCGGCGGCCGCAACCCGCGCGACGCGATGTTGGACTACGGCCGGTTCCGGCGCGCGCAGGAACTGATCCGCGCCGGGCAGCCCGCGGAGGCGGTCAAGCTGTACGAGAAGCTGCGCGAGACCGATCCCGCCAACCCGCAGGTGATGCTGAAGCTGGCGCAGGCGCTGGAGACCGTGGGCCAGACCGACCGCGCCGAGGACGCCTACCGCGAGTTGATCGCGCGGCACCCGGTGTTCTACCTCGGCTACCGTTCGTTCGCGACGTTCCTCGAAGGGCTCGGGCGCCCGCGCGAGGCGCGCGACCTGTGGCTGCGCCTTTTGGGGCTGCTCCCCGGCTACGTCGGCGTCGAGGTGCGGCTGGCGCAAACCGAAATCAGTGCCGGGATGCTGGACGAGGCGATCGCGCGGATGTCGACGCACCTGGCCGAGCACGCCAAGGATGCCAACGCCTGGGCCCAAATGGGCCGCGCGCGGCTGAGCCAAGGCAATCGCGACCAGGCGCTGGAGGCGTTCCGGACCGCGCTCGAGATCCACCCCACGCAGTGGGAGGCGCTGGACGGCGCCGTGGCGATCCTGGTCGATTCCGGACGCGTGGACGAAGCGCGCAAGCTGCTGCAGTCATTGCGCTCGCGCGCGCCGAACGACCCCGCCATCCGGCACGCCTTCGAGCGGCTGAACCAGCCGGCCGCCGCCCGCTGACCCGCCTCAGGGGGTCATCAGGGCCGGCGCCGCTCCCGTCGTGCGCAGGTAGACGCGCAGCTTGACGAACGGCAGGTCGGGGTTGTTCGCCGCGCCCGGGTTCTTGGCCGGGTCGCCCAGGTTCGGGTCGAGCAGCAGCGCGTCCTCGAACGCCTTCAGCGCTTCTTCGTAATGGCCGAGCGCCTGCTCGGCGACGCCGACGTTGTAGCGGGCGAGCGCGTGGAACGGTTCGATGTCGATCGCCTTGCGGAACGCGCTGAGTCCGGCGCTGAACTTCTCGTTGCGCAGGCGCACGGCGCCGAGGTCGACCCACAGGTCCGGGTCCTTCGCGTCGATGTCGATCCCGTGTTCGAACGCCGCTTCCGCGTCCTCGTAGGCGCCGTGCGCGGCGAGCGCCTTGCCGAGCGACTCCCAGGCGATCGCGTCCTGCGGGTTGGCGGTGATCTGCTCCATCGCCGCGGCGATGCCGGGGTCCTGCATCAGGAGCTGGCTCTTGAGCCGGAACTCCTTTCCGGCCTGGGCGGTGACGGCGGACACGAGGAGGACGAGGCACGAGATGACGATGCGGCGCATGTTGAAGACCCCTATGGCTGCCCGGTGAGCGCCGGCTCCGACGCTGACGCCGGGGCGGGGCGCACGGCGACCCTCACCTTGCCACCGACCTCGTCCAGGCGCAACTCGAAATCGCAGCCGGGGTTACGCTCGCGGGCCTGGCCGAGCGCCTCGCCGATGCGGTCGGCGAATGGCGCGTAGGAGAGGCTCGAAACCGGCAGCCCGCGCGCCTTGCGCGCCGTGCGGTAGGCCAGGTACATGTCGCGCAACTGCGTGCCGGTCGCTTCGCCGCGCTGCAGCCGCGTGCAGAGCAGCACCTGCGGCAGGTCCAGGTCCTCGACGTGCTGGTCGCGGCGGCCCGACCGGACCGCGGAGCCGGGGCCTTCCTCTTCCATCTGCCGCACGCGGCGGTTCCAGCGCTCGATGTTCATCCGGTGCCGGTGGACCAGCGTGTTGAAGCGGAAGCGGTCCGCGGTGCGCTGCGGCGGGTGCTTGCTGTAGTGGCGGATGATCGCCTCGGACTCGGCCATGCGCTGGTGCGGGGGCCAGCGGGTCATCCGCGTCAGGAACATCTCGTATTCGACGGAGAGGCGCTGCAGCGTCTTCTCCAGGAGGTGGAGGTCCTTGGTGACCTCGGTCGGGGTGAAGAGCGTGTCGCCCAAGCGGAGCCTCGCCGGACCGGATCGTCCCCGGTTCTACTGTCGGTCCGAGCGCGGCGGCGGGCCAGCGTGGGATGCGGCGGACGTCCCGCCGTGGGAACGCCGGATCCGGCGCCATCCGCGGCGGTCCGGACCGTACCGGGCACGCCGTTGTGGACCCGCGTTCCGGGCGCGGAGAATGGGGCCATGGATCCCCGCAGCCGCATCCCGTCCGTCGACCGCCTGCTGGCCCACCCGCGGCTCGCCCCGCGGCTCGAATCGTGGTCGCGGCGCGCCGCGCTCGCGGCCGTGCGTCGCGAACTGGAGCGGCTGCGCGCCGAACTCGAGGGCGGCGGCGAGGTCCCCGGCGAGGACGAGATCGCCGCGCGCTGCGCGGCGGCGCTGGACGACCTCGCGACGCCGCGGCCGCGCCGCGTGATCAATGCCACCGGCGTGATCGTGCACACGAACCTCGGCCGCGCCCCGCTCGGGGCGCGCGCGCTGTCGTGGCTGGCCGAGGCGGCGGGCGGCTACTCCAACCTCGAGTACGACCTGGCGCAAGGCTCGCGCGGGCACCGCCACGACCACGTGCAGGACCTGCTGGAGTTGATGTTCCCCGGGTCCGCGGCGCTCGTCGTGAACAACAACGCGGCGGCCGTGCTCTTGGTGCTGAACACGCTCGCGCTCGGGCGCGAGGTCCTGGTCAGCCGCGGCGAACTGATCGAGATCGGCGGCTCGTTCCGCATTCCCGAGATCCTCGAGCGTTCCGGCGCGCGCCTGCGCGAGGTCGGCACCACGAACCGCACGCACGCGCGCGACTTCGAGCAGGCGCTCGGTCCGGAGACGGGGCTGATCCTGCGGGTCTGGCCCAGCAACTACCGCATCGTCGGTTTCACGACCGCCGTGGCGCTGCCGGAGCTGGTCGCGATCGGCCGCCGCGCGGGACTGCCGGTCGTCGCCGACCAGGGGTGCGGGCGCCTGTTCCGCGACGGCCCCGGTCCGCCGAGCGAGCCGGCCGTGGAAGAGTTGCTCGAGCAGGGCACCGACCTGGTCTGCTTCTCGGGCGACAAGATGCTGGGCGGACCGCAGGCCGGGCTGATCGTCGGCCGGGCCGAGTTGGTCCGGCGCTGCGCGAAGAATCCGCTGGCGCGCGCGCTGCGGCCGGACAAGATCGCGCTCGCGGCGGTGGCCGCGACCTGCCTGTCGTGGCTGCGCCCGGATCCGCGCGCCGAGATCCCCGCGGCCCGCATGCTCGCGGCCACGGCCGACGAGTTGCGCGCCGAGGCGCGGCGCCTTGCGGCCGCGGTCCGCCGCCTCGCGCCGGGGCTGGACGTCGCGGTGCGCGAGGACGTCTCGCGCGTGGGCGGTGGCGCCGCGCCGGAGGAGGATCTGCCGACGTGGGTCGTGGAGTTGCGCGCTGGCGGCATCGGCGACGACGAACTGCTGGTGCGCCTGCGCACCGGCCACCCACCCGTCGTCGCGCGCGCGCGTGACGGCGCCGTGGTGCTCGACCCGCGCACGCTCCTTCCCGGCGAGCACCGCGAGGTGGCGTCCGCGATCGCCTCCGCCCTCGCTCCGGACAAGATGTCGTAGCGAGGATACGGAACGGGACAGGATGCACTCCGGCAGTGGAGGGTCCGATGAGACCCAAGAACAGAGCGATGTGAGTGCGGCCGTCGACAGGCAAGGAGAGGCCTCCTTGGCGGCCGAGACACCGGACGCGAACGCGACGAGCACACAGACAACTTCCCTGAGCGGTGCCACACGAACGCGCTTGACGGGATGTGCTCGCTACGACAAAGACCTCTCGGAGACCGTCCGTAGCAACTTCTCCGCACAGGTAGCAAATGAAGTCAATTACCTGCAATCGCTGGAAGTCGAAGTGACCACACCTGAATGTGTCGGTGACTTCGGTCTGAATGGGACGGTACTTGAGGGCGCGGTCAGTATCGACGGAGGTCCTCCGCAGAGCCTTGAACAGCTTGGGGCCACGATTCGTTCAGAGTCTGCCGTGGCCCTTTACTTCACTCCTGACTTTCCCGGAGTTCCGCGATCCTCTAGCACCGACCGTTTTGCTGTATTCGGTCCCAACTACGGCAGCAAGAGCGTCGCTCACGAAATGGGTCACATGCCGGGGAATAACGTTGTTGGTCTGGGTAGTGGCGACAGTAGCATCGTGGAAGTGTTTTTCAAGAACTTCATCAATGACTCATGGATCGACAGCAACATATTCACTATTCGCTCTGTACTGTATCGGCTGAACACACGGAACGCGGTTCGCGCTCTAAACGACCAGCCGCCTATCGAGCGGTCCTGGATTGGAACACTTTCCCGTGCGATTCCCGGGGTGGGGGGGTGGTTGTGAGACACGCCAAGTACTTGCGTTTCACGTCAGCCACCGCACTGCTGATCGGCTTGTGCGCACCAGTGTACCGCTCTCCCGTGATCGCTCCCTTTGACTCTCGTGATGTCCTATTCGGGTATACTCTGTTTTATGAGGAGAGTCGATTAGCATGTTTGTGCCTGCTCGCGACGGCAGTCATCGCCGTTGTTGGGGCCCGCGGCACAATGTACCGCGTGCTGTTCGTGATGAGCGTTGCCTCGTTTGCGGCAAGCGCGTACGTAGGCGTGCGGGTGTGGCGCCAGTGGCAGCACTGGCGGACGGTTGACCCTGAGATGGCCGGGATGTCCGTTGGATGGGCATGGATTCCGATCGCAATAGGCGTTTTGCTGGCGCTCTACGTCGGATCCCGCGGCATTCGACGTTAGTGTCCCGGCGTAGGGGTCTGGAGAGGGCCTATGAGACGCATTGCATTGGCAGTGGGATTGGCTATTGGTGCGGCAGCGCAAGCTGCGCAGGCGGGCGGTCAGGCAGTTGCTTGCGACGATGGCGGGACACTCGAACTGCCATCCAGAACATCGGGCGAGGATGTGCTGACGTTGTACGACAAAGTGCACGAGTTTCTGTGGCAGCACTGGAGGACGCGGTCCTGTGCTATCATCGCAGTTAGTCTTTCCACGATCGAAGGCGGCTCGACCACCGCAGTGTACCGGGTTGACAGAAACGCGTGTGGGATATGGGTCATCCTCGTGTCTGAGCACCAACTCATTGTAGATGGTCCGCATCGTACGTTCCGCAGCGCTCTCGGCGAGTACACCAAGATCGAACGAGAGTGGCGCCCATTCTCGGGTACCGGGCAACAACATTCCGTCTTGATCTTCAATGACCCCCTGAAGGGAACGAGGCTGGAACGCTGACGCCGGGTCTGCGCGCTAGGTGCGTCGTTAGAGGTCCGTTGGTCCACCAGGTGGAAGTCCTGCCCCCGCCGAGGCGATGCGGTACGACGCCAGCGATCTGGTGACGTCGGTGGTGTGGGGCCACGTGGTCGGGCCGCAGCACGAGGACACGGTCCTGGTGCGCTACGGCTACTCGGCGGACGGCCGGCTGGCGTGGCGCGCCGAGGGCGCGGAGGGCGCGCCGGAGTGGTCCCTGTACGACGGCGGCGAGGTGATCCAGGAGCGATCGGAGCAGGACATTCGCTGGGAGTACACTTGGGCCGGCGGGCAGATGGTGAAGGCAGAACAGAGCGGCCTGACGCCATTCCATTTGCACCACGACCGTCTGGGGTCGGTGGTGCTGGCGACGCGGAGCGAGAACGGCGTCGCGGTCGACGCCGGGCACACGGCGTACGATCCGTACGGCCGTCCGGCGCGCCCGCCGAGCTGGCTGGGCGCGCCGCTGCCGGTGAAGTTCGGGTTCACGGGGGCGAGAAGGGACGACCTGGCGGCGCCGGGCGGGCTGTACCTGATGGGCGCGCGCTGGTACGACCCGGAACTCGGCCGCTTCATCGAGCAGGACCCGATCGGCGAGGGCGGCGGGCTCAACCTGTACGCGTACGTGGGAGCGAGCCCGACGATGTGGGTCGATCCGACGGGGCTCGCGTCCACGTATGCCAACGTTGGTGGCGGGCGCTCTCGGAAGTTCGGTTTCGGCGGATCCACCTATTCTGTCTCCGGTCCCGTGGGCAAGGCCGGCAGCGGCATCGCCGGTGGCCGATCGGCCGCGGGTACTGACGGCGGTGCAGGCCGTAGCGCCGGAACCGCCGACTCCAAGGACCAACAGGCGGCGGGGGCCGGCCAGGGCGCGGCAGCCGAGGAAGCACAGCAACCGGACCCGAACGGCGCGACGCTGCAGGAACAGGCGGGGCAGGGTGCAACCGAGCCGACCCTGTACTTGATGAACGATGGTGCGGCGACCGATGCCGAGATGGAGGTCGCCGCCAGCACCCTCCAGTCGATCGTGGAGGACGCCGGGTACACCGTGGAGTTGGTTCCGCCGCAATGCATGGACCTACAGGGTAACGACAAGGTTGTCGTGCTGACTACATCGACATCGGGGCTGGCGGAGGCGTTCAACGCATCGAGTGAAGGCAACCTGGGCAACACAACGGACGACAGAACGATGGCTTTCGTGTACGTCGATCGAGTCAGGACCGAGACCGACAAGGCGATCGCGGCGGTGAAGTCGGGCCCGGCGATGGAACAGAACCCGGGAGTCGCCTCGCTGGTCGATATGGGACAGACAAGCTCCGGAACGGCTCTGGGAAACACCGCCGGACACGAATTCGCCACCCACATGCTGGGTCAGGACATTCACACGCGGGCACTTGTAATGAGCTCCACGAAGGCCGGGCCCAGCGGTGTGCTCACCGTTTTCAGGCATGACGTGCGGCTGACGGGCGACCCCAAAGAAGGGCCCGATCCTGGCACAGAGTGGATGTTGATATCGCGCATCGGCGGGTTCACGCGTCCGTTCGTTCCCTGAGGAGACACAACGTGGCCTCGGCAAGCACACGCATCGGCATCAGCGTCCTGATCGCGTTCATGTTGGCGAAGGCGCCGGCATACGGCGGAGGCGAGCCTGCGAGGGCCGGTGACTGGAATGTCTCGCCGGCGACACCGATGGGAGGAATCCTGGACAGTCCACACACACCGGGATCGAACGGTCACCGGCTGGACGTCTTTCTTTCGTTCGGTGATGACAAGCACTGGATCGGCACCCGGTGCGGGCACCATGATCGGTTCACGATCGATCCAGCTTTAATCAGTGCCGCCTGTCGGGCCGGAGTCGGCGACGATGACGCCTCGGTGAGTGAGTGCGTCGCGGCGGTCATTATGTCGGTGGTGTACTCGTCTCCGTATGGGGAGTGGGTGAGAGCCCGTACCCTGGCGGAGGCGTCGGCGGACTGGCCGGAGTTGGGCCAGCAACTCCAGCGGTTTCGGGCTGAAGGTCGAATCCGTGAGTTCGCGACCGACGAGTACTGCGTGGTGGGCGCAGGTCAGGTGGGCGATCCCTTCGGCGAGAGAGTTCCAGTTGAGGGGGAACCCCTATGGCTGGGCGTAGTGTGCGTGTCGTTGCTCAAGGATCCGGTCCGGATCACGCAGCGCTTTCACTATCATTGGAGGTGCGGGAGCGAGGTCGGTGGCGTGCCGCTGACTCTGCTGGGCCCGGGCGAGACACCGATCGACTGCTCTGGATGGTCGATCCCGGACTACTTTGGCTGCCGTCCGGTAGAAGGCGACGAACACCGCCCCCCCGTCTTCGACCGCCGGCGGATCGAGGACTATCTTGGGTGTCGCCCGACACAGTAAGGTGCTCGGTCCAGCGGCTGGACGAGACGCGCTGGCGGCTGCTGGCGAAAGGTCCACTACGGCTCGCGCTCCCTGCGCGGCACACAGGTCGCGGCAAAAGGCGGTCACCGCCCGCCTGCGCGACGGCTCGGTGATCCTGCCGCGCGATCTGCCGAAGAACGAATCCCGCGCTAACTGAGGGCGGCAGCCAGATCAACGGTCGCCGGCTCGACTTGCGCCGAGGGGGCGCAGCGAGTGCTTACGATCGAGGAGTGGTCGCCGTTGAACGGCACGGCGACGGGCGATGCGTACAGGACGGAGCGGGAGTTCGACGGCCTGGGCCGGGTGGTCAGCGAGCGCAAGCACATCCGCGACGATTCCGGGAACGGCGATCCGTGGACGGACGGCTGGCAGGACGTGGCGTTCGAGTACGACGCGGGGGGACGGCTGGTCCGGACCACGGTCGAGCCGGGATCCGCGAGCCCCGGCATCGCGAACCAGGTCACGAAGTTCGAGTACGACGCGCAGGGCCGGCGGACCCTGCGGATCATGCCGGGCCTGCCGCTCGACGGCAACGGCGACCCGGTCGGCCGCCGGGAGATCACGGACTACGACCTCGCCGGAAGGGTGTGGAAGACGACGTTCGCGGCGGAGGACGAAACCTGCGGTGCCGCCGCGTGCGTGTCGCTCGTCTCGAGCTACGACGACGCCAGCCGGCGGACCGGGCTGACGATCGAGAGCGCGGGCGTCGATCCGGCGCACTACGCCGGCACGACCTCGCAGTCGTGGAGCTACGACGGGCTGGGTCGCGTGCTGCGCTCGCAGGACGACAACGGCTCCGGCGAGGACGTGGTGGTCTCGTACCTCTACGACAGCCTGGGCCGGGTGCTGCAGGAGGGCTGGCGCGAGTCGCCGACGTGGCCGGTGGTCTCGACCTACGACCGCGGTGGCCGGCGGGCGACGCTGACCTACCCGGGGGGAGCGCAAGCGCGCCGCCTCGAGTACACGTGGGACGAGCTGGGTCGGCTCGACCAGATCGTGGATGTCCACGCCGCGGGGCCGGGCGACGACGAGACCGTCGTCGATCTCGACTACCGCGGGGCGACGCGCCTGGTCGGGGTCGTGCACAGCGACGGGTCGGCCTGGCAGGCGGAGCAGGCCGGGGATTGGGACCAGGCGCTGCGCCGGACGGCGGGGCGCGTGGTCGGCAACGGCGCGCCGCTGTTCGCCGAAGCGATGCGGTACGACGCCAACGACTTGGTGACGTCGGTGGTGTGGGGCCACGTGGTCGGGCCGCAGCACGAGGCGCAGCAGTACGGCTACCTATGAATCTGTCAACTGGTGTTGAAACGGATGTGTCGCACCTTCAGTTCGCTCCGTCAGTGGCTGTTGTTCTGCGGGTTCTTCTTCGCGGCCTGTCGCGGCGCGCGGGGCTCGCGGCGTGAATGCTCGAGCGACTCCACGAAATCGGTGAGCTGCTGCTGTTGCAGCATGCGGCGCTCGCCGGGCGCGAGCGGGAGCGGTGCCGGCAGACCCTCGCTGGCGTAGGCCTCGGCGAGGTTCGGGACGGCGCGGGTGCGCACGCCGGTACCGTAGGCCGCCGGGCGCGGGCTGCCCTTGGCCAGGCCCCGGCGAGAGTGCTTGTCGCCGGCGCGGCGGCGCAGCCGGGCCAGTTTCTCCCGGGTCTGGTACGGCTGCGCGTAGCGGTAAGGTTCGTTGTTGCGCAGCATGTGCCAGGCGATCACGACCAGCTTGCGCGCGGTAGCGACCACGGCCACGTTGCGGCTCTTCTTGCGCAGCAGGCGCCGGAAGAACACGCCGAGCGGCCCGGGGTGGCGGTCGAGGTGCTGCGCGGCCTGGACCAAGAGCCAGCGCGCATGCCCCGACCCGTGCTTGGTGATCGGTCCGTGGTAGCAGTGCTCGGCGGCGTCCAGGATCACGACTTCCGTTTCCTGCTTGTGGACGTCCATTCCGGCGTACCGCCTGCGAGAATCCGACCCGTGCGTGACCCCGTCACAGGGATTTCAGGAACTGCTCGAGGTCGGCGCGCTCCCCGGGCGTGAGCTGCAGGCCGAACACGCCGTCGTAGTGCTCGATCACGTCCTGCAACGTCGCGAAGCGCCCGTCGTGGTAGAAGCCGCCCTTCTGGTGGGCCCACAGGCCGCGCAGCGGCACGGTGCGATAGCGCTCGTCCGGCGAGCGCAGCGCCTGGAAGTCGGCGCGGTTCCGCGCCGAGGCGATCGCCCCGCTCCAGAAGAAGGTTGGGGCGTTCCTGGCCAACCCGCTCTTGCAGAAGATCCTCGACCGGCGGCAGGGCGACCTCGACCTGCGCGGATCATGGACCGCGGGCTGATCCTCGTCGTCAACCTGGCCAAGGGCAAGATCGGCGAGGACACGGCGGCGCTGCACGTCTCGCGCCTCGGCCTCGCCGGCCTCGCGCGCGCCGACCTGCCGGAGGACGCGCGGCAGGACTTCTTCGTCCACCTGGACGAGTTCCAGAGCTTCACCACCCTCAGCCTGGCCCACATGCTGGCGGAGCTGCGGACGCCCTCGGCTTTCAGGGCGCCGCGACGCAACCAAGGTCTCCCACGACAGGCGCGACCATGGCAACTGCGAAGGGCGGAACCGCCGCGTAGACATCGACTATCAGACGGGGTTCACAGCCGATTCGCGAGGCGCTCGAGGGCGGCCGTGAGGTCGGGCGCGACGTCGAGCACCTCGCGCAGCGGGTCGGCCTTCATCTTGGCCAGGCGGCGCGGGGCGCTCTTGATCGTGAAGGCCTCCATGTCGAGCCGCGGGCCGACCTCGTTCCAGCGCAGCGGCATCGACACCGTGGCCCCGGCGCGGGGTCTCGCCGATAGCGGCGCCACGAGCAGCTTCCCGTGGCCGTTCTGCAGGGCGTCGATGTAGACACGCCCCTGGCGGGCGGTGAGGCGGCGCTCGACGGTGGCGATCTCCGGCAGGCTCTCGGCGACGAGCCGCGCCAGCACCTCGGCCAGCGTGCGCGCCTGCTCGAACGTGCACTGCCTGCCGAGCGGCACCAGGACATGCAGGCCCGACGACCCGCTGGTCTTGACGCAGGTCGGCAGGCCGATGTCGTCCGCCAGCCGCCGCACCGCGCGCGCGACCGCGACCACGTCCGCGAACGGGGCCCCCTTCGGGTCGAGGTCGAGGATGCACCAGTCCGGCCGCGAGAGCGTCGCCACCCGGCTGGCCCAAACGTGCAGCGGGATCGTCGCCAGGTTCGCCAGGTACAGCAGCGCCTCGACCGAGTCGACGACGAAGTAATCGATGTCGCGGCGCCCGTCCTCGCTCCACAGGCGCATGGTGCGGACCCACGGCGGCGCGAAGCTCGGCGCGTCCTTCTGGAAGAAGTTCTTGCCCGCGATCCCGTCCGGGTAGCGGGTGAGCACGACCGGCCGCTCGGCGAGGTACGGCAGCAGCCACGGCGAAACCGCGCGGTAGTACTCGATCAGGTCGCCCTTGGTGTAACCCTCCGCGGGCCAGAAGACCTTGTCCAGCCGCGTGAACGGGACCTGTCGCTCGACCGGCGCCGGCGGCGCCGGCGGCACGGCCGGCAGGACCGGCTCGCGCCCGGCGCACTCCTCGGGCGCCTTGTCGTCGCGCAGCCGCAGGAAGACCGGCTGGCGCAGCAGGCCGTCCCGGGTCCACTCCTTGAAGCGGACCTCGGCCACCGCGCGCGGCTCGAGCCACACCGTCCCGCGCGCGGAGGGTGCGCCCGCGCAGACCGGCTTGGCCGAGCGCGGCGCGGCGCGGACCGCCTCGCCGTCGGCCTCGCGCAGCCCCGAACCGACGCTGCCCGCGTAGATCCAGCGCTCGCCCTCGCGCAGCGCGAGCTGCAGCGAGCCGACCTGCCCCGGCACGTCGCTCCGCTCCTCGTAGCCGACCACCGCGAAATCCGCGCTGCGGTCCGAGCGGACCTTCAGCCAATCGCGGCTCCGGCCGGAGCGGTACGGCGCATCGGCGCGCTTGGCGACCACGCCTTCGAGGCCCATCGCGCGCACCGCCTCGAACAGTTCCGCGCCCTGGCGCTCCACGTGGTCGGCGTAGCGCAACGGGCCGCAGGATGGCAGGACGCGCCGCAGCAGCTCCTTGCGCTGCAACAGCGGCAGCCCCCGCAGGTCAAACTCGCCGAAGGCCAGGAGGTCGAACGCGAACAGCGTCGCCGGCAGCTCCAGCGACGCGCGGCGCACGTCTGCCGCGCGCGACAGGTGCACGCGGCGCTGCAGGGCGCCGAAGCTCGGCCGGCCTTGCTCGTCGAGGACGACGACCTCGCCGTCGAGGACGACGTTGCTCCACGGCAGCCCGGCGAGCGCCTCGGCCAACTCCGGGAACACCGCCGTCGCGTCGCCGCCGCGCCGGTAGGCGAGGAGCGCCTCGCCCGCGCTCCGCGCCGCGAGCATGCGGTAGCCGTCGTACTTGATCTCGAAGATCCAGCCGTCGCGCGAAAACGGCGCCTCGGCGGTCGCGGCGAGCATCGGCACCACGGCGGCCGGTGCGACGGGCCGCCGCGGCGCACCGAGCCGGACGAGTTCGTCGAGCAGGACGGCGGCGCGCGGGTTCCCGTCGCGCAGTTCCTCGACCGTCAGGCCGCTGATAACTGAATCATCTGTAAATGCTCGTTCCGCGGCGGGACCGGCCCAGCCGTCGCGCTCCTTGACGAACATCCAACTCCGCGGACCCTGCTTGGTGCGGAACAAGGTCCAGCGGCCGCGCAGCTTCCAGCCGCGCAACTCGAAAAGTAGCTTGCCCTTGGCCAGGCCGGCCGCGACGTCGTCGAGCGGGACCCACGTTCCGCGGTCCCAGACGATCATCGCCCCCGCACCGTAGTTGCCCGCGGGGATGATCCCTTCAAACGCCGCGTATTCAAGCGGATGATCCTCGGTCTCGACCGCCAGGCGCTTGTCCGCCGGGTCGGGCGACGGCCCCTTCGGCACCGCCCACGAGCGCAGCACGCCGCCGATCTCGAGGCGCAGGTCCCAGTGCAGGGCGCGCGCCGCGTGCTGCTGGACGACGAAGATCCCGCCCCCCGGCGCGGCAGCTGCGCCGTCGCCGCCGAACGGCTCGGGGGTGCGGTCGGCGGACCTTTTCGCTCGGTAAGCCGCGAGCTCGGGTCCGGGCTCGTTTCTTCGTGGCACGGCAGCGGATCCTAATATATTTTGCGGCCATGAGCGCACGTTCGATCAGCTCGGCCGTCGTGTCCTTCGGGATGGTTTCCATTCCGGTGAAGCTCTACGCGACCGCCGAGTCCTCCGCCCAGGTGCACTTCAACACGCTGCACAAGACCTGCGGGTCGCGACTCCGGCAGCAGTACATCTGCCCGCAGGACAACGTGGTCGTGCCGCGCGAAGACATGGTCAAGGGCTACGAGTTCGCGAAGGACCGCTACGTCACCTTCACCGACGAGGAGATCAAGGCCCTCTCGGAGAAGCCGACGCAGACGATCGAGATCGCGGAGTTCGTGCCCGCCTCGTGCGTGGACGCGATCTACGTGGACAACGCGTACTACCTCGGCCCGGACAAGGGCGGCGACCGCGCCTACGCGCTGTTGGGCGAGGCTATGCGGCGCACCGGGCGCGCGGCGCTGGCGCGCTACACCGCGCGCGGCAAGCAGTACCTCGTGCTGCTGCGCCCGTACGAGAAGGGCGTGTTGATGCAGCAGCTGCGCTACGCGGACGAGGTCCGGTCGATGGCGGATGTCCCGCTGGGGAACGCCGAGATCAAGGAGGGCGAACTCGGGCTGGCGGTGCAGCTGATCGAGCAGATCGCCTCCGAGGAGTTCAACCCGGCGCGCTACGAGGACGCGGTGCGCAAGCGGATGCTGGAGCAGATCCAGCGCAAGGTGGAAGGCCAGGAGATCACCGCGCCGCCGGCCGAGGCGCCGCAGGCACAGGTGATCGACCTGATGCAGGCGCTCAAGGCCAGCCTCGCGGCGTCCGGCGGCCGTTCCGCCGCCGCGCCGGCCGCGGAACGCAAACCGGCCAAGCGCGCGGCGCGCGCGGCGTCGTCGCGCTCGAAGGCCGCCGAGCACTGAGCCGGACGGGCGGCACACCTTGGTGTTCCACCCCTCCCGGCGCGTCCGTTAGAATCTGCGGCGTGACCGCCGGCTACTCCCTGCAGGACGTCGCGAAGATCGTCGGGTTGTCCACGGCGCGCGTGCGCGGCTTCGCCCGCGCCGGGCTGATCACGCCGCGGCTCGGCCCGGGAGGCGAGCAGCGCTACGCGTTCCAGGACATCGTCCTGCTGCGCACCGCGCGGGGGCTGCTCGACGCGCGCATCCCGGCGCGCCGGGTGCAGGACGCGCTGCAGAGGCTGCGCGAGCGGCTGCCGCGCGGGCGCCCCTTGGCCGGGCTGAAGATTGCGGCCGCGGGGGACGACGTCGTCGTGCGCGACGGCCACGCGGTGTGGAGCGCGGCCTCGGGCCAGGCGCTGCTCGACTTCGACTTCAACTTCGAGGTGGACGAACTCGCGCGCGAGGTCGCTCCGCTGGCGCGGCGCGCGGCGCGCGCGGCCCGGGAAAACCCCGCGGTGCGGGCGGAGGATTGGTACGAATTGGGCTGCGACCTCGAGCCGACCGATCCGGAGCAGGCCCGCGACGCGTACCGCCGCGCGCTCGAGCTGGACCCCGTGCACCCCGAGGCCCACATCAACCTCGGCCGCGTGCTCCACGGGGCGGGGGAGCTGCCGGCCGCCGAGGCCCACTACCGCCTCGCGCTCGCCGTGCGGCCCGACGACGCGATCGCCGCGTACAACCTCGGCGTCGTGCTGCAGGACCGCGGCGAGCTGCGCGAGGCGCGCGAGGCCTACGAGCGGGTGCTCGCGCTCGACCCGCGCCACGCCGACGCGCACTTCAACCTCGCGGGCGTCTGCGAGCGGCTGAATGATACCGCCGGCGCCATGCGTCACCTCGCGGCGTACGACCGGCTGACCTCCGGGCCGCACTGACGGGCCCGGACATGCCGCACGCCGCCGACCTGCGGTTCGCTGCCGGCCCGGGCGCGGGCGAGGTTTCGGCGCGCTTCGAGCGGCCCGCGGGCGCGCGCCGGTTGCTGGTGCTGGGACACGGCGCAGGGGCGGGCATGCGGCACCGGTTCCTCGACGCGGCGGCGGCCGCGCTCGGCGCGCGGGCGATCGCGACCTTCCGCTACCAGTTCCCGTACATGGAGCGGCGCGCCGGCCCTCCCGACCCGCAGCCGGTGCTGCTCGCGACCGTGCGGTCGGCCGTCGCCGCGGCGCGCGCGGCGGCCCCCGACCTGCCGCTGCTCGCCGGCGGCAAGTCGATGGGCGGGCGCATGACGTCGCTCGCCTGGGCCGAGCGCCCGCTGGAGGGCGTGGGCGGCATCGTCTTCTTCGGCTTCCCGCTGCACCCGGTGGGTGCCCCGGCGGTCAAGCGCGCCGAGCACCTGGCGCGGGTCGCGTTGCCGATGCTGTTCCTGCAGGGGACGCGCGACGAGCTGGCCGCGCTGGACCTGCTGCGGCCCGTCGTTGACCGGCTCGCGCCGCGCGCGACCCTGCACGTCATCGACGGCGCGGACCACTCGTTCGACGTGCCGAAGCGCACCGGCCGTAGCCGGGCCGAGGTCATCGACGAGCTGGCGGAGGTCGTCGCGACCTGGGCCGACCGCGTCTAGCGGATCTTCGTGCCGCCTGTCCCCGATCAGGCCGAGTGGCGGATGTGGACGATCTCGCCGTCGTGCACGACGTAGTCCTTGCCCTCCAGCCGCAGCCAGCCCTTCTCGCGCGCGTGCGCGAACGAGCCGGCCTCGACGAGCTTGTCCCACGGGATCACCTCGGCCCGGATGAACGCCCGCTCCAGGTCGGTGTGGATCGTCCCGGCGGCCTGCCGCGCCGTCGAACCGTCGCGCAGCGGCCAGGCCCGGACCTCGTCCTCGCTCGCGGTGAAGAACGAGATCAGCCCGAGCGCGCGGTAGGAGGCGTGGATCAACCGGTCCAGCGCCGGCTCCGCGATGCCGAGGTCGGCGCGGAACGCGGCGGCGTCGGCCTCGGGCAGCGAGGCGATCTCCTGCTCGATCTTGGCCGACAGCGCGACGAACTCGCGCCCGGCCCGGCGCTCGGCCGGGATGCCGAGCCCCGACGCGTCCGACGACAGCTCCGCCGTGTGCTCTTCGCCCACGTTGAGCGCCACGATCAGCGGTTTGCCCGAGAGGAAGCCGTACCCGCGCAGCGTCTTCTGCTCCTCGGCGGTCAGCTCGGCGCCGCGGATCGGGATCTCGCGCTCCAGCCCTTCCAGCACGCGCCGCAGCAGGTCCTGCTCGCGGCGGTCCTCGTCGCGACCGGCCTTCTTGACCAGCCCCTCGAGGCGCTCGAGTCTGCGCTCGGCGATGTCGTGGTCGGCGAGCAGGAACTCGGTTTCGACCAGCGACAGGTCGCGCGCGGGATCGATCGAGCCCTCGGGGTGCGGGTCGGCCGGGTCGTCCCACGCCCGCAGCACCAAAAGCAGGGCGTCGGCGGTGCGCAGCGGCGCCAGCAGCGGGTTGTCCGCGCGGGCGCTGCCGCGTTCCATCGCGGCGAGGTCGTCGAACGTCACCGTGGCGTGCGTCAGCTTCTTCGGCTTGAACAGCCGGGCCACGGTCTCCAGCCGCTGGTCCAAAACCCGCGCGACGCCGCGGCGGGTCTCGGCGCGGGCGCCCGATGGGACGGGCGTGCCGGTGAGGATGCTCCACAGGGTCGTCTTGCCGGCCCGCGGCAAGCCACACAGCGCGATCTCCATGAGGGGTCTCCGGCCGCGTATTGTAAAATCCCCGCTTCGCGCCGTCGCCTGGAGCCGGCGCGGCCCGTCGCGGGCGAGCGGGAGGGGGCGTGATCGACGGCGTCGAGGTCAGGAAGCTCGAAGTCAAGGCCGACGAGCGCGGCCGGCTGATGGTGCTGTTTCACGCCGGCGACTCCGTCCCGTTCGGGCAGGTCCACATGACGACGCTCTACCCCGGCGTGGTCAAGGCCTGGCACCGCCACCGGCACCGGACCGACTCGATCGTCGTGCTCTCCGGCATGGCGCGGCTCGGCCTTTATGACGGGCGCGAGGGTTCCAAGACCGAGGCCCAGCTCAACCAGTTCTTCCTCGGCGTGCACAGCCCGATCCGGATCACGGTTCCGCCCGGCGTCTGGTTCGGGATGAAGGGCCTCGGTCCCGAGGAGGCCCTGGTCGTCGTCATGACCGACCGCGCGCACGACCCGCGCGACCCGGACGAGGAGCGGATGGACCCCGTCGTCAACGAGATCCCGTTCGACTGGGAGCGCCGCGAGTTCTGACGCTGCCGCGGTCGTGTTGATGGCTTCGGCGGGCGGTGCTAGCTTCGCGGCGCCGAAAGGGCCGGGGCGTAGCGCAGCCTGGTAGCGCACCTGTTTTGGGAGCAGGTGGTCGCCGGTTCAAATCCGGCCGCCCCGACCA
>JAGOJY010000110.1 GCA_017994815.1 Acidobacteriota bacterium
GTGGATCACGTTGCGGCGCTCGCGCAGCTTCCACGACTGGAAGCTCGCGTTGAGCTGCAGCGTCGGCAGGCGCAGGGCGCCGAACAGCTCCACCCCGTCGGCCAGGTTCGGCGACTCCGTGCAGTCCCGCGACAGCCCCTCGAAGCAGAAGCGGCCGGTCTCGCTGTCGATGCGCTGCCCCGCGAAATCGCGCGTGTAGGCCGCACCGAACGTGTACTGCGTGCTCTCGCTGCGGCCGATCGGCGACAGGTCGTAGTCGAACCCGCCCTCGTTCTGGAACTCCAGGCGCAGCGTGGTCTCGATCGAGTCGTCGCTATTGGACTCGTTGCGGCCGGAGCCGTTCTGGAACGCGGCGCGCGCCAGCCAATGCCCGTCCTCGCTGCGCGCCGAGAACATCGCGCCGAGGTCGTACTCGGGCGTGACCGACTGGCTGACGGTGGAGGCCTCGGGGAACAACCGCTTCCACTCCGGCGCGAGCTGGAACATGTCGAACGGGACCTTGAACTGGCCGATCGTCGCGCTGTAGCGCTGGGGGTCGCCCAGGCGCACGAAGGCCTGCAGCAGTTCGGGTCCTTCGTTGTCCCCGAACCCCTCGAACTCGGCTTCCCAGTGCAGCCACGGGTAGAACGCGCGCCCGCCGAAGGTGACCCACGCGCGGCGCACGCGGAACGACTGCTCCTCGGGCAAAACGGTGTCGTTGCGGTTCGGGATGTCGACGCGGAACACCTGCCCCGACTGCGCCTTCTTCAGGTTGAACCAGCTGTACAGGTCGCCCTCGAAACGGTAGCGGTCCTGCGACGTGCTGGCCATGGTCTGGAACAGGAAGTGCATCTCCAGGGAGAACTCGTCGGTTTCGGCGATGGTGAAGCCATCCTCCCCGGCCTTGGCCTCGCCGGCGTGCGCGGGCGCGTACGCCGCAAACAGGGCCGCCGCGGCCAGCGCGAGCAGGACGGAGCCGATTTTTCGCTTCATGACCGGGACCTCCGTCTCAGATGAAGAACGCCAGCATCGCGCGCAGGCCGGAAATCGTGTCCTCGGTCTTGCCGCGCTGACCGAAGAACTCGTCGTCGAACGTCTCCTTCTCCTCGCCGTAGTCCACCATCAGCTTGAAGTTGTGCTTCGAGAAGTAGTAGTTCGTGCCGAGCCGCCACTCCTCGGACTTGACGTCGCTGACCAGCTCGCCCGGGAAATCGGCGAGGTCGGCCGGGGTGACGTCCAGCGGGTCGTCGTTCTCCCACGTGGCATAGCGCGCGGCGATCTCCCACTTCGGCGCGACAAAGAAGCCGAACTGGACGTTGAAGTACGTGAGGTCGCGGTCGGCCAGATCGCCGTTGCCGAACGGCTTGAACGCGTCGTCCTCGAAGCTCCACATCTGGTAGGTGCCGTTGAATTGCCAGTTGCGGCCGCGCACGGCGCCGAACAGCTCGTAGGCGGTCTGGTCGCGGTTCTCGAAGTCGCAGGTCTGGCTGATGCCGATCTCGCAGTCGAACGGCGGCTCGTCGTCCTCGTCCACCGCGCGATTGCCGACCAACTCGCCCTGCGGGTTGCTCTGGTAGGCGAGGCCGACCGTCCACTCCAGCTTCTCGGGGTGGTTCGCGGCCGTCTCCATGTACTTGAAGCCGCCTTCGTTCTGCATCTCGAACCGCGCGGCGAGCCGGAACTCGTCGTTGTCGTTGCCGGCGTGGTTCGGCCCGTTGCCGTTCTGCAGGGCGACCGACCAGTTGTAGCGCTTGCTCGCGGTGCTGCCGTAGTACATCACGCCGATGTCGCGCGCCGGGGAGAGCAGGTCGGTGCCGACCGGCCGCTCGACGAACTGGAAGTACTTGCTGCTCATCAGCTGGAAGAAGTCGAACGGCTGCTTGAACTGGCCGAAGCGCCAGTTGCTGGCGTTGGCGAACTTCATCTCGACGTAGGCGTCGGTCAGCCGCGACTTGCCGTCGCCGAAGTCGGCCTCGATCTTGTAGCGCAGCCACGGCGCGAACGCCTGCCCGAAGAACGCGATGCGGCCCCGGCGCACGCTGAAGTCGGTGGTCGGGTCCTCGGACGTATCCACGAAGTCCGAGTAGAGCGGGCCGGAGAGGTCGAATTCCTCTTCCTCGTAGCTGGCCTTGATCTGCAGCCGCAGCTCGGTGTTCAGCGTGAAATCGCCTTCGCGGATGAAGAAGTTCCCGTCCTCGCTCCGGCCAGCCTCACCGGCGAAAGTCGGCGCGGCGAGCGCGAGGCACAGCAAAGCCACGACCCAGCACGACCTGGACATGAACCGTTCTCCTCTGGTGGCCTACAGCCCCACACCTGGAGCCACCGCGGCGGCCCCGTGACAAGGCCGGACAGGATACCGCCGCTTACTGCGGCGTTACAACGCCCGGTTCAGGCGCGGAGATCGAGGAACCGGCCGAGCAGGCCGGGGTCCACGTCGGGCGGGACGAGCGGCGTGGTGCGGCCGCGCGGGCCGTACGTCAGGACCTGCGCGTCGTCCGCGGGCGCCGCCGCCTCGCGCGGTCCCGCGCGGGCGGCGCGCTGGTTCCGGGCCGGGGCGCGCGCGGTGCCGCGGCGGTCCTCCGAGCGCCCGAGGCTCGCCCGCACGCCCCACCGCACGGACGCGCTCGTGGCATCCGGTCCGAGCGGGACGCGCTCGTAGGCGGCCTCGATGTTCAGGGGACTCATCCCGAACCCTTCCGGCAAACGTAGGTCGCGGGCGGCGGGCGGTCCACGCCCGGGCGCGGTATCGTGTGCCGCATGCGCAAGTTGATGATGGGTATGTGCCTTGCCGCCGCGGGGCTGGCCAGTTTCGCCGGCGCGCCGGGCCGGTTGCGGGGGGAGGTCCGGGACCCGCGGCGGGCCCCGATCCCCGGGGCGCGGATCGTCGCCACCCGTTCGCAGGCGCCGCCGGTGATCGTGCTGACGGCGACCGACCAGGATGGCCTGATCGTGGTGGACCAGGTCCCGGAGGGCAGCTACCGGGTCGAGGCGGTCAACGCCGGCTTCACCGCGTCGTCGGTCGGCGCGGTCGAGGTCGGGGGCCCGTTCCGCGCGGTCGCGGACCTCGTGCTCAGGCCGGGCGTCGAGAAGGTCGTGACCGTGGAGTTACCCGCGGGTGACGGGGACGCGCGGCTGCACGCCAGCGTGGTCGACGACGAGGGCCGCCCGCTGGCCGGGGCGCTGGTGCGACTGCAGCCGGTGGACCACCGCGCCGACCCCGCCGAGGGCCGGACGGCCCGCGACGGGACGGTCGAACTCGGTCCGCTGCCGGCCGGCTCGTGGCGGCTGGTCGTCTCGCGCGCCGGCTGGACCCGTCTCACCGTCCCCGAGTTCCGCTGGCCGGGTGGCCCGCTGAACGTCATCGCCCGCCTCCTCCCGCTTCCCGAGGGCGCCCGCGAGCCGCTGGAAGACCTCCTTCCCCCTCCGCGGCTGGTCACCCCGACGCCCTGAGCCCGCGGTTCGCATTCGCCCGGCACCCGTGTCCACGGGTCCGGGCCGAATGCGTGTCGTGCCGCACGGGTCCGCCCCCAATGCGCAGCTGCGAGGAGCAAGGCGGTACGCCCGTCGCGTCCGCGGTAGGCCGCGAACAAGCACGGCCGGCCAACCCCCGGTCGCTCACGGATCCAGGCGGGACCCGTGCGGGCACGGTACGCACCGGGGCGGGACCCGTGCAGCGCGGTACGCATGGGAGTGGGACCCGCTGTAAATTGAAGGTGGTCAGGGAAGCTCGGGTCGGACGGTGCGGCGCGGAGATCCCCGCGCTGAAGCCGATGCGGCCCGGCGTCGAGGAAGGAAGGGGGCTCGATGTCGAACAGGACGAAGGCTGCGATTCTGGTCGCCGTGTGCGTGGTCGCACTGCTGTCGTGCGTGACTGTCGCAGGGGCCGACGAGCAGAAAGTCACTTACCGCGACGGGCAGGGCCAGCCGGTCCTCGCCGTGACGATCACCTTGCCGGGCGAGGTCACCCGGGCCCACGCGCTGGCGCTGCACTTCCAGCCGGGAGTTGCGGCTGGCGAGAAGCTCGCGGCCGCCAGCACGCGGACCGAACTCGTGCCCGGGCCGGAGATCGAGCGGCTGCCGGAAGGGCAGGGCAAGGGCGCGGACGTGGACTGGTCGGGCGCAACCGTGCGCGTCAGCGCACCGCTCGCGGCCGGTTGCTACATCGGCTACGCCTGGAGCAGTGGCTCGGTCCGCCGGGGCGAGTACATGTACTGGATCCTCGAGGACGGCTCGACCTTCGTCACCGCCCTCGACATCACCAAGGGCAAGGCCGCGCTCCACGTCACCGACGAGTTGGACAACCTGATCTGCTCCGACACGTCGTACGCGAAGCAGAAGATGTGCCATGTGTACTACTCGACTTGCTACGCCGGCACCTGGGTGGCCTACGTCGAGCCGACCTCGAAGAAGGCCAACTTCCTGATCCACTTCTGGATCTCGACCGCCTACTGAGACGCGCCGGCGGCGCCCGATCCCGCGATACGGGCCCGGGCGCGGCCGTCGCGGCACCGCGATCGGGGACTTACGGGCGGACGGCGTGGTAGCCGGAGCGGTGGCGCACGTCGAGCTTCTGGTCGCCGGTGACGGCGATGCCGATCTTGATGAAGCGGCCGTCGAACTTCTGGTTGTCCGAGGCGTACGTCAGCTGGTACAGCGTGCGCAGCTCCTCGGCGATCTGCTCGTAGGTCGAGCCCAGCTCCGCGGCCCGGTCGATCATGTACGAGCGGCCGCCGGTTTCCTCGGCCAGCCGCTCCAGCGTCTTGGTGGCCGTGCCCATCGTGCCGACCTTCAGCCCGATCGTGTAGATCGTGACGTTCGACAGCCGGGCCTCCTCGAGCAGCCGATCGAAGTCGATGCGCGATTCGGTGTCGTCGCCGTCCGTCAAGAGCACGATCGCGCGCCGCTCGGCGGCGGCGTCGTTCAGCACGCGGTACGACGCGTGCACCGCGTCGTAGAACGCCGTCCCGCCCAGGGCGTCGGTGCTCTTCAGGGCGTCGCACAGCGCCTTGTGGTCCGACGTCACCTCCTGGATCAGGTACACCGCCTCGTCGAAGTCCACCACGAACGCCTGGTCCTCGGGCCGCAGCGCCTCGATGAACGAGCACGCCGCCTGCTGCGCCTCGCCCATGCGGTCCTTCATCGACCCCGAGCTGTCGAGCAGCACCCCGACCAGGATCGGCCGCTTCTCCGTCGAAACGGACAGCACCTTCTGCGGCTTGCCGTCCTCGGCGACCCGGAACTGGTCCGCGGTCAGCCCGAAGACCGGCCGTTCCTTGCGGTCGCGCACCGACACGTCCAGCACCACGCGCTGCACGTTGACCGTGTACTGCAGCTCCAACCCGCGCGTGATCACGAACGCGGAGACCTCCGGGCCGTCGCGGTGGTGGGCCACGGTGCGGATCACGTGGTGCCCGCCCTGCTCGCCGAAGTCGTGGACGTACTGCCACGGCGGCTCGGTGTCGCTGAAGACCAGCTTGTCGTCGATCCAGAAGTCCACGCGCGCGATGTCCTGCTCGTTCGGCGCGGTGACGTCGGCCTTGATCAGCGTCTCGCCGAACACGACGGCGTCGCGCGGCGGGCTGGTGATCGCGATGCGGAACCCGCGGCGCTGGTTCAGGTCCTGCGCCCCGGCCGCGAGCGCGAACCCCAAGAGCAGCGACGCCGCGACGACCACGCGGGAGCGCTTCACGGTTTGACCTCCAGGCGCGCCAGCGCCTCCTTGATCCGCGCGTCGTCCGCCGAGGGCTCGCCCCCCAAAAGCGCCTTCAGCTCGCGCGCGGCCTCGTCGCGGTCGCCGCGGGCCAGCGCCAGCCGCGCCAACCCTGCGTGCGCCGCTTCCGGCGCGCCGGGCGACTCGAGCGCCTGGCGGTAGGCCGCGGCGGCGCCCTGCGCGTCGCCGGTCTGCTCGCGCAGCACGCCGAGGTTCACGAGATCGGCCGGCGACAGCGGGCCGAGGCGGCCGAGCGCCTCCAGCGCCCCCGCGCCCGCGAGCAGGTGCCCGCTGCCGGCGAGCACCAAGGCCGCGCGCCGCAACGACGCGGGATCGCCGGGCGCCGCCGCCAGCGCCGCCGCCGCGAGCGTCGCCGCGTCATCGGCGCGGCCCGTCGCCAGGAGCGTCTCGGCCAGGGCCAGCTTCGTCTCCGGCGTCGCCTCGGGCGCGTCCGCCTGCTGCGCGAGCTGCGCCAGCTCCGCGCGCCGCTTCTCCCACAGCGCGCGGGCTTCCGCGATCTGCTGCGCCTCGAGCTGGTCCAGCGCCGAGCGCCCCGGCGGCGGCTGCAGCACGGCGATCGCCTCGTCCAGCCGCCCGGTGCGCGCCAGCGCGCCGGCCAGCGCGATGCGCGGCCGCGCCAGCCCCGGGTCCAGCTCCAGCGCCGCGCGCGCCGACTCCTCGGCCTCCGGCAGCGCGTCCAGCGCCAGGAACACCTCCGCCATCAGCGCCGGCGCCCGCGCGTCGCGCGGCTGCATCTCCCGCGCGCGCCGCGCGGCGGCCAGCGAGGCGTCGAGCGCCCGCGATTGCAGCAGCACGCGCGCGAGCCCGAGCTGGACCTCGGCGTCGTCCGGCCGCAGGCGCGCCGCCTCGCGGATGTCGTCCAGCGCCTCCGTCAGCCGGCCGCGGTCGAGGTGGAAGTAGCCCCGGTGCAGCCGCGCCCGTGCGTCCGCGGCGTTGGCCTGCAGCGCCTTGGCGAAGTTCTCCAGGGCGGTCTTGTCGTCGTTGCTCTGCTGCGCCACGCGCGCCAGCCCGTCCCAGGCCGGCGAGTGGTCGGGGCGGATCTCCAGCGCGCGGTAGTACGAGGCGCGCGCCTGGTCCAGCCGCCCCGCCGCGAGATACGCGTCGCCCAGCCCGACTTGCGTGCCGAGGTCCCGCGGCTCGAGGTCGGCCGCGATCTCCAGCGAGCGCACCGCGCCCTCGGGGTCGCGCGCGGCGAGCCGCGCCAGCCCGCACTGCAGCGCCGCCTGGTGCGAGTTGAGCCCGTGCGCGGCGGCCCAGCAGAGGTCCTTGACCGCCTGCTGCGCGTCGCCCGCGCGCAGCGCACGCGTGCCGCTGTTCAGGCGCTCGAAGAACTCGCTGCGGATCTTGCCCGCGTCGTCGGCCAGTGCAGCCGTCAGGCAGCCCGGCGCGGCGGCGCAGGCGGCGGCGATCGCGATGGTGCGCATCCTCATGGTCCGGCCTCGCGCGACTCGGCGGCGGCGAGCGCGATCCGCAGCCGCAGCTCGCGCAGCTGGGGATCGTGCGGGTCGATCCGGATCGCCTTCTCCACCAACTCCAGTGCCTTCCGCGGCGTGCCGAGCGCCAGCTCGACCCGGGCCATCGCCGCCAGCGCCAGCGGGTCGTCCGGCGCCAGCTCCAGCGCGCGCGCCGCGAGGCGCGCCGCGGCGCGCGGGTCGCCGCCGCCGCCCGCGAGCCACTCCGCGGCCTCGCGCTGCGCCGTGGCGTCGTCGGGCAGCCGCTCGGCCCGGCGCACGAGCACCTCGCCGCGCGCCGCCTCGCCGCCGGTCCTTTCCGCCAGCACGATCCGCCGCGCCCACAGCTCCGGGGCGCTCGACGCCTTGGCGCAGCGGGCCAGCCCGTCGTCGACCGCGCGCGCCGCGGCGGCGGCGTCGCCGCGCGACTCTTGCATGTCGGCCAGCGCC
>JAGOJY010000042.1 GCA_017994815.1 Acidobacteriota bacterium
CCTCCGGCGGCGGCATGCTCGCCGTCGCGCGCTGGTCGCTCGGGGCGCACCGGCTCTCGACCTCGCTCGGCGCGCGCACGGAACGTTCGCACATCCGCGACGAAGGCCTGTCGGTCGCGGAGCGCGGTGGGCTGCGGCGGCGACTGGTCACCGCCTCCGCGCGCGACAGCCTGCCGCTCGGCAGCGCCCGCGTGACGCTCCTCGCCGAGTGGGAACTGCGGCGCGACGACTTCGCGGGCGCGGGGAACGGGCGCGTCCCGCCCCCGGCCGACGACAGCCGCGACGCGGCGCTGGGCGGGAGCGCGTCGCTGGCGCTGCCGCTCGGCGAAGGCTGGACGCTGCGGGGCTCGGCTGGGAGCTTCCACCGCCGGCCGTCGCTCGCCGAGCTGTTCGGCGACAGCGGGCAGGTGCGCGGGAATCCGAGCCTCGACCCGGAGCACGGGTGGAAGTTCGAGGCCGGGCCGAGCGCAGCGTTCCGGGCCGGCGCGTGGACGTGGTCCGCCGAGCTGGCGGCCTTCGCCTCGCGCACGGACGACATGATCCTCGTCTGGCCGCAGTCGCAGGGCGTGTCCGTCGCCGAGAACGTCGGCTCGGCGCGCGTCGCGGGGGTCGAGGCCTCGGCGTCGCTGCGCGCGCCCGGCGGGTTCGCGGTCGACGCGGCCGGGACGTTGCAGCGCGCCCGCGCCGCGGGCGGGCCCTACGACGGCAAGAGGCTGCCCACGGTCCCGGAGCGCCTGGGCTGGATCGGCACCTCGTGGAACCCCGGGCGCTGGAGCCTCGGCTGGGAGCTGCGGTACGTCGGGGAAAACAGCTCCGACCGGCTGGACGAGGAGCGCTACCGCCTGCCGGCGCGCGTGCTGCACGACGTGCGCGCGGCGCGCGACGTCGGCGCCGGGATCCGGCTTTCCGTCGAGGTGCAGAACCTGTTCGATCGCGAGACGCGCGATGTCGCGCGCTTTCCGCTGCCGGGCCGGCTGGTCTACGGCGGGGCCCGCTGGTCGTACGGAGGTGGCCGATGAGCACCGTGCGCGTCGTCGTGCTGGCGCTCTGCTGCGCGCTGGCCGCGGCCTGCGGCAGCGACTACCGTGCGCCGCGCGCGCCGCAGACCGGTCGCGAGGCCGCCCCGCTCGGCCGCGTTTTCGACGTCGACGTGTCGCTGCCGCACCTGGTGTTCCCGGGCCGGAACGGCCGCGGCGCGCACGTCAGCCTGCGGCTCGAGCTGCACGATGGCACGGAGCCGGGCGTGGCCGGGATCGAGTACGTCAGGGCCACCGCGGCGGGGGAAGAGGTCCCGGTCGAGGACCTGTCCGGCGGCCGGACATTCGTCAACGAGGGCGACGTCGCCTGGTCCACCGGGCGCATCGGGCCGGTCCGCATCGCCGGGGCGACGTTCGAGTACATGCTCGACGGCACGCGCGCGGAGGAAGGCTGGCGCATCTCCGGCGCGAGCTGGGAGAGCCAGTCCGGGCTGTCGGGCGAGTTCGCGGGCCAGCGCCGGCACCGCTTCCTGGTTGCCGGGACCGACTACCGCTCGCCGGGACGCGTCGTGCTGGTCGAACTGCAGCAGGGCGAGCGGATCCGCGCCAGCGCGCCGCTGACGGAGACCAGCCCCGACCCGCACCTCGCGACCACGCGCGGCGCCGTGTTCGCGCTGAACCGCCTGACCTACGACACCCTGCAGCGGCTCGACCCGCGCGATCGCTTCGCGACCGCGTGGACCGGCGGGACGGGGCAGGGTTCCAACCCGCAGGACGTGCTGCTGCTCGACGACGCGACCGCGTACGTCTCGCGCTTCGAGCCGCCGTTCGACGACCTGGCGATCATCGACCCCCGGCGCGGCGCGTACCTCGGCAACATCGAGCTGGGCGCGCTGGCCGAGAATCCCGACCACACGTCGCGGCCGGGACCGCTGGCGCTCGCCGACAGGACCGCGTTCGTCGCGCTGGCCGACATCGACCGGACCTTCACGCGCTACGGGGAAGGGAAGCTCGCCGTGGTCCAGCCCGAGACCGGCAACGTCGTCGGCTCGATCCCGCTGGGCGGCCGCAACCCGGTGTCGATCGCGACCCTGCGCGACGCGCAGGACCGGGCCAAGCTCTACGTCGCGCTGGCCGGGATCTACCCGGGGCTCCTGCCGCAGGAGCTGTCGGGCGGCGTCGCGGTCGTGGACGTGGCGAACCGCGCCTGGGAGCGCTGGGCGCTGGACGACGACGACGCGGGCGGCAACGTCTCGGCGCTGGCGCTGGTCTCGCCGCGGCTGGGGTACGTCATCGTCTCGGCCGCCGACTACAGCAACCGCGTGATCGCGTTCGACCCGGCCGAAGCCGAGGTCCTGCGCACGGTGCGCGCACCGGCGGCGTACGTCCCGGCGCTGGCCGCGGACTCGGGCGGGGTGCTCGCGATCCCCGAGGCCGACTTCCTTGACCCGCGCGTGTGCCTGTTCCGCGTGCCGGACGACCCGCGGGGGCAGGAGACGCCGCTCGGCTGCGTGGCGGTGGTCCTGCCGCCTGCGTCGGTCGTGGCGCTCGACTGAGGGGCGGAACCTGGCGCCGACCGCCATAATCGCCGGGAGGTGGCCCATGTCCCAGCGCGTTCGGTTTCTCGCCCTCGCCCTGCTCTTCGCAACGCCCGCGCTCGCGGCGGCGCCTCCGGAGAAGCGCCCCGGCGCCGGCGAGCTGAGCCTCGACCGCGGCGCGGTCACCGCGCTCTTGCAGGCGAACATCCCGCCGCCGGCCACGATCCGCATGCCGCCGCTCGGGCAGGTCACGCTGCGGCTGGAGGCGCCCGAGCCGGTCGTCTTCTCCAAGGGCGGGCTCGAGACGCGGATCGCGGTGCGCATCCCGGAGGTCGGCATGTCGGGCGACCTCGCCGTCCGCTACCTGCCGGTGGTCGACTCCGAGGCCGGGATCGTGCGGCTGAAGCCGGTCAAGGCCACGCCGCTCGGAGCGCTCGGGACGCTGCCCGACCTCGCGGGGTTCCTCGCGCCGGTCGAGCTGCCGAGGACGTTCGACTGGATCGCCGCCGGCCGCGCGGGCCGGCGCACGCGGATGACGGTCAACGTGCAGGGGGTCGAGGTGACGGACGAGCGCCTGGTCGTGAAGCTCGGGCTCGTCGCGCAGCCGATGCCGGCGCAGGTGGCCCGCCAAGAGTGATGCTGGAGCACGCGACCGGGACTGGCAGGGCTACGGGGATTCGAACCCCGGTTTCATGGCTGAGAACCACGCGTCCTGGACCCCTAGACGATAGCCCCGCGAGGTCGATGCCGGCGTTGCA
Source organism: Acidobacteriota bacterium (assembly GCA_017994815.1). Lineage (GTDB taxonomy): Bacteria > Acidobacteriota > Polarisedimenticolia > J045 > J045 > JAGOJY01. The sequence goes on from JAGOJY010000042.1 coordinate 3,274, forward strand.
CGAACGGGGCATTATAGGGATGCGATTTGGCCTGTCAATTGCGGCCCGGCGGGCCGTGCCCCCGCGGCGCCGCGCCCGGGGAGATGCCGAATGAACGACCGCCGGGTGGTCGAAACCGACTTCGAATCGCACCCTTTGACCCGCAACGAGTACATGCAGGCGATGATCCACTTCTACCGCGGCGAGGTCAGCCGCTCGAACGTCTGGCGCCAGCGCCTTGACACCACGACCAACTGGGCCGTCGTCACCTCCGCCGCGATGATCTCGTTCACGTTCTCCGACCCGAACTCGACGCACCTGCTGCTCTTGTTGAGCAACTTCATCGTGCTCGGCTTCCTGGCGATCGAGGCCCGCCGGTTCCGCTACTTCGCGGTCTACCGCGCCCGCGTGCGGATGCTGGAGGAGAACTTCCTGCTGCCGATCGTCACCCGCAACCTGCTCTCGCCGAAACCGGAGTGGCGCGAGTTCGTGGCGATGGACCTCGACGTGCCGAAGTTCAAGAACACGATGTTCGAATCGCTGGCGCTGCGCGTGCGTTACAACTACATCTGGATCTTCTCCGCGCTGGCGCTGGCCTGGATCATCAAGGTCTGGCTGCACCCCGACCCGGCGATGTCGCTGCGCGAGTTCTACGACCACGTCGGCGCGCCGCCGCTCCCGCCGTGGCTGGTGCTCGGGATCGCGGTCGCGTTCTTCGCCACGATCGCGGGGATGTTCATCGCCGCCGGCCACCTCGAGGCGACGAGCGAGGACGAGATCCACGGCCTCGAGGCCGACCGCGCCCACTGGAAGTTCTGAGGGACGGTCGACCTCGAGAACCGCGGCGAAGGGCAGGCTACTGGTCCTGTGGCGTGCCGGGAGCGTGCGAGCCATGCTCCGGCCCGCTCGCCATCTCCCGCGACTCGATCTTGGCCAAAGGGTTCGTCTCGGCGAGTTCCGGGGCTTCGGGATCCTCGCTGTCCGGCGAGCGCATCGACGGGTCCGAGGGCGGGGGCGGCGCGGGCCGGCGGGGCTTGTACAGCCGCGGCGCGCGCGGTTCGGTGCCGATGCCGGCGGGGACGACCGGTCCGGGTTCCCCCGGGCGCCCGCCCGGCCGGCGGGTCGGGGTCGCGAGGATCGGGCGGCGGGTCGAGAGCCGTGCCTCGCGCGCCGGTCCTTTCCCCGGCGCGTTCTGGGCCGGGGCGCCGTGCGGCTTGCCGGCGCGCAGGCGCGTGCTCACGCGGCCGGTCGGCGGAACGGGGGGCGCGGCCCGGCGGTCGCGCGGCGTCGGGCTTTCCTTCTGCAGCCCCCGGCCGCCGACGGGCACCTGCACCTGGTCTTCGCGCTCGCGCCGCGCGGGCGCCTTCTTGCGCGGCGCGGGCTTCGCGGCGCGGCTCACCTTCTTCCTGGCCGGCTTAGCGGCCGGGCTCGCCTTCTTCCTGGCCGGCTTCGCGGCCTTCGCCTTCTTGCGGCCGGGATCCCTGGCCGGCGCGCGCCGGGACGCCGTCTTCTTCGTCGTCTTGGTCTTGCTCGTCTTCTTCGTCTTCTTCTTCGCCATGGACTTTCTCCGGTGGCCAACAGTGACAGAAGAGGATAGTACGGCAAGCGCCCCGGCTCGCCTGCGACCGCCGGGTCCTGCTCCGTGCGCCTCGTCCGGACGAACCCCGCGCATCACCCGCTTTGTATGTCGCGAACGACGCGGCACGGGTTGCCCGCCGCGAAGACATCGGCGGGGACGTCGCGCGTGACCACGCTGCCGGCGCCGATGACGCTGCGCGAACCGATGCGCACCCCGGGCAGGATGATCGCGCCGCCGCCGACCCAGACGTCCGCGCCGATCGAAACCGGCTTGCCGAACTCCTGCTGTCGGCGCAGCGCGGCGTCGAAGGGGTGCAGCGGCGTGTAAATCTGCACCGCCGGTCCGAACAGCGTGAAATCGCCGATCTCCACCCGGCACACGTCGAGTACCACGCAGTTGAAGTTGAAGAACACGCGCTGCCCGAGGCGGATGTTGCCGCCGTAGTCGCAGAAAAACGGGGGTTGCATCCACACCGAGTCGCCGCCCGATCCGAACAGGTCGACGAGGATGCGACGGCGGCGGTCCGTCTCCGTCTCGCGCGTGGCGTTCAGCTCCTGGCACAGGTCGCGGGCCCGCGCGCGGGCGGCGGCCAACTCCGGGTCGAGCGGGTCGTAGAGCTGACCCGCGAGCATCTTCTCGCGTTCGGTCACGCGCGCCGGCACCCTGGCTGGGGAGCAGGGATTCGAACCCCGATAAGCAGATCCAAAGTCTGCTGTCCTGCCATTGGACGACTCCCCAGCAACGCCGGCCGGCCGATTCTAGCCCGCCCCCCGAAACGCGATCGGCCGCCCCGGGGGGCGGCCGCGCCGGCGCGTTTCGATTGGCTGGGGAGCAGGGATTCGAACCCCGATTCTGCGGTCCAGAGCCGCATGTCCTGCCGTTGGACGACTCCCCAGCGCGGAACGGGGACGTAACTTACGGGAAGGTTCCGGGCGCGTCAAGGCGAACCCGGGCCCGGCGCGGCATCGGCCCACGGCGCCTAAACGTCGTCTGCGGATCGCTTTAGGTGCGCATTGCTGCCGATCACCGGCCGCATCTGGCAGAATTCGCGCTTCTCGTTCCCGCGAGGTGCGCGAACCATGGGTGCCGATGACAACCGGCCGGAAACGCCGGCCGCCGCCGACTTCATCCGCGAGATCGTGGCCGAGGACCTCGCCACCGGGAAGAACGGCGGCCGGGTCTCGACGCGCTTCCCCCCCGAGCCGAACGGCTACCTGCACATCGGCCACGCCAAATCGATCTGCCTGAACTTCGGCGTGGCGGAGGATTTCGGCGGCACCTGCAACCTGCGCTTTGACGACACGAACCCGGAGAAGGAAGAGCAGGAGTACGTCGACTCGATCATCGACAACGTCCGCTGGCTCGGCTTCCACTGGGACGACCGGTTGTTCTACGCCTCCGATTACTACCAGCAGTTCTACGACTACGCCGAGCAGCTGGTCCGGGAAGGGAAGGCCTACGTCTGCGATCTCGACGCGGAGCAGGTCCGCGAGTACCGCGGCACGCTGACCGAGCCCGGGCGGCCGAGCCCCTGGCGCGACCGCTCGCCCGCCGAGAACCTCGACCTGTTCCGGCGCATGCGCGCCGGCGAGTTCCCGGACGGCTCGCGCACGCTGCGGGCCAAGATCGACATGGCCTCGCCCAACCTGAACCTGCGCGACCCGGTGATCTACCGCATCAAGCGCGCGACGCACCACCGCACGGGCGACGACTGGTGCATCTACCCGATGTACGACTACGCGCACCCGCTTTCGGACATGCTGGAGGGGATCACGCACTCGATCTGCACCCTCGAGTTCGAGGACCACCGTCCGCTGTACGACTGGTTCCTCGACGAGCTGCGCACACCCTGCCACCCGCAGCAGATCGAGTTCGCCCGGCTCAACCTGACCTACACGGTGATGAGCAAGCGCAAGCTGCTGGAGCTGGTCCAGCGCGGGCTGGTGAAAGGCTGGGACGACCCGCGCATGCCCACGCTGGCCGGCATCCGGCGCCGCGGCTACACGCCCGAGGCGATCCGCGCCTTCTGCGAGCGCATCGGGGTGGCCAAGCGCGACAGCACCGTCGACCTGAGCCTCCTGGAGAACGCGCTGCGCGAGGACCTCAATCGCCGCGCGCAGCGCGTGATGGCGGTGCTGCGCCCGCTGAAGGTCGTGCTCGAGAACTACCCCGAGGGGCAGGTCGAGGAGTTCGAGCTGACCAACAACCCCGAGGACCCCGCGATGGGCGCGCGGCGCGCGCCGTTCTCGCGCGTCTTGTACATCGAGCGCGACGACTTCCGCGAGGACCCGCCGAAGAAGTTCTACCGCCTCGCGCCCGGCCGCGAGGTGCGGCTGCGCGGCGCGTACCTGGTCACCTGCACCGGCGTGGTCAAGGACGGTTCCGGCGAGGTGACCGAACTGCGCTGCACCTACGACCCGGCCACGCGCGGCGGCTCGGCGCCGGACGGGCGCTCGCCCAAGGCGACGTTGCACTGGGTTTCCGCCCCGCACGCGATCGCGGCCGAGGTCCGGCTCTACGACAACCTGTTCACCGAGCCGGAGCCCGGAAGCGACGGCCGCGACTTCAAGGAGTTCCTGAACCCGAACTCGCTCGAGGTGCTCGACGGCTGCCGGCTCGAGCCGTTCGCGGCCACGCTGGGCGTGGGGGACCGCGTGCAGTTCGAGCGCCAGGGCTATTTCTGCGTCGATCCGGACAGCCGCGCCGGCGTCCCGGTCTTCAACCGCGCCGTAACCCTGCGCGACACCTGGGCCAAGATCCAGAAGAAACTGTAGGCCGCCGCCGGCGGCCCGCGACGCGACATCGCCCGGGGCACGGCAGGGAGCAGGTCAGGGCTCAGAGGTGAAGGTCGTCATCACCGACGCCGTCATTGTCCCCGTCCCAATTTTCGTCGAGGCGGCGCTCGTTGTTGTACCAGCGGCCGTAGAAGGGCGGGCCGAGGCGCCAGGCGACGCCGAGCGGCTCGGTGCCCTTCGCCGCCAGCCACTGGACGTCGTGCAGCAAGCGGTGGTGCCGCGAGCAGATGCAGGTTTCGTTCTCCGGCACCAGCGGCCCGCCCTGCGCGCGGAACTGCACGTGGTGGCAGTGCAGCGGGGACTGCCGCGTGCAGCCCGGGACCTGGCAGCGGTACCCCGCGCGGTCGTGGACGCTGCGCGTGGACGAGCGTTTGACGTTCTCCGGGAGGTCGGCGCCGAGCGCGAACTCCTCGAGCACCGCCAGCAGCCCGGCCCAGCCCGGGACGCGCCGCGCGCGCGCGGAAAAAGTCCGGGCCGCCAAGACGGAACCGGGCGGGTCGGGGTCGGGCCACTCCTGGTCCCACGGCACCGACTCGACGAGGCGCGTCAGCCGCCGGGTGCGGTCGTTGATCGTCGCCGCCAGAAGCTCCGCCGGCTCGAGGCCGAGCCGCAGGTGCAGCTTGCAGTCCTCCGCGCCGGACTTCGCCGCGGCGCGCGACAGCTCCCAGACCCGGGCCAGGCTCTCTCCCGGGCTGCGCTCCAACGAGTTGAACCACTCCTCGTCCCGCAGCGGGCGCGCCGTCTCGCCCGGGTGCTCGCAGCACCGCCGCCGCCGCTCGCGCTGCTCGTCGCGCAGCCGCTTGATCGACGTGCGCTCCACGTGCGCGAGCCACTCCGCCTCCCGCTCCGGCGCCACCGGACCCGGCCCGAGCGCCCGCGCCATCGCCAGCGCCGCCTCGAACCCGACCCGGCCGGACTGGTGCGCCGCCCGCAGCTTCGGCAACCGCCGCAGCGCACGGTGCAGGTAGACCAAATCCTCGGCCGTGGTGCGCGACAGGCCGAGCCGCTCGACGGCGTAGTGCCCCGAGCCGTGGAAGTGCAGCCGCGACCACGCCCCGAGCTGTTCCATCTCCACCAGCAGCTGGCCCAGCGCGTAGCGCGCCTGGTCCTCGATCCGCAGCAGCAGCCGCAGTTGGGTCTGCAGCTCGAAGGCGCCGCCCGTCCCGGCGCGGCGCAACAGGTATTCCGCCTGGTCGGTGATCTTCCGCGCGCGCCGCAGCGCGCGGTGGAACGACCCCGGCAGGTCCAGCTTCTTCCAGTGCTTCGTCACCCGCGCCAGCGTCTGTTCCAGGAGCCGGCGCGGCTCGCCCCGGCGCAGCAGCGCCCGCGACAGGTCGGGCGGCTCGCTCCCGGCGCAGGCGTCGGCGACCAGCGCCTCCACGAACTCGTCCAGAGGCGTCGGGCCGCCGGACACCCGCCGGTGCAGGTCGCGCGCCTCGTCGAACGCGGCCAGCGCGTGCGCCGGCAGCGCGAGTTCGAACAGCACCCGCGGCGGGTCGGGATCGGTCTCGGGGTCGAACTCCACCGGCGGTGTCGCCGGGGCCAGCGCGCCCGGGTCGTCCGCGTCCATCGCCGGCGCGCACCCGCCGGCCTGCCGCGCCGCGGTGAGGTCGGCCTTCAGCCGCTCGACCGTCACGCGCCGCGCGTGCGCGACCCAGCCGGCGGCGTTGTCCTCGCTGACGATCCCGGACAGCGCCAGCACCTTCGAGCGCCCGAGGCACGGCCCGTCGTCGCCGCGCACCGCGGCGGCGAATGTCGGCGCGCAGTCAATCGCGCGGCCGATCGCCGCCAGCCCGCGGATCGCCCGCGCCGAGCGCCCGAGGTTCTCGCGGGCGTGGTCCTCGAGCGACGAGAAACCGATCCCTCCCCAGTGCCGGCCGTCGATGAACGCCGCCGCCGCGCGGCCGAGCGCCGGCGTGAGCTGCTCCTGCGCCGCGGCGAGCGTCAGCGCGAGCTGGTCCGCCGCCGCCACGGCCCTATCGCGCGCGTCTTCCCGGCGCTCCGCGCCGGCGGTGGGGCGGGTCTTCCCCGCGTGGCGGAACTCGGCCACCAACTCGTCGAACCCGGTGACGGTGTCGCCGCCGTGGGTCGGCCCGCTCTTCTCGGCGACGCCGAAGCACCCGATGAAGTCGGGATCCAGCTCCAGGTCGAGTTCGAGGGCAGGGACGAAGAAGTCGAACACGACGAACCCCCACGGCGTGGTTCAATGATAGCACGGCGCAACATGACAACTCTCGTTCAAAGCTCAAGAAATCAAAAAAAAGTTGCGCCGCGGGGACGGCGACGCCTCTCCGCGATGATGGCGATTCGAAACGGATCCGCGGGTGAGCGGTTCGCCGCGGTGTCAGACTCCGTTCGCCAGCCTCTCGATGCGGCGCAGCACCGAGTCGCGGCCGACGACGGCCAGCACGTCGAACAGGCTCGGGCTGACGGCCACGCCCAGCACCGCGACGCGCGCCGGGTGGATCAGCTTGCTCGCCGCGACGCCCCGTCGCTCCGCCGTCTGGCGCAGCGCCTGCTCCAGCTCCGGCGCGCTCCAGTTCGGCACCGCGGCGAACGCCTCGCGCAGGGCGAGCACGCGCTCGCGCAGGTCGTCACCCTGCAGGTGCTTGGCCGCGGCCTCCGGCTCGATCTCCACGTCGTCCGAGAGGTAGCGCACGGCGTCCGAGGCCAACTCGTGCAGCGTCTTTCGCCGCACCTTGGCCAGGTCGACGATCGTCTCCAGCCGCCGCTGCGCCGCCGGGTCGGCCCCGCCCGGCGGGGGCCAGACCCCGCGTGCCGCCAGCTCCGGCTCGATCAGGTGCACCAGCTCGTGGGCCGGGGTGCGCTCCATGTGCTGGCCCGACATCCACAGCAGCTTGTCGGTGTCGAAGATCGCGCCCGACTTGCCGACGCCCTCGAACGAGAACTCCGCGATCATCTCGTCCAGCCGCATGATCTCGCGGTCGTCTCCGGGGGCCCAGCCGAGCAGCGCCAGGAAGTTCACGACCGCCGGCGACAGCAAGCCCTGGTCGCGGTAGGCGAGCACCGAGGTCGCGCCGTGCCGCTTGCTCAGCCGCTTCTTGTCGCGGCCGAGGATCAGCGGCAGGTGCGCGAACACCGGCGGCTCGGCGCCCAGCGCCATGTACAGCAGGATCTGCTTCGGCGTGTTCGACAGGTGATCGTCACCGCGGATCACGTGCGTGACGCGCATCTCGATGTCGTCCGAGACCACGGACAGCTGGTAGGTCGGCGACTCGTCCGAGCGCAGCAGGACGAAGTCCTCGATCTCGTCGTGGTGGAACGTCGTCTGCATGTGCACGAAGTCGTCGAACGTCGTCTCGCCCGGCGGAACGAGGAAACGGATGCAGAACGGCTGGTTCGCCGCGAGCCGCTCCTGCACCTCGTCCGGCGAGAGCGACAGGCAGGTGCGGTCGTACTTCCACGGCCGGCCCTCTTCCTCCTCGGCCAGCCTGCGCTTGCGCTCGATCAGCTCCGGCGGGCAGAAGCAGCGGTACGCCTTGCCCTCCTGCAGGAGCCGGTGCGCGTTCTCGCGGTGCCGCGGCAGGCCCTCGGACTGGAAGTACGGCCCCTCGTCCCACTCCAGCCCGAGCCAGTTCAGGCCGTCGAGGATCCCGCGGACGTGCTCCTCGGACGAGCGCTCGCGGTCGGTGTCCTCGATGCGCAGGATGTACGTGCCATCGTGCTTGCGCGCGAACAGGTAGTTGAACAGCGCCGTGCGCGCGCCCCCGACGTGGAGGTAGCCGGTGGGGCTCGGTGCGAACCGCACCCGTACTTCGCTCATGCGGATCCTCGCCTGCGGAAAGCGCGGGCGCCCCGTCGAGGCGCCCGCGGGCGAGAGATTCTAGCCGCCGGGGCGGGGATTCACACTCCCCGCCGCGGTGCTCTGCTCGACGGGCGGGTACAGCGGGTGCGCGCGCCAGGCGGGCAACCCGCCCGCGAACGCCCGCACGCCGCGGATCCCGGCCACGCGCGCGAGCGCGAACCAGGCGGCGGCCGCTTCGTCCGCGCTCTCGCCGACGACGACGATCGAGCGCTCCGCGTACAGGCCGCGTTCGGCCGCTCGCTTCCGCAGCGCCGCCGGGTCCACGCGGCCGGTGCCCGCCACCAGCGCCGACAGCGGCAGGCGCAGCGCTCCCGGGATCTCGGTCGCGTCCCGCAGTTCGCGCACGTCGATGACCAGCGTGTCCGGTTCGAAGGTCGCGCGCCGCACCGTGTCCAACGCCGCCAGCGCGGTCGGCCGCTGCGCGAGCTTCGGCCGCTCCGGCGCCGGCACCGGCGCCGCGACCGCGGGCGTCTCAATGCCGCGCGCGGGCTTGCCGCCCGCGGTGCGCCAGGCGTCGATCCCGCCGTCGAGCACCGCGCAGCCCGGGACGTCGGCCAGGGCCAGCGTCCAGCAGGCGAGCGCCGCGCGCGCGAACCCCTCGCGGCTGCCGTCGTCGATCGCCAGCACCGCCGAGTCGCGGCGCACGCGGTTCTCCTCGAGCAGCGACATCAGCCGCGTGCGCGTGGGCTCGTCCAACTCGCCGGCCGGCCCGAGCCCGCGCCGCGCATCGAACGGGACCGCCCCCGGGACGTGGGCCTCGCCGTACCGGGCGGCGGGCCGCGTGTCGAGCAGCAGCGGAACGTCGTCGGACCCGAGCCGGTCGTTCAACTCGGTCGCGGCGGTCAGCGGCGGAAGAGCCGCGGCGCGGCCGGGTTCGTGCGGACCCGCGCAGCCGAGCGCCGCCGCGGCCGCGAGCGCCAGGAACGGCAGACCACGTCCCGCTGTGCCCCAGAGCCTCACGAAACCGACATTCGTGCGGCGGCCCGGGCCCGGCAATGCATGGTTCGTTGACACTCCCGGGGCTGTTCGCTAGCATTCCGGGGCTGGCCGGACCGCAAGCTCGGTCCGGCCGTCGCGTTCGTGGGGCCGTAGCTCAGTTGGGAGAGCGCGTGACTGGCAGTCACGAGGTCGTGGGTTCGACCCCCATCGGCTCCACCATCAGCCCGGCCCGCGGCCCGGCACGTCCCCCGAACCGGACGCCCCTTCGTCATTTTCTTGTTCGCCCGGCGGCGTGAGCCGCGGGAGAGATCGACTGTCATCAAACCGCACCCTGCGCCGTTGACCAGGTGGCAGGCCGCGAGGCGGCGGCCACGAGGAGGCGGCGATGACACGAGCGGCGTTGGCCGAAAGGCAACACGGGCTGGTGGCGGTGGACGGGAAGTCGTACCCGCTGCTGGCGGCGCAGATCCGGGCGCGGGCCGCGGGGGGGCTGGCCGAAACGGTCCTGGTGCAGCGTTTCGCGAATCCGTACCCGGAGCCGCTGGAGGTGGTGTACACGATGCCGCTGCCGGCCGAGGCCGCGGTGCTCGGGTACACGATCCGGCTCGGCGAACGCCGGATCGTCGGCGAGATCGAGAGCCTGGAGATCGCGCGCGCGGCGTACACGAAGGCGCTGCTGGAAGGGCGCACCGCCGGGCTGTTCGAGCAGCGCCGGGCCGACACATTCGTGCAGAAGCTCGGCAGCCTGCCGCCCGGCGTCGAGGTCGACGTCGAACTGCGGGTCCTGCACCCGCTGGCGTTCCGGGCGCGCTCCGCCGAAGCGGCGTGCGAGTGGGAGTACCGGTTCCCCACCGTCGTCGGCGTGCGCTACCAGGGGGCGCCGGGTCGCGTGCCGGACGCGGGCGATCTCGACGTCGATCGCGCCGACGCGGCCGGGACCCCGGCGCGCCTGGAACTCGCGCTGGAACTGGGCGACGGCGATCCGCGGCGGCTCGCGCCGCGCTCGCCGAGCCACGCGATCGACGTGCGCGCCGCCGAAAGAGGGTGCCAGCTCACGTTCCCCGGCGGCTGCCCGCTCGACCGCGACGTGGTCGTGCTCTGGCGTGCGGCGGAGGAGCAAGTCGGCGCGCGGCTGGTCGAAGGCCCGGGGCTGCCCGGGGACGCCGGGCGCTACGCGCTGCTCACGCTGACGCCGCCCGCGGACGCGGCGCCGGTGCTGCCGCGCGACCTGACGGTGCTGATCGACGCCAGCGGCTCGATGAGCGACGAGCCGCTCGAACTGGCGAAGCGCGTGGTGCGGATGCTGCTCGGCGGGCTCACCTCGCGTGACAGGTTCGAGATCCTGGCCTTCGCGCACCGCGTGCACGTGCTGGTCAAGGGACCGGCGCACGCGCTGCCGGCGCAGGTCGAGGAGGCCATTCAGCGGTTGAACTCGCTCCAGGCCTCGGGCGCGACGGAGATGGCGGAAGCGATCGCGCGCGCGCTCGCGCCGTTGCGCGAGGACGCGCAGCGGCAGGTGCTGTTGGTCACGGACGGGCAGATCGGCTTCGAGCGGCAGGTCGTCCAGAACATCCTCCGCGGGCTGCCGGCGAGCTGCCGGCTGCACGCGGTGGCGGTCGGCTCGGCGCCGAACCGGACGCTCACCCGCGGCGGGGCGCGCGCCGGCCGCGGCATCGAGGTCGTCGTGGACGACGAGCGCTCGGCCGACGACGCGGCCGCGCAACTGCTGCGGGCGACGGTCGGGCCGGTGTTGACCGACATCACGATCGGCGGAGCCGCTGTTCGGGCGGTCGCGCCGGCGCGTCCGCGCGACGTGATGGCCGGGCAGCCGCTGGTCGCCGTCGTGAACCTGCACGCGCGCGGCGGCGAGGTCGAGGTGCGAGGCCGCCTGGCCGGCTCCGCCGAGCCGTGGGCCCGCTCGCTGGCGGTCCCCGCGAAGTCCATGGACGCGTGCGGTCTGCCGATCGGGGCGCTGTTCGGCCGCGAGGCGGTGGAGGACCTGGAAATGAAGCTCGCCGCGTCGAATGGCCGCAACGAGCGGGTCGAGAACGAGATCGAGACCCTCGGCTTGCGGCACCGGATCGTCACGCGGCGGACCAGCCTCGTCGCGGTGGCGGAGGAGCCGTCGGTGGACCCGCGTGAGCCGCGGCGGCGTTACCGGATGGACGTCGAGCTGCCGGCCGGCGTGTCGGCAGAAGGCCTGGGCTTGGAGGCGGGGCCGATGATTGTCGAGTTCGCGGCCTGCCGCCCAGCCAGCCCCGACGTCTACCACGCATACCCAGAAGATCACTTTCAGGCCCTACCGGCGCGCCTGTGGATGCAGCGCGTCCGCGCCCGTGTCGTCCACGAGGACGACAGGTTGCTGGTCCTGGAGTTCGACTTGCCCCACCACGGTTTCCGCCCGCCGCGGCCGGGTTCCGTGGTTCACCTGCACGTCCCGGGACAGCCGGCGGTCGAGGCCTTCGTCGACGGAAGTTCGAGCCGGTCGGGGGAGTACGCCGCCGGCTTGACGGCGATTCTCGTGCTGCGCCGGGCAAGCACCGGGCCGTGGCCGCCGGCGCACCTAGTCACGTGGGAGCAGGGCGGCGAGACGATCAAGCTGGAAATCGTGACGTGACCCCGATCGACGCGGCGTACCGGCGGACCCAGGAGGGAAGCCAGTCCGGCTTCACCTCTTGGGTCCAGCTGTGCGAAGCGAGCCTGCGCAGCTCGCTGCGCAGCTTCGCGCGGGCGGTGGACGTCGAGGCGGTGCTGCAGGAGTGCCTGCTGCGAATGTGGACGCTGGCGCGGGAGCTGGACCTCGACGACCGCGAGAACGCCTCAATGCGCGTGGCGATCCGGATGGCGAGGAACCTGGCCCTCGACGAGCTGCGGCGCTCCTCGCGCACGGAAAGGATCGAAGACCTCGGCGAGGAACTCGTCGACGTCACGCCGCGCTGGCCCGACCCGGGGCTGCGCGGCCTGATCCAGCAGTGCTTCGAGCGCCTGCCCGGCAAGCCGCGCCAGGCGCTGCTGGCCCGCATCAGCGGGCGCGCCGACCGCGACCTCGCGCGCGAGCTGCGCATGCAGGTCAACACGTTCGTGCAGAACGTCGCCCGTGCGCGGCGCGCCCTGGCCGAGTGCCTGGAGCGCCAGGGCGTGCGCCTGCAGGAGCACCTGCGATGAACGACGACCGGGAGCTGCTGCTGGAAGCGGCGACGAGCGCCTTCCGCGAGCGCGACAGCTTCGGCCGCGTGCTGGCGTCACCGGCGTGGGCCGACCTGGCCTCCGCGGACCGGGAGGAGCTGTTCGACCGGCAAGCCGCGGCGCGGCAGGTCGAGGCCGCGATCGACCCGGACGGGCTCAGCGCGACGGCGCGGGCGGTCCTGGCGCGTGTCCAGCACCTGGGGCAGATCCGCTGAGCGCTTGATCGCCGGCACATCCGCCGCTGCCGAGGCGGAACGACAAGGCCCGGCCCTCGTCCACCGTGACGCGCGGCGGCGGGAGCGCGGCGCATAGCGCCACGACCTCGTCGCGCCAGCGACTCCGCGCGGGGACGGTGGCGCAGAGGGCGACGCTCTCGACGTCCCGCACGCGGGCGATCGTCTCCCGCAGCGACGCGATCCACGCCGCCGTCGCGCGGGGATCGGCCACCACCGGCTCCTCCGCCAGGGCGACCCCCAGCACGCGCACTTCGAACCCGAGGCGGGACGAGGCCGCGCGGGCCAGCGCGGCTTCCGCGGCCGGGCCGACCGGGTCGCCCCAGTGCGCGACGCGCACGCGCGGCGGGCCCGCGGCCGGGATCTCGAGCGCGAGGTCGGCGATATCCCCCGCCTCGTCGACCGGCCACGCCTCGCGGACCGTCTCGGCCACGCGGGCCCGCAGCATCGCCAGCGCCGTGGACGGTTCGGGCGCCGGTTCGACCTCGACCTTGCGCGGCGCGTCGGCCGCCTGCGCCACCGGCCGGACCAGCACGTCCGGCACGACGCCGGCCAGCGCGGCGATGCGCGGCGCGATGCGCTCCGTGGCAGTCGCGGCTTGCTCGGGCGTGCCGACCACGACGGCCGAGACCGACACGTGGCCGCCGACCACCGAGGCGGACGAGCTGATCGCGTCCGCGAGCAGCGGGTCGGCGGCGAGGATCCGGCTCAGGCCCGCCCGCGTGCGGACCTGCCACGAGACTTCCTGCAGCGCGGTCGTCAGCGGCGTGGCGATCGAGGCGAAGAACAGCAGCGGCACGCCGACGCGGAACACCATGTGCCAGCGCGAGCGCAGCCCGCGGTCGACGGCGTCCGCCAGCAGGTCGAGCAGCGCCGTCACCGGGCCGCCGCCGGGCGCGCGGTCGTGCAGGGCGCCGGGCGGCAGGGCCTCGAACCCGACCAACCAGAAGTACGCCCCCGCGAACAGCAGGATCGCGCAGAAGTTGGCGATGAACAGCAGCAGGGCGCCGCCCGCGATCTCGGCGTCGAGCGTGCCGATGCCGAAGCCCAGGACGCACAGCGGCGGCACGAGCGCGATGCCGATCGCCGTGCCCGAGGCGGTCGCGATCGCGCTCGACGACGCCCGCGAGACGGCGAAGCCGGCCGCCAGCGCGCAGAAGACCGCGATCAACAGGTCGAGCACGGTCGGGTGGGTGCGGGAGAGGATCTCCGCGGTCGGCTCCTGCAGCGGCAGCGCCAGCGTGATCAGGGCCGCGGTGCCGGCGACGAAGACGACCGACACGCCGATGCGCACGAGCGAGCGCAGGAGCAAGTACGACGCCCCGACGAGGAGCGCCAGCGCCAGTTCCACGATCGGCGTCATCAGCGGGGCCACGAGCATGGCGCCGATCACGACCGCGCCGCTGCCGAGCACCAGCCCGAGCGTCGACATCCCGGTGGAGACCGCCAGCAGGAACCAGTACGTGGCCGCGTCGTCGGCGGGCTTGTCCACGGCCCGGGCCAGGAGTTCCGCGCGCGACTCGCGGGTGACCCCGAACGCGGCGCCGATCCGCGCGCGCAGGTCCCGGCGCGGCCGGCTGACCGTTGCGGTCGTCGTCGAGTCCATGCGGGCCTCCACCCTCCGTGCGACCGGGGATGATCGGGTGAATGGAGCGGGGCGATCAACCGCCCCGGACAGGCTCCTAGCGGGGCGGCTCGGTGCGCGGGGTCTCGGCCTGGCTCGCCCGACCGGGGAGCTCGCAGGAGCGCGACATTCAGGTGGGAACCCCGAGCCACGGCAGGACCCAGCGCTGGAGGACGATCCAGCCCGCGATGATGGCGAAAAACAGGAGGACGTTTCGCATCAGGCTGGCTCCGCGCTGGTGTGGCGTCTGCGGCATCGTCGGCCCCGGTCCGTCCCGGGACATGGTGTGGTCTTGTGCGCCGCCTGTCCACTCACGGGACGATGCGCAGGACCGGGATCGCGCCGTCCGCGGGGACGAGCTTGCGGAAGCGCGGGTACTGGTACAGGCCGTACATCGACGACGGCTCGAGGACGAGGGCGGCGCGCAGCGCGGCCTCGCCCCGCAACGGGACCCACAGCGTGCCGGCCGGCAGCTCCTCGGTCGCGGGGCGCTCGCGGCGGACGATCTGCCGCCCCTCGTAGCGCGAGTAGATCTCGTCGAACTCGTTCTCGACGCGCAAGAGCGTCGCGCGCTCGGCCGTGACCGTCCGCGGCCCGGCGAGTCGCTCGAACGGGATGCCATGCCGGTCGAGCAGCGCGGCGAACTCCCCGGCGGCGGCGGGCTCGACCGCGTAGGCCAGCGGCGTGGGCACGGACTTCTTCACCGCCATCGTCGTCATCATGTTCGGCGTCGGGATCAAGAGCGTGCGGCCGGTCGCCCGTTCGAGCACCGGGAACTCGGTGACGGTCAGGCCCGGGTTGACCCACAGGTAGTTGGTCGGCAGGAACGCCGGCAGCGACCGCTCGCGCGCGGCCTCGACCGCCGCGAAGTCCGCCGCGCGCTGCGCCGCCTCGCGCACGAAGCGCCCGAGCAGGACGCGGTAGGCGTCGATGCGGCTGGCCAACTCGTTGGCCGGGGTGTCGGCGCCGCGGCGCGCGGCGGCCTCGATGATGAACGACATGCCGCCGTACATTCCGATCGCGTTCAGGCCGCTGTCGATGTCGGGTGCCGAGTGCCGCTGCTCGTCGTCGGGCGGCAGGCCGCCGACGCTGTAGCGCAGGAACGGGTGCCCGGCCGCGGCCTCGACGGCCGCCGACTCGTCCACCCAGCGCTGGGCGGCGGCGATCACCGCCGGGTCGAACAGCGGGTTGTTGAGACTATCCATCGTGATGTCGGGCCAGGCCAGCCAGCCGCGCTCGCGCCTTTCGTCGCTGTCGCGCAGGAACTCGTGGCAGTCCACCGCGAGGTGCGGCCGGACCCGGCGCGCCACGCGGTGCAGAGCCTGCGTCTCGGGCTGTTCGAGCACGATGTGGTCGCGGTTGAGGTCGGCGCCGGCGGCGTTGCGGCGGGTCCCGGCCTCCGCGCCGTCGGGGTTCATCATCGGGAAGACCCACAGGTCCACGTCGGCCGGCAGCAGCGCGGGGTCGCGGGCGATGTCGCGCAGCAGGAACAAAAGGGCGTCCTTGCCCGAGACCTCGTCGCCGTGCTGCTGGGCGTAGAACAGGATCCGGAAGCGCGGCGCCGCGCCCCGCGCGGCGTGGACGAGGTAGAGCGAGCGGCCCTGCGCCGTCTGGCCCTCGACCGCGACCGTCACCGGGCCCTGGCCGTCGATCGTGCGCAGGAACTCCTGCAGGCGCGGGTAGGAGACGGTGGCGGTCAGCTCGCGGGGGTTCTCGGGGAGCGGCTGGGCCGCGGCCGCGACGGCGGACAGGACCACGAGCGGGAGCAGCAGGGCGCCCGGACGGGCGACGCATCGTGAGCGCATCGGGACACCTCCGCGTCAGGGACGCGCGTCGAATCCGTACACGCGGGCGGCGTTGTCGTGGAACACGGCCCGCCAGTGCTCGCGCGGGACCGCGCGCTGGAACGCGCGCAGGTAGGGCGCGATCCGGACCAGCGGCCAGTCGGTGCCGAACATCAGCTTCCGTGGGTCGCCGACGTAGCCGAAGATCCAGCGGATCGGCCGCACCGCGTACTCCTCGATCGTCTCCGGCGGCAGCCGGTCCAGATCGCCGATGACGAACGCCGAGCCGTCGATGACCACGTTGAGGTTCTTGTAGGCGACCTCGGCCGCCGACTCGATCCACGGGTTGCCGGCGTGCGCGAGCACGAACGTCACGTCGGGGTGGTCCACCGCGACCTCGTCGATCGTCAGCGGATCGGCGTACTTGAGCTTGGCGCCGGCCGAGTCGGTGTCGCCGGTGTGGAACACGACCGGGACGCGGTGCCGGCGCGCGAGCTGGTAGACCGGCTCGTACGCTTGGTCGTACGCGAAGCGCTGGACGTAGCCGAGGTAGATCTTGATGCAGCGGTAATTGCCGGTCGCCAGCGCGACGTCGAGCGCACCCGGGTCGATCGACTCGCCGATGCCGAGGCAGTGCACGACGCCGAGGTCCACGAGGTCTTCGAACGGCTGCCCCGCGTGGTCCATCGCGACCGCGCCGACGACGTGGTTGGCGCGCAGTTCGGCCGCCAGGCCCTCGCGCGTGTACAGCGCCGTGCTGGCGTCCGGCTGGCCGTCGAAGCGCGTGTGCACGTGGGCGTCGATGACGGCCAGCGGGGGCGCCGGCGAGCCCGCGGGGCGGGGCGCCGACGCGCAACCGCCGGCCACGAACGCGGCGACGAAGAGCGCCAGCGCGGGGCCGCGCATCAGAACGGTCCCCAGTGCCAGAGCACCGGCGGGACCAGGAGCACGAGGCTGAGCACGATCAGCGCCAGCATCAGCGGCAGGAACCAGCGGGCCCAGCGGTCCCACGGGATGCGCGCCATGCCCAAAACGCCCATCGTCACGGCCGATGTCGGCAGGATCGGGTTGATGAACTCGCAGAGTTGGAAGGCGTAGACCGTCGTTTGGCGGGTCAGGCCGACCAGGTCGGCCAACGGCGCCATGATCGGCATCGTCAGCGCCGCCTGTGCCGTGCCGGAGTGGATGAAGAAGTTGATCCCCGACTGCACGCCGAACATCATCTGCGCCGCCACGACCTTGGGCATGCCCGAGACCGCCATCGAGCTGGCGTACAGGACGGTGTCGAGGACCTGCCCCTCGCGGGCGAGGATCAACAGCGCGCGGCCGCAGGCGATGATCAGCGCCACGCCGACCATGTCGCGCGCGCCGGCGAGGAAGCTGGTCGCGATCGCGCTCGGCCGCAGGCCGGCGACCGCGCCGATGACGAGGCCCATCGCCAGGAACAGCGCGCCGATCTCCTCGATGAACCAGGCGTGGCCGAGGATGCCCCAGACCAACAGCCCCATGCTGAGGGCGAACAGCGCGAGCACGGCGACGTGGCCGCGCGTCCACGGCCCGGCGTCGCCGGCCGCGAACGCGGCGTGGTCCTCGCGCGCCCGGTCGATGTCGTAGACCGGGCTGGACTCCGGGCGGCGCTTGACGCGCCGGGCGTAGAGCATGACCCACGTGATCATCAGCGTCGTGCCGAGGACCCAGGTCAGCAGCCGGTAGCCCAGCCCGGAGTACAACGGCAGCCCGGTCAGCCCCTGCGCGATGCCGACCGTGAACGGGTTGAAGAACGCGGCGGCGAAACCGGATGCCGCGCCGAGGAACGGGATCGAGACGCCGACGATCGAGTCGTACCCCAGCGACAAGGCGAGCGGCACGAAGATCAGCACGAACGGGATCACCTCCTCGGCCATGCCGAACACCGAGCCGGCCAGCGAGAAGATGACCATCAGCACCGGGATCGTGAGCTTCTCCAGGAACGGGTGCGCGGTCAGCGCGGCGGTGACGCGCTTGATCGCGAACTCGATCGAGCCGGTGGCCTGGATCACGCTGAACGCGCCGCCGATGACGAGCAGGAAGCCGATGATCAGCGCCCCGTCGACGAACCCCTTGAGCGGCGCGGTCAGGAGCCAGTGCGGACCGAGGTAGTCCTTCTCGACCGGCTGGTAGGTCCCGGGCAGCGTCACCAGCCGCCCGTCCTTCTCCGCGCGCTCGTAGGTGCCGGACGGGACGATCCACGTCATCACGAGCACCACGGCGACGAGGCCGCCCACGATCACCAGCGTGTGCGGCATCCGGAACCGCGGCGTCGTCATCGCCCTCGGGCCTGGGACAGAAGCGCCAGCGCGATCGCCGCGCCCTTGTCGAGGTCGTCGAGCAGGATGAACTCGTCGTTGCCGTGGGGGTTCTGCGCCCCGATGCCGAGGTTGATCGCCGGTATGCCGCGCGCGTTGAGCGAGTTCGCGTCGGAACCACCGGCCGAGACCTGCGGGGTCGGCTCGAGGCCGACCGCGCGCAGCGCCGTCGCCACGCGGCGGTACAGCTCGCTCGACTCGTCCACGGCGTACGACTCGAAGTCCCACTCGGCGCGGAACGTCACGCGGGCGCCGGCGCGCGCCGCCTCGTCCTCGAACGTCGACCCGAACACGCCGACGATCTCGTCCACGCGCTCTTTGGCCAGCGAGCGGACCTCGGCGTCGAGCGCGACCTGCTCCGGGACGACGTTCACGGCGAGCCCGCCCTGGATCATGCCGATGTTGGACGTGGTCGAGGCGTCGATCCGGCCCAGCGGCAGGCGCGCGATCGCCCGCGCGGCGACGGCGATGGCGTCGATGCCTTTCTCGGGCGCGATTCCGGAGTGCGAGGCGCGGCCGTGGACCTTGATCCACAGCCTCTGGCAGCCGAACGAGCGCGCGATGAAGTTGCCCGGGCGCAGCGACGAGTCGAACAGGATCGCCATCTTCGTCGGCGGCTCGAAGCGGATCGTGCGCGAGCCGGCCAGCGACGACTCCTCGGCCACCGTGAACGCCAGCGTGAAATCGCGCCGGCCGCGCCCGTGGGCGAGGACCTGCCGCGCGGCGTAGAGCAGCATCGCGATCCCGGCCCGGTCGTCCACGCCCAGCACGGTCGTCCCGTCCGACGTGATGCGGTCGGCGTGGACGATCGCCCGGCTCTGGCCCGAGGGCCGGGCCGTGTCCATGTGCGACATGAGGGCGAACGCGCCGCCGGTCCCGGCACGGGCCACGAGGTTGCCGCAGTTCCCGCCGGACTCCCGGGCGGCATCGTCCTCCCGGACGTCCATCCCGAGGTCCTCGAGGACACGGCGAATGTGGTCGGCGACCACCCGCTCGTTTCCCGAAACACCTTCGATACGAGCAACTTCGAGGAAGGTGTCGACCAGTTCCGGGGGTGGGGCGGCCATCAGCGCGGCCCCGGGAAGTTCGCGCGATTTTCGTTTATTGACCGGGAAGTCATCGTGCGTGTAGAGTG
The DNA here is from genome assembly GCA_017994815.1 of Acidobacteriota bacterium. Classification (GTDB taxonomy): domain Bacteria; phylum Acidobacteriota; class Polarisedimenticolia; order J045; family J045; genus JAGOJY01. The sequence continues at coordinate 22,699 of JAGOJY010000042.1, forward strand.
CATAAAACATTATGTACAGTCAAGGGCGCGATCGGGTTGGGTCTCCCCGGCAACTCCGGCAGTGGGTCGCGGAGCGCGTGAGGTCCGAAATCCTCGACGGTCGCCTCGCGCCGGGCGAATGGTTGCGACAAGAGAAGGTGGCGCGCGACTTTGGCGTCAGCCAGACGCCGGTGCGCGAGGCGTTCAAGCAGCTCGCGGCCGAGGGCCTCGTCGAGCACGCGCCTTACCGCGGCGTGCGCGTCATCAGCTTCTCGCCCGCCGACGTCGAGGACCTGTACACCGCGCGGTTCCACGTCGAGGGCCGGGCCGCGCGCTTCGCCGCGGAGCAGATCTCGGTTCACGACATCGAGGAACTGCGCTCGCTGCACGCGCGGATGTGCGCCTGCGAGACGCCGCGCGATCTCGCGGAGTACCGCGAGCTCAACCGGCGCTTTCACCTGTTGATCGTCGAGGCCGCCCGCCGGCCGTTCCTCTGCCGCACGCTGGCCCAGCTGTGGGCCGCGTTCCCCACGATGTTGTGGGGCAACGTGCCGGGCGTGGCGGCGCTGTCGGTGCCGGGCCGCGACGACCCCGACGCCGCGGAGCACGCAGAAATCGTCGCCGCGCTGGCCGCGCGCGATCCGGACCGGGCCGAGCGCGCCGTGCAGCAGCACATCCAGACCGCAGGGAACGCCCTCGTCGCCGCGATGAGGGCCAAGGAAAACAGGCAAGGGAAGACGGGGTGACCGGACCGGGGCTCCGGGGAGGACGTATGCGGATCTTGGCAGGTGTGGCATTGGTCATCGTGTTGCTGGCCTGGGCGCTCCCCGCGGAGGCGCAGACCACGATCAGCGGCAGCGTCGCCGGCACGATCAAGGACGACAAGGGGGCGCCGCTGACGGGCGTGACCGTCATCGTGTCGTCCAACGCGCTGGTGTCGGGACAGGCGTCGTCGGTGACGGACGCGAACGGCGTGTACCGGTTCCCGTCGCTGCCGCCCGGAACCTACACCATCGAGGCGCAGCTCGCCGGCTACAACCCGGTGCGCCAGGAGCGGCTGCGGATCTGGGCCGCCAAGTCCCTGGTCGTGAACATGACCCTGCCGCTGGTGGAGGTCACCGAGGAGGTCACGGTCACCGCCGCGGCGCCCACGATCAGCATCTCCGAGAACACGGTCTCGACCAAGTTCGACCTCGACTACATCGAGATGCAGCCGATCCCGCGCAACTACTACCAGGTCATCGGCACCGCGCCGGGCGTCAACATGGCCTACACGGCCTCGAGCGGCAGCGCGATGCTGGCCTACGGCGGCACCAGCGAGGGCCAGAACGCCTACACCATCGACGGTGTGAACGTGGCCGACGCCGGAGCGGGCCAGCACTGGGTGCTGCCGGCGATCCAGTGGATGCAGGAGATCCAGGTCGGCGGGCTCGGCGCGAACGCCGAGTACGGCGGCTACACCGGCGGCATCATCAACGCCGTTACCAAGTCCGGCGGCAACGAGTTCCGGGGCGAGGTCGAGTACTACTACCAGCCGGAATCGTGGTCGTCCGACAACGACCCCGATCCGGACTCGCGCGAGGAGTACAAGTTCAGCGACCTCGCCGTGAGCTTCGGCGGCCCGATCATCAAGGACAAGCTGTGGTACTTCGTCTCGGGCGAGTACTGGAAGCAGACCTCGACGTCGTTCAAGGCCGTCGAAAGTTCGGAGCGCACGATCCCGCGCTTCCTCGGCAAGCTCACCTGGCAGCCGAGCGACAAGAACCGCTTCACCTTCGTCGGCGAGTGGGACGGCGTCAAGCACGAGCGCCGCGGGGTCAGCCGCTACACGCTGCCCGAGGCCAGCTCCAAGCAGGACGCGCCGGGCGTGTCGTTCGCGCTGCACTGGGACTCGTACCTCAGCAGCGATTACTTCTTGAACATGAAGCTCACCGGCTACGACGGCCGGGACGACTACTTCCCCTACAACGGGTTCGACACGCCGGGACGCATCGACGAGGATACCGGCTACGCCTGGGTCAACCAGGACATCCGCGAGATCAACCACCGCCACGTGGTGACGCTCGACTCCTCGCTCAGCGTGTTCAAGCAGGACCTGTTCGGCAAGAACGACTCGCACACGTTCAAGATCGGCCTGACGTACGAGGACGCCTCGTCGTCCGACCAGTGGCTGCGCAACGGCGGTTTCACCTACTACGACTGGTCCGGTGACTGCGAGTCCCTCGGCGCTTACTTCGACGACCCGACGTGCGGGCCGTACTACGTCGAGCGCGGATGGGGCGAGTACGACGAGGCCCTGACCTACCAGGGGCTCGCGTTTTACGCCCAGGACACGCTGCGGATCGGGCGGGTGACGCTGAACCCCGGGCTGCGCTTCGGCACCTACAAGGCCGGCTGGCAGAACGGTAACGACAACGTCTACGACGTGAACTACCTCGACCCGCGCTTCGGCGTCATCTGGGACGTGCGGGGCGATGCCCACAGCGCGATCAAGTTCCACTGGGGCCGCTACCACGAGAAGTTCTACACCTACATGATCGACCGCGAGCGCTCGGGCAAGGCGGTGATCCCGGACCAGGACTGCTACTGGAACTACGACACGCTGGCCTACGACGACTGCGACGAGCCGACGCTGATCCAGGCCAAGATGGGCAACACCGACGAGCACCCGTACGTGGACGAGAGCGTGCTGACCTTCGAGCAGCAACTCGGGACGAACCATGTCCTCGGACTGGACCTGATCGACCGCCGGTTCCGCCACATCATGGCGATGATCAACACGAACAACGACTACAAGCTCGTGACCAAGCTGGACAACCCGTACGGCGGGAAGTTCCCGGTCTACGCCCTGCTGTCGCCGCCGGAGTTCGTGCTGACGACCGACAACGGCGCCTACCGCGACTTCCAGTCGGTGGTGCTGCGCTACGAGAAGCGGCTGGCCAACAGCTGGTCCTTGCGCAGCTCGCTCGTCTGGACCGATCTCGACGGGAACATCGCCAAGAACAACGGCTACGCCGACGAGTGGCGCGACAAGAACGGCTTCTACAACAACGACGGCAACATGGACTACGCGTTCAGCGAGTGGGAGTACAAGCTGACGGCGTCGTACCTGCTGCCCAAGGGCTTCGAAGTGGGCGGGAACTACACGTACCTGTCGGGCTGGTACTGGACGCCGTACGGCCGCGTGCGCGACCTCGGCGACTACGGCTACAACGCCAGCATCGGGCGCGACATCAACCTGGTGCCGCGCGGCTCGGAGCAGTTCCCGGACCGCCACCTCTTGGACCTGCGAGTGGCCTGGACGACCAAGCTGCCGCGCGGGATGTCGCTGACGACGTCGCTGGAGGCATTCAACGTCCTGGACAAGGACACGGTGCTCGACATCTACGACCGCTTTGGCAACTGCTACATCGAGGACGGACGCTGCTTCAAGGCCAGCAACTTCGAAGACGAGTACCAGCTCGAAACGCCGCGCCAGCTTCGCGCCGGCGTTCGCTGGTCGTTCTGAGCGGGCGGGCGCCGGCGCCGGAACTGGAGGCAGACCGGTGAACCGGCTGCTGGCGCTCCTCGTTGCCTCGCTCGCGTGCCTGGGCCAGCCGCTGCTGGCCCAGGCACCGGTTTCCCGCGGCCACCTCGTGCTCGTCGGCGGGGGCGACAAACCGGACGCCGCGATGCGCAAGTTCATCGAGCTGGCGGGCGGGCCGGCGGCGCCGATCGTGGTGCTGCCGACGGCCTCGGAAGAGGTGGACGCCGCGGAGTACTACGCCAAGCTGTTCCAGGACGAACTCGGCTGCGCCAACGCGCGGGTCCTGGACGTCAAGACCCGCGAGGACGCGGCGCGCCCCGCGTTCGTCGAGGCGACGGCCGCGGCGCGCGGGATCTTCTTCGGCGGCGGGGACCAGGCGCGGATCACGCGCGCGCTGCTCGACACGCCGCTCGGCGACGCCATCGCGGCGGCCCACGCCCACGGCGCCGTCGTCGGCGGGACATCGGCCGGCACCGCCTGCCAGAGCGCGCTGATGATCACCGGCGAGGGCGACTTCACCGTCATCCGCGACGACAGCGTCGAGCTGACGCGTGGGCTGGGGTTCTTCCGCGGCGTGATCGTGGACCAGCACTTCATCGCCCGCCAGCGCGAGAACCGGCTGCTCTCGGTGATCCTCGAGCGGCCGGACCTGCTCGGCGTGGGGGTCGACGAGGACACCGCGATCTGGGTCCGTCCCGACGACACGTTCGAGGTGCTCGGCACGCGCTCGGTGATGGTCCTCGACGCCTCGGGCGCGCGCGTGGCGCGCGAGTCTGCCAGGGGCGGCGGGTTGCTCGGCGTCCACGACCTGCGCGTGCACATCCTGCTGCCGGGCGAGGGTTACGACATCGTCAAGCGCGCGCCGATCGCGCCCGCCCCCGCGAGGACGGAATGATCAATCGCCGGTTGGCCCTCGTCACGGTCCTGCTCGCCGCGGCCGTTCCGCTCGCCGGCACGCCCGACACGCCGCGGCTGACGTTCGACCAGGAGCAGTCGGTCTACAGCCGCCGCATCCACCCGGCCGCGGTGGAAGAGGCGGTCGACTGGCCGGGGCGGGTGACCGGCCTGTTGCGCGAGGAGCCGGGCGACGTCGTCATCACCGCGGTCGGGGACATGATCTTCAACCAGCAGATCTCGAACCTGCGCGAGCCGCACCACCGGCAGCTCCTGCGGATCATGCAGGAGGCCGACCTGGCCTACGGCAACCTCGAGTTCTCGCTGAACAGCCACCCCGAGGCGCAGCGCGTGTTCTACAACTTCCGCGCCGACCCGGAGTTCGCGTGGGAGCTGGCCGCCACCGGCATCAACCTCGTCAGCATGGCCAACAACCACGCGCTGGACTTCGGCCCGGAAGGGCTGCGCGACTGCCTGGCGGCGCTCGACCGTGCCGGGATCACGTACGCCGGGGCCGGGCTGACGCTGGCCGACGCCCGGGCGCCCGGCACCACGCGCGTGCAGTCCCGCAAGACCAGGTTCGCGCTCCTGTCGTACATGCGCTACTGGACGCGGAAGTTCCGCTGCGCCGATCCCGCCGCGCCGTGCCTGGCGACGATCGACCCGGCGACGATCCTGGTGGCCAAGGAGGGCGGAAAGGTCGAGGCGATCGAGGGCCCGCTGGAGGACGACGTCAAGGCGATGGAGGACGACATCGCCCTCGCCCGGCGCCACAACGACTTCGTGATCGTCTCGCTGCACAACCACGACCTGAGCCACCAGCGTGCTTACGGCGTCCAGGACACGACGCCCGCCAACGACGAGATCATGTACCGCCGCGCGATCGACGCCGGGGCCGACATGGTCCTCGGCAGCGGACCCCACGTCCTGCGCGGGATCGAGATCTACAAGGGCAAGCCGATCTTCTACAGCCTGTCCAACTTCCTCTACCAGTACCGGACGCCGGACAAGATCCCGGTCGACCTCGTGCACCAGCGCGACGGCGAGATCGAGCGCGGGACCAACCTCTCGGTCTGGGACCGCCGCGACCACCCCCGGACGTTCGAGGGGATCCTCGCGCGCTTCACCGTCCGCGAGAACCAGCTGCGGCGGATCGAGCTTCTGCCGGTGACGATCGACGACGAGGGGCCGCTGTACGGCGTGCCGCGCCTCGCCAACTCGGCGCGCGGGCGCGAGATCCTCGATCTGGTGCAGAAGCTGTCGCGGTCGTACGGGACCCGCTTGGCCGAGAAGGGCTGGTACGCCGAGGTCCCGCTGCCGCGCTGAGCGCGGGCTGCCGGGCGCGGTCCACGTTATCCTCGCCGGTGAACCTCGCCGCGGCCGCCGCCCGCGCCGCCCCGGCCCCGCGAAACGGCGCGCGATGCTCGGCGACCTCTGGTACAAGAACGCCCTGATCTACAGCCTCGACCTCGAGACGTTCATGGACGGGAACGGCGACGGGGTCGGCGACTTCCAGGGCCTGATCTCCCGGCTGGACTACCTCGAGGCGCTCGGTGTCGACGCGCTGTGGCTCGCGCCGTTCCAGCCGACGCCGAACCGCGACAACGGCTACGACATCTGCGATTACTACGGCGTGGACCCGCGCCACGGCTCGTCGGGCGATTTCGTGGAGTTCGTGCACCAGGCCCGGCGCCGCGGGCTGAAGATCATCATCGACCTGGTCGTGAACCACACGTCGGACGAGCACCGCTGGTTCCGCGACGCGCGCGGCGGCAACGAGTCGAAGCACCGCGACTGGTACATCTGGTCGAAGAAGCGGCCGCCGGACTGGAACAAGGGGATGGTCTTCCCCGGCGTGCAGAAGTCGACCTGGACGCGCGACAAGCAGTCCGGGGCCTACTACTTCCACCGCTTCTACGAGTTCCAGCCCGACCTCAACATGGACAACCCGGAGGTGCGGCGCGAGATTCGCCGCATCATCGGCTACTGGCTGGAGCTGGGCGTGGACGGCTTCCGGGTCGACGCGGTGCCGTTCATCATCGAGCACCCCGACCCGCGGGGCGGCAAGCCGGAACTGAAGTTCGAGTACCTGGCCGAGATGCGCGAGTTCCTGCAGTGGCGCCGCGGCGACGCCGTGCTCCTCGGGGAGGCCAACGTCCTCCCGCGCGAGTCGCGCCGCTACTTCACCGGCATCCACATGATGTTCAACTTCTTCGTCAACCAGCACCTGTTCTACGCGCTCGCGAGCGGGGACGCGCGGCCGCTGGCGCGGGCGCTGCGCGCGACGCGGCGGATCCCGCCGGCCGCGCAGTGGGCGCAGTTCCTGCGCAACCACGACGAGCTGGACCTTGGCCGGCTCGACGAGGTGCAGCGCGAGGCCGTCTTCGCGCGGTTCGGCCCGGATCCCGGGATGAAGCTGTACGGGCGCGGCATCCGGCGCCGGCTGTCGTCGATGCTCGGCGACCGCGCGCGCGAGGAACTCGCGCACAGCATGGTGTTCGCGCTACCCGGCACGCCGGTCGTGCGCTACGGGGACGAGATCGGGATGGGCGAGGACCTGCGGCTGAACGAGCGCGACGCGGTGCGCACGCCGATGCAGTGGTCCGACGCCGCCAACGGCGGCTTCTCGCGCGCGGCGCGGACGGTGCACCCGGTCATCGACGCGGGCGCGTACGGCTACCGCCACGTCAACGTCGATCGCCAAGAGCGCGATCCCGCTTCGCTATTGCGCTGGACGATGCGCATGATCCGCCTGCGCAAGATGTGCCCCGAGGTCGGCTGGGGCAGCTACGAGATCCTCGCCACCGGGTCCCCGCACGTGCTGGCGCTGCGCTACGACTGGAACGGCAGCACCGTGGTGACGTTGCACAACTTCGACGAGAAACCGCACGAGGTACGGGTGCGCCTGGAAGGCGCCGGCCTCGAGCGGCTGGAGAACCTCCTCGTCGCCGACGGGAGCCGGGCCGACGCGCTCGGCCGGCACCGCGTCGCGCTCGAAGCGTCCGGGTACCGCTGGTACCGCGCGGGCGGCCCGCGCGCCGCGTCGGGCGGCAAGGCGGCGTTCCCGCCGCGGCCGGGCCGCTGAGGCCGGTGTGGGCGGGGACTGGATCGACCTCCTGCAGTGGCCGGCGATGGTCGTCACGCTGCTCGGGGCCTGGCTCGTCGCGTCGCGGCGCCGCTTTCGCCGGAACTGGGGTTTCTGGGCGTTCCTGTCGAGCAACGTCCTGTGGACGGCGTGGGGTTGGCACGACGGTGCCTACGCCCTGATCGCGCTGCAGGTGGGGCTGGCCGCGCTGAACCTGCGCGGGGCGGTGAAGACGCAGCCCGCGGACCGCTGACCGCGTGGTGAAAAGCGGGCCCCGCGGCGGACGACGGGGCTAAGATGGGCCCCGAACCCGGGGGGCCGCCACGCCGTGAGCTGGCCGCAGGTGCGTTGGCAGGTGGTCGTGACGATGCTCGCCGCGGCGGCGCTCGTCGGGGCGCAGTCGTACAGCCTGTTGGCCTTCCACGACGTCGCCGAGGGGATCACGATCGCGCTCGGCTGCGCGGTGTTCGTCGTGGCGTTCCAGGGTTTGCGGCTGCCGGCCAACGGGTTCTTTCTCGTCGTCAGTTGCGGGTTTCTCTCGGCCACCGTGCTGCGGCTCGCGCACACGGATGCCTACCGCGACATCGTCTCGCGGGGGCTGCTCACGGCGGACGTGCCGCTGCGGCTGGCGCTGGCGATGCGACTGACGCTGGCGGTGTCGTTCCTGCTCGCGCCGCTCGTCGCGCGCCGCAGCCTGCGTGCCGTGACGGTTGGCGTGCCGTACGCCGCGTGGACGGTGCTCGTTCTCGGCGCGACCTACCTGGCGCGCGTCGAGCCGGCGTTCGTGACCGCGAGCGGGTCGACGGCGGCGCGGCAGGTGGCGGAGGGCGCGGTCGGCGCGCTGTTCGTCGTGGCCGCGGCGCTCGCGCTGCGGGGCAGCGAGGGGACCGGGCGCGGGCGGCGGATCCTGCTCGCCACGGCGCTCGGGATGGCGGCCGCAGCTTCGTTCCTGTTCGCGCGCGAGGACCCGCCGTACACCGACCACGAGACGTTTGCCGCGTACTACCTGACGGCCGGCTGGTTCGCGATCGTGCTCGGGGTTGCGCTGCACGACTGCGTGACTCGCCCGCTGGCGCGCCTGCGGCAGGTGGCGGCGGAAGCCAGCGACGCCCAGGCCCGGCTGATCAGGGCCCTCGGCCACGAGCTGCGCACCCCTTTGACCCCGGCCCTCGCCGCGGCGGAGGTGCTGGCGTCGCGCAGCGACCTGCCGGCGCAGGTCAAGGACGACCTGCGGCTGATCCGCAGGAACATCGAGCTGGAGGCGCGACTGATCGACGCGCTGCTGGCCGCGCGCGACGGGCCCCCGCAGTCGCTGCAGGGGACACTGGGGCAGTTCCGCGCCGAGGTGGACCAGACCGCCCCGCCGGCGGCGCGGCGCGCCGGCGCCGGGGCGCGCGTGCTCCTGGTGGAGGATCACCCGGAGGCCGCCGCCATGTTGGCCCGCTTGCTCCGGCTCGCCGGCCACGAGGTCGCGGTGGCCGGCGGCCTCGCGGCGGCGGTCGAGGCCGCCCAGGGACGCGCGTTCGACGTCGTGGTCAGCGACATCGATCTGCCGGACGGCTCGGGGCAGGATCTGCTGCTGCGGCTCGGCTCGCGGCTGCCCGCGATCGCGATCTCCGGCTCCGGCACCGAAGAGGACGCGCGGCGCAGCCTTGCGGCCGGGTTCACCGCGCACCTCGTCAAGCCCGTCGACATCGACGCGCTCGACGCGGCGCTGCGCAAGGCGCTGGCCGATCGCATTTCTTCTTTGTGACGCGGCGAGTCTCGCGCTACATTCCCGTCGGGCGAAGGTGGCGCGCGGAGGGGCCCGCGGAGCCACCGTTCCAGGGACGGACATGCGGATCGGACACCGTGGCAGGCTGGTCGCGTCGGTCGTGCTGCTCCGAGTCGTGCTTTCTTGCCCGGCGCTGGCGCAGCAGGCCGCGCCGCCGCCGGCCGACGGCGCGCCGGCCGGCGGCACGATCGCCGAGATCGGCACGCCGGGGGCGCTCGCCCCGGACGCCTTCCCGTTCCCGGAGGAGCTGCGCGAGCAGGTCCAGTTCTGGCAGAAGGTCTACGCGGCATGGAGCTTGCGGCAGGTCGCGCTGCACGACGATCGCCACCTCGGGCTGGTTTACCGCGTGGTCGACCTGCCCGGTCCGGCGGGTGATGTGTACACGGACTCGCAGCGCGAGTTCGTCCGGCGCCAGAAGGATCACCTCGCCGCGGAACTGCGCCAGCTCGAGCACAAGCGCCGTGCCGGCCACGAACTCACGCCGGCGGAAACCGAGCTGGCCGAGCGGATCGCCGCCGCAGCCGGCGAGGACGGCTGGGTCGGCGCCTCCTCGCGCGTGCGCTCGCAGCGCGGGCTGCGCGAGCGCTTCCGCCGCGGGGTCGAGATCGCGAACCGCTACGACGCCGCGTTCCGCGAGGTCTTCCGCGCGCGCGGCCTGCCCGAGGACCTCGCGCTCTTGCCGCACGTCGAGTCGTCGTTCCAGGCCGCGGCGCGGTCGTCCGCGGGGGCGGTCGGGCTGTGGCAGTTCACGCGCGGGGCCGGCAAGCGGTTCCTGGTCCTCGGCGCGGCGATCGACGAGCGGCTCGACCCGGTCGCCTCAGCGGCCGGTGCCGCCCGCTACCTCGAGCGCGCGTACTCGCTGCTTGGCGACTGGGCTCTGGCGCTGACCTCGTACAACCACGGGGTCGAGGGGATGCAGAAGGCGCGCGCCGAGTTCGGCACCGACTTCGCGCGGATCGTCCGCGAGTACGAGGGGCCCCAGTTCGGCTTCGCGTCGCGGAACTTCTACGCGGAGTTCCTCGCGGCGCGCGAGATCGCGCGCGCGCCGGGGCTGTTCTTCGAGGGGGAACTCCAGCTGGAGCCCCCGCTCGACCACGATGTCGTCGTGCTGGACCGCGCCGCGAGCGTGGCGCGCATCGCCTCCCGCTACAAGGTGCCGGCCAAGAAGCTCGCCGCGCTGAACCCGGCCTGGAGCCGCAAGGCGCTGCGCGGGGCGGCGCTGGTCCCGGCCGGGACGCGCGTCTGGCTGCCGGCCGGCACGCTCGCGCCCGCGGCGCAGGTCGCGGCGCCCGCGCCCGCCGCCGCGCCGCGGGTCCACGTCGTCCGCCGCGGTGACACGCTGTCGGCAATCGCCCGGGCCCACGGCGTGCGGCTCGAGGAATTGCTGGCGGTCAACGGGCTGACGAAGCGCTCGGTCCTGCGCCCGGGGCAGCGGATCAAGCTCCCCGGCGCCTGACCGCTCACGGCCGCGGCGGCATCGGCGGCCAGCCGATCGACGAGCCCTCGAACAGCGACACGCAGCGTTCCAGCCGCTTGTTCCCGTCGTGCACGGCGAACTGCCGCGGCTTTTCGGGCGGACCGCTCCACAGGCTCGCTCCCGCGTACGCGCCGTCGCGGCGCAGGACGTAGAAGGTCATCCCGACGTACTTCAGCCGGTCCATGTTGCCGTCGTAGTTGCGCGCGATGCGACGCAGCGCGTCGAGCGCCGCGTCGGCCGGCGACATCCCGCGGCGCATGTTCTCGACGATCGTGTGCGCGCCGCAGATCTTGATGTTCTCCTCGCCGCGCCCGGTCGCGCCGGCCGAGCCGACGTCGGGGTCGGTCCAGCAGCCGGCGCCGATGAGCGGCGAGTCGCCGACCCGGCCCGGGATTTTCCACGCCAGGCCGCTGGTCGAGGTCGCCCCCGAGAGCCCGCCGCGCTTGTCGAGCGCGCAGACGTGCACCGTGCCGGTCGGTCGCTCCAGCAGGCGGTCGACTGCGAGGTCGCGCCATCGCGGTTCCACGCCCGTCCGCGCGGCCAGCCGGCCGAGTTCCTCCCGCTGCCGGAGGCGCGCTCCCGGTGCCGGGGCGGGTGGAGCCCACGACGGGTCGGTCAGGCCCGGTCCCCACGAATCGCGCCCGGAGCGCCACTCGCGCCAGAGCAGCCACAGTTGCCGCGAGCGCTCGGTGAGCAGGTTCTCCTCGGGAAAACCGTGCGCGACGGCGAAGCGCCGCGCCCCCTCGGCCACGAGCAACAGGTGGTCGGTGCGTTCCATGACCACCCGCGCGAGGTCCGCGACGTGGCGGATCCCGCGCACCCCGGCCACCGCGCCGGCGCGGCGCGTCGGGCCGTGCATGCAGCAGGCGTCCAGCTCGACTTCGCCGTCCTCGTTGGGCAGCCCGCCGTAGCCGACCGAGTCGTCGCTCGGGTCGTCCTCCACCGCGCGGCAGACCGACAGCACCGCATCCAGCCCGTCCGCGCCGCCGCGCAGCAGCGCGTGCGCCGCGTCCATCGCGCCGAGCGCGTTCACCGATCCGACGATCACCGGGCCGACCCGCGCCGGGGGCGCGTCCCCGGCGGCGGGAGACCCGCTCGCGCGCGTGCCTCCGGCGAGGAGCGCCGCCGCGGAACCAGCCAGGAACTCGCGTCGTGTAGCCGCCATCGAGCCTCCCGCGGGAAGTCTAGCGGCCCCGGAGAGTCCGGGGCCGGCGCGGGAGGGGAGGGTGGCTGACAAAGCCGATTTTTTTTCGGACAATCATGGCGGCGGGACCGAAAAATCAGGGTCCCGCACCGGGTTGGAGAAAACAGGCCCACGAGGCCGACGAGGAAAAGATGAAGATGCGTCGCTTGCTGCCGCTGCTCACGGTGGCGCTCATCGCCGTGCTCGTGCTCGCGCCCGCGTGCCGGAGCACCAAGCCGATGGAGGCGCCCGCCACGGTCGAGGCCAAGGTGCAGGCGGCCCCCGCTGCGCCGGACCGCGTCGAGTACATCGACGTCAACCCGTGGACACTCAAGCCGGGGGAACGTGCCGACGTGACGGTCGGCGGAACCGCGGACCGCACCGCCTCGGTGACCCTGACGGGCGTCGAGGGCAAGGCGCAGGGCACCACGCGCACCGTCAACCTGCAGAGCGCCGAAGGCGGCAAGTACACCGGCTCGATCGTCGCCGACCCGTCGCTGCCGCCGGGCAAGTACCGCGTCGAAGCGCAGCTCTCCGGCGGGCCCTCGGGCGAACCGACCAAGCTCGTGTCCTCGCGCGCGGTGACGATCGCCGAGGCCGAGGTCAAGCGCGAGGATCCGTGCGCCGAGGCGGTCGCCGGGCTCGCGCAGCCGCGGATCCACTTCGCGTACGACAAGTCTGACCTGAACGCCGACTCCCGCGCCTACATCGCGCAGGTGGCGCGGCAACTCGCCGGGTTCCGCGATCGAGTGGAGAGGCTCGTCATCGAGGGCCACTGCGACGAGCGCGGCACGGCCGAGTACAACCTCAACCTCGGCGCGCGCCGCGCCAAGTCGGTGCTCGACGCGCTGAACAGCGAGGCGGGCATTAGCGGCATGCCGCTGGAAACGCTGAGCAAGGGCGAGGAAAGCCCGCTGATCCCGAACGCGACCACGGAGGAAGAGCACGCCCAGAACCGCCGGGCGGTGTTCATCCTGGAGTGCGCGCCGCAGCGCTAGGCGGCCGAAGCAGGTTCGTAAGATCCGGCGGCGGGGCCCCCGCGGCCCCGCCCCGTCTTAGGTGAGCCTGAAACGCCACACGCCGGCGCGAAACTGCGGCTGAAACGCGGGGTTCGAGCGCGATTCCCGGAAGCGGGACACCTCCGGTAGTCGCGCGCCCCCACGAGGCTCGCGGCGTGGTCCGATAGGGCCATGGCCGCGCGCTACCACGAGCCGGGGACGGTTCCCGCCAACGTGTTGCACTTCGTGCCGCCGCATTGCCCGAACCCGGAATGCGAGCACCACCTGGACCCCGAGCCGGTCCGGGGGTGGTACTACAGCCGCGGGCTGCGCCGGGTCCGGCGCAAGCCGGGGGTGGTGGCGCA
>JAGOJY010000111.1 GCA_017994815.1 Acidobacteriota bacterium
CGTGTTGATGGCTTCGGCGGGCGGTGCTAGCTTCGCGGCGCCGAAAGGGCCGGGGCGTAGCGCAGCCTGGTAGCGCACCTGTTTTGGGAGCAGGTGGTCGCCGGTTCAAATCCGGCCGCCCCGACCATGATCAATCGAACACCGCGACGACCGGGGCGTGGTCGCTGGTGCCGACCTCGCGCTGCGAGACGAAGTTGCGTGCGCGCGAGGCGAGATCGGCGCTGGCCAGGATGTAGTCGATGCGCCAGCCGATGTTGCGCTGCCTGAGGTTGCGCCACGGCGCCCACCACGTGAACAGGTTGTCGTCGTCGGGGTGAAGTGCGCGGGCGACATCGACGAGACCCTGCGCGAGGAGTTGGTCGAACAGCGCACGTTCCTCGGCGAGCTGGCCGACGACGTTCGGCTTGCGCTCCTTGGGGTGGACGTCCATGTCGCGGTGCGCGACGTTGAGATCGCCGCAGACGACCAGCGGCCGGCCGGCGGCCCGCATATCCGCCGCGTGGGCCACCATCGCCTCGAGAAAGCGCATCTTCTCCTGCAGGTCCTTGCCGCCGTTCGGAACGTAAACCGACATCACCGTCGCCACCGGCAGCTCGACCGCGATCACACGGCAGTCGTGGTCGAACTCTGGGTGGATGGGCGGCGGCGGCGAGGGGATCGCTTCCTCGCGGACGAGCAGCGCGACGCCCGAGTAGGCCCGCTCCCCGTGCCAAGAGCAGCGGTATCCCGGCAGCGCGCAGATCTCGGCCGGCACCTGTGCCGGCGTGGCCTTGATCTCCTGCAGGCACAGGACGTCCGGGCGCTCGGCCTCGGCCCACGCGAGGAGCTGCGCCGAGCGCGCCCGGATCCCGTTGACGTTCCAGGTCGCGATCTTCATCGCGCGCCATTGTACGTGCGGCGGGCCGCCTGTCGGCGGCCCCTACTCTACGTCGTAGTAGTAGGTGAGGGCGTCGTCGAGGACCGGGTCGTCGTAGCTGGTGATCGCCTGGTGGTCGACGAGCGTCTGGACGTCCTGCGAGAACTGCGGGTCGCGCGCGCGACGCAGCGTGTAGGGCGCCGCGCCGCCGCTCCACTCGAGGTGGACCGCCCCCGCACCCGTGTTCTTCGAGACCGCGAGCTGGATCGCCGGGCCGAACGGGTAGCTGGCGGCGATGACCGTCGCGTCCGTACGCCCGTACACGAACATCTTCCCGCCCGCGCCGACAGCGAGGGGCAGCATCGGCTCCAGGCCCCAGCCGCCCTCGCGGTCGTAGAAGCGCAGGAGCGCGCCGTCCGACGCGCGCCAGACGCGGATGTCGCGCGAGTAACCGGAGCCGGAGATCAGCGTCTGCCCATCCGGCGCCCAGGCGACGGACTGGCAGAAGCCGTCCGGGTGCCCGGTCGCGGTCCAGAGCAGGGCGCCGTCCGAGATGCGCCAGAGCGCGACGTTGGCGCCGTAGGCCGAGAGCGCGCCGGCGACGGTGGTGCCGTCGGGCGAGATCGCGATCCAGTCCACGCCGTTGCCGGCCGGTATGGTCTTCACGAGCGTGTACGCCGGGGGCTGGTAGTAACGGATCTCGGTCGAGAGCGCGACGAGGAGCAAGCTCCCGTCGGGCGTGTAGCCCAGCGCGTGCGGGACGTCCGGCAGCGACGGGATCGTCGTCAGCAGCGCGCCGTCCGACACGCGCCAGATCCTCACCGTGTTCTGCGAGACCTCCTCCCCGCCGGAGGCCAGCTGGGCGCCGTCGGGCGAGAACGCGACGCGCCAGCTCACCTTGGCGTGGCCGGGGAGCGTGCGCAGCAGGACCCCGGTCGCGGGGTTCCACAGCTTGATCGAGTGGTCGGTCGAGACGCCGAACCCGAGATGGCCCGCGGCGGAGGCGAGCACCGTCCCGTCGCGCGAGAACGTCACCTGCCCGATCTCGTCGGAATGGCCGACGAGTTGGCGCAGCAACGCGCCGTTGTCCTTGTCCCAGATCTTGATCGTCTGTTCGGCCGGCGTGCTCTCCGTCCCGGACGAAGCGACCTCCGGGCCGGTGGGCGAGCAGGCGACGGAGTCCACCCGGCCCGTGTGCGTGCCATAGCGGCGGATCAGCGTCCCGTCCGAGACGCGGAACAGCCGGGAATGCCCCTCCGAACTGCCCGCGACGACCGAAGCGCCGTCCGCCGCGAACGCCACCGAGAAGATGTCGGTCATCTCCGGGTCGGTCGCATCGCGCACCAGCGCGCCGGTGTCGGGGTTGAAAAGGTGCACGGCGCGCGTGACCCCGCCGGTTGCGACCAGCGCGCCGTTGGCCGACCAGTCCACCGCGTACAGCGCGTCGGTGTCGGTGAACGTCTTCAGCACGTTCCCGGTGGACACGTTCCAGACCCGCGAGGTGCCATCCCAGCTGCTCGTGGCGAGCCGGGCGCTGTCCGGCGACCATGCGACGCCGGAGACGAAGAACGTGTGCCCGGTCAGCGTGCGCTGCAGCGCGCCGGTGTCGCGGCGCCAGATCTTGGCCGTGTTGTCGCCGCTGCCGGTCGCGATCAGCTGCCCGTCGGGCGAGAAGGCGACCGAGAAGACCGACCACTGGTGCCCGGTCAACGTGTGCAGCAGCGCGCCGTCCGCGACCCGCCAGACGTAGACGTCGAAGCCCTCGCCGGCCGCGATCTCGGTGCCGTCGGGCGAGAACGCGATCGAGTCGGCCTGGTTGTCGGGATCGCCGGTGAAGGTGCGGATGAGCGCGCCATCCGCGATCCGCCACAGGACCACGGGCGAGACGCCCGAGCCCTGGACGAATTCCCCGGCGGTCGCGACGTAGACACCGTCCGGCGAGACCGCCACCGCGTGCACCTGGCCGACGCCGTGGACCAGCGTGCGCTGCAGGATGCCGTCGCCCGCGCGCCAGACCTTGAGCGTCGTGTCGCTGGTGGCGCCCGAGACGAGCGTCGCCCCGTCCGGCGTGAGGCGCGCGTACGGGATCCCGGCGTGCCCGCCGGCCGGCCAGAGCCACTCGGGTGCGCCCTGTGCCGCGGCCGGGAACTGGGCGGCCAGCGGGCAGGCCAAGAGGAGCAGGACGAGACCGAACCGCTGGCCGAACGCACGGGACATGAAACCTCCGCGGGCATCATGGCACCGGGCGTTTGTGCCGGCGCGCGACCGGGGTGACACTACGCGCGCCATCCGCCAGCCGTCCCCGGGAGGATCGAGTGGTCTACAGGTTCCACCAGGTCGACGCGTTCACCGACAAGCCGTTCGCGGGCAACCCGGCCGCCGTCTTCGTCCTGCCGGAACCGCGCGACGCGGACTGGATGCAGCTCGTCGCGCGCGAGATGAACCTCTCGGAGACGGCGTTCCTCGTGCGCGGCAACGACGGTTTCGACCTGCGGTGGTTCACGCCGGCGGTCGAGGTCCAACTCTGCGGCCACGCCACGCTGGCCAGCGCGCGCGTGCTCTGGGAGGAGGAGCACCTGCGGCCGGACGAGGCCGCGCGGTTCCACACGAAGAGCGGGCTGCTCACCGCGCGCCGGGCCGGCGAGTGGATCGAGCTGGACTTCCCGGCGCGGCCCGAGCAGCGCGCCGAGGCGCCGGCCGGCCTGGCGGAGGCGCTGGGGTTGGCGCCGCGTTACGTGGGCCGCAGCCGCGAGGACCTGCTGGTGCTGGTCGACGCCGAGGAGGACGTGCGCGGCGCGCGCCCGGACATCACGCGGCTGCGCGCGCTGCCGGTGCGCGGGCTGATCGTCACGGCGGCGGGCGCTACGCCGGGCGTGGACTTCGTTTCGCGCTTCTTCGCGCCCGCGGTCGGGGTGGACGAGGACCCGGTGACCGGGTCCGCGCACTGCACGCTGGCGCCGTTCTGGACCGGGCGCCTCGGCCGCGCCGAACTCGTCGGCCGGCAGCTCTCGACGCGCGGCGGGACCGTGCGCACCCGGCTCGCCGGCGACCGTGTCGTGCTCGGCGGCCAGGCGGTCACCGTCGTGCGCGGGGAGCTCCGCTCGTAGCCATTCGAACGCTTCGGCGTACCTTCTGGGCACCTCGGGGAGGTACGGATGACGTTCCGCAGCACCCCGCGACGCTCCGCGATCGTCCTGGCCGTTGCGCTCGGACCGCTCGCCGCGCTGGCCTACACGCCCGGCTCGGGCACCGTGTACAGCGCCAACTTCCAGGGCGCGCTCGACGACGACTGGGTGATGGGCGACAACGTCGCGTCGTGCCCCTGGACCCAGGTCGCCGACGGGGGCGACACCAGCCTATACGCCGACGGCCGCGGTTCGTTGCCCGGTTCGCCGACGCTGCACTGGGCCCAGCACTTCCTGCACCCGGTGCCCGCCGTCTCGTTCTCCGTCGCCTTCGAGTACCGCGCCGAGCTCGGGGCGGGCTACGGGTTCGACATCGACCTGATCCAGCGCGGGACCCAGCCGCGCGCGCACCGGCTGCACGTCAACGGCGCGGGGATGCTGTTCCTGCTGCGCACCGAGAACGGCGCCTTCGTGCAGAAGGCGCAGACTGCCAGCGGTGTGATCCCGGCCAACCAGAAGCGCTGGATCCGCTTCGCCGTCGCGACCGACATCTCGGGACAGCATCTCGTGCGCGTGCGCGCCTGGTCCGGCAGCGCGACCGCCGAGCCGTCCACCTGGAACCTGACGTACACCGACGAGCTGCAGACCACCGAGAGGATCAGCCGCTTCGAGCTGCGGGCCGACGGTCCGCGCGGGATCGAGACCTGGGTCGACGACCTCGACGCCTTCGGCGACACGAGCGCGGGCGTCCCGTCCAGCGTGACCGAGATCTACCTCGTCGAGTGGAGCCACCTCGACATCGGCTTCACCGAGCCGCCGGACGAGATCGAGGTGTTCGCGAAGACGCACCTGGACCAGGTGCTGGCCAACCTCGCGGCGGATCCGAACTACCGCTGGACGATCGAGGAGGCGTGGTTCCTCGACCGCTGGTGGGAACGGTCCAGCGAGGCCGAGCGGCAGAACATGGTCGGCTGGCTCGCGACCCCGCGGCTGAAGCTCGCGGCGGGGTACGCCTCGCTGCACAGCACCGCCGCCGGCCACGAGGAGCTGACGCGCAGCATCTACTGGGCCTCGCGCTTCGCGCGCGAGCACGGCGTGACGCTGCGGACGTGGATCACCGACGACGTGCCCGGCACCTCGTTCGCCCTGCCCGAGATCCTCGCGCGCTCCGGCCTCGAGTACTTCGTCGGCGGCATGAACACGTCGTTCGGCGGCGCGGTGGACCTGCCGAACCACGGGACGCGGCCGTTCTGGTGGGTCGGCCCGGACGGCTCGCGCGTGCTGTCGTGGATCAGCTTCGACGGCTACGCCGAGGCGTTCAACTGGGGCTTCTCGTTCTTCGACTCGTTGGCCAACGTGTTCGAGAACACGGGCCGCGAGCTGCCGGAGCTGGAGGAGGCGGGCTACCCGTACCCCGTGTTCATGCTGATGCGCGCCTTCGACAACCACTACCAGGGCTTCAAGGCGCGCGACCTGGTGAACCAGTGGAACGCGACGTACCAGACGCCGAAGTTCCGCCTGTCGACGCCCGAGGAGTTCTTCGATCACATGCTGGCGACCTACGGCGCCGGCAGCTTCCCGTCGTTCACCGGCGACTGGGGCGCGGCCTGGTCCCTCAGCCACGCCGGCACGCCGCACACCACGCGCATGGTGCGCGAGGCGCACCGCGACGGCCGCGCGGCGGAGGCGCTTTTGGCCTGCGCCGGCGCGGTGGACGGGCAGGCCGTGCCGCGGGCCGATGTCGAGCGGATGTACCGGCGGATGCTGGAGGTGGACGAGCACTCGGGGGCCGGCGCCTGGCCGGGGTACTTCACGCCCGAGGAGGTCGACCGCAACAACCGGATCCACCTCGGCTACGCGCAGGACGCCCACGACACCTCGCGGTCGCTGCTCGGCGTGGCGCTCGGGCGGCTGGCCGCGCGCGTCCCGGCCGCGGGTGACGCGATCGCGGTGTTCAACGCGCTCGGGCGGTCCCGGGGCGGCTGGGTCCGCGTCGCGCTCCCCGCCGACCTGTACGCCACGAGCTTCCGCGTGGTCGACCGCGCGAGCGGGACCGAACTGCCGTACCAGCGCTTCGACGCGACGCTGGAGATCCTGTTCCGGGCCGCGGCGGTCCCGGCCATCGGTTACCGGCTGTTCGACCTCGTCCCCGGCGTGCCCACGGTCGAGCCCGGCGGCGTCCTCGCGGTGACGCCCACGACCGTCGAGAACGACTTCTACCGCGTGACCGTCAGCGCGACCGACGGCTCGGTGACGAGCATCGTCGAGAAGGCGACCGGGCGGGAGCTGGTGGACGCGGGCTCGGCGTACCGCTTCAACCAGCTGGCGTCGAACACCCACAGCGAAACGGTCTTCGGGACGCCGCCCTTGGCCACGCCGGTGTCCTCGGCGGCGATGTCGGTCGTCGCGGACGGTCCGCTCGTCGCCGAGCTGCGCGTCACGCGGACGGGCACGCCCCACGTGCAGTCGGCCTACCGACTGTACCGCGGCGAGGACCGGGTCGAGATCGAGAACGTGATCGACCGCGACCGCGTGCCGTACGTGCCGAACGAGATCGGCACCCGCAACTACTTCGTGACGCTGCCGTTCGACGTGCACGAATTCCAGATCCGGACCGAGACCACGACGCGCTTCCTCGACCCGACGAGCGACGGGTTCCAGCGCAGCGCGGTGTTCGACTGGCACAACATCGAGCACGTGATGCAGTTCTGGGACCAGGGCGGGGGCGTTCTCTACGGCGTCGATGCCACCGAGGCCCACGCGTTCGAGATGCTGCGCATCTTCGGCCCGCCGGCGTTCAGCACCGGCGACGCGCTGCTGCTGTCGCGCCTGTACGACCGGTCCGACGAAGTCGAGTTCGAGGGCGGGGCGATCGGCCCGTTCACGATGGAGCCGGACACGGGACCGATTCTGGACTTCACGCACCACTTCCGCGCCACCCCGGCCGCCTTCGATCCGGTGGCGGCCAGCAGCTTCGGCTGGAACGCGCTGAACCCGCTGCGCGGCCAGCTGGTGCGCGGCCAGGCCGGCGATCTTCCCGGGGCGCCGGCGTCGTTCTTCTCGGTCGATGCCCCGGGGGTGCTGCTGTACACGGTGAAGGACGCCGAGGTCGGCGGGGGCATCGTGCTGCGGATGACCGAGCTGACCGGGGCCGAGACGGTCGCCCGCGTTTCCTCGGACCTGCTGCAGCTCGGCGCGCCGCTGCGCGTCGAGCAGGACGAGGACGGCGGCGTGCCGCTGGCGCTCGAGCAGGGGAGCGTCGTCGTCCCGCTCGGGCCGTACGAGACCGCGACCGTCCGCGTGCAGGTTCAGTTTGGCGCGGAGGTGTCGCTGTCGGTCGCGAAGGACGAAGGGGCGGGCGTCGTTCGGCTGAACTGGTACGGCGGGCTCCCGCCGTATTCGCTGCGCCGGGCGATCGACCCGCGGTTCACGCAGGAGGTCACGACGCTCCTGGATGAGCAGGCGGTGACCACCCACGACGACCCGGTGCTCGGCGACGGGCGCACGTACTTCTACCTGGTGGAATGATGGACGACGCCTCCCGCCAACGCGCTCCTGTCCGGGCCGCCCTCGGGCTGTGGGCGATCTGCGGGGCGTT
>JAGOJY010000112.1 GCA_017994815.1 Acidobacteriota bacterium
GCGCACGACGAGGGCCTTGGTGTCGTGGCGTGGCGAAAGACGGTTCGGCGCCTGGATCATCGCCGCCAGCGTCGCCGCCTCGGCCAGCGCGAGCTGCGCGGCGGGCTTGCCGAAGTAGACGCGCGCCGCCGCGCCGATGCCGTACACGCCGAGCCCGTCCACGTGCCCGAGGTAGACCGTGTTGAGGTACGCCTGGAGGATCTCCTTCTTGTCGTACTCGGACTCCAGCCACGCGGCGCGCATCGCCTCCGACGCCTTGCGGCCGAGCGAACGGTCCGGTGTCAGGTCGCGGTTCTTGACCAGCTGCTGCGTGATCGTGCTGCCGCCCTCCGCCACGCGGCCGGCGCGCAGGTTGCGCAGCGCGGCGCGGGCCAGCGCCCGCGCGTCGAGCGCGCCGTGCTGGAAGAAGCGCGCGTCCTCCGCCGCGAGCACCGGGCGCCAGGCGGTCTCCGGCAGTGCCGCGAGCGAGACCGGCACGCGGTCCGCGCGGTCCCCGCGCAGCGATTCCGCGAGCACCTCGGGCTCCAGCCAGACGTCGCCCTCGTCGAACCCGCGCGGCGGCTGGCCCTCGCGCGCGAGGCCCGCGATGCGGCGCTTCGCATCGAGCGCGAGCCCGACCAGCTCGGCGTCGCGGTCCGACCCACCCTCGTGGCAGGCCCGCCGGTAGAACCAGTACACCTCGGTGCCGTGGAAGTACTCCCCGGGCCTGGTGGGGCGGGCCTTGACGCGCGTGTATCCGAGCCGCTCCAGCCGCTGGTCCAGCTCGAGCTCTTCGACGGTGCGCCCCATCGTGACCGGGTACGGAGCCGACAGGACGCGCGTCTCGTTGCGGCCGAGCGTCGCCTCGAGCGGAGCCGCCAGCGCGGGCGCCGCGGCGATCGTCAGCAGGAGCACCCAGCTTCGCGCGAACATGACGCGCATGTTGCCACGGCGAGACGGTCGAGATCGAGGAGTTCCTGGACCGGTCGCACATCTCGAAGAAGAACGTCGAGAGTCTGAACGAGTTGATCGCGACCGGCGACCCGTTGGTCGAGGAGTTCGCGCCACGGCATCCGCTACGAGGGGAACGTCGCGCGGAGACGCTCGCCCGCCAGCTCGGGAGACTCGTCGGAAGCCGAAAAGCGAAGACGAAAGCTGGTCGTCGAGACGAGCCGATCACGAAACCGCGCCGTTCACAGCGAAACGCCCTTTTCCGCGTCACGTTCCGGCGTACTATCCAGACGTCCCCATGCCCGCCGGAGGTTTCGATGAAAGCCGGGGTTGTGGTGGTCCTGCTGGTCGTCGCGGTCGGCGCGGCGCATGCGGCGGTCATTCACGTCAGCCCGACCGGTGATGACGCGAACTCGGGTGCGAGCTGGGGCGCGGCCAAGCGCACCGTCGGCGCGGCGATCGACGCCGGGGCCGAGAACGACCAGATCTGGGTCGCCGCGGGCGTCTACGACGAGCGCATCCGCAACAAAGTCGTCGCGGGGCTCTCGGTGGACGTGGCCCTCTACGGGGGCTTCGCGGGGACCGAGTCGTCGTTGGATGAGCGCGACATCGCTGCCAACCCGACGATCCTCGACGGCGGCGCCGGCGGCTCCGTCGTGACCATCGATTCGCTGGCCGGGCCGGGGATGCGCATCGACGGCTTCCGGATCCGCAACGGCGACGCGATGTTCGGCGGCGGCATCCAGGTCACCGGCTCCGCACCGACCATCGAGAACAACGACATCCTGGGCAACCAGGCTGACCACGGCGGCGCGATCATGGTCTGGGCGTACAAGACGACCGCGCCGGTGGCGCACGCGCGGATCGCGTCCAACGTGATCCAGGTCAACCGCGGGGGCAGCGGCGGCGGGGGCATCGCCGTCGTCGGGGCGTCGCCGGAGATTCGCGACAACGTGCTGCTGCGCAATACGACGGGCGGCTACGGCGGCGGCATCGGCGTCTGGGTCACCGAGTCGTCGAAGATCGCGCGCCCGTGGATCGTCAACAACTTCATCTTCGAGAACGCGGCCAACCTGACGACGAGCGCACTCGTGGTCGGGGGCGGCGGGATCTTCGCCACGCAGCGCAACATCGGCGGCGAACCCGTCAGTTTCGGGATCTCCGCGCCCCGCATCGAGGACAACATCATCGCCGCCAACTCCGCGATCGCCTGCGGCGGCGGGATCGCCATCGTCAACGCGTACAACGAGACCGCCCCGGTCAGCAACAACACCGTCGTTGTCAACAGCGGCTCGGGAATCTGCTGGGGGCAGGCCGGACCGACGCTGGCCAACAACCTGGTCGCCTACAACACGTGGGGCCTTGAAGAAGATGTGGGAAACCCGTACCCGGCGACGATCCGCCACAACAATGTCTACGGCAACAACGTCCACGGCGAGGGAACGGACTACTTCCAGTTGACCGACCGCACGGGGAGCGACGGCAACATCTCCGGCGAGCCCGCGCTGGCGTGGTACGGCGCCGGACGACTGCGCCTGCAGCCGGAATCGGCGTGCATCGACGCCGGTGACGACGCGGCGGCCGGGAGCGGGCGGACCGACATCGACAAGCAGCCACGGATCATCGGGGCGCACGTGGACATCGGCGCCGACGAATCCGACGCGACGACCTGGCCGAGCACTCCGGCGATCGTCCGCGTGAGCCCCACCGGCGACGACGCCGCCGACGGCTCGTCGTGGGCGCTGGCGAAGGCGACGGTCCAGAGCGCGATCGACAGCGCGTGGGCGGCCGGCGGCGGGGAAGTCTGGGCCAAGGAAGGGACGTACTACGGCCACGTGACGCTGTCGGCGTGGGTCGGCGCGTACGGCGGGTTCGCAGGCACGGAAACGCAGCGCTCCCAGCGCGACCCCGCGACGCACGTCACGGTGCTGCACGGAAACAACGTCCCACCGGTGGTCTCCTGCGGACTGTCGGGATACCGCGTCGGGGGCCTCGACGGCTTCACGGTCACGGGGGGCGGCGTCTACACCGGGGGGACGTCGATCCCGCCGCCTTCGTCGCCCGCGGGGCAGGGCGGCGGCATCCGCTGCGCCGTCAGCTCGCCCGTGATCTCCAACAATGAGATCGTCCAGAACTCGCTCGGCGATCCGAACACGGCCCCCATGGAGGGCGCCGGCGTCGGCGGAGGGATCAGCCTGATCGGCAGCCACGCCCTCGTCGAGTGGAACAGGATCGCCCAGAACGAGACGCTCAACCGCAGCAGCGTGGGCGCCGGCGTCTACTGCGAGTGGTCGCTGGTCGACCTCTGGTACAACCTCATCGAGTCGAACCACGCCCCCGAGGGCGCCGCGGTGTACTGCATAGCCGCGCGACCGATGCTCTTCAACAACATCATCCAGGCCAACGAGCACTACTACGTGCCGCCGGCCTACTTCGGCTCGAACACCGGCGCGGTCGCGATGCACCTCTGCTGGGACCTCGACATCTACTTCAACTACTTCGTCTCCAACATCGCGGACGTGGGCGGGGCGCTGTACCTCGACCAACCGTACCGGGGATCGATCGCGAACAACCTCTTCTTGGGCAACCACGCCTACATCCGCCAGTTGTCCAGCGGCGGCGAAGGCGGGGGGATCTGGCTGCTGGTCGCGGCCGCGCCGGAGGAGACGCTGCAGATCGTCGGCAACACGTTCTCCGGCAACACGGCGTCGTCGGTGTACGCCGGCGAGCAGGGCGGGGCGATGGCCGTGCTGCCGGCGTCCGCGGCGGCGACGATCGCCAACAACCTGATGGCGTTCAATTCGTCGGGGATCTACCAGCGGAGCGGCTTCTCCTTCAACCCGACGCTCGTCCGCAACGGGATGTACAACGGCAGCTACGACTACGTCGGACTGCCCGCGGGGCCGAGCGACATCGTGGACGACCCGCTGTTCGTCGATCGCCCGAACGGAGACTACCGGCTTCAGCCGTCGTCGCCGATGATCGACGTCGGGAGCCCGGAGTACGCCCCGCTGTCGACGGATCTCGACGGCGCGCCGCGCGTCCAGGACGCCGACTACGACGGTTCGGCCGTCGTGGACATCGGCGCGTACGAGTTCTCGCCGGACTTCGACCACGACGGAACTGTGGACTGGAGCGACACCGATGACGACGCCGACGGGGTTGGGGACCCGAGCGACTGCGCGCCGCTGGATCCAGCCGCGTGGACGACGACCGTCGAGGTCGCGGGAGTCGGGGTGACCGGCGCCGGCCCGACGATGGTGTCGTGGACCGGCCAGGGCGCGGATGTCGTTTACGACGTGGCGTCCGGCGCGCTGACCGCCCTGCTGACGGACAAGGGTTTCGGCAGTGCGTCCTGCGTCCTCGGCGGCGGGGGCGGCTCCGCGTGGTCCGACGAACGACCCGACCCGCCTGCCGGCGACGGTGCCTACTACCTCGTCCGGGCAAGAAATGCCTGCGGCGACGGCGGCTGGGGTCCCGGCCGGAGCCTCACCGTTTGCCCGTGACACGGGTGTGACCGGCCGCGGCGCGGAGCGGTCGCGGCGATGGCGCTGACCGCGAAGGAGGGAAGTCGAATCGGTGCTTCCCCAGCTGCGCCAGCTCACCGCGCCGCTCGGCGTCTACGCCGTGACTGGCAACCACGAGCACTACGCCGGGCTCGATGAGTCGATCGAACTGTTCCGGGCGGCCGGCTACCGCGTCCTGCGGGACGAGGCGGCCGAGGCGGCGCCCGGCATCGTCGTGGCCGGCGTGGACGACCTCGCGGCGCGCGACCAGTTCGGCGTGGCAGACGCGCCGCTGGAGCGTGCGCTCGCCGCCCGCCCGCCCGGTGCGACGCTCCTGCTGAGCCACACCCCGTGGCAGGCCGAGCGTGCCGCGGAACTCGGGGCTGGCCTGATGGTGAGCGGGCACACGCACGACGGCCAGATCTGGCCGTTCCGTTACCTCGTCCGCCTGCGCTATCCCTGCGTCGCCGGGCGCTACCACGTGGGGGACATGACGCTCGTCGTGGGACGCGGCACGGGGTTCTGGGGCCCACCGATGAGGCTGTTCCGTCGCTCCGAGATCCTCGCGCTGACCCTCCGCCGCGGTTGAATCTCCGGGCCGCGCAGCCCATGCTCGCGCGGCGAAGGGGGAAACATGGGACCGATCGCGCGGTGCATCGCTCTCCCGGCCATCGTCCTCGCGTTGACGGGAGGCCCTGCCACCGCCAGTGAACCAGACGCGACCCAGGCGTCGAAAGAGGAGCGCTGGTCTGCCTGGGTCGTGTCCATCGACGGTCCGGCCGGCGGCGAGACCGGCCGCCTGTTCATCACGGTCGAGTCCTGGTCCACGCCGGAGGAGCGGCGCGCGCTGGCCGAGGCTCTCGAGAGCGGCGGGTCCGACCGTCTTAAGCGGGTCCTCGAGAAGATGGAGAAGGGCTGGATGAAGTTGGCGAGCTCGCTGCGCTGGACCGTCAACCACGCGGCGACGTTCGACACCCCCAAGGGCAGGGTCGTCCGCCTACTGACCGTCCGGCCGATCCTCTTCGCCGAGACCAGGCGGAGCGCGATCACCAAGGACTACGAGTTCGGCGCGGTCGAACTCCTGCTCGACCCGGAGGGTCGCGGCGAGGGCGTGCTGATCCCGGCGGCCAAGATCGCGATCAACCGGGAAGGCCAGCTCGAGATCGGGACCCCGCCGCACGACATCGCTCCCGTCAAGCTCAACCAGGTCCGCAAGGAGTAGCGGCGGCATCGCGGGGCTGGGAGCGATCGTTTCAGCGGAGGCATGCGCCGGCGTCGAGCCGCGCGGAACCCTGATGACAGCGATCACGGCCGATCGGCTGATCCGGATGCTGGGGCTGGTGCCGCACCCCGCGGAGGGCGGGTACTTCCGCGAGACGTACCGGGCGCCGCTGCCGATCCCGGCCGAGGTGCTTCCCGCGGGGTACGGCGGAGCCAGATCGGCCCGTCGAGATGCTCCAGCTCGGACCGGACGGGAGAGCGGAGGTGCTCGTGCTGGGCAGCGACGTGGGAGGATAAGCGGTGCAAACCGCGTTGTCGGCGCGGGCGAAGGGTAGCGTTGGGCGTGGTGGCTGCGAGGACGAGGCCCGGGAACGGGGCGCGGTCGCAGCGGGTCGCAGAGCGAGTAGGTCCGCGTTCGCTTCGCCCCGCGGAGGGCGCGCGGAGACAAACGGGGCGTGAGGCAGCCGCGGGAGGGGCTGGCGGGAATGAGGCAGGGGATCAGAGATCCGCGGTGTCAACGAACATTAGAAAGTAGTCCGTTCTGAACATTGAAAAGTAGACCACCCCCAGGCCACGGGACTTCGCCGGGGCGGACGTCCGGTTCGGATTTGGGTAGCGTCCTCCCCGCCCGGCGAGCGGAGCGAGCCGGGCGGGGAGGACGCCCGTGGTCACTGGAGAGGTGTTCATGGACGTGAAACTGATGCATCGACAGGGGGCGTCGATCCGCGAGATCGCGCGCCGCACGGGCCTGTCGCGGGTCACGGTGCGGCGCATCCTTGGCCCGGGTCGTGCCCAAGCCGTACGGTCCGCGCAAGCGCCGGCCGGGCAAGCTGGAGCCCTACGTGGGCTATCTCGAGACGGCGCTGGCCTCACGCCCCGAGGTGCGCGCGACCGTGTTGTTCGAGGAGGTCGCGGCCAAGGGGTACGGCGGTCAGTACGAGACCGTGAAACGCTGGGTTCGGCTGCGGCGGCGCGAGGAGAATGCCCGCCGGCGGGCGTGCGTCCGCTTCGAGTCGCTGCCCGGCATCGAAGGACAACTGGACTGGAAGGGACCGGTGCGGGGGCTCTTGCGGCTCCTGTTCGCCCTCGCCGGCTGGATCAACCGTCAGCAGCAGGCAGCGATCGATTACCTGCGGGAGGAGAACCGCGTCCTCAGGGAACAGCTCGGTGGACAGCGGCTCCCGGACGGCGTCGAGGGGTTCCTCCTTGGGTAAGCGCTTCCTGCTGCTCGACCGCGATCGCAAACACAACGAGGCGTTCCGCCGGAGCCTCGAGCAGGGCGGTTGCGAGCCACTGCGACTGCTCCCGCGCTCGCCCAACCTGAACGCCTGGGCCGAGCGCTTCGTGCGCTCGATCAAGGAGGAGTGCCTGGAACGCATGATCTTCTTCGGCGAACGGGCACTGCGTCGTGCGATCCGCGAGTACATCGCCCACTATCACCGCGGACGGAATCACCAGGGACTCGCAAACCGGTTGATCGAGCCCGGTGAGGGCGTCGGCTCGATTCTCGGCGCGGTGGCCTGCCGCGAGCGCCTGGGCGGCCTGCTGCGCTACTACCACCGTCGCGCTGCGTAATCGGCTCCTTCCGACTCCCCGGTGACCTCGGGTTGCGGGCACGAAGTTTGTCGTCGCTCAGCTCCACCGCGTTCACCGACGTGTATGTCGTAATCAGCGAGATCCCCGGGCTCGACTTATGCCGCCCGCCGGCCGAGGACAACGTCACGGCCCACCTCGTCGGACAGCTGTCTCGGACCAGTGCTGTCGTCAGTTGAGTTTCCGGACCATACGGGTTTGTGTCACCGGTCGTCTGGAACCAGCCAGCCAGGAACACTTCAAAACCAGCCACTGAGGTAGCGGCTCTTCCGGGCATCCTCCTGCGGAAACGTCGGGAGGGTGCCGGTGAGCAACTACTTGAAAGT
>JAGOJY010000043.1 GCA_017994815.1 Acidobacteriota bacterium
CAGACCCGCGCCAGCACGACCGACAGCCCGTCGTCGACGCGGACCAGCGCGGCCGCCACCTGGTCCAGCTCCAGCAGGCCGAGGCGCCAGAGTTCGAGGTCCCGGGCCGCTGCCCGCGTGCCGGTTCTGTTGTCGAGGGCGCTGCTCACGACACCACCCCACCTGACGTTGCAGATGGTACCAGCGCTCGCTGCGGCATTTCAACTGGATAATCGAGAAATATTTCCCGTAATGGCAAATTCTGCCGATTACGCCGTGGATCGCGGCGCCGTCAGGGCCGGGCCGCCTGGCGGCGGCCCGTACGAATGCGCGCTCAGGGGCGGATGACGTCGGCGTCGCCGGCGGGAGACGAGATGCCGACGTCGTCGGTCCGCGGCTGCACCTCGATGCGATTGACGACCGCGCGCACGCCCCGCAGCCCGAGCGCGATCTGCGCGGCGCGGTCGCGCTCGCGCAGGATTCTCACGGTGCCGGAGAGCGTCACCTCGCCGCCGCTCACCGCGACGAGGACGCGCCCGGCGATCGGGTCGGGCACGGCCGGGCTGAGGAGGGCCCGCGCCCGCTGCGCGATCAGCTCGTCCGGTTCCTCCGGGCTCTGCACCTCGTCCAGCACGTCCAGCACACCCTCGACCTGCGCCGCGAGCAGCCGCGCCGCGAACCGCAGCGCCGGGCGCTCCGTCGTTCCCCGCAGCACGACCCGGCCGTTCTCCACGCCGGGCTCGATCCCGGAGCCGAGCAGCTTCAAGTCGAGGCCGAACGCCTCGCGCACCCGGTTCAGGATCCAGCGGTCGTCGCGAACCGGGCCGACGACGCGCAGCTGGTTGTCGACCGCGACCACGCCGCGCACGCGGCTCGCCAGCTCGGCCGCCTTCCAGGATTGGTCGAGCCGCGAGACGCTGCCGGTCAGCGCGGCCCGCCCGTCCTGCACCTCGACGTCGATGTCGGAGCCGCTGAAGGTCCCCCAGCCCTGCAGCTGCTCCTCGACGAGCTGCGCGAGTTCGGAATCCTGCCGGCCGGCGCCGGCCGGAAGCGCGGCCGCGGCGACGAGCGCCGCCAGCGTGAAGAGGGTTCGCCCCATGCGGCGAACATAGCGCAGCGGGGACGGTGTGCCACCCGTCCCCGCGACAGGTCTGCGAAACTCACCGGCGGCTGTGGGTCCGCACAGAGTAGAAGAAGCACGTTCCGGGCGCGGGCGACGGCGGATCGCGGTACTCCGAGCCGGCCGTGTGCGCCAACAGGTACGGCTCCAACTCGGGCTCGCCCAGTGCCTCGGCGACGGAAGCGGCGTCGCCGGAGCGGTAGACGTCGTAGCCGTCCACGTTGAGGCCGGTCACGTCCTCCCAGTCCAAAAGCGACGCGTTCTCGGCGTCCTTGCCCACGGCGAGCCGCAGCACCTGCGGCACCGAGCCGTTGTTGCGGTACAGGCGCACGGTCCCGTGAACGACGTGCGCCATGTCCATCGCCGCCTTGTTCGACCAGGCCACGTAGTAGCTGACCGGATCGGGCGGGACGAAGCTCTCGGCCTGCGCCGGCGAGTCGATCGCGGGCCGGAAAGCCTGGAACGCCGAGCCGGCGGTGAACAGGTCCCAGTTGTCTTCGTCGGCGATGAAGAAGTCGATGTCGCCGGGAAGGTCCTTGGCGTAGGTGGTGCTGGTCTGGAACCCGCTGCCGTGCACGTACCCCTCGAGCACCGACGACTCCACCTCCAGCAGGTGGTCATCGCCCGTCCCGGGCGAGGTGTCGGGCGAGATCGACAGCCGCGGCACCGCGCCCGAGAAGTCCGGCGGCGACCAGTCGTACGCGGCGCCGCCGACGGCGTCGGAAACGACCTGGCCCCAGCCGCTGGCGGGATAGCGGCCCCACGATGTGTTGACGTACACGTAGTAGCTGCGGGTGTCGCCGAGCGTGAAGCGGGCCTGGCCCTGCGCGTCGGTGTGGGCCTTGGAGATGCTCGTGATCAACCCCGGCAGCGCGTCCCAGTCGGTCCCGAGCACCACCTCCGCGCCGTCCACGCGGTAGTGGTTCGCGTCGTAGACGGTCACGGTGAGCGTGGCCGACGGCCCGTGCTGCGAGGTGATGTCGGTGTGGCCCCAGCCGTCGCCGCGGAGAGTGTGGGTGGCGGCGATCTTCCCGCCCCACCAGCCGGAGTAGTTGGAGTCGATCATGTTGTTGACCGGTTCCCACTGCACCCAGCGGCCCCACTGCGCGTCGTAGAACTCGTTCCACACGTGGTCGTTGGCCTGTGTGCCGGTGACCTCGGTCGGGATCAGCGCGGCGCGCCCCGCGGCCATCGTGAGGTCGGCCCACTCCCCGCAGTTGCCGTCGGTGTGGTAGTAGACCAAGACGGGTTGCACCGGGCGGCAGAGGTCCTGGTCCCCGAACGGGCCGATGCTGTCGCGCACCCACTGGTTGATCACGCCGACCGCGCCGTTGGCCGGGCCGCTGGTGTTCCCGCGGTGCGCCCACAGGATGTCGATCCCGGCCAGGACGTCCTTCATCACCGGGCAGGGATCGTCGTGGGCGCCGTCCCAGTCGGTGTCGCACGCGCCGTACTTGTTGCTCGCGCCGTAGAACAGCCACTCGCGCCAGAACTTCCCGGTCGGCGGCGCGGCGGGCGTGCCGCCGCTGCTGCACGGGACCGGGTCGATGTAGGTCGGGAACTCGTCCGAACCGCGCGGGTGCAGCACCCACCAGTAGTAGAACTCGCGCGGGTACTCGATTTCGGTGACCTGCCCGTCCAGCTCCACGCGGTAGGCGAGCGCGGTGTAGTAGTCGCCGCCCTCGGCGGCCGAGCCGTGGTCCACCACGCGCACGTAGTCCAGGAACGGGTCGACTTCGTAGGCGTACTCGCGGGTGTCGCGGATCAGCCGCGGGAAGAAGCTCGGGCTGGCCAGGTCCTCGCGCGCGATGTGCGCGACGAGGAACGCGGTTTCGTCGACGTACGGCTCCGCCGCGTCGTTGACCCATTGCGCCCACTTGTCCTGCTGCGCCGCGTTCATCCGCGAGAACTGGTCCTCCAGCTGCTTGTGCAGCCACGTCGGCGCGCGGTTGACCGCGACGCGCGCGCCGGCGGTCAGCACGTCCGCCGGGTTGATCGCGAGGAGCGTCGCGGTCGTGGCATCGAACTGCACCGCGCAGCGTTCGCTCTTGGCCAGCCGCTGGAAGACGGGCTGTTCCGCGAGGAGGTCCCACGCGGGATCGGTCGTCGCGCGCGGTACCAAAGTCGTTGCCGCGGCTCCCGCGGGCGTGCAGGAGGTCCGCGCGGTTTCGTCCGTGAACTCGGACGAGGTATCCGGCGGGAGTTCGCCGGTGCAGCCGCGATCTTGGACGACCTGCGCCAGCCCGGGCATCAGCCCCGCGGCCAGCAAGGCACACGCGCACGGCACGACATTGCGCAGCGACATGGGAACCCCTCCGGAAAGGACCGACTCCTGAATCTACGACGAACTGCCGTTGTGGCCTGATTAGCCGGAGCCGCGGTGCGGACGCCGCAGCGGAACGCGGTCCGGCCGGCGCGCTGCGGCGCGGCGGCGCACACTTCATCGGGCGGCGAAGACAGGTGCCGGGTGGCGCTCCCGGCAGGCCAGCCCGCGCTTCCCGGCCCGACCACCGCCCGCGCGTCGCGATGTGCGCGACCGAGGGGGTGCGAGATGTTCGAGACGATGCTCGAAAGCGCCCGGCCCAGGCGATCGTGGCGGAGAGCGGCGTCGATCCCGGTCGCGATCGCGATCCACGCCGCGCTCCTTCTGATCGCGGTCAGCGCATCGTACTTCGTCATGCAGGCCGTGGCCGGGCCGCCGATGCCGCTCGGCATCGACTTCCACCCTCCCGGCCTGCCGCCCGGCGCGGGCGAGAGCCAGCTCCGGCAGCTGCGCGCAACGCGGCCGACACCCGAGCCTCCCCGTCCCGAGGCGGAACTCGAGCAGCCGTCGGCGGTCCCGGAAGTGCTCCCCGACGCGGCCGCGGCGGCCCCGGAGATCGGCGACGGGCTTCCGCCCGCCGGGACGGGCGCGGGCGAGGGCATCCCGGGCCTCGAAGGTCTCGGTACCGGCAGCGGCGGGAGCGGCTGGACGATCGCGCCCGCGCCCGGGCCGTTGCCCGACCCGGAGCGCGTGCGCGAGTACGACGGGACGATGACCGCGCCCGTGTTGGTTCGCCGGGTCGTGCCGGAGTACCCCGAGATCGCCGTGCGCACCCGCACGCAGGGCACGGTCGAGCTGGCGGCGGTGATCGACCAGGCCGGCAACGTCATCGACGTCGAGGTCGTGCGCTCGATCCGGCTGCTCGACGATGCGGCGATCGAGGCGGTGCGCCAATGGCGCTACACGCCGGCGACGCTCGGCGGCCAGCCGGTGACGGTGCGCTTCCGCGTCCGGGTCCAGTTCCGCCTCGAGCCGTGAGCCGGGCGCGGCGGGTGCGCTTGGCGCAGCGCTGACCGCGGGGCGGGCCGGTGCCGGCCCCGCTATAATCCGCGAACGGCCGCCCGGTCCGAGCGG
Organism: Acidobacteriota bacterium; assembly: GCA_017994815.1. GTDB lineage: Bacteria > Acidobacteriota > Polarisedimenticolia > J045 > J045 > JAGOJY01. The sequence goes on from JAGOJY010000043.1 coordinate 4,497, forward strand.
CTGCTTTTTCGGCCGCACATCCGCCGTCCGCGAACACCCGCGCGGCGCGTGTGATCGGCGGGTGACCCCCATGTTCCAACACGTCAAGGAGCTGCAGTTCAATGCGCGTGTCAGCGCGCCCGATCCGCGCTTCGCCCGGTTGCTGCTCGAGCAGTTCGGCGGCGGCAACGGCGAGCTGAAGGCCGCGATGCAGTACTTCGTGCAGGCCTTCGCCGCGCGCCGGCCGTACCCGGACAAGTACGACCTCTTGATGGACGTCGCGACCGAGGAACTGAGCCACCTCGAGATCGTCGGCGCGACGATCACGATGCTGCTCGACGGGATCAACGGCGAGCTGAAGAACGCCGCCGAGCAGACGTACCTGGGCAAGCTCGTCGGATCGGGCAAGAGCGCGAAGGAGGAGATGCTGCACGAGGCGCTGACCAACCCGCAGTTCCTCGTGCTGTCCGGCGGCGGGCCGACGCTGACCGACTGCGCCGGCGTGCCGTGGACGGGCGCGTACGTCAACGCCAACGGCGACCTGACGGTCGACCTGCGCTCCAACATGGCGGCCGAGTCGCGGGCCAAGATCGTCTACGAGTACCTCTTGCAGTTCACCGACGATCCTCACGTGCAGGAGACGCTGCGGTTCCTGATGACGCGCGAGGTGGCGCATTTCCAGCAGTTCAGCGCGGCCCTCGACAGCATCCAGCCCAACTTCCCGCCGGGCGTTCTGCAGGGCGACCCGCGCTTCACGCACATGTACTTCGAGATGTCGGACGGCGCGAGCAGCGCGCGCGGCCCGTGGAACGAGGGGCAAGGGCCGTGGAGCAAGGGCGAGGAATGGCAGTACGTCGAGGACCCGGTGAGCCACGTGGTCGAGACCAACGGCCTCGTCGAGCAGGAGGTCGCGGGCACCCAGCTCACGCCGGAGCAGGCGCAGAAGCTGGAGGCGCAACTGTCCAAGGAGCGCAGCCGCGAAGTCAAGTCCGCATCGCCCAAGGGGACGATGCAGTGGTCGGAGTACCGCTCCGAAACCTGAGCGACAGGCCGGCGGCGGGGCGAGGCCCCGCCGCCCGCCTCCCGGTCAGGCGTCGCGCGCGGCCCAGGCGGCGATGACGTCCGCCACGAAGCGCACGTGCCGCTGATCCTGCAGGAGCAGGTGGTCGGCGCCGTCGAGCGCGACGAACGAGCGCGGCTCGGACGCCGCCTCGAACAGCCGGTAGCCGTGCTCGACCGGGAGCGTCTCGTCCTGCGGCGAGTGGAAGACGACCAGCGGTTTGCCCAGCGTGCGCGCGCAGGCCGCGATGTCGTGCCGGTCGAGGTCCGCCAGCAGGTCGGCGCCGAGCGTGAAGCGCCGGCCGCCGAGGACGATGTCGCCCGTGCCCCGCGCCTCGAGGTCCGGTGCGAGGCGCAGCAGCGTCTCGCGGAACGTCGCCGTGTCCGAGGGCGCCGCGATCGTCGCGACCAGCCGCGCTTCCGGCACGCGGGCGGCCGCGGCGAGGATCGCCGTGCCGCCGAGGCTGTGGCCGAGCAGGATCGCCGGCGCGCGCCGCTCCTCGCGCAGGAACGCGACGGCGGCGAGCACGTCGCCGATGTTGGACGAGAACGTCGTGCCCGCGAACTGGCCCTCGCTCTCGCCGATGCCGGTGAAGTCGAAGCGCAGCACGCCCAGCCCGCGCGCCGCGAGCGCGCGGCAGAGGCGGACGAGCGACTTGAGGTCCTTCCCGCAGGTGAAGCAGTGCGCGACGAGCGCGTGGGCGGTCGGCGGCCCCGCCGCGGGCAGATCGAGCACGCCGGCCAGCCGCGCCGACTGCGCGCCGACGAATCGGACGCGCTCGGTCCGGGGGCCGCGGTCCGGCGCGCTCAGCGGAGCTTCCCCTCGATCTCGCCCCGCGCGCCCGGCGCGAAGCGGGCGGCGATGTCCGCGATCACGGCACGCTCCGCCGCGTCGATCCTCGAGCCGAGCCCGAACAGGCCACGGCTCGCCTCGGCCACCTTGGCGCTCAGCTCGACGATCGAGCGGCCGCGCGCGTCCGCCGGCCCGACGAGTTCTCCCAGGACTTGCATGATCTCGCGCACCAGCCCGTCCGACGGGCGCTGTTCCAGCATCGAGGCGATCAGGAGCCACGGCCGGCTGTCCGGCTCGATGCCGCGCTGCGCGACGGCGTCCATGACCGTCGCGCGCTCGCGCGCGCTGACCGAGCCGTCGGCCCAGGCGACCAGCACGAGAGGGACGAGGTCGAGCACGCGCACGCTGTCGCCGTCGAACCCGAGTTCGTGCAGCCGCTCGACGAGGCTCATGTCTTCGGTGCCCGCGGCGCGGGCCGTCCGCTCGCGCTGGGCCAGCTTGGCCGCCGCGGCTTCCATCTCGCGGCGCAGCTCCTCGCGGCGCCGCGCCTCCCTCTGGTGGAAGTACTTTTCTTCCTCATCGCTGGGCTTGATCGGCATGCCGTTCTCCGGTCGTGGGTGCCGCTGTTCCCGGCACGGGGCACGGAGGATAGCCGATGTCCGCGCGACGGGCCGGGGCGCGCGGCTGACGGAACGGTTATCATGGCGCCCCCCGCCCCGGAGTTTCGCGATGAAAGCCTGCCTGTGTCTTTTCGCGGTCGTCCTGTCGGCGTTGGCGCCGGTCGCCGTCTGCGCTCCCGCCGCCGAGCACCTCGCGGCCGAGACCAAGGCCGAGGTCCCGGAGCTGTTCGAGTTCCACGAGGTGATCTTCCGGATCTGGCACGAAGCGTGGCCGGCCAAGGACACGGCGCTGTTGGCCAGCCTCCTGCCGGAGGTCGAGAAGGGCGCGGCGCAGGTCGCGGCGGCCGAGCTGCCGGGGATCCTGCGCGAGAAGAAGACCGACTGGGCCGCGGGGGTGGAGAAGCTGAACGCGTCGGTCGCGGCGTACCGCGCGGCCGTCGAGCGCAAGGACGACCCGGCGCTGCTGGGCGCCGCGGAGGACCTGCACCGCCACTTCGAGGGGCTCGTCCGGGTCATCCGGCCGGTGACCAAGGAAATCGGCGCGTTCCACGAGGCGCTGTACCCGCTGTACCACTACCACCTGCCGGCGATGGACGTCGCCGCGATCCGCGCCGACGCCAAGGCGCTGGCGGAACGCGTGGCGGCCGTCGACCAGGCCGCGGCCCCGCAGCGCCTGGCGCCGGAGAAGAAGGGGGCGTTCGAGGAAGCGCGGGCGCGCCTGTCGGCGTCGGTCGCGGCGCTGCAGCCGGTGGTGGCGGGCGATGACCAGGAGAAGATCCGCGCCGCCGTCGAGCAGGTCCACTCGGACTACGTGAAGCTCGAGGCCGTCTTCGACTGAGTGGGTCGGGACGGCCACCGCTGACGCGAGAGCGGTCGGCGGTGGCCGTCCCCTCGTTTCACATCTTGTGCAGGATGACGCTGCCGCCGCGCGAACTCAGGCGCACCGAGCCGGAGCCGCGGCCGGAGCTTCCCTCGATGACGCGGTTGCCGCCGCTCTCGCGGCTGGTCCCGGGAAAGTCGGACTCGACGTGCCCGTCGGCGGACTGCAGCTGGAACTGCAGCCCGGCGCTCGCCGGCCACTCGAATTCCACGTCGGCGTACGAGGTCTCGACGCGGTGGGAAGCGTTCAGGGCCGGCCCCGACAGCCCGCTGACGCTGACCGGGCCGTTCTGGGCCGAGACCGTGACCGCCCCGCGCACGTTCTCCAGGTGCACCCCGCCGTACTGCGAGTTGACCTGCACGTCGCCGCCGATATCGCTGGCCGCCACCGACCCGGACGTGCCCTGGATCGTGATCGCGCCGCCGGCGCCCTGGACCATCACGTCGCCGTAAGCGCAGCGCAGGGTGCCGCCGGCGCCGATCTGCTCGGCGACGATCCCGCCGCTCTGGCTGGTGATGTTGACGCGCCCGCCGACGCGCTCGACCGCGACCGAGCCGTAGGACGACTCCACCGTCAGCGCGCCGGTGACGCGCTCGACCGCGATGTCGCCCGAGCTCGAGCGCACCTCGGCGTCGCCCGCGATCTCCGCGACGGCGATCGACCCGTACGAGGAGCGGACCACGACGTTCTTGCCCGACTTCTGCACCGCCACGTCGCCCGAGGAACTCTCGATCGTCAGCGGCCCGTCGACGTCGTTGATCGACATGTCGCCGTAGCTGGTGCGGACCGTGACCGGTCCGCGGATCCGCTGCGCCGCGACATCGCCGCTCGACCCGGCCACCTCGAGCCCGCCGGCGACCGACTCGACCTCGATGTCGCCGTAGCGCACGTCCAGCCGGACCATCCCCTTGGCGCCTTTGACCGAGACATCGCCGGAGGAAGAGGTGACGCGCACGGGCCCCTGCGTGTCCGCGACGCTGACGTCGCCGTACTGGTCCTCGATCTCGAGCGGCGTGCCGCGCGGCACCTCGAGCTGCAGGTTCAGCGCGTAGGAGACCTTCGTCCGGCCCGCCGGCTGCGGCAGCACCGGCCGCAGGCGCAGCTCCTTGTCGGTCTCCGTCGCCTCGAGGCGGAAGGTCTTCTCGACCTCCTTCATCCACGCCTCGTCGCGCGACGAGTACTCCAGCTCGGCGGTCAGGCGGACCTGGTCGCTCGTGCCGGGGCGGACCTCGACGTCGCTGGCCGTGGTGACCAGGAAGACCGTCCGCCCGCGCGCCGGGCGGACGATCTCGGCCGACTTCGACGCTTCCTCGGCCGAGAACAGCGACCACAGCGACGCCTGGGCGGGGCCGGCTGCGGCCGCCGCGAGCAGCGGGGCGAGGGCGAGGGTCAGGGCGCGGTGGGCGGACATCAGGCGTCTCCTCTGGGCGATTCATTCGCGAGCGGGCGCGGGGTGTCGTCGGCGGTCGAGAGCACCTCGCGCAACAGGCGCGCCTTCTTCTCCAGCGCCTCGTTCAAGAGCCGCCGGGCGCCGGCGTGGCGCGGGTTTTCCTGCAGGTAGGCGCGGCTCTCGGCGATGCGCGCGTCGAGCACGACGATCCGGTCGAGCTGGTTCAAAAGCCGCGAGGCGCGCTCGGGCGGCAACTGCGCGGCGCTGCCCAGGACCGGCCGCGCGGCGCGTTCGAGTTCGGCGAGGTCGCGGGCCTGGCGCTCTTCGGAGCTGACCGAGCGCTCGAGGTCCCAGTTGTTCAAAAGGCCGGCGCGGGGCGCGGGCGCGTAGACGACGAGCGCCGCCGCGGCGATGAGCGCCGCCGCGATACCCGCGGCGCCGCTGGCCCAGCGCTGCCAGCGCGGTCGCGCCGTTCGCGCCGGCCGCGCGGCGCGCACGGCTCGCGGCTCGCGTCCGCGCGCGATCGCCGCCTCGCAGGCGACGGCCCGGTGCACGCGCGCGGCGAGGTCCGCGCGCGGGTCCGGCGCGGCCTCGGCCCAGCGCCGCGCCGCCGCGCGCAGGGCGTCGTGCCGTTCCAGCCGCGCCGCGCACTCGGCGCAGGCGAGTGCGTGCCGCTCCAGCGCCGCGCGCTCGGCCGGCGCGTCCGAGACAACCCAGCGCTCGAAGTCGCGGCAGCTCATCCGCGCGCCCCCAGCGCCGGCTCCAACAGGCCGCGCAGCTGCTCGCGGGCGCGGAACAGCTGCGATTTGCTGGTCCCTTCCTGGATCCCGAGCATCCGCGCGACCTGCGCGTGGGCGAGCCCTTCCACGTCGTGCAGGAGGAACACCAGCCGCGCGCGCTCCGGCAGGCGCTGCACGGCGCGCTCGAGGTCGAGCCGGGCCGTGCCCGGCGCGGGCACGGCCGAGGGCGCCGGCTGCTGGTCCGCGGGGGGCAGCTCGTCCTCGCGCCGGCGGCGGCGCTGGCGCAGCCGGTCGATCGCCTCGTGCGCGACGACCTGGCGCAGCCAGCCGCCGAGCGAGCCCGGCTTGAGGCCGGGCGCCTGGCGGTAGAGCTTGACGAACGCCTCCTGCACCACGTCCTCCGCGTCCTCCGGCCGCCGCAGGATCCGCAGCGCGGTCCCGTACAGCGAGCGGCCAAAACGCTGGTAGACCTCGTCGAACGCCGCCGGATCACCCGACCGGCAGCGTTCGAACAATTCGTCCGGCTCGCCCCCGCCGGGGGCCGGCCCCGGTTCGCTCACTCGAGTCCTCGTCCGGCGGGACGGGGCCGCATCGCACGGGCTTGCGCGTGGGCTCCCACCCGGAAGAACGATACCGGCATGCGGAGGGTTGTGACGGCCGGCCAGCCGGGTGCTTTTTTGTGCCGGCCGGGCGGACCGCTACCTTGGGAGCTGCCCGCGACCCACCGGGGAGCCTTGCGGTGATCGCCTACTGGTCGGCCGAGGACGCGCTCGATCCGCTCGCCGAGTTGCGCCGCCTGCTTGCCGAGACGGCGGGCGCGGCTCCCGCCCGCGTTGCCGTGACCGACTGGCTGATCGACTTCGGCCGGCTCGAGTCGGCCGTCGCGGACGCGAGCGAGGCGTCCGGGACGCAGCCGGGAGGCGGCTGGCGCCGGGGGGCGCTGGCGATCGGCCACGCGCTGGTCCACGCGGCGGACGGCCGCACCGGCGAGGCCCGCGCGGCCGTCCACCGCTTTGGCGGCGACCTGCGCCGGCTCGCGCGCGGGCCGCTCCCGCGCGAAGTCCGGGCCGGCACGCCCGAGGGGTACGCCTGGTACGCGCTCTACCCCGAGAACTACGCCGCGGCGGCGCGGGCGCTGCACGCGGCGCTGCGGCCGCGCGACGTCGCGGTGGTCGGCCTGCGCAGCATCGGGACCAGCCTCTCGGCCGTCGTCGCGGCGCAGCTCGAGCAGCTCGGCGCGCGCGTCCGCTCGTGGACCGCGCGGCCGTCCGGCCACCCGTTCGAGCGGCAACTCGCGCTCGAGGCCGCCATGCGCCGGGCGCTCGCCGCGGAGCCGCCCGACGTCGCGGCGATCGTGGACGAGGGGCCGGGGCTGAGCGGATCGTCGTTGGCGTCGGCCGCGCAGGCGCTCGCGCAGGCCGGCATCGACGACAGCCGGATCGTTTTCCTGCCGGCGTGGGACGCCGGCGGCGAGGCGTTCGTCTCCGCGCGGGCGCGCGAGCGCTGGCGCCGGCACCGGCGCTTCGTCGGCGGCCTGCACCCGCTGCAGGTCGCGCTCGGCTCCGCGGCAGGCTGGCGCGACATCTCCGCCGGCCGCTGGCGCGAACTCGCGCCCGGCGGCGTCGCGGCCGAGGTGGCGGTCCAGCCCCAGCACGAGCGCGCCAAGTACGTGCGCGACGGCGAGCTGCTCAAGTTCGCCGGCCTCGGGAGGCGCGGCGCGGCGGCGCTGGCGCGGGCCGCGGCGCTGGCCGACGCCGGCTGGTCGCCGCCCGCGCTCGGCCTCGAGCACGGGTTCCTGCGCTCGCGCTGGATCGACGGGCACCCGCTCGCGGCGGCGGACGGCACGAACGGGATGATCGAGGTCGCGGCGCGCTACCTCGCGCACCTCGCGCGCGAGTTCCCGGCCGCCGGGCGCGCCGGAGCGAGGGCGGACGAGCTGCTGGACATGGTGCGCGCCAACGCGCGCGAGGCGCTGGGGGAGCGCTGGGCCGCGCGCGCGGACGCTTTCGCCGCGCTCGCCGCGGGTTGCGCGGACGCGCCGCGCACTGCGATCGACGGCCGCATGCTCCCGCACGAGTGGCTGCGCGCCGGCGACGGGCGCCTCCTCAAGTGCGACGCGGTCGAGCACCACGCCGGGCACTTCCTGCCCGGGTGCCAGGACATCGCGTGGGACCTCGCCGGGTTCGCGGTCGAGTTCGGCTTGCCGCGCAACGGCGCGGAACGCCTCGTCGAGCGCTACGAAGCGCTCTCGGCCGAGCGCGGACTCGCGCGCCGCATCCGCTTCCACCGGCTCGCGTACCTCGCGTTCCGGCTCGGCTACTGCGAGCTGGCCGCGCGCGCGATCCCCGGCACCGCCGACGCGCGGCGCCTGCTGCGCGACGCGGCGCGCTACCGGTCGGGACTGGCCCGGGCGCTGGCGCGGGGGGCCGGGGACACGTGAGCGCGCCGCGCCTGTTGATCTTCGACGCCGACGGGACGCTGCGCCGCACGACCGTCGCCGGCCAACCCTGCCCGCACGCGGAACGCGAGTGGGAACTCCTGCCGGGCGTGGCGGAGGTCCTGCGCCGTCTCGACTGGGGCCCGCGCGGGACGATGCTCGGCGTCGCCACGAACCAGGACCACGTCGGCTACGGCCTTCTGGGCGACGAACTCGCGCGCCGGCTCGTGCGCGACATGGTCGTGGCGGCCTGCGGGCAACTGCCGGCGCGACACTCGCTGCAGATCTGCCCGCACGCGATCGAGGCCGGGTGCGAGTGCCGCAAGCCGCGGCCGGGCATGCTCCTGCGGATCCTCGACGAACTCGGCGCCGCGCCGGGCGAATCGCTGTTCGTCGGCGACCACGAGGTGGACGAGGGCGCCGCGCGCGCGGCCGGGGTCCCGTTCAGGTGGTCGTGGGAGTTCTTCCGCGCGCCTCCCACCACCCCCCGAACGCGAGCCAGGCCGCGAGGTAGCCGAGCGATCCGAGCACGATCACGCTCGTGAAGCCGAGGTCGAGCGCGAGCATCGTCCCGAGCACCGGGCCGACGACCGACGCGCACCCGTTCGCGGCCCAGGCCAGCCCGACCAGTCCGGGCGCGCCGCGGCGCTCGAGGCGGGCCAGGCCGCACGGGAACGGGAAGCCGAGCAGGAACCCGAGCGGCGCGAGGAGCGCGACGGCGACCAGGACCCGCGCGCCGAACGGGAGCGCCAGCGCCGAACGCAGCAGCGGCGGCAGCGCGAGCGCGTGCACCAGCCCCAGCCCGGCCAGAAGGACGAAGACGAGCCACGGCCCGCCGCGCGCGTGCGCAACGCGCGCGGCGCAGGCACTGCCCGCGCCGGCGGCGACGAGCAGCGTCGCCAGCACGACGGTCACGGCGTGGATCGGGCTGCCGAGGAACAGCGTGAAGCGCTGCATCAGGCTGATCTCGAGCAGCATGAACGCCAGCCCGACCAGCACGAAGTAGGCGATCACCCCGCGCCGCGGCTCCCCGCCGGCGCCGCCCGCGGCGCGCGCGGAGAAAAAGCGCGGCAGCGCCAGCAGCAGCACCGACAGCACCAGCGCCTGCAGCAGCACGGCCAGCAGCACCAGCCGCCCGGACAGGATCAGCGGGTTCTCGCGCCAGCCCGGGCCGAACAGCTTCGTCGAGCGCCAGCGGCCGAACTGGAAGAAGAACGGCGTGTCGTCGGTCGTCGGCGAGACGTCGAACGGGTAGCGCGCGACGAAACCGCGCGGGTTGTCCGAGGCGAGGTACTCCTGGAACGGCGTCGCGACTTCGGCCCCCGGGCCGGCCAGCACCAGGTACCCGCGCGCGGCGGCGAGCCGCCGGATCGCGTCCATCTCGGCCGGCGTGAACGGGGTCGGCTTGACCAGCACGTTGCCCATCCGCGCCAGCGCCAGCACGACGACGTGCGCCGCGGGTTCGCGCGCACCGCGGCGGCGCAGCGCTTCCGCGGCGACCGTGCACACGCGCAGCACCTCGCGCGGCGGGGTCCAGTCCCAGCGCGTGATCGTGAGCAGGCCGTCGTCGGCGAGGTGGTCGAGGTAATCGCCGAACGCCTCGACGGTGTAGAGATACCCCTCGGACAGGCTGTACGCGCCGGACGCGGCCGCGGCCCAGGTGTCGATCAACGACAGCTTGATCACGTCGAAGCGCCGGTCCTGCCGCCGCACGAACGAGCGGCCCTCGTCCAGCACCAGCTCCACGTCGCCGCGCGCGGCCCAGCGCCCGGAGAAATCGGCGAAGCGTCCCGTGACCAGGTCCACGATCACCGGGTTGATCTCGACCGCCGTGACCTGGCGCGCGCCGTGGCGCAGCGCGGTCAGCACGTCCACGCCGCCGCCCGGCCCGATCACCAGGACGCGATCCGGGTGGACGAGCTGGTCCGCGGCGGACGGGAGCGTCGCGTCGGCGAACGCCAGCCGCGAGAGGTCGCCGTCGAACTTCACGATCGGCGTCGTCGCGTCGCCGTCGATGTAGATGTGCAACTGCTGCGGCGGCGCGACCGCGGTGCTTTCGTTGGCGGTCCAGCCGAGCGGAGCGAGCCCTTCGACGACGTCGATGCGGGCCAGCGCGTTCCAGCGCGTGAAGACCGTGCGCGCGCCCGGTTCGCCGGCGGCCCGGCCGAGCGCCTTGCCCGGGCCGGGCGGGATGCGGATCAGCGCGTCGGCCCACGGCAGCAGGGCCAGCGGGAGCAGCGCCGCCCCGGCCCACGGCAGCGCCGCGCGCGCGGGGCGCGGATCGCCGCCGAGGCGCGAGAGGAACGCGCCCGCGCCGGCGAACGCCGCCGCGAGCAGCACGATCCCCTCGGCGCCGAGCCAGCCAAGCGCCGGCGTGACGAGCAGCGCGCCGCCGCCGGCGGCGACGAGGTCGGCGGCGTAGAGGCGGCCGGCGTGCGCCGCGAAGCCCTCGAGCAGGGTCACGATCGCCAGCCCCGCGAACGCGAACGGGACCACGAACGCCAGGTAGTACAGGCCGAGCACGGCGATCTCGCGCGGGTCCTTCGCCAGCGCGGTGGGGTCGAACGGCACCCGGACCACCAGCGCCACCGACAGCACCGCCGCGGCGCCGAACAGGACCATGAACAGCGCCGCGCGCGGCTCGGCCGGCTGGCCCAGCCGCGGCCGGAGTTGCAGCGCGACGCCGCTGACCGCGAACCCGAGGAGCGCGACGCTGATCACCATGAACGCGAAGTGGTGCCAGATCGCGAACGAGAAGATCCGCAGCAGGCAAATCTCGAACATCAGTCCCGCCGCGGCGATGCAGCCGATCGCCGCGCTGGTCGTGCTGGAAGGTCGCGTCATCGCCGTCCCGGGGGGCGGATCATAAGCCACGCCGGGCTTTGACCCGCACCGCTTTCGACGTAATAGACTCTTGGCCGGGAGGTGCCGAATGAACCGAGCGGGCAGCGGCACGTGGGCGCGGCGCGCGGCGGGGGGCCTGCTCGTGCTGGCGCTCGTCGCGTGCAGCACGATCGGGGCCACCTCGATCCGCAAGGTGACGGACGACCCGCGCAAGTACGACGGGAAGGAGGTCACGATCGCGGGCGAGGTCACCGGTTCGCTCAACCTGATCGTGGTCAAGGGGTACACCGTGCGCGACGCCACCGGCGAGATGCCGGTGATCACACGCGGCGACGTCCCCGCCAAGGGCGCGAAGGTCCGGGTGCGCGGCAGGGTCAACCAGGCGTTCTCGTTCCAGGACAAGAGCCTCGTCGTGCTGATGGAGGAGCCGGCGAAGTGACGGCCGGCGCGGGGCCGCGGGCGGTCCCGCTCTGGACGCGCTCCTTCGCTCTGGTCGTCGTCGCCACGGCGACGCTGTTCGTCGGCTTCTACTTCATGCTCCCGGTGCTGCCGACGCGCGCGGCGGCGCTCGGCGCGGCGACGTCGCGGGTCGGGTTCGTCATCACCGTGTACTCGCTGGCGTCGATGGTCACGCGGGTCCTGAGCGGACCGCGGATGGAGCGCCACGGCGCGCGGCCGTTCGCGCTCGCCGGGCTGGCCCTGTTCGCGGCGACGGCGGTGGCCTGCGCCCTCGCCGCGAGCTACCCGGGGCTGCTCACCGCCCGGATCGTGCAGGGGATCGGCTGGGGCTGGGCCACGACCGCGCTCGGCGCGCTCGTCGCAGAACTGGCGCCCGTCGCCCGGCGCGGCGAGGCGATCGGGTACTGGGGGCTCGCGCCGACGCTGGCGATGGCCGTCGGTCCTCTGGGCGGCGACCTGCTCGAGCGCGGCGCGGGACCGGCGGGCGTGTTCCTCGGCACGGCCGCGCTCGCGCTGCTCGCGCTGTTCGTGGTGCTGCCGGTACGCGAGTCGCGCGCCGCCCCCGGCGGCGGCGTGGCCGGGCGGCGGCTCCCGCGGCCGATGGTCCTGCCGGCGCTCGTGCTGTACCTGTCGAGTCTGTCCTACGGCGCGCTGGTGGCGTACGTGCCGGTCGAGCTGGCCTCCCGCGGGGCCGGGGCCGGGACGTTCTTCACGGTCTTCGCGATCGCCGTGCTGCTCACGCGCCCTTTGGCCGGGCGCTTCTCCGACGTGCGCGGCCGCGGCGCGATCATCCTGCCCGGGCTGCTCCTCGGCGCGGCGGGAACGCTCGTGCTCGGCTTCGCGCGCACGCCGCTCGGCGTCGGCACTGCCGCGCTGCTGTACGGGTTCGGCATCGGCGGGGCATCGTTCCCGGGGCTTCTGGCCTGGAGCGTGGACCGCTGCGAAGGCTGCGACCGCAGCACCGCGGTCGCGTGGTTCTTCACGTCGTACGACCTCGCGATCGCCTCCGGCGCGGCGCTGCTCGGCCCGCTCTACGCGCGCTTCGGCTTCGCCGGGCTGAACGTCGGCGCGACCGCGGGGATCGTGCTGTCGCTGGCGCTGTTCGTCGCCGGCGTGGCGAAGCACCGCGCCCGCTGATCAGGGGGCGTCGCCGCCGGCCGTCCCTCGACGCGCGTCCCGTCCCCGGCGTGGATCGGCGCCTGTTCCGTTAGGCAACCCGCTGCGGCGGAACTCGGTGGCTGAGCCGGGCTCGCGGCGTCAGTTCACGTAACCCAGCGAGCGCAGCTCGCGGATCTTCTCCGGGTCGGCCTCGGCGCCGGGGCCGAGCGGCGGATGCGCGCGCCGCCAGGCCGCGAGCAGTTCGCGCAGCGGCGCGGCGCGGTCCGGTTGCGATTCCAAAAGGTTCACGGTCTCGTGCGGGTCGGCCTCGAGATCGTAGAGTTCCTCGCCGCGCGCCGCGCTCGCGATCAGCTTCATGCCGCCGGAGACGACCGCCAGCTCCTCCGCCGCGAGCCACGGTCGCGGCGGTTCCTTGAACGAGCGGCGCTCGACGAAGACCGCGTGCGCACCGTCGTCGGTCTCGCCGCGCGCGAGCCGCGCGCGCGAGCTGCCGTTGCCGAGCGCCGGCTCGGGCAGGCCCCACAGCTCGAGGAGAGTGGAAGGCAGGTCCACGAGTTCGACGAGCGCATCGACCGCGCGGCCCGCCGGGAGTCGGCCTTTCCAGCGCATCACGAGCGGTACGTGGGTCTGGCCGTCGTAGAGGAACTCCCCGTGGCCGAAGGCGTAGCCGTAGCGTTCCTGCAGCTCGTCGAGCGACTCGCCGTGGTCGGCCGCGAGCACGATCAGCGGCGGCTCGCCCGGCAGCGCGTCGAGCGCGGCCACCAGCTTGCCCAGCCACAGGTCGGCGTAGCCGATCTCGCCGTCGTAGAGCCGGACGTTGTGCGCCACCTGCTGCGGGGTGTAGCGCGCGGCAGGTTCGGCCCAGTTCTCGTGGCGCACGGCGGGAGCCTCGCCTTGCGGCCCGGGCTCGCGGAACTCGCGCGGCGGATCGTAGGGCGCGTGCGGGTCGAAGAGGTGGACCCAGAGCAGGAACCCGTTCGGGCCGATGCCGTCGAGCCAGCGCAAGGCCAGTCCGACCGTCTCGTCGGCGCGGCGCTCCGCCTCGTCCGGCAGGTCGATCGTGTCGAACCCCGCCAGGCCGAGTTCCCGCGGGTCGAGGTGCTTGCGGCTGATGAACGCCGCGGTCGCGCAGCCGGACTCCTTCAGGCGCGTGGCCAGCGTGCGCAGGCCCGGCACCGCCGACTGGCCGTTGCGCGTGATCCCGTGCCGGCGGGGGTAGAGCCCGGTCAGCATCGAGGCGTGCGACGGGTCGGTCGTCGGCATGTTGCAGTAGGCCCGGCGGAACAGGACACCCGAGCGCGCGAGGGCCGCAACCCCGGGCGAGGTGTCCCGGGCGGAGTCCCACGGCGTCAGGTGGTCGGCGCGCGTGGTGTCGAAGGTGACGAGCGCCACGCGCGGTCCGGGCCGCCCCCGTTCGCAGGCGCAGAGGGCCACCAGGGCCAGGCAGACGGCGGCACGCGGGATCGTGGTCATGGCGCCCCATGATAGTGGCGCCGCCGCCCGGCCGGGCGCCGCGCTTGCCGGGGCGGCACCGGCGGTATTTCGTCGTACATTCCTGCTACCGGGGAACTTGGATTCGAATCGGTAAGCATGTCAAGAAAACGAACACCGACAACCTGCCGCGCCGCAGTCGGGGAGAGCATCGCGCCTGGCGTCGAAAGCCGGGCCACCGGACCGGAGGACGCTGCTCCCGTCCAGGAGACGACCGAATGACCCGAATCGGAACAGTGCTCGCGATCCTCGCGCTCTTCGCGTTTGTCCCGGCCAGCGCCAATGTCATCTCCAGCGCCGAGCTTGACGTCGGTTGCCAGGACTACACGTTGACCATTTCGGGGGACGACTTCGCCGCCCTGGATGCCTGCATTCCGTTTTCGTGGCAAGTCGTGCTCGAGGTCGGCTCGATCAACTCGATGGACCTGTTGTCGCTGACCGGCTCGGGCGAACTGTGCCCGCAGGGCGACACCCCGAACCCGTCGATCACGATCCGGAACGGGTGGCCGGCGGGTGGCGCGTCGGCGTACCTGCCGGGCTTCAACCCCGGCGGCACGCTCGGCAACTGGCCCGGCAACCTGGCCGACAGCTACTTCGCGGCGCTCACCTACGGGGCCCTGCGCGGGACGGTGGTCCTGTGGGACGACACCTACATGTCGGCGGGGAACGGGCTGAACGTGACCGTGAACGGCCTGCCGACCACGGATGCGTTCGGACAGCCGCTGGCCAACCCGCCGTCGTTCGGCAACTGCCCGCCGCCGCAGCCGCCGGTGATCGAGATCTGCCGCGACGCGGACTTCTGGGGCACCCACGCCGGCAACGAGGGGAGCTGCCGGGCCCCCGGCCGCAACCTCACCCTGGAGCTGGTCAGCTCGCTGCAGGACAAGGACCTCGACGTCTGCGGCAAGATCCTGGTTTCGACGAAGCTCTGGTCGCGGGATTCCGTGCTGGAAGGCCTCTGCTCGACGCCGTTCTTCGACGACCGGGTGGAGCTGGCGCGGCATCTTTCCGCCACGGCGCTCAACTGCGCCATCAGCGCCGGCACGGACGACTGCACCGGCGTGAGCATCAAGCCGCTGTTCGACGAGTGCAATGCGACGTGCATGCTCAACAACGATCGGGCGCAGCTGCGCAGCTGTGCGCAGCGGCTGGACTGCTACAACAAGGGCGGCCTGTGGAACGGCTCGCGTTGCCAGGTCGGCACCTGCGGCGGCGACGGCGTTACGGCCTGCGCGTCGGACTGGGATTGCCCGCGCAAGTGCCGCAAGAGCGTCAAGTGCGTGCCGCTGCCCGACACCTGCGCCTCGGAACCGCTGGCCAACCCGGTGCTCGGGATCAACTTCGAGCCGGTCGGCGCGCCGAGCAGCGCCGGTTCGTGCTTCATCGCGCACTTCGACCTCTGCACGATCTTCGGCGGCTGCGGCAAGGACGGTGGCTGCGGCCACTGATGACCTGGCTGCAGTCGTAGGCTCGGCTGTCATCGGGGACCGTCATCTCCGCGTCGGGGGTGACGGTCCCCGTCTTTGCCGGCATCGACGCGACGGCACGAATTGTCACCCGGGCGCGGTGGTTCGCACCCAGGCTGTTCTCCAACGCGAACAACGGCCATCGAGCCGCCGTCATGGCCGGGCCGCCTGGCGGCGGCCCGCACGAATGCGCGTAGGGGACGGCGCAGCCGGCCGCGGCGGCGCCATGGCCCATGCCCCTACAATGAACCGCGTGTGGAGGATGGTGCGCTGGGTGGGGGTGGCGTGCGCGCTGGCCGGTGCCGCGTGGGTCGTGTACGAGGCCGCGAGTTGGCCCGACGTGCCCGCGCTGGCGCGCGAGAACCCGCGCACGACGGCGTTCATCGAGGCTTGGCGCGCCGGCCGGCGCGCGGTTGGCCGCGACGACCGGCCGCGCTGGGCGCCCGTGCCCTACGGCGCGATCTCCGCCGACCTCAAGCGCGCGGTGCTCGTGGCCGAGGACATCAACTTCTTTTCCCACCGCGGCTTCGAGAACATCGAAATCAAGAAGGCGGTGCGCGAGGCCTGGGAGGAGAAGGAGATCCCGCGCGGCGCCTCGACCATCACGCAGCAGCTGGCCAAGAACCTGTGGCTGTCCCCCTCGCGCAACCCATGGCGCAAGCTGAAGGAGGCGCTGTTGACGCGCCAGCTCGAGCGATCGCTGAGCAAGCGGCGGATCCTCGAGCTGTACCTCAACGTCGCCGAGTTCGGCGACGGCATCTACGGCGCCGAGGCCGCGGCGCGGCACTACTTCGGCAAGCCGGCGGCGGCTCTCGGCGCCGCGGAAGCGGCGCAGCTCGCGGCCTCGCTGCCGCGGCCCAAGACTTGGAACCCGCGCTCCGGCAGCCCCTCGTACCGGCGCTACGTCCGCGCCATCGAGCGGCGGATGGAGCGCGCGGGGTTCCTGCGCAAGGAAGTCTGAACGGTCCCTCCGCCGCGGCGACCGGCGCGGGCCCGGCGCGGGGGAGGGATTAACATAAGCGGTCCTGCTCGAGAGGTAAGGGGGCCGCGGCGGCTCCCCGCCGAGGCCCGGGAACGTTGACCGATCCGCACAGCGCCCGCTCCCCGTCCCGCGCCGGCGTGCTCGCCGCGTTCGGGGCCGTCTACGTCATCTGGGGCTCGACGTACCTCGCGATCCGCTTCGGGATCGAAACGCTGCCGCCGTTCCTGATGGTCGGCGCGCGCTACCTCGGCGCCGGCGTGCTGATGTACGCCTGGGCCCGCGCGCGCGGCACCTCGCGCCCGACGCCGCGCAACTGGGCGGCGGCGGCGGTGATCGGCGGGCTGATGCTCCTCGGCGGCAACGGCCTCGTGACCTGGTCCGAGAAAACCGTGCCCTCCGGACTCGCGGCGCTCCTCGTCGCCACCGTACCTCTCTGGATGGTCCTGCTCGACTGGGCCCGGCCAAGAGGGGAGCGCCCGGCGGCGCGGGTGTTCGTCGCGCTCGCGCTGGGCCTGGCCGGCATCGCGATCCTGCTCGGCCCGGGCGAGCTGCTCGGCGCGCGCGACCTGCCGTGGGCCGGCGCGCTGGCCGTGGTGCTGGCGTCGTTCTCGTGGGCGGCGGGATCGCTCTACTCGCGCGCCGCGCCGCTGCCGTCGGAACCGATGCTCGCGACCGGGATGGAGATGCTGGCCGGCGGCGCGCTCGCGACGCTGGTCGGGCTGGCCCTCGGCGAGGGCGCGCGGTTCGACGCCGCGGCGATCTCGACGCGCTCCGCGCTCGCGCTGGGCTACCTGATCGTCTTCGGATCGCTCGTCGCGTTCACGGCGTACGTCTGGCTCCTGCGCGTGACGACGCCGGCCCGCGTCGCGACCTACGCCTACGTGAATCCGCTGGTGGCGGTGCTGCTCGGCTGGGCGCTGGCGGGCGAGCCGCTCGGGCCGCGGACGGTGCTGGCGGCGGCGGTCATCATCGCGGCGGTCGTGCTGATCACGACTGCCCAGGCGGTCCGCGCGCGCCCGCCGGTGGCGGAGGTCGAGCCGCAACCGGAGACCGAGCGCGAGCGCCCGCGGCTGCTGCGGAAGACCTCGTAGGCCGCTCCGCCCCCGCCGGAAAACGCCCCGCGGGCGCCATCGACCGCTCGCGCTATCATGAACACTTTCCAGCCCCTCGCAGTCCTTTCGGGACAGGTGACCCATGAGCCAGGAACACCCGCTGGGCGCGCGCGCGCGCCTCGACTCGCAGGCCGGCCAGCTCGAGATCTACCGCCTCGACGCGATCGAGAAGGCGGGGCTCGGCCGGCTCGACCGCCTGCCGTTCACGATCCGGATCCTGCTGGAGTCCGCGCTGCGGAACCTCGACGGGCGCGTCGTCACCGAGGACCACGTGCGCCAGCTCGCGAACTGGCAGCCGCGCGACGCGCGGCAGGCCGCGGGCGAGGTCCCGTTCCACCCCTCGCGCGTGATCCTGCAGGACTTCACGGGCGTGCCGTGCGTGGTGGACCTGGCCGCGATGCGCTCGGCCCTGCGGCGTGCCGGCAAGGACCCGCGCAAGGTGAACCCCCTGGTGCCGGTGGACCTCGTGATCGACCACAGCGTGCAGGTGGACGAGTACGGCTCGGCCGCGGCGCTCCTGATCAACGCCGAGAAGGAGTTCGAGCGCAACCGCGAGCGCTACCAGTTCCTGGCGTGGGGCCAGAAGGCGTTCGACAACTTCCGCGTGGTTCCGCCCGCGACGGGGATCGTGCACCAGGTCAACCTGGAGTACCTGGCCACGGTCGTGGCCCAGCGCAACGGCGTGGCGATGCCGGACACCCTCGTCGGCACCGACAGCCACACGACGATGATCAACGGCCTCGGCGTGCTGGGCTGGGGCGTGGGCGGGATCGAGGCCGAGGCCGTGATGCTCGCGCAGCCGATCTACCTTTTGATGCCGCAGGTCGTCGGCTTCAAGCTGCACGGCCAGCTGCCGGAGGGTGCGACCGCCACCGACCTCGTGCTGCTGGTCACGCAGATGCTGCGGGCCAAGGGCGTGGTGGACAAGTTCGTCGAGTTCTACGGGCCCGGCCTGTCGGCGATGAGCCTGGCCGACCGCGCGACCCTGGCCAACATGGCGCCGGAGTACGGCGCGACGTGCGGCTTCTTCCCCGTGGACGACGAGACGCTGGGCTACCTGCGCCGCACGGCGCGCCCGGCCGAGGTCGTCGACCTCGTCGAGCGCTATTGCAAGGAGCAGGGGCTGTTCCGCAGCGACGCGACGCCGGCGCCGGAGTACTCGGACGTACTGGAGCTGGACCTCGCGAGCGTCGAGCCGTCCCTGGCCGGCCCGCGCCGCCCGCAGGACCGGATCGCGCTGACGGCGATGAAGGCCCAGTGGCGGCAGGACCTGTCGCTCACGTACAAGAAGGTGGCCGGCGCGGGCGGCACGTCGACGCTGCGCAGCTTCATCAATGAGGGCGGCCAGACGCGGCCCGAGGACACGGCCGTCGCGGCGGTCGACCCCGGGATCGACGGCGTGCCGGTCGAGTACCGCGGCCAGCGCTTCGCGCTCAAGCACGGGGCCGTGGTCATCGCGGCGATCACGAGCTGCACCAACACGAGCAACCCCTCCGTCATGCTCGCGGCCGGGCTGGTCGCGCGCAAGGCCGTCGCGCGCGGCCTGGCGTCGAAGCCGTGGGTCAAGACCAGCCTCGCCCCGGGCTCGCGCGTGGTCACGGATTACCTGCGCGCCTCGGGGCTGCAGGACGAGCTGGACGAGCTGGGGTTCCAGGTCGTCGGCTACGGCTGCACGACGTGCATCGGCAACAGCGGGCCGCTGCCGGAGCCGATCGCGCAGGCGGTGCAGGACAACGACCTCGTCGTGGCCGCGGTGCTCAGCGGCAACCGCAACTTCGAGGGCCGCATCAACCAGCACGTCAAGGCGAACTACCTCGCCAGCCCGCCCCTGGTCGTGGCGTACGCGCTGGCCGGGACGGTGGACATCGACTTCGAGAGCGAGCCGATCGGCCGCGACGGGCAGGGGCAGCAGGTGTACCTGCGCGACCTGTGGCCGACGCAGGAAGAGATCGCGCGGGCGGTGTCCGAGCACGTGGTCGCCGAGCAGTTCCGGCGCCAGTACGGCCGCGTGTTCGAGGGCAGCGAGCAGTGGAACCGGGTGCAGGCCGGAGATTCCGGCGACGTCTACCGCTGGGACGAGAGCAGCACCTACATCCAGGAGCCGCCGTACTTCGTCGGGATGCCGGAGGCGCCGCTGCCGGTGCGGCCGGTCGAGCGAGCGCGCGCGCTGGCGGTCCTGGGCGACAGCGTGACCACGGACCACATCAGCCCGGCCGGCTCGATCAAGAAGGACAGCCCGGCGGGGCAGTACCTCGTCGAGCACGGGGTGCCCCCGCACGAGTTCAACAGCTACGGCAGCCGCCGCGGCAACGACCGCGTGATGACCCGCGGCACCTTCGCCAACATCCGCGTGCGCAACATGCTCGCGGCGGGCAAGGAGGGGGGCTACACGACCTACCTCGGCCCGGCCCGCGGCAGCGACAGCGACCCGGATGCGGGGCGCGTGATGAGCATCTTCGATGCGGCGATGAAGTACCAGGCGGCCGGCGTGCCGCTGTGCGTTCTGGCGGGCAAGGACTACGGCATGGGCTCGAGCCGCGACTGGGCGGCCAAGGGCACGCTCCTGCTCGGCGTGCGGTTCGTGCTGGCCGAGAGCTTCGAGCGCATCCACCGCTCGAACCTGGTCGGGATGGGCGTGTTGCCGCTGCAGTTCGTCCCCGGCCAGGACCGCCAGTCGCTGAACCTCACGGGCCACGAGGTGTTCTCGCTCGAGGGGCTGGACGACTCCGTGCGCCCGCAGCAACGTTTGACGGTGGTGGCCCACGACGCGGCCGGCGAAAAGCGGTTCGAAGTGGTCTGCCGGCTGGACACGCCGGTGGAAGTCGATTACTACCGCGCGGGAGGCATCCTCCCGCACGTGCTGCGCCGGCTGGCGCGCTGACCTCGGGCAGGCGCCCCCGCCCCGGGAACTCCGGGACGTCCGCGCTGTCGAAGGGTTGATGGGGCCGCCCCGCGGGCGGCCGACGGGAGACGCGGGATGGACACCCTCCGGGCCGCCGAGACGGCCCCGGGAACCAGGGACGACGAGCAGGACCCGGCGCTGCGCGCCGAGCGCGAGTTGATCGAGCTTGCGCGCCTCGGCGATCGCGACGCGTTCGGCCGGCTGATGCAGGCCCACCTGCCGCGCGTGTGGAACGTGGTCTGGCGCATCGTGCGCCACGAGCAGGACGCGGAGGACATCGTGCAGGAGTCGTTCCTGGCGGCGTTCCGCGCGCTGCCGGCGTTCCGCGGCGAGTCGCGCTTCTCGACCTGGCTGCACCGGATCGCCGTCACGCGGGCGTTGAACCACCTCGACCGCAAGGCCGAGCGCGTGGGGCGCTCGTCCGTCCCGCTCGACGGCCCCGCCGCGCCCCCGGTCCGCGACGGCGCCCCGACGCCGCTGCAGTCGCTCGAACGCAAGGAGCTTCTGCGCCGGCTCGCCGAGTGCCTGCCGAAGCTGCCGCCGGCCTGGCGGGCCACGCTGGCGCTGCGCGACGGCGACAGCCTGTCCTACGAGCACATCGCCGACGTGCTGTCGCTGAACGTCGGCACGGTCCGCTCGCGGCTCGCGCGCGCCCGCGCCGCGCTGCGCAAGTGCGTGGACGGGGAGGCCGCGTGAACAGCGTGGACGAACGGCACCCCGACGAGCAGATCTCGGCGTTCGTCGACGGCGAGCTGGGACCCGACGAGTACACGCAGGTCAAGCGCCACCTCGAGGAGTGCGAGCGCTGCCGCGCCTACCTCGACGACCTGCGGACGTTGTCGTCTGCCGCGGACGCGCCGCCGCCGGTGCCGGAGCGGCTGTTGGCCAACATCGAGAGCCGGTTGCCGACGTCGTACGGCACCGCGCCCGCGCGCCGCGTCCCGCGGAGCCGCCGCCGCTGGCGCATGACGATCCCGCTCGCCGCGGCCGGCAGCCTCGCCGCGATGGTCGCGGTGGCGGCGCTGCTGCTCCAGCAGCGCGGCGCGCTGCCGTGGCAGCCCGCGCCCGCGGTGAAGGACGTGGCGCGCGAGGCCACGACGAGCGCGAAGGTCGAGGCCGCGCCGGACGCCGCGACAGCGCCGCCCGAACTCGGCGAGCAAGCCGCGCCGACGCAAGCCGCGCCGCCGCAACCGGAGAAGAAGGCCGAGTTGGACACGCTGGGCTACGCGGAGGCGCGCCAGCGCGAGGAGATGTCGTCGCCTTACGCGCTCGCGCCCTCGCCGGCGCCGGCCGAGGGCTCCCCGGCAGGCGCCGCGGACACCCGCGGGAACGAGGCCGCGGCCGAGCCGGGGACGTCCGAGCCCGCGGCGCCGGCCGCGCCTGGCCTGGCGAAGGCGCAGTCGCGGCCGGCCGAGCTGCCGCGGCCGCAGGTCGGGGCCACCGCGCCGTCCACGGACGAGGAGCAACGGATGGCCCGGGGCGGTGTGGCGCAGTCGGCCGCGCCGGTCTCGTTCGCCGCGGCCCCATGCCGCACCACCTGGTATGCGGACGCGCCGGCGTTGCGCCTCGACGGCGCGGGCACGGCCCAGGTCAACAGCATCGCCGCCGACCTGGGCGGGAGCGTGCAGCCCGCCGAGGGGAACCACAACCGCGTGCTGCTCGTGGTCCCGCGCGGGCGCTGGCCGGAGCTGATCGAGCGGCTGCGGCGCGGCGGAGCAAACGGCGCGGCCGACCTGCCGGTGCCGCCGCAGAGCTACGAGTGCGCCGGCCTTTTGCTCGCGATGCCGTCGGCGGCGGCGGCCCCGGGCCGCTAGGCCACGCCGGCTCGTGCCGCTCCCCACGCTGCTGCTGCTCGCGGTGGGGCTGGCGATGGACGCCTTCGCCGCCGCGGTCACGTGCGGGTTCGCGTTCCGGCGCCGCGAGCACATCTCGGCGTTGCGCGTCGCGCTCTCGTTCGGCCTGTTCCAGGCCGGCATGCCGGTTGCCGGGTGGGTCGTCGGTCTCGGCGTGAGGTCCACGATCGTGGCGGTCGACCACTGGGTGGCGTTCGTGCTGCTGGCCGCGGTCGGCGCGCGCACGATCTGGGAAGCATGGTGCGCGGCGGAGGCCGCACCCAGCGGGCCGCCGCGCGCCGGCACGCTGCTCGCGCTGTCGGTCGCCACCAGCATCGACGCGTTCGTGATCGGCCTCACGCTGTCGGTGCTGGGCGTGGACATCGCCTACCCGGCCGCTGTCATCGGCGTGGTGACGTTCCTCCTGTCGTTCCTCGGGATCGTGATCGGTTACGAGTCGGGCAACCTCCTCCCACGCTCCTCGCGCCGCGCGGTCCAGGCGCTCGGCGGGCTGGTCCTGCTCGCGCTCGGGCTGCACATCCTCGTCGAGCACCTCGCGACCACCTGACGAACCGTCACCCGCGATGGGACGGACGGCGCTCTGGGTGCGAACTGTCCCGCCGGACCGCGCCCGGCCGTTGCCGCCGTGCACCCGGCCCCGTATGTTGCGCGGGCTGTCGATCGCGCGTGCCGCCCGTGCCCGCGCCGAGCGCGATGCGGGGAAGCGATGCGCAAAATCCGGAACAGCCTGGCAGTTCTCACGCTCATCGTCGGCGCGACGGCGAGCGCGGTGGCCCACGACGACACCTTCAGGGCTCGCCTCAGCGGATCCGAGGAGGTGCCGGCCGTTTCGACCGGCGCGCGTGGCCGCGCGGCGCTGGAGATCGACGGCGACACCATCGCGTTCGACGTTTCGTACGAGAACCTGGAAGGGGACGTTTCCGTGGCCCACATCCACCTCGGCCAGCGCGGCGTGTCCGGCAGCGTGATCGCGTTCTTCTGCGGCGGTGGCGGCAAGCCGGCCTGCCCGCCGGCGCCGGCCCGGATCACCGGCACGATCGTCGCGGCCGACGTAATCGGGCCGACGGCGCAAGGCATCGCGCCGGGCGAGTTCGAAGAGGCGGTGCGCGCGCTGCGGGCGGGCCTGGTCTACGCCAACGTGCACAGCTCGACGTTCCCCTCAGGCGAGATCCGCGGTCAGCTCCGCGAGGACTGAAGCTCGAAAAGTCACATTGATGAATACCGGGTGCGTTAACGGCGAACCGGCCTGACGCACCCGGTGAGCTTCGGCGGGGCCCTTGAAGTACGTCCGGAACCCCTGCGCGCGGTTGGGTGCCTGCCGTGCTCCGCTGCCCCCGGCCATGACGGCGTTTCGGACATGGCGCGCGGGCAAGCCGCGTGCAGGACGCGACCTGGAGTGTGCCGGGTCGGCTTCACCGATCCCTACCAGGACCTTGACGGAGGGCGTGCCTTCTGGCGTTCCGGCGCGATCTGGTCGAAGCTCCCCGCGTGAAGGACGCCTGGTACATCGTCGCGGAATCGCGCGAAGTCGGCTCGCGCCCGGTCGGCGTCCAACTCCTCGGCGAGCCGCTGGTGCTGTTCCGCCCGCGAGCCGGGGGGATCGCGGCGCTGCGCGACTACTGCCCGCACCGCGGGATGGCGCTCTCGCACGGCGTGCTCGAGGACGGTGCGCTGACGTGCGTCTATCACGGCTGGCGCTTCGACGGATCCGGGACGTGCGTCCACATCCCGGCCAACCGCGAGGACGACCCGATCCCGCAGACCGCGCGCGTCGCGGCGTACCGCTGCCGCGAGCAGCAGGGCTACGCCTGGGTCTGGCCGGGGGAAGGGGAGCCCGCGGGCGGGCCGCCGCTGCTCGAGCATTTCGGCGAGCGCGGCTGGAACTGGACCCGTCTCGGCGCGACGGTGCACGGTCCGGTGGACCAGGTCGTCGAAAACTTCATCGACAACCCGCACACCGGCTACGTGCACGGCGGGCTGTTCCGCAACCCGGCCTCGCACCTCGCGCACCACACGGTGCGGCTGGTGGACGACGGCGTGGTGATCGACATCGAGGAGGAAGGCTCGACCGACAGCCTGCTCGGCCGCGTGCTCCTCCGCCGCGGCCAGAAGATCGCGCACCAGGACCGTTTCGTCTGGCCATCCACGGTGCGCGTCGCGTACACGTTCGGCGAGCGCTGGTCGGTGATCGGCACGCAGTTCTGCACCCCGCTCGACGAGGGCACGACCCGCGTGTTCGTCCACGTGGCGTGGTCCTTGGGTTGGCTGACGCGGTGGGCCGGGTGGGGAGTGCGGATGGCCGGCCGGCGCATCCTGGCGCAGGACCTCGCCGTCCTGGACGTGCAGGGCGAGCAGCTCCGCCGGCTCGGTCGCGAGTTCTGCTCGATCCCGGCCGACACCGCGGCGCACTGGATCGCCAGCTACCGCCGCCACCGCGCGGCGGGTGACCCGCTGCCGCCGGCGCGCGAGAAGCGCGTCACGTTCCGTGTCTGACGGGCGGCGCGGGGTGGCCGCCGTGACCGGGATCGTGCTCCGCGTCGCGCTCGGCGTGCTCGTCGCCGCGCTCCTGCTCGGGGTCGCGGCGCGCTTCTACGTCAACCCGCCCGGCCATGGGGCCGCGCGGGCCGTGAACGGCGCGGCGAGCCCCGACGCCCTGCGGCGGCACGTCGAGTTCCTGTGCGCGAGCCCGCGCAGCCACCGCGATGTCGCGCACCTCGACGAGTTGGCGGACTACATCGCGCGCGAGCTGGAGCGGGCCGGCGGCCGCGTCACGCGCCAGCCGTACGCCGCGGAGGGCACGACGTACCAGAACGTCGTGGCGCGCCTCGGCCCGGAAACCGGTGACGTCGTCGTGATCGGCGCGCACTACGACGCGTTCGGGCCGCTGCCCGGGGCGGACGACAACGCCAGCGGCGTGGCGGTCCTGCTCGAAGCGGCGCGGCTCCTGCGCGGCGCGGAACTGGGCTGCCGGGTGGAGGCGGTGGCCTACACGCTGGAGGAGCCGCCCTACTTCGGCGGCCCCGGGATGGGCAGCGCCGTGCACGCGGCGTCGCTCGACGCCGCCGCGGCGAGCGTGCGCGGCGCGCTCACGCTGGAGATGCTCGGGTACTTCAGCGACCGGCAACCCTGGCCCGCCACGCTCGGCTGGCTCTGGCTGGTCTACCCGCGGCACGGCCACTTCGTCGCGCTCGTCGGCCGCCCGCAGGACCGCGCGCTGGCCCGCACGGTCAAGGGCGCGGCCAATGGCGCCGGCAGCGTCCCGTTCCACGCCTACGTCGGCCCGCGGCTCGCGGTAGGCGACCTGTCCGACCACCGCAACTACTGGGAACGCGGGTTCCCCGCGCTGATGCTGACCGACACCGCCTTCGTGCGGAATCCCAATTACCACACGCCGCACGACACGCCGGAGACGCTCGACTACGAGCGGATGGCGCAGGTCGCGCGCGCGGTCGCGAGCGCCGTCGCGACGCTCGCGGCCCCGCGCTAGCCGGCGCGCGGTCCGCCGCGCCCGGCCGGGCGTAAGATCCGGCCCACGATGCCGTACCCCGTCGGGACCCTGGTGCGCGTGACGACGATCGGCAAGGTGGGGCGCGTCGTTTCGGCCGCCCGCGGCGGCCGCTACCACGTGCTGATCGGCGCGGTCCAGGTCGCGTGCCGGGAGCGGGACCTGGAAGTCGCCACCGGACCGGACGCGCGCCCGAAGCGAAGCCGGACCGCCGTCGCCCCGCCGCCGCCGGACGTTCAGCCTGGAGCCTCGCAGCCCGAACGCGCCCGGCTCGTATCGATCGATCTCCACGGCGCCACCGTCGACGAGGCGCTGCGCACCGTGCAGGAGCGGCTGGACGAAGCGCTCCGGGCCGGCCTCGAGCACCTCGACATCGTCCACGGCCGCGGCAGCGGACGGGTGCGGCGTGCGGTCCACCGGCTGCTGCAGGGGATCGGCGCGGTGCGCCACTTCGAGCTGCTGCCCGACAATCCCGGCGTGACCAGGGTCTACTTCTGATTCGACCGGTGAGGCCCGGCAGGGACGGGGTGGGCGCCCGTCCCCCGTGCTCAGCCGCGCCGCAGGGCGCACGCTCCCGGGCCGAGGAGCGCCTGCGCCAGGAGCGTCACGACCAGGAACACCGGGTACTCCCAGCCTCCGTTCGGGCTGGTGAACATCCACCCGTTCGGGACGTGCACGCTCGCCGCGCCGACCATCACCACCGCGAGGGCCAGCGACGCGGCGCGGACGCGGTAGCCGGCGAGCAAGGCCAGCCCGCCGAGGAGTTCCAGCGCGAACACCGGGTACGCCGTCCAGCCCGGGAACCCCGCCGCCTCGAAGAACGCGACGGTGCCGGGGAAGGTGTAGATCAACGCCTTGGCCAGCGCGTGGGCGACGAAGACCAGGCCGTGCGCGCCCCGCAGCAGCAGCGGTCCCAGCCTGGCGAGCCGGTCCCGGACGGCGCCCTTGTCGCCGGCGAGAGTCTGTCCCTGAAGCCAAGTTGACGAGTTGGTGGTCATTTCCCGGAAGCCTCCATGATTAGTTGCGAGCGCAACCAATCTACGCCAAGGTCATTGCACGCGCAACTACCATTCGGTATGCTCTGCGGGTGAACAACTCCGAGGTCCCGCGGCACCAGGTGGCCTGGCGCGCGCTGCTCGCGGCGCACGCCCGGCTGACGGCGACGATCGGCGAGGCGCTCAAGGCGGCCGGGGTGCTCAGCCTCGAGGCCTACGACGTGCTCGTCTCGATCGCGTTCGCCCCCGGCGAGCGCATCCGGCTGAGCGACCTGGCCCAGGCCGTGTTGCTGAGCAAGAGCGGCTTGACCCGCAGCGTCGACCGGCTCGCGGCCGCCGGCCTAATGCGCCGCGAGAGCTGCGCGGACGACGGGCGGGTGGTGCATGCGGTGCTGACGCGCAAGGGGAAAGCGGCGCTCGAGCGCGCGTGGGCGGTGTACCGGCAGCAGATCGACCGGATCGTCGGCGGCACGCTCACGCCGGCCGAGAGCGAGACATTGCGCGGGCTCCTCGACCGGCTGAGCGCCGCGGCCGAGCCGCCGCGCGCGCTGGCCGGCCCGACCCGCACGGCCAAGCCGCGGCCCCGCGCGCGCCGCTGACGACGGCGCTCAGCTTCTGGCCGGCCGCGCGCAGCCGATCTCCAGCGCGTCGCAGAGGAACTTCACCAGCGGCATCGCCTCCGCGAAGCGCGCGCGCGCCAGCTTGACCAGGCCCGGTCCGAGCATCTGCGCTCGCGTCGCGCCCGCGACGGCGACGAAGTCCTTGCGCTTGAGGTCGGCGATCGCCGGGTGATCCGGCGCGAAGCCCTGCGGCGGGCGGACGAGCGTGTCGCCCGCGAGTTCCCAGTGTGCGGTGAAGCGCGCGTCGTCGCGCGCCTTGAACCACCGCGCGGGCCGGGCGGCGACGTACGCCCGGATCCGCGCCAGCGCCTCGGGCTCGGGGTGCCAGCAGCCGGCGGCAAGGAAGCACTCGTCGAGCGCCAGGTGCACGTAGAACCCCGGCGCGTGCACGTCCTTGCCCAGCGCGTGCCGGAACTGGATCCCGACGTTCGTCTTGTAGGGCGTCTTGTCGCGGGAGAACCGCGTGTCGCGGTGGACGCGCATCAGCGAGCCGCCGACCCGCAGCGGCTCGGCGCGGAACGACGGCGCGAAGCGCGCGAGGTGCGGCCGCATCGCCGCGATGAACTTCAGCGCCGGCTCGCGGACCAGCGTCTCGTAGCGCTGCTTGTTGGCCTCGAACCACGCCCGCTCGTTGTGGGCGGTCAGTTCGGCCAGGAAGTCGAAGGTCGTGCGCGTGAACATCCGCTCCTCACCGCCCCGGGCCGCTGCCGAACAGCGCCGCGTGCCGCGCGGGGCGCGCCCGCAGGTACTGGTTCGGGGCGCTGATGCTGGCCCCGAGGTGCGCGGCAGCGTGCCAGGGCCAGCGTGGGTCGTAGAGGAAGCCGCGTGCGAGCGCCACCAGGTCGGCGTCGCCGTTGGCCACGATCGCCTCGGCGTGGTCGAAGGCCGTGATCAGGCCGACCGCCACGACCGGCACGCTGGTCGCGGCCTTCACCGCCCGCGCGAACGGCACTTGGTACCCCGGGGCGGCCGGTATCCGCGCGGCCGGCGCCATGCCGCCGCTCGAAACGTGGATCGCGCCGCACCCGCGGCGCTCGAGTTCCTTCGCGAACGCGATCGTCTGCGGAAGGTCCCACCCGCCCGGCACCCAGTCGGTCGCCGAGACCCGCATCGACACCGGCCGCTCCGCCGGGAACGCCGCGCGCACCGCCTCGAAGACCTCCAGCGGGAAGCGCATGCGGTTCTCGAGGCTGCCGCCGTAGCGGTCGTCGCGCTGGTTCGCCAGCGGCGAGAGGAACTGGTGCAGCAGGTAGCCGTGCGCGCCGTGCAGTTGCACCGCGGCCAGCCCGAGCCGGCCCGCGCGCACGGCCGCCGCGGCGAAGGCGTCGCGGACGCGGGCCAGGCCGCGCTCGTCGAGCGCCCGCGGCGGCGCTTCTCCCTCGGCGAACGGGACCGCCGACGGGGCCAGCGTCTGCCATCCGCCGGGTTCGTCCGGGCGCAGCTGCGCGCCGCCCTCCCACGGCACGCGGGTCGAGGCTTTGCGCCCGGCGTGGCCGAGCTGGATCGCGATCGGCATGTCGGACCAGCGGCGGATGCTCTCGAGCACGCGCGCGAGCGCGGCTTCGGTCTCGTCCGACCACAGGCCGAGGTCCGCGGGCGAGATCCGCCCTTCGGGCTCGACCGCGGTGGCCTCGATCGTCAGCAGCGCGGCGCCGGACAGCGCGAGGTGCCCGAGATGGATCAGGTGCCAGTCCGTGGCCCGGCCCTCGTCGGCCGAGTACTGGCACATCGGTGCGACGACGATGCGGTTGCGCAGCTCGAGGCCGCGGACGCGGAGCGGCGTGAAGAGGCGTGGAACACTCATCGGGTGTTCTCCGGGAAGCGGGTGGTGCAGGCCCGCCGCTCCATCCTAGCGTTGACGGGCCGGCATCGGGAGCGCGAGCAGCAGCGCGAGGCCGAGCACCGCCGCGCCGGACCAGAACGCCGGCGCGAAGCTGCCGGTCAGGTCGACCATCGCGCCGGCCGCCAACGGACCGGAGATCGCGCCGATGTCCGAGCACATGCCGTAGACCGCGACGAGAGGCCCGCTGCGACGCGCCCCGGCGACATCGCCGACGATCGCCGCGGGGGCGGAGCCGAGGAACGCCGCGCCGACGCCGAGCACGGCCATCGAGACCAGGAACGACCACGGCCCGACCGCGAGGGCCAGCAAAGCCATCCCGGCGCCGGCCACCGCCGTTCCGATGAGCAGCGCGAGCTTGCGGCCGCCCTCGTCCGAGACGCGCCCGGCCGGCCACAGGAGCGCGCCCTGGAACGCCGCGGCGGCGAGCAGACCGTAACCGGTCAGCGCGGGCGACCGCTGCAGGCCCTCCACCACGAACAGCGGCACCAGCGCGGAGCGCAGGCCGAACGCGGTGAAACCGTTCGCGAAATTGACCGCGAGCGCGGCCCGGTACGCGGGGGAGCCGATCGCGGTTCGCAGGGGCTTCCCGGGCCGCGGATCCGCGTCCTGCGCGGGCGGGACTTCCGCCCGCGATGCGACGCGCGGCAGCAGCGCGAGCACGACGATCAACCCGAGGCCCAGCGTGCCGGCGTAGATGAAGAACGGCAGCCGCAGCGAGACCGCGGTGAACGCGCCGCCGAGGGCGGGTCCGGCCACGCCGCCGAGCAGGAAGCCGCCGTTGAACACCCCGGCCGCGCGGCCGCGCCGCTCGGGCCCCACCGAGCGCAGCAACAGGCTCATCGCCGAGACGGTGAACATCGCCGAGCCCAACCCGCCGACCCCGCGCAGCACCAGCAGTTGCAGGTAGGTCGTCGCCAGCCCGGCGAGGGCGGACGAGACGGCCACAACGGCCAGGCCCCACGCCAGCGTGGTCCGTTCGCCGACGCGGTCCACGAGCGCGCCGGCCGGCGTGGCCCCGACCAGCCGCACGAGCGCGAAGACGCTGATGACGGCGCTCGCTGCCGTCGCCGACACGCCGAAAGAGCGGGCGAAGATCGGCAACGCCGGGGCGACGATCCCGAACCCCAGCGCGACGCAGAAGGCGACGGCGCTGAGGACGACGACGTCGAGCGAGAGCCCGAGGACGGCCCGCCCGTCCGGCTCCGGGTCCGTCGGCGTACGCACCTGGGCTCACCTCGTCGCGGACGGGTCGGACCGCGCCCGCGCGAACCGGCCGCCAGCCGCCTGCAGCAGAGAGCATCTCACGGCCGGCGCAGGGGAACCGCCACCTCGACGGGCAATCGGCGAGAGCGCCGGCTTTGCGGGCGCCGCCGGGGCGGTTCATCCTTCCCGCGGTCGCGGGAGCTGCCGCGAGACGCCCGTCGCGGCGGCCGATCGCAGGAAAGCCGGAACATGAAACCGCGGATCGACTACCGGAACACAGCGCCGGGCGCGTTGCGCGCCATGTACGGGCTGGAGCAGTACGTGCGCGAGTGCGGGATCGAGCACCCGTTGCTGCACCTGGTCAAGACCCGGGCCTCGCAGATCAACGGCTGCGCGTACTGCATCGACATGCACACCAAGGACGCACGGGCCGCGGGTGAATCGGAACAGCGGCTCTACGCGCTCAGCGCCTGGCGCGAGACGCCGTTCTACACCGAACGCGAGCGCGCGGCGCTGGCGTGGACCGAGGCGGTGACCCGCGTCGGCGAAGGACACGTGCCGGACGAGGTCTTCGAGCAGGCGCGGCAGCAGTTCGACGAGAAGCAACTGGCCGACCTGACGCTCGCCATCGTGGCGATCAACGGCTGGAACCGCCTGGCGATCGCATTCCGCACCGTCCCGGGAACCTACCAGCCAGGATGATGCGGGCGCGGCGGGGCACGCCCCGGCGAACCGCCGGTCGCGGTCACGGTCACGTCCGTCCGACGCGCCGCGTGCCGGCGGAGCCCGCGTCGCTGTTCGCGGTCCGCCCGTGACAGCGTCGCCATGCACGCGCATTCGTGCGGTCCGCCGCCCATCGTCAATGTGTCATCGTGAGAAAAGTTTTTTAATTTCTCGTTGACATATTCTCCAGATCTGCTAGCATCCGATCATCACGCGGGGGGCGTGTCGTTGAGCTGCACCCGGGACATCGGAAGCGGGCCGCGGGCACCTGCCCGGGACCTGGAACTCTGGCGCCGCAACGCGCTGGAGCTGG
>JAGOJY010000044.1 GCA_017994815.1 Acidobacteriota bacterium
GAACACGGTCGAGTTCAACGGACTGGCGCTCCTGTCCGGCACCGGCACCAGCATCGACGTGCAGGTCGGCACCGGCTCGACCACCGACGACCGGATCACGATCCAGACCAGCGCGATCAGCGCGAGCAGCCTGACGCTCGCCTCCGACACGCTGATCACGGCCTCGGACGCCCGGGCCGAGCTGGTCGCGATCCAGTCCGCGATCGACACCGTGTCGGCCGAGCGCGGCGACCTCGGCGCCTACTACAACCGCCTCGAGCACACGATCGCCGTGATCACGGTCCAGGCGGAGAACTTGAAGGCCGCCGAGTCGCAGATCCGCGACGCCAACATCGCCGAGGAGGTCGTGTCGCTGACGAAGTTCCAGGTCCTGAACCAGACGGGCCTGGCCTCGCTGGCACAGGCCAACGCTTCGGCGCAGGCGGTCTTGGCACTGCTGCAGTAACGGGGAAAGCAACGGTCGCTCCGCGGGGCCGCTGTCGTCCGGCAGCGGCCCTCGCTTTTTCGTAACCTCGCTGCTTGTGGAGTAAGATGCGCGCTCCGCACGGGCGCCCGGAGGCGACCGTGCGCTGACCCGGTGCCGCCAGGGCGCTACTTGGAGGTTCTTCGATGTTCCCGAGATTGCGAAATGTGTGGCTTCTGCTTGGGATGGTGGCCGTGCTGGCCGCCTGCGGCCCGCGCGAGATGCCGGCCCCCCCGAAGGCGGACGGCGAGGGGCACGCCGAGTCGCTGGACCAGGCGAAGAAGCTCGCCGCGGAGCGCGGCGTGCCGGTCCTGATCGACTTCTGGAGCCCCACCTGAGGGTCGTGCCTCGAGTTCGCCCGTGCGGCGAAAGAAGAACCGGCCCTGCGTGATGCGCTCCAGAAGGTCGTGCTGTACAAGGCCAACACCAAGGAAGACGACGGCAAGAAGCTGACGGAATCGTACGGGGCCCAGGGGCTCCCGCACTTCTTCCTCGTGGACGCGCAAGGCGGGGTGCTCGACCGCTGGGTCGGCTACCTGCTCCCCGGCGACTGGCTCGCGCAGTTTGAGAACGCCGTGTCCGACCCGGTGCCGATCGCGCTGAAGGCCAGCCGCTTCGAGCAGCAGCCGACCGAGGAGCTGGCGGCGGCGCTGGCGCGGATCCGCGCATCCGAGGGTGACCTGGCCGAGGCGGCGCGGCTGTACGCCGAGGCGCAGCGGCTCGCGCCCGCGCCGCGCCCGCGCTACGCGTTCGCGACGTTCATGATCGAAGCGCGGGGGCTGGCGACGGGGCAGTTCTCGACCGCCGACGTGCGAGCGGCGGCGGATGCGGTCATGAGCATGGAGCCCGGCGACGACCTGCACCGGGCGTACGTCGGCGCGATGCTGGCCGACATCGGCAGCGAGCGGGAGGAACCGGAACTCGCGACCGCCTACCTCGAGCCGGCGCTGCAGGCGGCGCAGCGCGCCGAGGGCGAGCGCGCGCAGCGTCTGGCCAAGCGGCTCGAGGTGGACCGCGCCCTCCTGGTCGAAAAGGACTTGGCAAAGGCGTACACGCTCAAGAAAGAGTCGATGCCGTCGGGCTGGGAGCAGGACCCGGACAAGCTCAACGAGGTCGCGTGGTGGGCGTTCCAGCACAACACCAACCTCGAGGACGCGGCGAAGCTCGCGCAGCAGGGGATCGACCTGGCCAAGGAGGATTCCATGCGCGCCGCGATCCTCGACACCGCGGCCGAGATCGCCAACGCGCGCGGCCAGCGCGACGAGGCGATCGCGCTGATCACGAAGGCCGGGGAACTCGACCCGGAGAACGCGTACTACAAGGAGCAGCTCGCCAAGTTCCAGGGCGCTTCGTCGTGATCGGGGGTGGGGGGACAGGCGTGGACCTGTCCCCCACCGGCCTCACTTCTGCCGCCGGTGTTTCGTCTTGTACGCCAGCGGGCCGTCGCCGCTGCACACGAACACCGACGCCGTGCGCGGCGGGATCGTGAACGTTCCCGACGCGCTGTCGAAGGCGGACGCGCGGAGCAGCGGGTCGTTGGAGCCGAGCTGGACCGGGTGCAGCGCCAGCCGCAGGCCGGCGAACGCCGGGTCGGCGAAGCTGACCGCGTCCTTGTCCGCGTTGAACAGCACGACCGCGAAGTCGTAGTCGAGGGCCCGGATCTTCTTCGCGGCGCGACGGCCCGGTGACCCCGCGCCGCACGTGCCCCACGCATCGCCCGTGTTTTCGGCCAGGCTCATCACGATCAGTCCGGGCAGCTGTCCCGGCCCGGTGTTGTGGAAGCGCAGCTTGGCCATGATCTCGTCCGCCGCCGGCAGCCGGAACAGGTGCGACGAGCGGCGGATCGCGTTGATTTCGAGGAAGTGCTCGA
The DNA here is from genome assembly GCA_017994815.1 of Acidobacteriota bacterium. GTDB lineage: Bacteria > Acidobacteriota > Polarisedimenticolia > J045 > J045 > JAGOJY01. Next base: position 2,334 of record JAGOJY010000044.1, read on the forward strand.
GGGTGCGGCGGATCTCCGCCGGCCCCGGCTTCAGTTCCGGGTCCGCCAAAAGCGGCTGCATCAGCGGCCAGTTGGCGCTGTTCTTCTCCGCCGGCGGCAGGCCGACGCCCCAGTTGTCGGAATCGTAGGACCAGTCGATCTTGTTGAACCAGTCGCCGGAGTTGTAGCTGTCGCGGTCCATCGACTTGGAACGCAGCAGTTCGTCGCCGGCATGGAAGAACGGCACGCCCTGTCCGAGCCCGAGCAGGCTCAGGCCGAGGTTGTGCATGCGGACCCGGTCGGCCAGCGTGGCGTCGGCGGCGGCCTTGAGCTGCACGGCGTCGAACAGCGTCTCGTTGTCGTGGGCCGAGACGTAGTTGATCGACTCCTCGGGGCGCAGCGTGTAGCCGGCAGGCTGGCCGTTGTAGTCGATCTGCGAAGCCGGGACGCGGTTTCCGGCGGCGTCCACCAGCTCGTAATCGCGCAGGTTGCCGGCCAGCATCGCGCGGATCCAGTCCTTCTGGTGCAGCAGGCGCGCGAGCTGCTCGTCGGCGCTGCCCTGGGGTGTCCCGTTCGGGTCGAGCGCCAGCCCGGTCAGGTACCCCTGGTCGCGGAGCGGCGCGAACGGACCGCCCCCGCGTGCGCCGTCGCGCCCGCGGTCGTTGAACGAGCCGATACCGAGCCCGCCGATGTTGAGCTGCGTCGCGTTGACGCCGCGCGCTTCGTTCGCCACCTCGCCGAAGTTCCAGGCTTCCCCGTAGAGGTAGATCTGCGAACCGTCCACGCCGTCCCGCGGTATGGTGAGCGCGTGCAGCGTGTCGCGCACCTTCACCATGTTGGACAGCATGTGGTGTCCCATCAGGTCGAAGCGGAACCCGTCCACCTTGTAGGCCTTGGCCCACAGCACGAGCGCGTCGAGCATCAGCTTCTCCATCATCGCGTGCTCGGTGGCCGTGTTCTGGCAGCAGGTGCTGTTCTCGATCATCCCGTCGGCGTTCAGCCGGTGGTAGTAGCCGGGCACGAGGCGGTCGAGGACCGACTTCTCGTCCTGCCCGGCGGCGCTGGTGTGGTTGAACACCACGTCCATCACGACGCGCAGCCCGGCCCGGTTCAGCGCCTGGACCATCGCGCGGAACTCGCGGATGCGCGCCGGACCGTCGGGGTCGGTGGCGTAGCTTCCCTCGGGGACCATGTAGTGGAACGGGTCGTAGCCCCAGTTGTACGGGTCGCGGTCGGCGACGGCCATCACCGCCGCCTGCTGCTGGTCGGAGTCGGGCGGGTAGCTGGCGAGATCCCCCGCCGGCTGTTGCCACAGCGACTTGTCCTCCTCGACGGTCGCGAAGTCGAACGCCGGCAGCAGGTGCACGTGGCTGACGCCCGCCTGCGCGAGCGCCGCGAGGTGGCGCGAGCCGGCGCTGCCACGCGCGGCAAAGGCCTGGAACGTGCCGCGCAGGGGCGGCGGAACCGAGGCGTCGTTGGCGCTGAAGTCGCGCACGTGCAGCTCGTAGAGCACGACGTCGGTCGGCGCGGCGAGCTTCGGCTTGGCCACGCCGTCCCAGCCCGGCGGCTTGAGCGCCGGGTCGTCGAGGTCGACGATCTGGCTCCGCCGGCCGTTCAGCGACAGGCTGATCGAGTACGGGTCGGTGACCTGGTTGACTTCGACCCGGCCGGTCTGGCGCACGAACACCGTCAACTCGTACAGGTAGAACTTGCCGTTCCAGCCGCGCTCACCCTCGACGGTCCAGACCCCGCTCGCCGGGTCGTGCTGCATCGCGATCGCGGTTCCGGGCGACGCCGGGTCCGAGTCGTCGAACAAGAGCAGCCGCATCGAGCGCGCCGTCGGAGCCCACACGCGCAGGGTCGGGGCCTTGCCCGCGCGCCACGCGATCCCGAGCGGGCCGTCGTAGGTGTAGAGGTCGTCGATCACCCCGGGGAGCTGGAGCGATGTCGCGTCGAGCGGCGTGCCGTCGGCTGCGCTCGCCGAAATCGCGAGCTGACCTTTCAGAAGTTCCGGCACGCGGTCGAGTTGGTCGGCCGGCAGCTTCAGCGCCGCGTACGCCGCGAGGTGCGGGAACCTGGCCTTGACCGCGTCGGGGAGCCCCGCCGGGTCGAGCGCGAGCGGGATCGTCTCCCCACCCGCGACGCCCTCGGAGGTGAGCGTCAGCCCGCCGTCCGGGGCGGAGTGCAGCAGGTACGAGGCGCCCGCGACCGGCGCGATGTTCCACGCGATCGTCGCGCGGTCGACCCAGTGCGCGCGCGCGAGGGCGAGGTTCCCCTTCGGTCCGCCGGCCGCGCCGATCGTCAGGATGTGCGTGACCGAGTCGTACACGAAGAACATCTCCGTGCAGGAGGCCGGCACCGTGAAGGCGATGTTCGGGCCGTTCTGGACCCCGCCCGCGCCGTAGTTCACGTCCCAGCTCTCGTCGATCGCGACCTTGGCCTCGTAGTTGCCGGCCGGGATGGCGTTGGTCGAGAAAACGTAGATCCCGTCGCCGTCCGGGTCCTGCAGCCAGGAGCGCAGGCATGCCGGGTCCCAGTCGCCGGCACAGCCGAGGAAGTGCTGGTAGCTGCCGGGCGCCGTCGCGATCTCGGCGTTGCGGTTGCTGGTCACCCAGTGCGTCTGGTGGCTGTAGTAGAACTTCACGCTCGCCTCCGCGCCGAGCGCGAGGTTGATGTTGGGTCCGTTCCGCTGGGCGTTGGCGCCGTAGTTCTCGTCCCAGCCGTCGTTCAGCGCGGCCTTGTATTCCCAGCCCCCCGCGGGGATCGTGAAGCTGTTCTGCCACACGCCGTCCTCGGCGTCGAACGCCAGGTGCGTCGCGCCGCACGCCGGATCCCAGTCGCCCGCGCAGCCGACCTCGTCCTGGAAGCTGCCGGCAACAGTCACGCTGGCCGGCTGCGGGACCACCGCCGGCACGACCGCGATCTCCAGCACGTGCGTCGCCGCGTCGTAGCGGAACAGCATCGGCGAGCAGTCGCTCGGGACCTCGAACGGGATGTTGGCCCCGTTCTGCACCCCGCCGGCGCCGTAGTTCTCGTCCCAGCTCTCGTCGATCGCCACCTTCACCTCGTAGCTGCCCGCGGGGAGCGCGGTGGTGACGAAGGAGTGGACGCCGTCGCCGTCCGGGTCCTGCAGCCACGAGCGCAGGCAGGAAGGATCCCAGTCGCCCGGGCAGCCGAGCTCCGACTGGTAGCTCCCCGGCGCCGTCGCGATCACGGCATCGCGGTTGCTCGCGACCCAGTGCGTCGCGTGGCTGTAGTAGAACTTCACGCTCCCGTCCGCCGCGAGGTCGAGCGGGATGTTCGGCCCGTCGCGCAGGGCGTGGGCGCCGTAGTTCTCGGTCCAGCCGCCGTTCAGCGCCGCCTTGTACTCGTACGACCCGGCCGGCAGCGAGAACGTCTGCTGCCAGACCGTGTCGTCCGCGTCGTAGGCCAGCTGCGTCGCGGTGCAGGCCGGGTCCCAGTCGCCGGCGCACCCCAGCTCGGACTGCAGGCTGCCGGCGATCGTCACGCTCGCCGGGTCGGGCGTGTCGCTGGCCAGCGCCGGAGCGGCCGGGACGGGCAGCAGGCACAGGACCGCGCCCGCCGTGCAGGACACGACACCACTCGCGCGTTTCGCGGTTTCCATGGTGAAAAGCCTCCGGGGACGGACACGTTGGGGCGCTCGGGCGGCGCCGACGAACGACCCGGATGGTGCGGGCCGGCCCTACTCTATCGCCGCCCGCGCGTTTGTGGAGTGCCGATGCGTGCCGTAGTCTGCTGCCCATGTCCAGATCGTCCGCCGTCTTGGTTCTGTGCCTTTCGATTCTGTCCGCCGCGGGCGCCCTCGCGGCGGCGCCGCGCGTGGAATCGCTGCACCCGGGCGCGGCACCCGGCGAGTGGGAAGCCGTGGTGCTGGGGATCGGCCAGCCTGCGCCCGCGTTCCGCGTGGACGGCACCTCGGTCACCGCCGCGCTGGAACCCGTCGCCGGTGGCGGCACCCGCGTGCGCCTGACAGGCGTCCCCGCCGACGGGCGCCGGCTGGAACTGCACGTGCGCGGCTCGGCCGTCGCCGCGCTGCAGCTCGCGCCGGCGCCCGCCGGGTCCGCGCCGTTCAACGACTGGGTGATCTACCACGTGTTCGTCGGCACGTTTCGCAACGGTGATCGCGGCAACGACGGCCAGGTCCGCGGCTGGAAAGACCCGCTCTACATCGGCGGGGACCTCGCCGGCGTGCTGCAGGGTCTCGAGCACATCCAGTCGCTCGGTGCGAACGCGGTTTGGATCAGCCCGGTGTTCGCCTCACCGACCTCCCACGGCTACGACGTGACGAACTACTTCCGCATCGGCGACGCGGTCGGCGTGCCGCGCGATGCCGAGCGCTCGCTGGCGCTGTTCCGCGAGTTGGTGCGGCAGGCGCACGCCCGCGGCATCCGCGTGGTGCTGGACATCCCGCTGAACCACGCCAGCAAGTCGTACGACCGGCCCGCCGGCGACCCGAAGAAGCTGAAGCCGGAGGCGACCGGCGCGCGACAGCCGGCCGAGAAGCTCTGGGAGAGCTGGGGCAGCAACATGAAATTCTGGGCCTTCGACCACGCGCCGACGCGGAAGTTCCTCGTCGATGTCACCCGGCACTGGCTGCAGGACGAGCAGGCCGACGGGGTGCGGCTGGACTACGTGCGCGGCGTCCCGCACGACTTCTGGGCCGAGCACTACGCGGCGATCAAGAAGGCGAAGCCGGGAGCCTTCCTCGTCGGGGAATGCTGGGCCGACGAGCAGGGTCCCGCAGGCAACGTGGCCGAGATCGCGACGTACTTCAAGCCCGTGCCCGGCACGGGCCCGCAGTTCGACTCGTTGCTGGACTTCCCGATGCAGCAGGTGCTCGTGGACGTTTTCGCGCGCGGGGGCGAGGCGAGCGGGATCGAGTCGTTGCTGCAGGCCAGCGCGGCGGCCTACGGCCCCGGCGCGTGGCCGACGTACTTCCTCGACAACCACGACCTGACGCGGTTCGTGGACTGGGCCGGCGGGGACAAGCGGCGCCTTTTGGCGGCGTTCACGTTCATGTCGGCGCTGCCGGGTCCGGAGGTGATCTTCTACGGCACCGAGACCGGCCTCGGCGGCAGCAAGGTGCAGCGCGGTTTCACCGACAGCGGCCGGATCCCGATGCCGTGGAACAAGCTCGACCAGCAGCTGATCGCGTCATTCCGCGAGGTGCTCGCGGCGCGGCGCGAGCATCCCGCGCTGGCGCGCGGTGCGCGCTGGCCGCTCCTGGCGGATGCCGGGGCGCTGGTCTTCGCGCGCGCGGACGGGAACGAGGTCGTGTTGGTCGGCTCGAACGTCTCGAAAGAGCCGCGCGACATCGTGGTGGATGCCCGCCCGCTCTGGGGCGCGGCGGAGCCCACGCGCCTGGTCGGTTCGAGCGCCTTCGCCGTGGACCCCGAGAGCCGACAGCTCAGGTGGACGCTCCCCCCGTACACGACGGCAATGCTCGCCGCGCAAAGACAGGGACGAGTTCCCGTCGAGCAAGGGCCGCCGCAGGCGGCCCGCGACGCGACCCGGGGTGCCGACGATCTGTGGTGACGGCAAAGCGCGACATGGGACAAGTGACACGTTCCCGCGTCGCCGGCACGCACACGCCAGAAGCGAAGAACGGGGACAGGTGTTCCACCTGTCCCCGTGCGCTGAACGATGCCCGAGGCAGCGCGGTCAGCGGTGGCCGCCCTCATCGACGGCCCGGCATTTCCGCAGGACCGCGGTTCCGAACGGGAATCGCTTCTTCAGTGCGGCGTCCCCGGATTTCGATGGTGGTGTCGCCGCGCTTCTCGTCAGCGTTGAACGTGACCACGTAAGGCTGGGACTTGTCGTAGTCCGGCAGGAGGACCGTCATGATCCCCTGGTAGTCGTGTCCGAAGTAGCTGCCGGTGACCGCGAGGTTGCCGTGCGTCACCTTGTCCGCGCCGTTGACCAGCGTCGCCTGGTGCTCGGTCAGGACCAGCTTCAGCGGGCCCGCGCACGAACCGGCGGGCGCCCACTCGCCGGCCAGTTCGGGCGGAACGACATCGGTCTGGGCCGCGGCGGCGCCGGCGCAGGCGACGACCGCGAGCAGCGCCGTGGAGATGGCGGCGAGGCGCATCGCGCACCCTCCCCGGTCACGCCGTGCGCGCGAGGCCGACGAATTCGTCGTACGCCTCGTGGACCACCTTGAGATTCCTGACGCCGCGGCTACGCATCCACCACCCGAGGATCAGCGCGGGAATCCCCAGGAACGCCCCGAGGATCGTGATCGTCAGCAGCGCGCCGAGGAACATGACGTAGATCCCGGCCAGCTTCGGGAACTTGGCCACGTCGACGAGGTGCGCCTTCTGGGCGTGGAGCATGTCGGGGTCGCGCGAGCCGGCGGACTTCAGGTGACCGAGCACGGTAGGCTTGTCGAGCTTCAGGAACGGACTCTTGACCAGCATCATCATCGTGTTTCTCCTTTCAACCTCGCATTGCGCAGGCGCGCGGCCGCGACCGTCATTGGCGGGCGAAAAAATTGCGGCCGTTGGTCCGGCTCTGCTAACTTCGCCTGCGGCGGTTGCCAGGCGTTTTGCCGCGGAGGTGGGAGATGTCGGAGCGGCCGGCTGACGAAACACTTATCCAGCCGGACTGCGCGCCGGATCTCGACGACCTGTTCTGCGCCGCCTACGCCGAGCTGCGCCGGCTCGCCTCCGCCGTGCGCCGCCGCGAGCACACCCCGACCCTCAACCCGACCGCGCTGGTGAACGAGGCCTGGCTGAAGCTCGCCGGGTCCCCGCCGGTCGGCTCGCTCTCCCCCCTGCACTTCAAGCGGATCGCGGCGCGCGCGATGCGCCAGGTGCTGGTGGAGGCCGCACGGCGACGCCACGCGGGAAAGCGGGCCGGGGGGCACGCGGTGACCTTCGACGAGGCGCTCGTTCCGGCGCGGGAAGGCGCGGCCGACATCCTCGCGCTCGACACGGCGCTGGAGGAACTGGCGCGCCTGCAGCCGCGGCAGGCCAAGCTCGTCGAGCTGCGGTTCTTCGGCGGGCTGGAGGTCGGCGAGGTGGCGCGGGCGCTCGACATCTCGGAGGCCACGGCCCTGCGCGACTGGCGCGCCGCCCGGGCGTGGCTCGCGCGCCGGCTGCGCGCGGCGCCCTGAGCGCGCGATGGAACCGGCGCGCTGGGACGCGATCCAGGACCTCTTTCACCGCGCGGCGGCGCTGCCGGCTCCCGCGCGGGTCGCGTACATCCGGGACGCGGCCGGCGACGACGCCGAGCTGATCGCCGAGGTGACGGCGCTGCTCGAGGAGGACGGGCGCGGCGGCTCGCTCCTCGACCGCGAGCTGGCCGACATGGCGGGCGCGCTGATCGACGCTGCGGACGGAACGCTGCCGCGGCAGGCGTTCGGCCCGTACAGGATCCGCGGCATCCTCGGCGAAGGGGGGATGGGCGTCGTTTACCTCGCCAAGCGCTCCGACCTGGGCAACCTCGTGGCGGTCAAGGTCCTGCGCGACGCGTGGCTCTCGCGGTCAAGGCGCGAGCGGTTCTCCGCCGAGCAGCGCACCCTTGCGCAACTCGGCCACCCCTCGATCGCACGCCTGTTCGACGCCGACGCCCTCGAGGACGGCACGCCGTGGTTCGCGATGGAGTACGTCGAGGGTCAACCGCTGACCGAGTACTGCCGCTCGCGCGGGACTTCGATCGAGGGCCGGCTGGAACTCATGCGCGCCGTCTGCGAGGCGGTGCAGTACGCGCACGGCCAGGCGGTGATCCACCGTGACCTGAAGCCGTCGAACATCCTCGTCACGCCGAACGGGACCGTGAAGCTCCTGGACTTCGGGATCGCCAAGCACCTGGAGGCGCTCGACGCGCCGGTCGAGCAGACGCGGACCGGGTTGCGGATGATGACGCCGGCCTACGCTTCGCCGGAGCAGATCCGCGGCGAGCCGGTCGGCATTCGCTCCGACATCTACTCGCTCGGCGTGGTGCTCTACGAGCTGCTCACCGAGCGCCTGCCGTTCGACCTCGCGGGTGCGGGGCCGGCCGAGGCGCTGGCGATCGCCGGCCAGCGCGAGCCGGAGCGGCCGTCGGCGCTGGCGCGGCGGGCCGCCCGCGCGACCCGGGCCGGCGCGGGGCGCGGGCCTTTGCCGCGCTCGGCCGGCGGCGTGGCATGGTCCGACCTCGACGTGCTGTGCCTGACGGCGATGCACAAGGACCCGCAGCGCCGCTACCCGACGGTGGAGGCGTTGATCCGCGACGTCGACCGCTACCTGGCCGGGGAGCCGCTCCTGGCCCGTCGCGACACCGTCGGCTACCGGCTGGGCAAGTTCGTGCGCCGTCACCGCCGTGCCGTCACCGCGGCCGGCCTGGTGCTCCTCGCGATCGTCGGGCTGGTGGCGTTCTACACCGTGCGCCTCGGGCACGCGCGCAACGAGGCCCTGGCGCAGGCGGCGCGGACCGAGCGGATCCAGCGCTTCATGCTGAGCCTGTTCGAGGGCGGCGACGAGGCGGCCGGGCCCGCCGAGGACCTGCGGGTGGTTTCGCTGATCGAGCGCGGGGCCCAGGAAGCGCGGCAGCTCTCCGCGGAGCCGCTGGTGCAGGCCGAGTTGCTCGGGACGCTGGGCGGGATCCAGCAGAAGCTCGGCAAGCTCGACGCGGCGGGGGAGTTGCTGCGCTCCGCGCTCGACCAGAAGCGCCGGCTGCACGGCGCGGAGCATTCCGAGGTCGCCGGGGCGCTGGTGGCGCTCGGCCTTCTGCGGGCCGACCAGGCCCGCTACGACGAGGCCGAGCAACTCGTCCGCCAGGGGTTGGACATGTCGCGGCGCACGCTGCCGTCCGGGCACCCGGACATCGCCGCGGCGACGACGGCGCTGGGCCACGTGCTGGTCGAGCGCGGGGCGTATGCGGATGCGACGCGCGTGCTGGAGGAGGCGCTCCGTCTGCACGTGCCCGGTGGCAAGGCGACCGCCGAGACGAGCGGCGCCCTACACGAACTGTCCAACGCGCACTTCTACGCCGGCGACTACGCCGAGGCCAAGGCGCTGACCGAGCGCGTGCTGGCGATCGACCGAACGCTGTACGGCGAGAAGCACCCACACGTGGCCGACGACCTCGTCGACCTGGGCGCGATCGAGCACGAGCAGGGCCGGTACGCGGAGGCCGAGCGCTACTACCGCCAGGCGCTGGACATGACGCGCGGCTGGTTCGGCACGAACCACTACAAGACGGCGTCGAACCTGACGATGCTCGGCCGCTCGCTGCTGTTCCAGGAGCGCTTCGACGAGGCGGTGGCCTGCCTCGACGAGGCGCGCGGGATCCAGGAGCGGGTCTTCGGGCCCGATCACCCGCGCGTCGCGTCGGTGTTGAACGAACTCGGGTCGATCGCGCTGCAGCGGGGCGACCACGACGCCGCAGAGGCGGCGTTCGGCAGGATGGCCGCGATCTACCGCGCGGCCTACCCGGGCGGACACTACCTGACGGGGACGGCGCTCTCGAACCTCGGCAGCGTCGCGCTGGCGCGCGGCCGGAACGCGGAGGCCGAGCGGCTGTTCCGCGAGGCGGCCGCGATCTACGCCACCGCGCTCGCGCCCGGGCACCCGAACACCGCGATCGCGAGGATCAAGCTCGGGCGTTCGCTGCTGCGGCAGCGGCGGTACATCGAGGCCGAGCGGGAGACCCTCGCGGGACACGAGATCCTGGCGCGGCAGGCGGACCCGTCGATCAGCTACCTGCGCGCCGCGCGGGACGACCTGGTCGTGATCTACGGGGCGCTCGGGCAGCCGGAGCGGGCAGAGCGCTTCCGCCTCATGGCGTCTTCGCGGGAGCGTTGAGGAATCCGTCCCGGCAGGATGACCAGTCGAGCCGCGGATCGTCGCCTCGCCTCCCGGAACTTACCGGGAAATGACGAGTCTGCTGGCAAACACGGCACGGACTCTGGGTTAAGATAGCCAATTCGCGAGCGCGGAGGAGGGACCGCACGGAGCATCGGTTGAGGAGTTCATCGCTCGATCCGCCCGGCAGGCGCCCGCCGACCCTGGGTTCGGCGAACGACATGGTCCCGGTCCCGGCGGAGCCCGGGTGGCGCCGCTGGTTCGCAGTCGCCGGGCCGGCGTTGATGGTCTCCGTCGGCTACATGGACCCCGGCAACTGGGCGACCGACCTCGCGGGCGGCAGCCGGTACGAGTACCGGCTGCTCTGGGTCCTGCTGATGTCGAACTTGATGGCCGTGCTGCTGCAATCGCTGTCGGCGCGGCTCGGGATCATCCGGCGCCGCGACCTGGCGCAGGCCTCGCGCGAGGTCTACCCCCGGGCGGTCAACCTCCCGCTGTACGGGCTGGCCGAGGTCGCGATCTGCGCCTGCGACCTGGCGGAGGTCATCGGCTCGGCGATCGCGCTGAAGCTGCTGTTCGGCCTGCCGCTCCTGATCGGCGTGGTGATCACGACGGTGGACGTGCTGTTCCTGCTCGCGTTGATGCGGTTCGGCATTCGCAAGCTGGAGGCGCTGATCGTCTCGCTGGTCGGGACGATCGCGGTCGCGTTCGCCGTCGAGACGATCTTGGCCCGGCCGGACTGGGGCTCGATGGCGCTCGGGTTCGTCCCCGGGTTCCCGGACGGCGGCGCGCTGTACATCGCGATCGGGATCCTCGGCGCGACGGTGATGCCGCACAACCTGTACCTGCACTCCGCGCTGGTGCAGACGCGCCGGTTCTCCGGTGGCCCCGGCGAGACGCGGCGCGCTATCCGCGCCAACACTCTCGACTCGACGTTCGCGCTGAACCTCGCGTTCTTCGTCAACGCCGCGATCCTCGTGCTGGCGGCGGCGGTGTTCTACCGCCACGGCTACCGCGACGTGGCCGAAATCCAGGACGCGCACAGGTTGCTCGAGCCGCTGCTCGGCGCGGCGATCGCGCCGATCGCGTTCGCCGTCGCCCTCCTCGCCTCCGGGCAGAGCTCGACGGTCACCGGCACGTTGGCCGGACAGATCGTGATGGAGGGTTACCTCGACCTGCGCATCCGCCCGTGGCTGCGGCGCATCCTCACGCGCGTGGCGGCGGTGGTGCCGGCGATCCTGACGATCGTCTATTTCGGGGAGGACGCGACCGGCGACCTCCTGGTGCTGAGCCAGGTCGTGCTCTCCTTGCAGCTGCCGTTCGCCACCATCCCGCTGATCCACTTCGTCTCCGACCGCAAGGCGATGGGCGAGCACGCGATCGGTCCCGTGCTGCGCATTTTGGCCTGGGCGACGGCGCTGGTGATCGTCGGCCTGAACGTGTGGCTGGTCGTGCAGACGGCCAACGGCTGGATCGCCTCCGGCGGGGCGTGGGCCACGGCGCTGATCCTGCCCTTCGGCGTGGCGATCGTGGCGCTCCTCGCGTTCGTCACGTTCCAGCCCTGGCTCGCGCGGCGGCGCAAGGCGACGCCCGACATCCACCACGGCGCCGAGCCGGCAGCGATCTCGTTCGAGGCGCCGGCACCGGTCCGGAAGGTCGCGATCGCGCTCGACTTCTCGGGCCACGAGGAGAAGCTGATCCGCGAGGCGCTGCGGCACCTCGGCGCGAGCCGCCCCGAGCTGGCGCTGCTCCACGTCGTCGAGAGCGCGCCGGCCCGCGCGTTCGGCCGCGAGGCCGCGGACAAGGAGATGCGCGCGGACGCCGCGCGGCTGGAGGAGTTCGCCCGGGCGCTGCGCAACCTCGGCTACACGGTCGCGACGGGGCTGGGCGCCGGCGCGCCCGCGCGCGAGCTGGCGCGGCTGGTCGGCGAATTCGGGGCCGAACTCGTCATCCTCGGCGGGCACGGGCATCGCGGGCTCTCGGACATGCTGCACGGCACGACCGCCGAGGCGCTGCGCCACCGCGTCCACGCCAGCGTGCTGGTCATCCCGCTCGGCGCCGCGGAGTAGGGTCTGCTCGAAGAGAAGAACGGGGACAGGTGTTTCCACCTGTCCCCGTCCGGTCAGGGGCAGGGGCCGTCGGACTGCTGGTTGCGCGGTCCGGTGCTGGCGTTGCCGGCGGGGCCCTCGCCGGCGGAGTTCGCGGCGCGCACGAGGTACCAGTACGCGCCGCCGCTCACGGGAAGTTCGTCGAGAACCGGCCCGGTGGCCGTCCCGGTCGTGGACAGGCGCAGGCAGGACTCGACGGCCGGCGTGAGCAGGTCCGGCAGCGTGCCGCCGTCGCCGCGGTACACGTTGTAGAACGACGAACCGGCCACGGTGTCCCAGCGCTGTTCCAGCTTGCCGGTCCACGCGACGCCACCCACCTCGGTCGACGGCACCGCCGTGACGCAGTCGTTGCAGACGAAGCCAAGCGCGCTGGTCAGGACCAGCTGCCAGGCCGTCAGCGTCCCGGTGTCGCCGCCGGCGTTGTCCTTGACCTCGAGCTGCCACGCGCCGTTGGCCGGGATGCCGTTCAGGCCCGACAACGGCTCGTCGGGCCGGTAGGAACCGCTGAACGGGGCCGAGCCGCTGGCGATCGGCGTCGTCGCCTGGTCGTCGAAGGTCGTGCCGGTGAAGTTGTCGCCGGAACTGCCGCGCCGGTTCGAGAGCACGACGCGCACGCCGTTGGGTCCGATCAGGGTCAGCGTGAGGTCGCCGTCGAACGTGTGCGTCAGCGACAGCACGACGTTCACGTCCTGCACCAGCGAGGTGTCCGTCACCGTCACGGTCGAGGTCACGGTCGTGTTGTCGGGGATCGGCTTCGGCAGGTCGCTCGCCGTGTACGTGTTCGTCGCCGAGCCCGGGGCGCCGACGAGTGCCGTGAACGAATCGAGGAACGATCCCTCGGCCGTGACGATCGCCAGGCCGAACGGGATCTCGGTGCCGCACGGCACGGTCGGGCCGACGGTGTAGGCGAAGTGCGGCGCGAGGCTGGAGGCGCTTGCCCCGGCCGCCATGTCCGGGTACGTCGCCGAGGCACGCGTGACGGTGACGCCCGGCAGCGTGGTCGAGATCGTGGCCGAGATCCCGGTCAGCGGAACCGTTCCCGAGTTGCGCAGCACGACCGGCAGGACCACGTCCTCGCCCCGGTCGACGACGCCGTCGTCGGAGTGCGTCCCGCCGGCGAGGCACGAGTCCTGGCCGGCGCTCGACAGGTACGACGCGTCGGCGCCGCACGACCCGGACGGGTACGTGACCTGCAGGGTCCAGTCGACGATCGAACCGGTGTCCGAACCGGCGTTGTCCACGACCTTGAGCTGCCAGCTCCCGGCGGCGCCGATCCCGTTCAGGGCCGAGAGCGGTGCGTCGGGCCGGAACGAGCCGCTGAACGGCGCCGAGCCGCTCGCGATCGGCGTCGCCGCCTGGTCGTCGAAGACCGTGCCGGTGAAGTTGTCGCCGCTGCTCCCGCGCCGGTTGGACAGCTGCACGCTCACCCCGTTCGGCCCGACGAGGTAGATCGAGAGGTCGCCGTCGTACGTGTGGGTGATGTTGACGATCACGTTGACGTCCTGCACCGGGCCGCTGTCGGCGACGATGATCGTGCTGGCGACACCGCTGGGCGTGCTGTCGGGGATCGGCAGCGGCGTGTCGCTGCTGGGATACCCGACGGTCTGGTGCCGGCCGGTCTCGAACGTGAAGTAGTTGCCGGCGTTGTCGTCGGCGACCGTGTTGCCGACGGCGTCCGAGGACTCGACCGCGTAGCTGTAGGTCGAGCACTCCGCGAGCCCGGTCAGGAGCAGGTGGTGCGCGGTGACCAGCGCCGGGTCGGAGGTCGTCGATCCCGGCGGGGTGGTCACGTCGTAGCGGACCGTGCTCGAGGCGTCTTCGTTTGTGACCCAGCTGATCAGCGCGCTGCTGTCGGTCACGTCCGAGGCCGTGACCGACGTGATCACGGGACGCACGCAGTCCACCGCCGCCGCGTCGGTGTGCGGGATGTCGTGCCCGCCCTGCCCGTCGTCGGCGTCGATGTAGGTCACGCTGACGGTGTCGCCGTCGGCGACCGACAGCAGCCCGTCACCGTGCGCCGGGGCCCCGGTGGTCAACCCGATGCTGCCGAGGAAGGTGTCCTCGTGCGGCGCGGGCTGCGCCACGAGCGTGACGATTTCCGGAGTGGTCTCGTTGCCCGAGCCGACGGCAACCGTCAGTGAAGGGGCTCCGGCCAGCGTCGTGTCCTTGACCGAGATGCCGGCCGTGGCGCTGCAGCTATAGGCGTCCGCGTCGAGGCGGAGCGTCGCGCCGCAGTCCTCGGCGGGGTAGAGCAGGGTCAGTGTCCAGCCGACGATCGTGCCCGAGTCCCCGCCGGCGCTGTCGACGACCTGGAGCGTCCAGCTGCCTGTCGCCGGGATGCCGTCGAGGGACGCGAGTGGCGTGTCGGGCTGGAACGTCCCTCTGTACGGCGACGTGCCGCTGGCGATCGGCGTCGTGGCGGAGTCGTCGAACGTGGTCCCGGTGTAGTTGTCGCCGGAGCCGCCGTGCCGCTGCGACAGCGTGACGGTCGTTCCGTTCGGGCCGACCAGGTACAGCGAGATGTCGCCGTCGTAAGTGTGGGCGATGTCCACGGTGACGTTGACGTCGAGCACCGTGTTCGTGTCCGCCAAGACGATCGTGCTCGACGCGCCGGCCGGCGCGTTGTCCGGGATCGGCACCGGCGTATCGCTGCTGGCATAGCTCGGGTTGACGTTCTTCGGCGTGCGGAAGGTGTAGTACGCCCCGCCGTTGTCGTCGAGCGCCGTGTTGCCGGCCGCGTCCGCCGACTCGACGGAGTAGTAGTGCAGCGAGCACTCGGGAAGCTGTTCGAGCTGACGCAGGTGGTCCGTGACCAGCGCCGGGTCGCTCGAGAGCGAGCCGGGCGGGATCGTCCGCCCGTAGTGCACCACGCTCGTGGAGATCTCGTCCGTGGACCAGTGCACCTGGGCCTGACTGCCGGTCACGTTGTCCGCGAACACGCCGCTGATCGCCGGCGCGACGCAGTCCACCGCGGCGGTCTGGGTCACCGGCACGTCGGGCGTGCCGCAGTACGAGGCGTCGACGTAGCGCACGCTGATCGTGTCGCCGTGCGCGACGGAGAGCAGGCCGTCGCCGTGCGCCGCCCCCGACGCGGTGGTCGGGACCGAGCCCGCGAAATGGCCCGAGGCCGGCGGGTTCTCGAGCAGCGTGATCGTCTCGGGGGTCGCCTCGGCCCCCGACCAGGCGACGACGTCGTGCGTCCCGTTGCCGAGGAGGTCGATGTCGGTCAGCGAGATCTGGACGTTGTCGCTGCAGTTGTAGAGCGAGCGGTCGAGCGCGATCGAGCCGGCGCAGGGCTGCGGAGTCGCCTGCACGCAGGCGCTGGCCGGGCTGAAGCAGGAGTTCGAGGCGCCGACGGCGACGACGTTGTAGGAGTACGTGCGGCCGTTGGCGGTGTCGGCGTCGGTGTACGTCGTGCCGGTCACCGTCGCGATCAACGCCTTGCCGAAGTCGCAGCCGGCGAACCCCTCCGAGCGCAGGACCCAGTACTTCGAGGCGGACGGCACGGCGTTCCAGCTCAACACGACCTGGTTGCTCGCGGCGGCCGCGGTGAGGACCGGCGCGACGGCCGGCGCGCCGGCGCACCCGCTGTTGACCGGGGCCGGGCTGGCGCAGGCGATCCCGTGGCGATCGAAGGCCGCGTGCAGCGCGGTCATGTGCGGCGTGCCGTCGTTGAGGTTGCCGTTGTCGTCGTCGACGGTCAGCCACTGCGTGTAGGCGTTCGTGCTGCCGCAGCCGTCCGACGTCGAGGGGCAGGAGCAGGCGTGCCAGTTCCCGACGTTGCCGCTGCCCTGGTAGAAGAGCCGGTTGGCGATCATGAACGCCGTCGTGCTGTCGTAGTTGAACGGCGGCGATTGCAGATCGCGCGCGGCGAGGTCCCACGCCGCCTCGGTGGCCGGGCGAGCGTCGCAGTGCACCTCGCGCCCGCACGGCCCGCTGCCGGAATCGCAGCGCGGGCAGGAGAAGCTGGCCGGGCTGTCGGGGATCCCGCCCTCGTGCTTCTGGTAGTCGGCGCCGCGAACCCCGGAGCAGTCCAGCTCGCACAAATGCCCGCCGGTGTCGGCGTTGTCGCCGTTGTAGCCGGTGCCGTCGAGCGTCAGCCCGCAGCCCTGGTCGACGGTCCACCAGAAGCCGTAGCCGACGCACGACATCTGCAGCCGATAGATCGCCGCGATGTCGGCGTAGGTCTCGCTGGTGGTGCTGAGGCTGCCGCCGCTGTCGTTGTCGTCGAGGCCGTGGCCCCACTCGTGGTCGAACACCGCCGCGATCTCGCCCGTGTTGCGGCAGCCGCCGCCGGACTTGTAGAAGTTGATCGACCCCTCGTACGGGCTGTAGAACGCGTTGCAGGTGTCGTTGATGTTCACGTTGGTCGGAATCTGGGTCTGGAGCCAGCTGTTGTTCGGCAGCCACCCGCGCGCGAGTTCCACCAGCTTGTTGACCTCGTAGAACGCCGAGCGGCTGGACGGCGTGTTGCCGGCCGAGCCGATGCCGGTGCAGTCGTGTTCGCCGTTGACCCCGCCCATGTCGATGTCGCCGGTGGCCGAGCTCTGGTTCACCGTGCCGCACTCGTCGCCGATCAGGACGTACTTGCCGGCCAGGGTGGTGGTCGCCGTCCCGCCGGGGTAGTCGTAGAGCCCGGCGCTGTTGGTCAAGTCCGCGGGGGCCGGGAATCCGGTGTCGGTCCACGGCATCGGCGAGCCGGGCTGCATCGTCCCGCAGCGCGCCGCGTCGGGGCAGATCTCGGTGCAGGTGACGGGGTAGATCCCGCCCACGACCTTCTTCTTCTCGTAGGCGTTGACGTCCTGGAACTCGAGTATCTCGCCAGTCTGGGCGTCGACCGTGACTTGCCACGACCCGGTCTGCCCCTCGCGGACGAAGCCGAAGGTCCAGGCCAGGCGGTGGCCGTACCCGCTGCCGACGCTCCCGGCGAAGCTCTCGCCCGACTGCTGCGCGGCGGGTGCGAACGGCACGATCTCGAGCTGCGGTTTCGCCCACAACCGGTCGTCCAGGCTCGTCCCGCCCGCGTACTCGAAACCGATCTTGAGCGCATCGTCCGCATCCAGCGCGGGCGTCGTCGAAATCGCGACGTTGCCCCAGTTCTCGGTGCCGATCACCACGAGGTTCCCGTGGTTGATCGTCGCTGCGAGCCGGCCCCAGCGAACCGGGATCCCGTTGACCTGCTGTGGCACGCTGACCTGCCACACGTCGTCCGACACCTGGTCCGCGCGGATCGCCCCGAGCTGGGCCTTGTCCAGCGCCAGCACGTCGGCGTTGCGCTCGACGAACGCGCGCACGGCCGCCGCGACGACGTCGCCGTCCACCCGCGACACGTTGCGGCCCAGCGCCCGCGACACATCGTCGAGGGAGAGCTTGTTGCCCACGCCGCGGCCGGGGATCAGCGGGACGTGCCCCTGGATGTTCGTCGCCGCGCCGGAACGGGGGTCGATCCAGGCGTGGAAGTCGTCGCCGTACTCCTGCAGGAACCGGTTCCAGGCCGGCGCATTGCCCAGCCCGGCGCGCAGCTCCTCCAGCGGCACGTTGCTCGTGCTGATGTGCAGGTCCGGCTTGCGGAACTGGCGCTCGTCGAGCGAGGTCGCGGGCTTCTTGGGGACGAACGCCAGCGCCGAGAGCGTCGCCGCCAGCGCCACGAACACCGAAAGCAGGGAGAACCGGACGGACCCCGACATCCTCATGACCACCCTCCCGGGACTGCGACCGACGTGGACGGTTCCCCCGGGCTGCGCCTTCGGACTGACCGGTCGGCCCGCGGGGTCAAACCAACCTTAACGAAATACGGCGATCCGGGCGTCAGGGTAGGGGATTTTCGTCGCCGACCGTCGCCGCGGGCGCAGCATCCGGCGCCCCGGCCGGACGCTACCAGGCGCAGCCGGTGGGGGGCAGGGTGGAACCGCCCCGGCGCGGTATCAGCCCGGCGCGGACCAGGAGCGGCGCGCAGAACTGGGCGTGGCAGGCCTCGGGCGGCGGGGCGAGAGGTCCCGGCCGCTGCCCGGCGCGGGCCCGCTCCAGCGCGGCGAGCCGGGGGCAGGTGGAGCACAGCGGAATCCGGGAAAGCCCGAGAAGCCGCAGCCCATCGCGATCGTGCCAGTCCGGAACAGGTGTGGGTGTGTTCATCGCGGCTGCTCTCCGGAACATATAACGCACGGACGCGGAAAAAGGTTCACGGCATCCGGCGCAGGATCCAGATGTTGTCGTAGCCCCGGTCGGACCCGCGGAAACGTTCGTGCGCGACGACCATCCCACCGTCGGCTGACAATTGATACCGGACGACATTCGTAGCCGTCTTCCTGCCCTGCCGCACCTTGCTGTCGAAGACCAGGACGTCGCCGTCCCAGTACAGCCGCGAGAGCCACTCCACGCCGCCGTGGACGATCCGCTGCTCGGGCGCGCCACAGGTCAGCTCGAAGATGAAGGTGTCGGGCTTGCCGTCGACCACGTGCGTGCGGGTGGCGCGGAAGACCGGGTCGCGGTGCACGATGACGAAGACCGAGGACTCCGGGGGCGCGACCTCGAGCTTGCTGCTGGCGAAGTCCGCCTTAAAGGTCCCGGAGAAGTCGGGCCGCGAGCCGGCGCGGGCGCTCCCGGCGCTCGCGGCCAGCAAGACCAAGGTCGTCGTCAGCCATGCGTTCATCGCGCTAGACTCCGGGGCCGGAGGCCATTCTATGTCCGTGGGCGAGGCGCTGGCGCGCGCCCTGAGCTACCCGACGGCGGCCCAGCTGCGCGCCTTGCGAGCCGAGATGCTGGAGGCCGGTGTCCCCGCCGGATCGCCGGCCTGGCTCGTCCTCGACAAGTACCACGCGTTCCTCGGTCGACTGGAGAGCGGCACGACATCGCGCGAGTACAGCGAGCTGGCGTCGAAGCTCGACATCGCCAGCATCAGCGGGGTTCTCCTCGAGCACGTCCTCGAGCCGCGCGACTCGCGCGGGCTGACGCTCGCGCTGTTGACCGGTGCGGTCAGCGAGGGCCTGATGGCGCTCGCCACGCGCCAGCACGTCAAGGCGTGGGAAGAAGGGCTGGCCTCGGAGTACCGTGACGCGGCGTGGTTCCTCTACGGCGAACTCTGGCGCTGGGCCGAGCAGCGCAACCCGGGCCTGTCTCCCGCGGAGCGGCGCCGGCTGCTCGACCGCTTGTTCGGCCTGATCGACGCGCCCGAGGTCAGCGGTTTCGACAAGGCGCTGTTCCTCGGCCGCCTGTTCCAGATCCTGCTCGCGAGCTACACCGGCGCCGACCGCTGAACTCGCGCCGGCGCGGGGCCCTCAGGTCGCCCGCGCCGCGACATCGAGCAGGAACGCGAAGTCGAGCGCCGTCTCGCGGTGGCGCTTGAAGCGGCCGGTCGCCCCGCCGTGCCCCGCCTCCATGTTGGTGTACAGGTACAACGGGTTGTCGTCGGTCTTGAGCGCCCGCAGCTTCGCGACCCACTTGGCGGGCTCGAAGTACTGGACCTGGCTGTCGTGCAGCGCCGTGGTCACGAGCAGGGCGGGGTAGGCCTTGGCCTCGACGTTGTCGTAGGGCGAGTACGACAGCATCAGGCGATGGAACTCGGGGTCGTGCGGGTTACCCCACTCGTCGTACTCGCCGGTCGTCAGCGGCAGCTCATCGTCGAGCATCGTCGTCACGCAGTCCACGAACGGCACGTGCGCGACCAGCCCGCGCCACAGCTCGGGCGCCATGTTGGCGACCGCGCCGATCAAGAGCCCACCGGCGCTCCCGCCCATCGCGAACAGGAGATTCCCGGCACAGTACCCTCCCGCGACGAGGAACCGCCCGCAGTCGATGAAGTCGGTGAACGTGTTGCGCTTTTTCAGCAGCTTGCCGTCCTCGTACCAAGCCCGGCCCAGCTCCTCGCCGCCGCGGACGTGCGCGATGGCGAAGGCCCAGCCGCGGTCGAGCAGGCTCAGGCGCGGCGAGCTGAAGGCCGGCTCGGAACTGATCCCGTACGAGCCGTAGCC
Source organism: Acidobacteriota bacterium (assembly GCA_017994815.1). Lineage (GTDB taxonomy): Bacteria > Acidobacteriota > Polarisedimenticolia > J045 > J045 > JAGOJY01. The sequence continues at coordinate 22,194 of JAGOJY010000044.1, forward strand.
GTAGAGCAGCAGCGGGGCGGTCCCGTCGCGGCGCCAGCCCTCGCGGTAGACCAGCGAGATCGGCACGCGTGTGCCGTCGCGCGCGGTGGCCCACAGCCGCTCGGTACGGTAGTTCGCGCGATCGAAACCGCCCAGAACCGGCTCCTCGCGCAGCAGGGTGGCGCGGCGCGCGTCCATGTCGTAGTCGTACACCGAGCGCGGCGTCGTCAGGCTCTGGTACTCGTAGCGCAAAACGCGCGTGTCCGGGGTCGGGTTGTGCTCCGGGAACACCAGGTACACGGGTTCGCCGAAGTCGATGCGCTGCTCGCCGGTGCCGTCCCACCTCCGCACGCGCACCTGCGTCAGCCCTTCCGCGCGCTCCAGCACCACGAGGTGCTCGCGAAACAGCTCGAAACCCTCGAGCAACGTCTCGGGGCGGTGCGGGAGCACCTCGGTCCAGGCTTCCTTCAGCGTCGGCCCGGCGCCGCAGGCCATCAGCCGGAAGTTGCGCGCCTGCCAGTTGGTGCGGATGTACCAGCTCTCGCGGAGGTGGTCGATGTCGTACTCGTGCTCGCGCTCGCGCGGCTGGAACAGCTGCCAGTCCGCGGTCGGTTGGTCGGCCGGAATGTAGCGGTACTCCCGGCTCAGCGTCTGGCACGACGCGAGCAGCACGAACTTCTCGTCGCGCGTCAGGCCCACGCGGCAGTCGAACGTCTCGTCGTCTTCCTGGTAGACCAGCGGGTCATCGGCCGGGTCGGTCCCGAGCACGTGCCGGAAGACCCGGTGCGCGCGCAGGGTGAGCGGGTCCTGGCGCGTGTAGAACAACGTCCGGCCGTCGCTGGCCCACACGGCGTTGCCGGTGACCTGCGGGATCACGTCCGCGAGCACGACCCCGCGCGCGAGGTCCTTGAAGCGCAGCGTGTAGATGCGCCGGCCCTGGAAGTCCTCGGCCCAGGCCAGGACGCGGCCGTCCCGCGTGACACCGGCGCCGATGAGCGAGCAGAACTCGTGGCCGGCGGCGACGGCGTTGACGTCGAGCATGAGCTCTTCGGGCGCACCGGGAGCGTCGCCGCGGCGGAACCACAGCGGGTACTCCTGCCCGGTGCGGAAGCGGCTGTGGTACCAGTAGCCGTGCTCGAGGTACGGGACCGTCTCGTCGTCGGGGCTGATGCGGCCGACGATCTCCTCGTAGAGCCGCTCCTGCAGCGCGAGGGTGTGCCGCATCGACTCCTCGCGGTAGGCGTTTTCCTCGCGCAGGTACGCCAGCACTTCGGGGTCGTCGCGGCGATTGAGCCAGGCGTAGTCGTCGATGCGGACATGGCCGTGGCGCTCCAGCCGCAGGGGGCCGCGCCGGGCCTTCGGGGGGGTGGTCATCGCGGGAGTATAGCCGGGCTGCGCGACCGGTTAGGCGGCCTGCCGACCGCATTCGCGAACCGTCCTGTAAGATGGCCGGCCACTCATTGCATGCCGCCCGAGGATGACTCCATGACGACGCCATCGACGTGCCCGGCCCTGCTGCGGCCTGTGATCGCCCTGTGCCTTGGACTGTGCCTCGCGCCCGCCCCGTGGGCGGACCCGCCGGCACGGCCGCCATCAACTCCCGGTGCCGGCCAGGCGGCCGCACCCGGCGCGCAAGGAAAGACCGCGGTGACCGCCAACCCGTTGCTCGAGGACTGGAAGACGCCGTTCGGGGTCCCGCCGTTCGACCGCATCCGCCCCGAGCACTACCGGCCGGCCTTCGAAACGGCGATCGCGCTGAACCGGCGCGAGGTCGACGCGATCGTCAAGAGCGAGGACACGCCGAGCTTCGCCAACACCGTCGAGGCGCTCGAGGCCAGCGGGCAGCTCCTGGACAAGGTCGGCGCCGTGTTCTTCGCGCTCTCCTCGGCCGACACCAACGCCGAGATCCAGGCCATCGCCAAGGAGATCGCGCCGCAATTGGCCGCGCTGCACGACGACGTGCTGCTGGACGAGACGCTGTACCGGCGCGTGCGCGGCCTTTGGGAAAGGCGCGCGGAACTCGGCCTCGCGTCCGAGCAGGCGAAACTCCTGCAGGAAACGTACGAGGATTTCGTCCGTGCCGGCGCGAACCTGCCGCCCGAAAAGAAGAAGCGCCTGCGCGAGGTGAACCAGGAGCTGTCGGTGCTCGGGCCGCGCTTCGGCGACAACCTGCTCAAGGAGACCAACGCCTACCGGCTGGTGATCGACAACGAGCAGGACCTCGCCGGTCTGCCGCCGTCGGTCGTGGCCGCCGCCGCCGGCGCGGCCAAGGCCGCCGGGCTGGAGCAGAAGTGGGTCTTCACGCTGCACGCGCCGTCGATCTGGCCCTTCCTGACCTTCGCCGACAACCGCGAGTTGCGGCGCCAGATCCTCGAGGCCTACACCAGCCGCGGTAATCGCGGCAACGACGCCGACAACAACGCCACGCTGGCCCGGACCGCCGTGCTGCGCGCCGAGCGCGCCGCGCTCCTCGGCTACAAGACGCACGCCGACTACGTGCTGGAAGACAACATGGCCGGAACGCCGGCCCGCGTCTACGAGCTGTTGAACCGGGTCTGGCCGCCAGCGCTGGCGCTCGCGCGCAAGGAACTGGCCGAGCTGCAAGCCACGGCCAAGGCCGCGGGGACGGAGTTCAAGATCGAGCCGTGGGACTGGCGCTACTACGCCGAGAAGGTCCGCAAGGCCCGCTACGATCTCGACGACGAGGAGCTGCGGCCGTACTTCCAGCTCGACCGCGTGCGCGAGGGCGCGTTCTACGTCGCGAACAAGCTGTACGGCATCACGTTCACCGAGCGCAGCGACATCCCCAAGTACCACCCCGAAGTGCGGACGTTCGAGGTCAAGGATGCCGACGGATCGCACCTCGCGGTGTACATGGTCGATTACCACCCGCGGGCGTCGAAGCGCGGCGGAGCGTGGGCCGGCGGGTTCCGCGGCCAGTGGGTGCAGGACGGCAAGGACATCCGGCCGATCGTGACCAACGTCCTGAACGTCACGCCCGGGACGAAAGACACCCCCGCGCTGCTGTCGCTCGAGGAGACCGAGACGCTGTTCCACGAGTTCGGCCACGCGCTGCACTCGATCCTCTCGCGCGTGACGTATCGCTCGCTGCGAAGCGTGCCGCGCGATTTCGTCGAACTGCCGTCGCAGGTCATGGAGCACTGGGTTACCGAGCCCGAGGTGCTGAAGGTCTACGCGCGGCACTACAAGACCGGCGCGCCGATGCCCGAGGAACTGATCAAGAAGATCAAGGCCTCGGCGTTGTTCAACCAGGGTTTCGCCACGGTCGAGTACGTCGCGGCGTCGTTCCTCGACATGGACTGGCACACGCTCGAGGTGGGCAAGACGCCGGAGGTGGGGCCGTTCGAGAGCGCCTCGCTCAAGCGCATCGGCCTGTTGCCGGAGATCGTGGTGCGCTACCGCAGCCCGTACTTCAACCACATCTTCGGGCCGGGCGGCGGCTACGCCGCGGGGTACTACAGCTACATCTGGAGCGAAGTGCTCGACGCCGACGCCTTCGAGGCGTTCAAGGAGAAGGGGATCTTCGACAAGGCGACGGCGACGTCGTTCCGCAAGAACGTCCTCGAGCGCGGCGGCACCGAGGAACCGATGGTCCTGTACAAGCGCTTCCGCGGACGCGAGCCGTCGGTCGAGCCGCTCCTGAAAGGCCGCGGTCTGCTGTAGGCGCCGCCGCAGGCGGCCCGCATCCGCGCGACGAGACGATGCGAGGGGGGACAGGTGTCACCACCTGTCCCCCCGGTTGTTACCGCAGCAGCGTGAGCACCGCTTGCGCCGAGCTGTTGGCCTGCGACAGCGAGGCCAGGCCCGTCTGGTTCAGGACCTGGAACTTCGTCAGCGCCACGACCTCCTCGGCGATGTTGGCGTCGCGGATCTGCGATTCGGCCGACTTGAGGTTCTCCGCCTGCACCGTGATCACCGCGATCGTGTGCTCGAGGCGGTTGTAGTAGGCGCCGAGGTCGCCGCGGTCGGCCGACACGTTGTCGATCGCGGCCTGGATCGCCACCAACTCGGCCCGGGCATCGGACGCCGTGTTCAGAGTGTCCGAGGCCAGGGACAGCCCGGAGGCGCTCATCGAGCTGGTCTGGATGGTGATCCGGTCGTCGACGCCGGCGCCCGTTCCGACCTGCACGTCGATGCTGGTGCCGCTGCCGGACAGGAGCGCCAGCCCGTTGAACTCGACCGTGTTCGCGATGCGGTCGATTTCCGACAGGATCTGGTTGTACTCGTCGTTCAGCGCCAGCTTGGAGGTCGAGCTGTCCTCGCCCGACGTTTCCGACGCCGCCTGCTCGGCCAGCGTCACGGCGCGCTGGAGCAGGTTGCCGATCTCGTTCAACGCCGAGTCGGCCACGTTGATGACGCCGATGCCGTCGTTCGCGTTGCGGACCGCCTGGTTCAGCGACGCCACGTCGGCGCGCAGGTTCTCGGCGATCGCCAGGCCGGCGGCATCATCCTTGGCGCCGTTGATCCTCAAGCCCGATGCCAGGCGGACCATGGTGTTGTTCAGTCCGATCTGGTTCTTGATCAGTTGGTTCATCGAGTTGAGTGCGCCGATGTTCGACACGACCGAAAAGCTCGCCATACAACTCCTCCCTGATCCGGGTCTGGACGGCCTCGTGCCGCCCCCGGGCTCTGGCGTCTGTTGCTGCCGGTCACGCGCGCAGAACAGCAACCTGGTGTGGCCTCGGGCGCGCCGCGTCCGTGGCGATTCCCTCGGCCGCCCTCCTTATCGGTACGGTGCGGGCCGGGCTTGAGGGGACCAGCCCGCGCCGTCGCGGCACGCCGCGGGACCGTCCCGTCCGGCTTGGGAGAACGGGGCCACGCGCGGAACAACGCGACGCGGCCCGGGCGATTTACACGTCTATGACAACTTAGACGTCTTTTTACGGCCAGAAACGGGCGCTTGCGGGCAGTCGCCGGCACAATCCAGCGCGTAGACCGTCGCTCCTCCGTCCCGCAGTGGGCGGGACGCCGCCGGGGCCGGTGGCGGTCGGCGACCGCGGTGATGGGCCCGGCCGTCACTCGCTGCCGAGGAGTTGCTCGAAGGAGGCCCCATGCGTGCCGATCGGCAGGCGAATTCCCTCATCGCATCCATCAGCATCGTGGCCACGCTCATCGTGCTTTGCGTCCCGCTGGCGCACGCCGCCGACCAGACCGGGACGATCGAGGGCGTGGTCCTGGACGACCAGAACCAGCCGTACGCGGGCGCGACGATCGCGCTGAGCGGCGAGAACCTGCAGGGACAGCGGGCGGCAATCACCGAGGCGGACGGCACGTTCGTCTTTCGTGGGCTCGCCCCCGGCGTGTACGAGCTGGTGGCCACGTCACCCGAACGCGCGCCGGTCAAGGTGTCGCTGATCCGGGTGAACATCGGCCGTACCGCGCACGTCGAGGTGCCGATGCGGCAGGCGACCGAGACCGAGGAAATCACGGTCCGCGGCGCAGCGGCCCAGATCGACCGCACGGCGACCCAGACCCAGGACAACTACACCTCCGAGTACCTCTCGCGCGTCCAGACGGGGCAGGCCGGCCGCGACTACCTGGCCGTGATCAACAACTCCGCCGGCGTCGTCGGCACCGGCAACGTCGCGGTCCGCGGCGCCACGCTGGGCGAGAACGTGTACCTGATCGACGGTGTCGATTCGACCGACCCGGTGACGTCCACCTTCGGGACGAACTTTATCTTCGACGCGGTCCAGGAGGTGCAGCTGCAGACCGGCGGGTTCCAGGCCGAGTTCGGCCGCGCGACCGGGGGCGTGGTCAACGTCGTGACCAAGTCGGGCGGCAACCAGTTCTCCGGAACCCTCGACTACCGCTTCCGCAACAACAACTTCGCCGAGAAGGGAGACTTCTTCGATCCCGACGAGTCGGATGCCGAGTCGCAGGTCGCGGAGCTGACCTTCGGCGGCCCGATCGTCAAGGACAAGCTGTGGTTCTTCGTGGCCGGGAGCCTGTTGGACAACAGCGTGGCACCGTCGGGAAGTCCCACCGCGCGCAAGTTCGACGGGACGTACTACCTCGGGAAGCTGACCTGGCAGGTCAACCCGAACCACAAGCTGACGCTGCAGACGACCGGCGATCCCGCGACGATCGACAACGACGACGCCGGGCTCCTCGTCGACCCCGAGGCGACCACCCAGCAGGAGCAGGGGTCGCGGTTCACGACGCTGCAGTACCAGTGGATCGCCGGACCGCAGTTCCTGATCGACGCGCAGGTGGCAGACTACCGCGCGTATCTCGACACCGAGCCGCAGAGCGGCGACTTCGACACGATTGGCTGGATCGACTTCTTCACCGGGGAGCAGTCGCGCAACGCGATCGACACGCAGCACACCGACCGCTTCCGGCAGCAGGCGAGCGCCGCGGTGACCTACAGCCCCGTCCGGAATCACACCTTCAAGGGCGGCGTCGACTTCCAGCGCGTGAAGTTCAAGTTCGACCAGTCCACGCCCGGCGGTGAGTACTGGCAGGTCGTCCCGGACGCTCTCGGTAACCCCACGCCGCTGATCATCACCACGACGGAATCGGTCGGCCAGCTGGAGAACGAAGGGAACATCAACGGCTACTTCGTCCAGGACGAGTGGCGGCTCGGCCGCTTCACCCTCAACCCCGGACTGCGCTACGACACCTTCTCCTACGACGACAACGTCGGCCACGAGGTGTTTTCCGCGGGCATGCTGCAGCCGCGCTTCGGCGTTTCCTGGGACGTGGGCGGGAACGGCAAGAACGTCGTGAAGGCCAGCGCGGGCCGCTTCGCCCACCCGTCGCTGCTCGGCCTACCGAGCCTGGTCAACACGCGCGCGAACGTCTCCGACGTGTTCCTGAACGAGAACGTCCTGGGCTACCTCGTCACCGGCAACCCCGAGCCGTTCGACCTCGACGGCGACGGGACGATCAGCGAGCGCGTCCTGTTCGACACGCTCGGCGGACCGGGTGGCGTGAGGTTCTCCAGGAACGGGGACCTCGACCCGACGTACGTGACCGAGTACCAGGCCGGCTACGAGCGCCTGCTGGGTCCGCAGACCACGATCGGCCTGACGCTCGTCCATCGCGACACGAAGGACATCATCGAGGACTTCTTCGATGAGGCGCGCGGCGTCTACTTCATCGACAACATCCCGGGCCTCAAGCGCACGTACCGCGGAGCCGAGTTGCGCTTCCGCACGCGGATCGCGCGGGTGTTCCTTGACACCTCCTACACCTACTCCAAGGCCAAGGGCAATGTCGAGTACACGCAGAGCGCCGGCGTCGATTACGACTTCCCCGTGCTGTCGACGAACCGCTTCGGCTTCCTGTCGACGGACCAGAGGCACGCCGTCAAGATCAACGGCTACGCCGACTTGCCGTGGCAGATGCAGCTCGGGTTCAGTGCCTTCTTCCGCACCGGGCGGCCGTACCAGAAGGAGCGTTCGGCGAACCCGTACGGCGAGGAGTTCCTCGAGCCGCGCGGCTCGCGCCGGCTGTCGAGCGTGCACCAGGTCGATGGCGAACTGCGAAAGTACTTCCGCTTCAACAAATTCAACATGGCCCTGATCGGCACGGTGGAGAACCTGCTCGACACCGAGCGCGTCCTCCTCGTGAACTCCCTGGAAACCGACTTCGGGACCGCGCTGGTCTACCAGCAGCCGCGGCGCTACGAGGTCGGCGTTCGCTTCGAGTACTGATCCACCCCTCCCCCCCGAGCGGGGCGCCCCCCCGGAATTCCCGGGCGCCCCGCTTCTTTATTTGGTCGACACCCGCGCCCGAGCGTTGTCGGGGTGGTGCACGCGATCTCCGTACCGGCCGCCGACAGGCGGCCCGCCCATGACGCCGTCGCGATGCACGCGGTCCGCCGTCCGGTCCGCCGCCAGCCTGCCCGACCGTAAAGGCATCGATGCACGCGCAGTGTTTCCATCGGCGGCGGGGTGGGCGTTCGAGTCCCAGGACGCCGTCCAGACGTTTTCCACGCGGTGGCCGGCGGCGGGGCGTCGAGGCACGACGCGGGTCCGCGCCTGCTCCCTCAGAAGAGGAAGTCGGTGGAGAGGAAGCTGGAGCGGCGCGATCGCACGATCCCGGTGATGATCCGCTTGTTGAGGTCGATCTCGCGAGCGGCGACGAGCGTGCGGATCGAGAACACCCGCAGCGCATCGGAGACGGAGAGCGTGCCCTCTGCCGAGTGCTTACGGCCGGTGAACGGGAAGGTGTCCGGCCCGCGCTGGCACTGGGTGTTGAGGTTGACCCGGCAGACCTGGTTCACGAGGACGTCGATCAGCGGCGCGAGGGCCGCTTCGTCGCGGCCGAACAGGGACGCCTGCTGGCCGTAACCGGATTCGACGATGGCCTTGACCGGCTCCTCGACGTCGTCGAACGGAACGACCGGGATGAGCGGGCCGAACTGCTCTTCGTTGAAGGCGCGCATCGACGGGGCGATGGGGTAGAGCACGGCGGGGTGCACGTAAGTGCCGTGGACCTCGCCGCCGCGGGCGTTCATGACGCGGGCGCCGCCGGCCAGGGCGTCATCGATCAGCTCGCGCAGGTAGGGCGGCTTGCCCGGCTCGGGGAGCGGGGTGAGCGCGACGCCCTGCTCCCACGGCATCCCGGCCTTGAGCCGGTCGACGCCGGTGCACAGGCGCTCGACGAACTCGTCCGCGATCGAACGCTGGACGAACAGGAGCTTCAGCGCCGTGCAGCGCTGGCCGTTGAACGACAGCGTCCCGAGCAGGCACTCGCGGACCGCGATGTCGAGGTCGGCGTCCGCGAGCACGATCGCCGGGTTCTTCGCCTCGAGGCCGAGCACCGAGCGCAGCTGGTGCGGGCGCGGGTGCTTGCGCTTCAGCTCGTCCGCGACGCGGCTGGTCCCGATGAAGGCCAGCACGTCGATCTGCCCGGACTCCATCAACGGCGCCGCGACCTCGCGCCCGTCGCCGTAGACGGTGCTGACGACTCCGGGCGGGAAGGCGTCGCGGAACGCCCGGAGGAGCGGGCCGTAGAGCAACACGCCCATCTTCGGCGGCTTGAACACGACGGTGTTGCCCATGATCAGCGCCGGGATGAGCGTGGTGAACGTCTCGTTCAGGGGGTAGTTGAACGGGCCCATGCAGAGCACCGTCCCGAGCGGCGCCCGGCGCACCTGCCCGATGATCCCCTGCTCGATCTGGAACCGCGAGGAGATGCGGTCGAGGTCCTTCAGCGAGTGGATCGTGTCCCGTACGTACTGGACCGTGCGGTCGAACTCGTGCAGGGAATCGGCGAGGCTCTTGCCGACCTCCCACATCAGCAGGCGCGTCACCGCGGCCCGCTGCTCCTGCATGGCAAACAGGAACTGCTCGACGTGTCCGATCCTGTCGGCGACCGACATCGTCGGCCAGGCGCCGCGCCCGCGATCGTATGCGCGCGTCGCGGCGGCGAGCGCCGCGAGTGCTTCGGTCCGGGTCAGGCGCGGGCTGCGGCCGACGGGGGCCCGGGACAGCGCGCCGGAATCGTCGCGCAGGCAAACCGGCGAGGTGTGGTCGTCCAGCGGCCCGTCCCAGCGCCGCAGCTCGCCGCCGACGAGGTACTCGCGCTGTTCGACGAGGCCGGGGAGGCGGACCTCGGGCGGGATTTCGCCGGGGGCGGGGAAGACCGGGAGGCGCGGCTGGTCGTTTGTCATGCGGAGATTGTAGCCGCCGCGCCGCCGGCCGGGCTGGAGCCGATAATTATCGCGTGGTCACCGACACCCGGACGATCGCCATCCACTGCCGCGCCTGTCGCACGCTCCTCTACCGCTACCAGAAGGGGGGCACCGGCGGACTGGTCAAGTGCTTTCTCGACCTGATCGTCGAGGACAACACGGCGGGCGATCTCCGCTGCCCCGCTTGCGGGCAGGAGTTCGCGCGCCCCAAGACGATCAGCGGGCGCCCCGCGCACCGGATCATCCAAGGCAAGGTCTACACCCGCGGCATGCGCCGTCGCTGAGCGCGCCCCGCGATCAGGGTGCCGAAACGATGAAGAGCACGACCGGCACCGTTCCGGGATTGCTGGCGCGGTGCCGGGTGCCGGGCTCGAACGCGAAGCCCTCGCCGGCGCCGACCTCCTCCGTGCCGTCCGCGAACTCGAAGCGCAGCACGCCCGCGATGACGTAACCGGAGTGACCGCGCTCACACCAGTTGGGGTCGGCGAACCCGGGCCCGAACTCGAGGAGCCCGGCGGGACCGGCGGGCTTCTTGCGCTCGAGGGGGTGCGTGCCGGGGACCCACGGGAGTGCGGGGAAAGCGATCCGTCGCTGGCTCACGGCTCCTCCTCGGTGACAGGTTAGCGCGGAGACGCCCCGCGGGGCGTTCCGTTTGGTTCGCACTGGTGCGGGCTGTCCGCCGGGTTTGCGCGCCGCCTGCCCGGAAAAGACGTTTGATCCCGAGCGTCCGCGGTCCGAGGGAGGGGCGGGCGCTGGGAGGAGACCTCGTGTTCGTTCTCGGCATTCTCCTTTTGGTGCTCGCCGGCATCGTGTCGTTGATCAGCAGCATCATGATGCTCGTGGCCGCGTTCCGTGTGAGCGTCGCCTGGGGCCTTCTGGTGCTCTTCGTTCCGTTCGCGGCCCTGGTGTTCGTGATCATGTACTGGCAGAACGCGAAGCGCGCGTTCCTGTACGGCCTTGCCGGAAGCACGCTCGGTGTGGCCGGGTTCCTGGTCGTGTTCATCGGTGCCGCAAGCGAGATGTCGATGCGCGGGGCGATGGCGTCAGCTCCCTCCGGCGATCCGGTCGTCGCGGCGCAGGCCCGTCGTTCGGTGCCCGCCGCGCAACAGGTCGTGGCGGAGCCCGCCGCGAGCACAGAGCCCGGCGTTGCCGCGGCCGAAGCGCCGCGGCCGGCGCCCTCCGGCAGCGCGCCCGACGCGTCGTCAGCGACGGGTGCGGACATGACGCCGGCGAAGGACGCGGCGGAAGGTGCCGCCGACGAACTCCTGGATGCGCTCGCCTGGCCGGCCAACCGCTCCACGGACATCGCGCCCGCCGAGCCGGGAGTGCCGATGCAGGAGCTCGGCCAGCACATCGGCGAGGAGCTGATCCTCGTGGATGGCAAGGGTGTGGGCATGCGGATGACCCTCGTCGCCGTCGAGCCGGCGCTGCTGCGCGTCGAGCGCACGGTGAACGGTGGCACCGTCCGCTACGCGGTCGCCCGTTCCGACGTGCGCGAGGTGCGGCGAGCTTATTGAACCGTTCGCCCGCGTTTGCCGCGGACCCCGACAGGGCGTAAAAACAGGGAATCACGGCCGCGCTGACCGGCCGCGCACCCCGGCGTCGCCGCGGTTCTCGGCGATGCGGCGCATCCATGTGGAAGAACCTCCGCAACGAGCTGGACGCTTCGGCGCGTGTCGGCTTGACGTTCCTCGCGCTCGCGCTCGCGGCCGACGTCGGCTTCATGGTCCTGCACTTGATCCACTTCTACACGCCGTTCCTCTCGTACCCGGAGTTCTCGCTTTCGAAGGACCGTGGGTACGCCGAGGTCTTCCAGTACGTCCAGGAGTACTGGACGGTCCTGCTGCTGCTGGCGATGGCGGTTCGTTCGCGCCGGGTCGTGTACGGGGCGTGGGCCGTTCCGGTCGGCTACCTGTTGTTCGACGACGCGTTCCAGCTGCACGAGAAAGGCGGCGAGATCGCCGTCCGCCGCTTCGGGTTCCACCCCGCCCTCGGGTTGCGGGCCCAGGACTTCGGCGAGATGTCGGTGTTCGCCACGGTCGGCCTGATCCTGCTGGTCGTGGTGGTGCTGGCCTACGTCGTGAGCGGCCGCGAGGGCCGGTACGTCGCGCGACGGCTCGCGCTGCTGCTCGGACTCGCCGTGTTCTTCGGCACCGTCGTCGACATCGTCGGGATGGCGCTGGCGCCGCGGCATCCGTTGGCCGAGATGATCGAGGACGGCGGCGAGATGGTGGCCGTGAGCCTGCTCACCTGGTACGTGCTGGACCTCTGGCGCGCCGGGCCGTTCGCAACGGTCCTCGACCGCGTGCTGCTCGCCCTGCGCCCCGCGGTCGCGCGCGGGCCGGTCGCGCCAGAAGCCGCACGCACCCATTCGTCATCGGCCTGTAAGTGAGCCTGAAACGCCACACGCCGGCGCGAAACGGCGGCTGAAACGCGGGCTTCGAGCGCGATTCCCGGGAGCGGGACACCTCCGGTAGTCGCGCGCCCCCACGAGGCTCGCGGCGTGGTCCGATAGGGCCATGGCCGCGCGCTACCACGAACCCCGGACGGTCCCCGCCAATGTGCTGCACTTCGTGCCGCCGCATTGCCCTAACCCCGAATGCGAGCACCACCTGGACCCCGAGCCGGTCCGGGGGTGGTACTACAGCCGCGGGCTGCGCCGGGTCCGGCGCAAGCCGGGGGTGGTGGCGCAGTTCAGCTGCCGCAGCTGCGGGCGCTGGTTCCGCTCTTCGGCCTTTGGCCCGGACTACTGGAAGAAGCTGC
>JAGOJY010000113.1 GCA_017994815.1 Acidobacteriota bacterium
CGGCAACGTTCCCGCTCCGTTCTTCCGCGCTAGAATCGGCGCGTGCACAGGGAGCTGCAGGTCGCGCTCGATCTGGCCCGCCGCGCCGGCGAGGAGATCCTGCATTTCGATCCGCTCGCGCACCCGGTCGAGGAGAAGGAGCACGACGAGGGGCCGGTCACCGCGGCCGACCGTAACGCCGACCGGATCATCCGCGACGGGCTGATCCGGGCCTTCCCCAACGACGCCCTGCTCAGCGAGGAGACGCCGGACGACCTGGCCCGGCTCACCAGCGAGCGGCTGTGGCTCGTCGACCCCTTGGACGGCACGCGCCAGTACGTGTTGGGAATCAAGGAGTTCGCCGTCCTGATCGGCCTGGCGGTCGGCGGCCGGGCCGTGCTGGGCGTGATCCACCTCCCGGCCGAGGACCTGACGTGGTTCGCGGCGATGGGCGAGGGCGCGTTCCGCCAGCGCGGCGACGGCAAGCCGGTGCGGGTCGAACTCGACCCGCTGCCCGCCGATCGCGAGCGGCTGGTCATCACGCTGAGCCGGTCCCACGCCGGCGCGCGGACCCGGCGCGTGGCCGAGGCGCTCGGCGCCGGCCACGTGATCTCGTCCGGCTCCGTCGGCCGGAAGGCGGCGCTGGTGCTGGCGGGCGAGGCCGACGTCTACGTCAGCCTCGGCAACCGCTCGCGCCACTGGGACGCCTGCGCCCCGGACGCGGTGCTGCACGAGGCCGGCGGCGAGTTCCGCACGGCGCGCGGCGAGCGGCTGGCCTACAACACGGAGTTCACCCAGAACCGCTCGGGCCTGATGGCGTGCCGGCGCGGCCTGCTCGAACGCGTGGTGAGCGCCGTGGAGTCGGTGCTCGACCCGCGCGAGCCGGGAGACGCCTGATGGACGATCCGCGCGAACTCGAACGCCTGATCGACAGGCTGGCGGCGCCGGGCGCGCTCCCGGGCGCGGCGGACGGGCCGGTCGAGGTCGTCCAGACGCACATCAGCGCGGTGTTCCTCTCCGGCACGCGCGCGTTCAAGCTGAAGAAGCCGGTCGATTTCGGGTTCCTGGACTTCTCCACGCGCGAGCGCCGCGCGCACTTCTGCCGCGAGGAGTTGCGGCTGAACCGGCGGCTGTCGCCCGACACCTACCTCGGCCTGTGCCCGGTCTGGTGGCGCGGCGACGACGTCGAGGTGGGGCCGCCCGTCGAGAACCCGCCGCCCTGCGACGAGCTCCTGGTCGCGATGGAGCGCCTGCCGGCCGACCGGATGATGGATCGCCTGCTCGAGCGCGACGCGGTCGAGCCGGTCTCGGTCGAGCGGCTCGCGCGGCTGGTCGCCGCGTTCCACACGCGCGCCGGCGCGGGCGAGGACGTCGCGCGCTTCGGCACGCGCGAGAACGCCGGGCGTCATGCGCTGGACAACTTCGACCAGACCGCGCGCTTCCGCGGCGAGCTGTTCGACGCCGGCCGGCACGCGCGCATGCGCTCGCGCACGGCCGGCTTCCTCGAAACGCGCGAGCGCCTGTTCGCCGGGCGGATCCAGCAGGGCCGGATCCGCGACGGCCACGGCGACCTGCACAGCCCCAACATCTGCCTGCCGGCCGACGGCCGCATCGTCGTGTACGACTGCATCGAGTTCTCGCCCGCGTACCGCTGCATCGACGTCGCGTCGGAGGTCGCGTTCCTCGAGATGGACCTCGAGTTCCGCGGCCGGCCGGACCTCGGGCGGCTGTTCGTGCAGACGTACAACGCGGTGGCCGAGGACCCGACGCTGGAGTCGATGCTGCCGTTCTACCGCTCGTACCGCGCCATGGTGCGGGCCAAGATCTCCGCGTTGACCTCGGCCGCCGAGGAGGTGGCGCCGGCCGTGCGCGCCCGCGCGGCGGAAAACGCGAGGGCACTGTTCGACCTGGCCGACCAGTACACGCTGGGCATGACCCCGCCGCGGCTGGTCGTCCTCGCCGGGCCAACCGGGGTGGGGAAGTCCAGCATCGCGCGGGAGCTGCAGCGCCGGGCGGGGCTGTGCCCGCTCGAGACCGACCGCATTCGCAAGCGGCTGGCCGGGCTCGACCCGGACCAGCCGGCGCCGGCGTCGTTCAGCAAGGGGATCTACACGCCGGCGATGACGCAGGCGACGTACCGCGCGCTCGGCCGCGAGGCGCTCGACCGGCTGCAGCGCGGCGAGTCGGCGCTCGCCGTCGGCACGTTCCTCGCGCGCGAGCAGCGCGAGATCGTGCGGGACGTCGCGGCCAAGGCGCGCACGCCGCTCTTGTTCGTGCGGCTGTCGGCGCCGGAAGCTGTGATCGTGGAGCGGCTGACCTCGCGCCCGGCCGGCATGTCGGATGCCGACGTCGAGGTCTACCGCTCGATGATCACGCGCGAGGAGCAACCGGACGAGATCTCCGGGAGCGAACGCCTCGACCTCGACACCGGCGCCGCGGCTCCGGCCGAGGTCGCGCTCGCGATCCTGGAGCGGCTGCGGGGGTCGTTCGAGAACACCTGAGCCCCGCGGGAGGGGCCGTGAAGCTGCTCGCACGCCGGATCGCGCTCGCTGCCCTGCTCGCCGCGTGCGCGGCGCTCGCCGCGCCCGCGCAGGACGCCGCGCCCGCGCCGGATGCCGCGCCGTCGCTCCTGGGCGGGACGAACCCACAGGCCGACGAGGCCAACCGCCTCGCGTACGACGGCACCGAGGCCGCGCAGGCCGGACGCCTCGCGGAAGCTCTGGAGAAGCTCGAGCGCGCCGTCACGCTCGACCCGCTGCTCGCCGCGGCATGGACCAACCTGTCGGCCGCGCTGCTCGAGTCGTGCCGGCCCGCCGCGGCGCTGTTCGCCTCGCACCTCGCGCTGGTGCTCGACCCGGCGGACGAGGCCGCCCGCGACAACCACGAGATCGCGAAGTCCAAGAGCTGCCCGGACGAGGTTCTCGACGCCGTCGCCGCGGCGGAGCAGGCGGTGCTCGCTCGCGGCGGCGCCGCCGAGGCGTGGGCCGGCGCGGCGCAAGCGCGGCGCGGGCGCGGGGATCACCTGGTCGCGGTGCTCTACGAAGAGCAGGCGCTGCGCGCGGGCGCCGCGCGCGCCGCGACGATGGCGCGCGTGGCGCGTGACTTCGAGGCGGCGCGCTGGTTCCGCGCTGCGGCGGAGGTGTACGCGACGCTGGACGACCCCGCGGCGGCCGAGGCCGCCCGCAAGCTCGCCGAGCACGCCGACGCGGTGGTGCCGCAGGCGCGCCGGCTCGCGCGCGAGGCGGGCTGGAGCGCGGCGTTCGACGCCGACGCGGAGCAGGTGCGCGCGGCGGCCGCGTTCGCCGAGTCGCTGCTCGCGCGGGGGGATGCGGTGGCGGCGGTCGAGGCCGCGCTGCGCGAACGGTTCGCCACGGCGCGCACCGGCCGCGCCGAGACGGCCGCGGGCGTCTTCCGCCTGCAGCCGGGGTGGCGGGAGTTCCAGCCGCCCGCCGGAACCGGGGCGCCGCTCGCGCTGCTGCGGCGCTTTCCCGGGGACACGCAGCTCGCGCTGTGGGCGTGGCCGTCCGGCGCCGGCGACCACGCCGTGGCGCGGATGCTCGCCGGCCAGGGAGCCGTGGCCGCGGGCGGCTGGAGCGCTTGCGATCCCGCGCCCGCCGGCCTCGCGTGCCGCGTCGCGCGGCTCGAGATCGACCTCGGTCCCGAGGGGCGCGCGCCGCTGCGCGCGTTCCTGCTCGGCCCGCCGGGCGAGGAGCCGAGCGTCGCGTTGCTCGCGCTGGCCGGTTCCGGCGGGTGCGGCGCGCCGTGCCTGACGCAGGCCGAGCGCTCCGTGGATCAGCAGGTCGCGGGGTTCGAAGTCGGCGCGCGTGCGCCGGCGCTGCCGGGGCCTTGGGCCTTCCCGGTCCCGCTGGCGTGGCTGGCCGAGCGCCCGCACCGCGAGAGCGAGGAGCCGTGGCGCTCGATCGCGCTCGACGACCAGCTCGTGGCGGAACTGCCGCCGGGACTCGTCTCGGCGCGCGTCGGGCCCGCGTTCCACGGCGAGGGCGACGGACCCGACACGCGGCTGTGGTTCCGCGGCCGCTTCGTCGACCACGACGGCAGGGAAGTCGCCGTCGGGCGCGACGGGTGGGCCGGACGGATCGAACTGCGCCGCGGCGCGGGGCCGCAGCTCGAGGGCTCGCGGCAGAACCCGGCGCTGATGGTGCCGCGCTGGGATCCCGGCGCGACGCTGGTCGGGTCATTCGATCTCGGCGAGGCGCGCGAGCTGGCCGGGACCGGTGGCGGCGCGCTGGTGGCGCACTTCAAGGGCCAGGCGTTCGAGGGGAGCTGGCTCGTCGCGCAGCTCGCGCTCGGCACCGACCTGGTCGAGGTCTCGCTCCCCGCCGCCGCCGGCGCCGGCAGCTCCTCGCTGCTGTGGATCCCGCTCACGGTGCGCCGCGAGGACTCCCCGCCGCCGCCGCCGATCGTCAACGTCGAGCCCCGCCACGCGGTGCGTTTCGACGCGCTCGGGGCGCGCGCGAGCGCCGCCGACCCGCGCGAGGGCACGCTCGTCGCCGGCGAGATCTCCCTCGCCGTGCCGAAGGGGTTCAAGGTCAGCGTCAGCGCGGCCGCCGACGGGTTCCCGGTGACGCTGCGCTCCGCGGACGGCGCGGTGATCAAGGTCGAACGCCTCGCGCCCTCCGCGATGGACGTCGCGGCGCGCGAGGGCGAGGCTGCCGCCGCGCTCGGGCTCGCGGAAGGTATCGCGTGGTCGCGCCCGCGAAGCGCGCGGGGCGGCGAACTCGTCGAGGCCGAGGCCGCGGGTCGCGAGGGACAGGCGCTGTGGCTCGCGCTCCTGGTCCCGCGCGATCGCGCGCTGCCGGCGTTCCGCGTCACGCTCGCGCGCGGTCGCGCGTCCAGCGACGAGCTGTGGGCCGTGCAGCGCCGCCTGCTGCGCGACTCCCTCCGCTATTTGTAGCGACCGCCGCAGGCGGCGCACAAACGCGTCGTCGCGAGGCACCGGGCACATCCAGCCCGCAGACGCGCGCGGGTACACCCTTCGGGATCAGCGAGAACGAGAGAAAGACGGGGACAGGCGTTGCACCTGTCCCCGCGGATTACAGGCCGAGCGCCCGCTGCGCGCGACCGAGTTCGTTCAGGATCGGGCGACTGTCGGGCCGGATCGACGGCCGCGAGGACGCGCCGAACGCGAGGCCGCCGCCCATCCCGCGCGAGGCGCGCGGATTGGCCACGGGTCCGGCGGCGCTTTGCGGACGCGGCGCGTCGGACGGGTCCTTGATCACGAGGTTGGGTGGCGGCGCGATCGGCCCGCGAATTCGCTCGATCTGGAGCTTGGCGTACCGCGGGGTCTGGAAGTCGCCGAGCTTCGGCACGTAACCGAGCTGCGGCTCGAGATCCTGGATCGCGAGGACCAGTGAACCCGCCATCGCGAGAACGCACACCGCGATGACGGTCCTGAGCATGCGTCGGCTCATGGCTCCTCCGAGCTGGCTATGGTCAAGATACGCCTGACGTCCCGGTGAAATCAACGCCGAGGTGATGGCGAAAGTAAGTCAATATTGTCCGCCAACTCCCGCAGCGTGCCGAGCACGTGCGCGCCGGGGGTCGCCCGCAGTTCCTCGAGGCTGGCGCTCCCGGTCGGCACCAGGAAGTGCCGCAGGCCGGCGCGCGCGGCCGACTCGACGTCGAGCGGCATGTCGCCCACGTACACGGTCTCGTCCGCGGTCACGCCCAGCTCGGCGCAGGCGCGGGTCAGTATCGCCGGGTCGGGCTTCGGCGGCGTCTCGTCGTCGGGGCCGAGCACGACGCGGATCTCGCCGTCGAGCCCGACGTGGCGGACGATCTCGCGGGTGAAGCGCGCGGGCTTGTTCGAGGCGACCGCGAGCGCGAACCCGCGCTGGGCCAGCGTCGCGACGACCTCGCGCGCGCCGGGGAGCACCCGCGTGCCATCGCGGTAGAGCCGCGCGTAGTTCTCGCGGAAGATCCTGACGCCCTCGGGGATGTTCGCGGCGCCGAGGTGCTGCTCGATCAGCTTCTCCAGCCCGTGCCCGACCATGCGCCGCACCTGCTCCACGTCGAGCGCAGGCAGGCCGAAGGCGGCGCGGGCCGCGTTCAGCGAGGCGGCGATCGGTCCGTAGGAATCGATCAGCGTGCCGTCGAGGTCGAAGATGATGGCGCGGCAAAGGACCATCCGCGGATCATAACGGCCGCCGGCGATCCGCGGTATCATGCCCGGCCCTTTGGAGCTGCGAGCGATCGATGGCGACGAATGCGCGCGTGCCCGTGGCGATCCTGGGCGCGACCGGGATGGTCGGCCAGCGTCTCGTCAGCATGCTGGCGGATCACCCGCTGTTCGAACTCCGGGAACTCGTGGCGTCGGAGCGGAGCGCCGGCCAGCGCTACGCCGACGTCGTGCGCTGGCGCTTGCCGGGCGAGATCCCGGCCGCGGCGCGCGCGCTGCCGGTCCTGCCGCTGCGCGTCGAAGACGTCCTGGCCCGGGTCGCGTTCTCCGCGCTCGACGCCGCGGTGGCGCGGGGGGCCGAGGAGGAGTTCGCGGCGGCCGGGCGCGCGGTGATCAGCAACGCCAGCGCGCACCGGATGGCGCCCGACGTCCCGCTGGTCGTCCCCGAGGTCAACCCGGAACACCTCGAGCTGGTCGGCGCGCAGCGCGCCCGGCGGGGCGGGCGCGGGTTCATCGCCTGTAACCCGAACTGCACCACGATCGGACTCGTCCTCGCGCTCGCGCCGCTGGCCCGCGCGGCGGCGCTGCGCCGCGTGATCGTGACCTCGCTGCAGGCGTCCTCGGGCGCCGGGTACCCCGGCGTGCCGTCGCTCGACCTGATCGACAACGCGATCCCGTGGATCGCGGGCGAGGAGGACAAGGTCGAGGCCGAGCCGCGCAAGATCTTCGGCCGTGTCGCCGGCAACGCGGTCGAGGACGCGCCGCTGGTCGTCGCCTGCCAGGTCCACCGCGTCGCGGTGAGCGACGGCCACCTGCTCGCGGTGAGCGTCGCCAGCGACCCGCCGCTCGACCCCGCTCGCGCGCGCGCGCTGTTCTCCGGCTTCCGCGCGCTGCCGCAGGAGCTGGGGCTGCCGAGCGCCCCGCAGCAGCCGGTCGTCGTGGCCGAGGGCGCCGACCGCCCGCAGCCGCGGCTGGACCGGATGGCGGGCGCGGGGATGGCCGCGGTCGTCGGCCGTGTTCGCGAGTGTCCGGTGCTCGGGCTGCGCTTCGAGGTCCTGAGCCACAACACGATCCGCGGCGCCGCGGGCGGCACGTTGCTGCTCGGCGAACTCCTGCACGCGCGGGACCTGTTGCCGTGATCGTGATGAAGTTCGGCGGGAC
>JAGOJY010000114.1 GCA_017994815.1 Acidobacteriota bacterium
CATCGCGCGGCGCGACCCGCGCGGGGCGCCGGCGCGCGCACGGGTGTCCCGTTGCCGGGAAAAGGGCTTCCCACCGCGTCGTCAGGCGCGGGAACGAACGCCCGCGCGCCAATTCGTGCGCACCTCACGTAGAAGCCGCAGGGCCCCGGATCCGCGGGACCAGACGGTGCGGCCGGCTGGCGGGCCTACGCCTGGCCGCTGGAGGCGGCGCGCTCCCGGCGCAGCTCGTCGGCGGGCGGGATCATCCCCTCGCGCAGCATGTGGTCCACGATGTAGGTCATCGTTTCGTCCAGCGAGGGCTCGCGCTTGCCGCCGATCTGCTCGCGCGCCTGGCGGTAGACCGTGTTGCTGTACCGCTTCTTCTGCATCGCCTCGAACTTCTCCTGCGAGCGGATGAAGAAGTCGGTCAGCGGGTAGACCGGGTCCTCCTGCGTCGCGAGCCGGCCGAGTTCCTTCATGAAGGCGGGGATGTCGCGGAACGAGAACTCGTAGCCGTAGAGCCGGGACACGGTCTGCAGCACGTCCGGGAAGTTGTAGTAGTCGTCCACCGTGACGTGCAGCGTGCGCCCCGGGAGGTCGGGCTGCACGATCATCGAGGCGATGTTGTCGGCGGTGATGTCGACCGGCAGCAGGCTCAACTGGTTCCTGGCCGTGACGCCGATGCCGTAACGGATCATGAACGCCAACAGGCGCACCAGGACGTCTTCCCGGCTGCCGACGCCGTTGGCCGCGGCGGAGATCAGCGACGGGCGGTAGATCCGGACGTCCAGCCCCTGCTTCTGCGCCTCCAGCACGAGCTGTTCGGCCACCCACTTCGTCTGCGCGTAGCCGAAGTCGAGGTTCTCCATCTCCTGGTTGTTGTCGGTCTCGTACAGCATCGGCTTCGGCGTCCAGCCGTAGATGAACGTGCTCGAGACGAGGTGGAACTGCTTCGGCGCGCCGGTGAAGGCGAAGCGAATGATCTCGCGCGTGCCGTCGACGTTGGTCGGCCGCAGCGCATCGTAGTTCAGGACGTAGTTCACGATCGCCCCGCTGTGGCAAACCGCCTGCACCTTGTGGCTCAGGCTGCGCCACTGCTCGGACGACAGGCCGAGGTTGTGGCGGGCGAGGTTGCCGCAGACCACGTGCACGCGCTTTTCCAGAGCCTCTTCCAGCTCCGGCGTGAGGATCCGCGATCGGCGCAATGCCGACTTGATGCGGTCCACGCCGTGCAGCGGGTCGGTCGCCCGCGTCAGCGCGTAGAACGTGTAGGGCGTCTTGCGCAACAGCGAGGCCAGCAGGAACGGCCCGAAGAAGCCGGTCGTGCCGGTGACCAGCATGTTGCCGACCGGCGCCGCCGGCTGGGTCACCTCGATCTGCTGCGGTCCGAGCTGGGCGTCGGCGCGCATGCAGTCGCGCTCGAAGCTCTCGTGCTCGTCGCGCACGCGCTTGAGGACGTAGCGCAGGACCTGGATCGGCTCGCCGGCCGACTTCTCGAACTGGTCCAGGAGCGAGAAGAACTCGGCGATCGTCAGCCGCTGCAGCAGCCGCACGTCGACCTCGCGCACCAGCGCCCCGGCCCCGTGCTCCTCCAGCAGCACCTTGACGTCGTCGAGCAGGCGCACCAGCGTCAGCGAGTCGATGCCGATCTCGCCGAAGGTGCACTCCTCGTTGCCGGTCAGGTTGTACAGCGCGACGATGTAGCGGAAGCGCTCGCGGATCCCGCTCACGTCGCCGAGCGGTTCCTGGTCGCGCGCGCTGACGTACGAGGCGATCACGGTCAGCTCGCCGTTGAGCCAGCGCTGGCGCGTCAGGCTGCGCGCGGTCTTGCCCGAGGTGGTCTTGCTGATGCTGCCCTTGGGCACGAAGGCGATCGTGTGCGGCTCGACGTAGTACTGCGTGCGGATCGCCCGCGCGATCGCCGCGGCGTCGGGCAGCGCGTCCTTGTTGCGCACCTCAGCCAACACCGTCAGCGCCTCGCCGCCGGCGTCGACCGAGAACGCCACCGCCCCACCCTTGCGCACGTGGGGGTCCGCCGCTTCCTCGGCGATCGCCTCGATGTCCTGCGGGTAGTAGTTCACGCCGCGGATGATGATCAGGTCCTTGCGCCGCCCGCAGACGTAGACCTCGCCCTCGTAGATGAAGCCGAGGTCGCCGGTCCGCGCGTACTGCCGCGGGTTGTCCGGCTCGTTGGCGATGCGGGCCTCGAACAGCTCGCGGCTCAACTCCGGCCGGTTCCAGTAGCCCATGGCGCAGCTGCGGCCGGCCAGCCAGATCTCGCCGATCTGCTTCTCCGGCAGCGCGAACGACGTCTCCGGATCGACGATCCGCACCTCGACGCCCTTCAGCGGCAACCCGCAGCTCACCAGCCGGACCTGGTTGTTGTTCTGCGCCTGGTAGTTCTCCAGGTGCAGCGTCCCCTGCTGGAGCAGGTGCTTGGTGACCGTCACGATCTGGCGGCCCCAGTTCGACACGCAGAGCGTGTTCTCGGCCAGCCCGTAGGCCACGACGTGCGCGTCCCGGCTCAGGCCGCACGGCTCGAAGCGCTCGAGAAAGCGCGTGTACGTGTCGGCCCGCACCGGCTCGGCGGCGTTCATCATGAAGCTGAGCGAACTCAGGTCGAGGCCTTCCAGGTCCTCGTCCGGGAACTTGTCCTCCCTCAGGCAGTACTCGAAGCCGAAGTTGGGCGAGGAGGTGATCGTGCCGCGGTACTTGGTGATCGTCTGCAGCCACAGCGCCGGACGCTTGAGGAAGTTCAGCGGCGAGAAGCCGTGGACGCTGCCGCCCAGGATCAGCGGGAACAGGTAGTACCCGATCAGCCCCATGTCGTGGTACTGCGGGAGCCACGACACGGCCTGCGGCACGTGCGTCAGCGTCGCGTGCGCGTTGAAGACGAGGTTGTCCTGCGAGACGATCACGCCCTTGGGGTCGGCGGTCGAGCCCGAGGTGTACTGCAGGAACAGCGTGGGGTGCACGTTGTCGCGGAACCCGTCCGCGGCGCGCCCGCGCACGTCGTCGGTCGTGATCCACTCCAGCGTCGGCAGCGGCGGCGGCTGCAGCCACGCCGACGAGATGCGGCGCTTGGCCAGCAGCAGCCGGTACGAGCTGACGAACCCGCGCGTCGTGAACGCGAACTTGGCGTCGCAATCGCAGGCGATGAACGTCAGCTTGGCCAGCCCGGCCTCGAACGTCATCGGCGCCGGCGGGTACACCGGGACCGGGATGATGCCGGCCCGCGCGCAGGCGATGAAGGCGACGATCACCTCGAGCCCGGGGGGGTAGACCAGCAACGCGCGATCGCCGTGCTTGATCCCGGGCAAGCGGGAGAAGTGCTCGGCGAGCTGGCGCGTGCGCTCCTCGAACGCCTGGTACGTGTAGCCTTCGCGCTCGGTGCCATCGACCTCCAGGAAACTGTAGAGCAGCTTGTCGGGCTGGACCGACGCCCAGTGTTGGAGGTAGTCAACGATCGAGTTCATTTCCGCTCTCGGGCGAAAGCGCGAGCTACGCCCCTTTGGGACCCGTCCGCGGGCGGGTGCGCCCGCGGGGGGCCGGCCGACTTACCCTCGGTGACCTCGGGTGGGACCGTTCCGCGCGCCGGCCCCGAACAGGGCCCGGCGCGGTCCCGTACCGCATGCAAACCCGCCCCGTCCCCCAGCCCGGTCCCGGGAAGCGCGGACGCTGACTGGGACAACATCGTTCATTTACGCGGTTTGGTCACCCCCGGCAAGCGGCGTTTTCGTGTGCCCGCCGCCCGCGGGCCGCGTTCGCGCCCGTGCGCCGCTCGGCGGCGCGCCGCGAGCCGGCGCCGGCGAAAGTAAGAAGAAGAAAGGACTTCCCGCCGTCGCCGTGTCTCGCCCTTGGGCACTCCCCTGCGAAATCGTGCCCGGCTGACAACCAGGGTCGCTCCGCGGGGCCGCCCGCTCGCGCGGCTGGACCGAAATCGGCACGCGGCGCGGGTTTTCGCGATCCCCGGTCGGCATCCGGGGCTGGCCCGGCGCTTGCTCTCCATGGTGCAGGACAACGTCCGGGGGACGATCGGGGGACCCCCGACGATCGAATCGGCAGGCAGGGATGCCCGCCGGGAGGAGAGCTGCATGAGCCGCAAGCTGCAGGTGACCGAGCTCGAGGACCGTATTGCGCCGACCGTGTTCACGACCATCGGCCAGATCCTGTCGATGCTGCCGCAGGACGCGCCGCTGCCGTCGAATCTCCGGCAGGTCGGCAACCTGTCGCCCGACCAGCCCGTCGGCGTGAGCGACGCGGCGTGGGCCCGGATCCTCGCGGCTCTCAGGAAGTAACCGGTCCGACCAATGGCACGACGGAAAGGCGCGGCCGCGCGGCCGCGCCTTTTCCTTTCCCGTGCACGGCCCCGCGGCTAAACTCGGTTCGCGGAACGCCGCCCGGCGGTTCCGCGGTTCCCGGTCGAGCCGGGTCGCGAGTCCGTGGTTGACCCCGTGAAGTCGCAGCGCCAGATCGTCATCGTCGAGGACAACCCGGCCGACGTGTTCCTTTTCTGCGAGGCGCTGCGCGACCGCGGGGTGCGCGCCGCGGTGGACCGCTACGCCGACGGCCCGGACGCGCTGCGGGGTCTCGGTGCCGCTGCCGCCGCGCCGGACCTGATCGTGCTCGACCTCAACCTGCCGAGCTGCAGCGGGCTGGACATCCTGGAGTGGATCCGGCGCACGCCGTTGCTGAACAAGGTGCCGGTCGCCGTCCTGACTTCCTCCGCCTCGCCGCGGGACCGCGACAGCTGTCTCGACCGCGGCGCGACGCGCTACGTCGTCAAGCCGATGGAACTCCAGCCGTTCCTGGCCGACGTCGGCGGCGCCGTGTTCGAGTTGCTGAACACGCGGGCGCCCGAGGGACCCGACTGCGCGTCAACTGCTGGCTGAGGTGTACCGCGCCAGCGCGCGCAGCCAGACGAAACGCGCGCCGGAGGCGAACACCGCCGTCCCGACCGCGGCCAGCGCCAGCGCGCGCAGCGGCAGATCGCCCAGCATCGCCCGGGCCGGGAACGTCGTCATCAAGGACAGCGGGATCACGAACGTGAAGATGAAACGCACCGGCCCGCGGAAGACCGACGAGGGCCAGCGCGCCGCGTCGAAGATCGAGTTGAAGAGGAACGTCAGGTTGTCGATCCGCACCACGTAGAACGCCGCGCTCACCGTCAGGATCCACAGCGAGTACAGGAGTACGGTCGAGCACGCGAGGAGCAGCACCGCGGCGAGCGTGCCGACCGGCGACGGGCCGCGGCCGAGCAGGTGGAAGGCGTAGGCGAAGATCGCGATCGCGGTCAGCACGTTCGCGCCGCGCCAGGGCTGGAAGCGCGCCGTCGAGACCAGGAACTGGGCGTCGGCCGGCTTGAGCAGCACGAAGTCGAGCGTGCCCTTGCGGATGTGGTCCACGACGCTGGTCAGGCTGGGGTTGATCGCGCCCTCGATGATCCCCTCCAGCATCGTGAACCAGCCGACCACGAGCAGCGCCTCGCCGTAGCTCCAGCCGGCCACGTCGGCCCGCATCCCGTAGACCACGTAGAGCGGGACCAGCGCCGTCGCGGTCCAGAGGATCTCGAGCACGCCCTCGGTCAGGAAGTCCCAGCGGTACTGCAAAAGCGCCAGGAGCGACGCGCGGAGCTGGACCCAGAACAGGCGCGCGTAGCGCAGCACGTCAGCCCCCGTAGGCCGCGAAACGCTTGCGGCCGCCGCGCCACAGCAGGGTCGCGATCGAGAACAGCAGCCCGATGAAGAACCACTGGCGCGCCATCAGGCCGAGCGCCTCGCGCAGCCCGTGGGCCCCCGTCATCAGCTCCACCGGCAGCCCGATCTGGTAGCGGAACGGCAGCCAGTCGGCGATCCCGCGCAGCACGGGCGGGAACAGCTCGACCGGGATGATGTAGCCGCTGAAGACGAAGAACAGCACCAGCCACAGGTCCATGATCCGGGCGCTGCTCTCGAGGTACAGCGCGAGGCAACCGACCGAGAAACTCGTCAGGAACGAGATCAGCCAGCCGCCGGCCAGCGCCACCACCCACAGCGCCCAGAGCCACGGGTCGCCGGCCAGGTTCGCCGAGCCGACCGTGGCGAGGACGATCGCGGCCACCGGCAGCGCGATCGCCGCCCGCAGCGGCACCGCCGCCACGTTCTCCACGGCGTAGGTCAGCATCGGGTGGATCGGCCGCAGAAGGCGCAGCGACAGCGTCCCCTGCCGGACCTCGAAGTTCAGCTCCCACGCGATCCACGACCCGGTGACCTGGCGCACGATGAACGTCGAGAGGAAGTACGCGGTGAACTCGGCCTGGCCGAAGCGCCCGACCGGGGCCTCGCGCGCCACTGCCGACCACAGCGCGAGCATGATCAGCGGCATCGTCGTGGAGAGGATCCAGATCAGGAACTCGGCGCGGTACGCCACCGCCTCGGCGAAGCCGATGCGGAACAACGTCGGCAGCGCGCGGACCGGGCCCCGCCAGTTCATCGCGCGGCGGCCTCGTCCTGCGCCGCCCGCGCGGCGCGGCTGCGCGCGAACAGCTCGCTCATGACCTCTTCCAGCGGCGGGTTCTCGACCATCAGGTCCCGCACCGGCAGCCGGGCCAGCGCGCGGCTGACGGTCGCGCTGACCTCGTCCTGCGCGACCTGCAGCACCGCCTCGGCCGAGCGGTGTTCGACGAGCTGCCCGAAACCGGCGAGCGCCCCGGATGCCACCGGGTGCTCGAAGCGCAGCACGATCCGCCGCTCCGGGCGCACGCGCCGCACCAGCTCCTCGAGGTCGCCGTCGAACGACAGCCGGCCGACGTCGATGACGATCACCCGCGGGCACAGCTCGGCCACGTCGTCCATGTCGTGGCTGGTGAGGAGCACGGTCGCGCCGTGGCGCTCGTTGTAGCGCCGGATGAAGGCCCGGATGGTCGCCTGCATCGAGACGTCGAGGCCGATCGTGGGCTCGTCGAGGAACAGGACTCGCGGGCGGTGGACCAGCGCGGCCGCCAGTTCGCACTTCATCCGCTCGCCGAGCGAGAGCTGGCGCGTGGGCCGGTTGACCAGCTC
The DNA here is from genome assembly GCA_017994815.1 of Acidobacteriota bacterium. Classification (GTDB taxonomy): domain Bacteria; phylum Acidobacteriota; class Polarisedimenticolia; order J045; family J045; genus JAGOJY01. Next base: position 7,020 of record JAGOJY010000114.1, read on the forward strand.
GCCCAGCTCCAGCAGCGTGGCCAGTTCCTCCATCGTCTCCCGGTACTGCTCGCCCGGGACGTCGTAGATCGCCCGGTTGAGCTCGAAGGTCTCGGCCGGCGGCAGGTCCCACAGGAGCTGCTGCTTCTGCCCCATGACCAGCATGATCTGCTTGAGGAACGCCTCGTCGCGCCGCATCGGCACGTGCCCGCCGACGCGCACCTCGCCCGCGGTC
>JAGOJY010000045.1:0-3766 GCA_017994815.1 Acidobacteriota bacterium
TTGAACCCGACCTTCAACAAGATCATCGGCTACCAGCGGCCGCGGTCCGTCCGCGTCGCGGCGATCTGGGACTGGTGATCTGAACGACGGCCGCCACGGCGGCCGGCAGCATCCGGCGGCGGGGCTCCGGCCCCGCCGCTTTTTTTCTTGCCGCACGGGGCCGGCATCCAAATCTCCGGAACATCCAATCCGCCGGGCATCGCGTCCGCGAGGCGCCAAAGCCAACTGCCGCGCGGTTTGACACTTACTTGACCTCGTAACGCTGGCACCCGCTTTGCTTAACACCTGCCGCTGGCCTGTCCGCGGCGCGCTCGAGCCGCGAGCGTTCCCGACGCGACGCCGCCGCCCTCGGCGTCCCCTACCCCATCCGGAGGTGAATCCGCCCGTCAGACGTTCGACGTGACGATTCTCGCCGCCGGCACGGGGCCGGCGGCGTTCGCGGCCCGCTCCGCGGCAGGTGCAGAGGCCAGCCGCGCTCGGCGGGGAATCCACAGGAGGGCTTCATGCGCAGATCGCTGGGGATCATCGCGCTCGCGATGATGTTCGCGGTGTCGGCCTACGCCCAGCAGCCGACGTCCGGGACGCTGCAGGGCATCGTCGCCGACCAGGAAGGCAACGCCCTGCCCGGGGCGACCGTCTCGATCAACGGACCGCTCGGCACGCGCGGCACGCAGACCGATGCCAACGGCAACTTCGAGTTCCGCTTCATCCCCGCGGGCACGTACACCGTCCGCGCCGAAATGTCCGGCTACGCCACCGTCGAGGTGTCCCGGGTCGAGGTCAACATCGGCCAGCGCACGCGCCTGCCGATCACCCTGCTCCCGGGCCAGACCGAGGAGGTGACGGTCACCAGCGCCGCGCCGCTGATGGACCCGAAGCGGATCGAGGTCGTCACCAACTTCAAGACCGACCAGGCGATCGAGACGCTGCCGCTCGGCCGCAACTTCACCGACGCCGTGGCGTTCGCGCCGGGTGTCGTCTCGGGTCTCGGCACCGGGCAGGGCAACTACTCGATCAGCGGCTCGTCCGGCCTCGAGAACTCCTACATCATCGACGGCGTCAACATCACGGACTCCGGCTACGGCGGCGTCGGCAGCTACAGCATCCAGTACGGCTCGCTCGGCACGGGGATCACGACCGACTTTTTGGAGGAGATCCAGGTCAAGACCGCGGGGTTCGAGGCCGAGTTCGGCCAGGCGCTCGGCGGCGTGGTCAACGGCGTCGTCAAGTCCGGCACCAACGAACTCGCCGGTTCCGTGCGCGCGTACGTCGCGCCCGGCAGCTGGGAAGCCCACGGCAAGGACGTCTCGCTGGTGACCGGCGCGATCAACTCCGACGAGAACGAGGAACTGGACTTCGGGATCAGCGCCGGCGGGCCGATCGTCAAGGACCGCTTGTTCTGGTTCGTCGCCTACAACCCGGTGCGAACGTCGACGCTCTTCACGGTCCAGGACGTGCGCAACCCGATCCTGGACCTCGATCCCGGCGCCTCCGAGACCTATCCCACCGCACACCCGTTCCGGCGGGCCGGCGGCGGCTTCGAGCGCCAGCGCGACCGCGACAACTACGCCGCCAAGTTCAACTGGCTCGCCACGCCGAACCATCGCATCGAGTTGACGGCCTTCGGCGATCCGTCCGACGGCGACGGCAACGTCCCGGTCCGCTTCACCACGTTCGGAATGGCCGGCGGACCGACGCCGGTCAACGCGCGCGGCTTCCGCAACGGCGGCGGCCGCAGCACGATCGACTACGGCGCCGACCAGCAGTCGCTGCGCTACAACGGCCTGTTCGGGGCCGACTGGTTCCTCGAGGCCCAGGTCAGCCACCGCGAGAACGAGTTCAACGAAGACGACGCGTCCGACGAGTTCGGCTACTCCGACACCCGCGTCACGCGCGAGTGGGCCTACGGCGGCACGATTCCCTACGGGCTCAACCTGCTCGGCGGCGGCAGCGGCTTCATCAGCGCCACGTCCGACGAGACCTGGGATTACTCGCTCAAGCTGAGCAAGGTCCTCGGCAGCCACGAACTGAAGGTCGGCGCCGAGTACTTCGACCTCGAGTACCAGCAAATCCCGATCTACTCCGGCCCTTCGACGGTGTTCCCGTTCCCGGGCGATCTCGACAACAACGGTGAGGTCGACACCGACATCCCGATCCGCTCCACCTCCGGGGCGACGGTGACGATCCGCGGCGGCATCCCGGGCTGCGACGCCTGCGCCTTCTCCAACTCGGCCGCGCCGGTCCAGTACCGCGTCACGCGAGCGCGCTTCAACCCGCTGCAGGAGCCGGTCACGGGTGAGGAATTGGCGTTCTTCGTCCAGGACACCTGGACCCTCAACGACCAGTGGGTCGTCAAGCTTGGCCTGCGCAGCAGTTCGCAGGAGCTGGCCGGGTCGGGCGGGTTCACCTTCCCGCTCGCGGTCAACGAGTTCGGCCTGTTCACCGATGATCCGACGACGTACAACCCGCGCACCTACAAGTTCGACACCGAGATCTCACCGCGCGTCGGCGTGAGCTTCGACCCGTGGGCCAACGGCAAGACGAAGCTGTTCGCCAACTACGCCCGCTACTTCGAGCGCGTCCCGGCCGACCTGGCGGTGCGCCAGTTCTCGAACGAGATCGGCGTCAGCGTGTTCACGTTCGCCGACCCGGACCTGACGGTCCGGTTGAGCAACGCCGTGGCCACGCAAGGCCTGGAGCCCGGCGTGGTGGCCGACGACACGAAGCTCCCGTACGTGGACGAGATCGTGGTCGGCTGGCAGCAGCTCCTGCGCCCCGACCTGTCGCTGGAAGTCCGCGGCATCTACCGCGACCAGGGGCGCGTCCTCGAGGACGTGCAGTTCGCGACGATCGAGGAGATCCAGAACCTGTACTACGGCGACCTGGCGGGCCTACCCCGGCCGTTCCCCCAGTTCGGGGCGGCGCCGTTCGGCGCGTACGTGCTGGCGAACCCGGGGGACAACACACCGTCCACGCTCCCGACGCTCACGCGCGAGTACAAGGCGATGGAGCTGGAGCTGAACAAGCGGCTGGCGAACAACTGGCAGTTCCGCGCCAACTACCGCTACTCGCGGCTGCGCGGCAACTACGAAGGACTGTTCCGCAACGACAACGGCCAGTCCGACCCGAACATCACCTCGCTGGCCGACTTCCCGAACTCGCCCTTGACCCGCGGCCAGTTCCAGGAAGGCCCGCTCAACTCCGACCGGCCGCACGTCCTGCACCTGCTCGGCACCTACGTGTTCGACAACGGCTGGGAGATCGGCGGCGGGTTCAACTGGCAGTCCGGCGTTCCACGGACGGCGCTCCTGGCGCACCCGAAGTACCTGAACTCGGGTGAAATCCCGGGCCAGGACCCGCAGTACCTGTCGTTCAACCCCGATGCGAACGCGTGGGAGATCAGCAGCACCTGCTCGGCCCTGAGCGCGCTGTTCGGCGAGTGCTTCCTCGGCGACTACACCGACGCGCCGCGCGGGAGCCTCGGGCGCACACCAGACAGCGCCTCGATCGACCTGCACCTCGGCTGGCAGCGGCCGATCAGCGACACGCGGCTGAAGCTCACCCTGGACGTGTTCAACGTCTTCAACAACCAGGAGGTCGAACTGCTCAACGATGCTGTCGAGTCGCAGGCCGCCCTCTTGAACCCGAACTTCAACAAGATCCTCAGCTACCAGGCGCCGCGCTTCGTACGGGTCGCCGCGATCTGGGACTGGTGATCTGATCCGGGGCCGCCGCGGCGGCGGTCAGCACCGGGCGGCGGGGCTCC
>JAGOJY010000045.1:3866-33272 GCA_017994815.1 Acidobacteriota bacterium
TGAACCCGAACTTCAACAAGATCCTCAGCTACCAGGCGCCGCGCTTCGTACGGGTCGCCGCGATCTGGGACTGGTGATCTGATCCGGGGCCGCCGCGGCGGCGGTCAGCACCGGGCGGCGGGGCTCCAGCCCCGCCGCTTTTCTTTTCGAGGACGACATCCAAGCCTGGAGCGTTCTCCAATCCGTTGGACGCGCCGACATCGGATACACGACATTTACAGATGTCAACCTGCGGCGCGCCAGCCGCTTGCCCATGTCACTGCGCGTGGCAGGTCTCTTGCTATCGCTCACGACGAGCGAGAACGGCGCGCCCACGGATGGAACGGGAACGGACCGCGCGCCACCTTCGTCCCGCTCGACATGCCGCCGCCAACTGGGAGGAGGTGTCGCACCACGGGTTCGGTGTGCGCAGTGCCCGACTGCGAATTGCGAGTTGGAGGAGATCGCCCCGGGCCGGCTGCGCCGGCCCCCACTGCCGCCAGGAAGGAGTACCGATGAACCGCAGATGGTGGCTCGCGACGTGCCTTTTGCTCGTGGCGGCGTCCGCGGGCCTGGCCCAGCAGCCGACCACGGGAACGCTGCAGGGCGTGGTGACGGACCAGGAAGGGAACCCTCTGCCTGGTGCCACGGTGTCCCTGACCGGCCCCCTCGGCCAGCGCGGGGCCCAGACCGACACGCAGGGCTTGTTCGAGTTCCGCTTCATCTCGCCCGGGAGCTACACCGTGCGGGTCGAGATGGAAGGCTACGCGACGGTCGAGATCGCGAAGGTCGAGGTCAACGTCGGCGCGCGGACCCGGCTGCCGGTCACGCTCCTGCCGGGGCAGACCGAGGAGGTCACGGTCACCAGCGCCGCGCCGCTGATGGATCCCAAGCGGCTGGAAGTCGTCACCAACTTCAAGACCGACCAGTCGATCGAAACGATGCCGATCGGGCGCAACTTCACCGAGGCGATCCAGTTCGCGCCGGGCGTCGTCTCCGGCATCGCCACCGGCGAGGGCAATTACTCGATCGGCGGGGCCTCGGGGCTGGAGAACGCGTACATCATCGACGGCGTCAACATCACCGACTCCGGCTACGGCGGCGTCGGCAGCTACAGCATCATCCACGGCTCGCTCGGCACCGGGATCACGACCGACTTCCTCGAGGAGATCCAGGTCAAGACCGCGGGGTTCGAGGCCGAGTTCGGCCAGGCGCTCGGCGGGGTCGTCAACGGCGTCGTGAAGTCGGGAACCAACGAGCTGGCCGGCTCGGTGCGGGCCTACGTCAGTCCCGGCTCGTGGACGGCGTTCGGCAAGGGCGCCGCGAACCGCACCGGGACGCTGGCCGTCAACACCCACGAGCGCGAGGAAACCGACCTCGGTGTCAGCGCGGGCGGGCCGATCGTCAAGGACCGGCTGTTCTGGTTCGCGGCCTACAACCCGGTCACGACGAAGAAGCTGGTCACGATCGAGCGCACCACGAACCCGATCCTCGGGCTCGACCCGGCGACCAGCGCCGAGTACGCGCAGGCCAACCCGTTCCCGGCCTCGGCCCGCGGTGGGCGCGAGGTCGAACGGGACCGCAACAACTACGCCGCCAAGGTGAACTGGCTCGCCACGCCGAACCACCGCTTCGAGCTGACCGCCTTCGGCGACCCCTCCGACGGCGACGGACGCAGCGGCGTTCTGGCCAGCCCGCTGCACCTCGTCGGCGCAAACGTGACGAAGAGCCCCGCCAGCTTCGCCGACGGCGGCCGCGCGTCGGACCTCGACTATGGCGCCGACCAGCAGTCGATCCGCTACAACGGGCTGTTCGGCAGCAACTGGTTCCTCGAGGCGCAGGTCAGCCACCGCGAGAACGAGTTCAACGAAACGTCGGTGGTCAACGACTGGCAGTACACCGATCTCAGGATCCAGCGGGAATGGGCCTTCGGCGGCACGCTGGCCTACCCGGTGATCCCGACCGCCGGGGGCGCCGGCTTCATCGGCCCGACGAGCGACAAGACGTGGGACTACTCGGCGAAGCTGAGCACCACCGTGGGGAGCCACGAGCTGAAGGCCGGTGTGCAGTACTTCGACCTCGAGTACACGCAGCCTTCGGTCTACTCCGGCCCGCAGGTGGAGTTTCCGTTCCCGGCCGACCGCGACGGGGACGGCAACGTGGACGACGAGCCGCTCATCGTCCGCTCCACGTCCGGCGCGCTGGTCCAGCTGCGGGGCGGGATCCCGAGCTGCACCGCCTGCGCCTTCTCGGTCGGGAACCCCGAGTTCCGCGTCACCCGCGCCCGCTTCAACCCGGCCGAGGATCCCGTGACCGGCACGGAGACCGCGCTGTTCCTGCAGGACACCTGGACCTTGAACGAGCGCTGGGTGATCAAACTCGGCGTCCGCACGTCGAGCCAGGAGCTGAAGGGCTCCGGCAGCTTCACGCTGCCGTTCACGGCGGTGCCCCAGCCCGCCGGCAACTTCCTGTTCACCGACGAACCTTCGACCTACGCGCCGAACCAGTACAAGTTCAAGACCGAGTACTCGCCGCGGATCGGCATCAGCTTCGACCCGTTCGCCAACGGCAAGACCAAGCTCTACGCCAACGCGGCGCGCTACTTCGAACGCGTCCCGGCGGACCTCGCCGTGCGCCAGTTCTCCAATGAAGTCGGCACCTCGCGCTTCACGTTCGCCGATCCCGACCTGACCCAGCGGTTGTCGAACGTGGTGCTGATGCAGGGCCTCCAGCCGGGGACCGTCGCCGGCGGGACGCGGCTGCCGTACGAGGACGAACTGGTCCTCGGCTGGCAGCAGCTCGTCCGGCCGGACCTTTCGCTCGAGGTCCGCGGGATCTACCGCGATCAGGGGCGCGCGCTGGAGGACGTCCAGTTCGCCTCGATCGAGGAGATCCAGAACTTCTACTACGGCGACCCGGACGAGGACGGCACGCTGGAGCTGCCGTTCCCCGGCTTCGGCGCGGCGCCGTTCGGGGCCTACGTGCTGGCCAACCCCGGCGAGAACACCGAGGGCTCGTTCACCAAGCCCGAGCGCGAGTACAAAGCGCTGGAGTTCTCGCTCAACAAGCGGCTGTCGAACAACTGGCAGTTGATGGCCAACTACCGCTACTCGCGGCTGCGCGGCAACTACGAGGGGCTGTTCCGCAACGACAACGGGCAGTCCGATCCGAACATCACCTCGCTGTTCGACTTCCCGAACTCGCCACTGATGCGGGGCCAGTACCAGGCCGGCCCGCTGAACACCGACCGACCGCACGTCCTCAACCTCGTCGGGACGTACTTCTTCGAGAACGGGTTCGAGATCGGTGGCGCGCTCCAGTGGCAGTCCGGCGTGCCGCGCACGCCGTTGTTGGCGCACCCGAACTACCAGAACTCGGGCGAGTTGCCGGGGCAGGACCCGTTGTACCTGAGCTTCGACCCGGCCAGCGACCAGTGGGTGCTGGGCGCGCAGGGCGATTTCCTCGGCACCTACACCGACTCGCCGCGCGGCAGTCTCGGGCGCTCGCCCGACATCGCGACGATCGACGCCCACTTCGGCTGGCAGCACCCGATCCGCGACACGCGGCTGAAGCTGACGCTCGACGTGTTCAACATCTTCAACAACCAGGACCCGATCACGATCCAGAACAACGTCGAGTTCACCGCCGGCGTGCCCGATTCGACGTTCAACAAGGTGATCAGCATCGAACCGCTGCCGGGGTACCAGGAGCCGCGGTCGGTCCGCGCCGCGGCGATCTGGGACTGGTAAGAACCGCAGCCTTCCCGGGACGGCGGCGTGGCGGCCGTTGACGTCCCGGCCCGCGGGGGCAGGGCGAGGCGTCGCGCCTCACCTGTCCCCGTTCTTTTTCGGCCGGCGGGCGGCGGGACTCCCGCTGCCGGAAGTGGCAGAATCACCGGCTCCGGGAAGGCATGATGCGCCGCTCGATCCTCATCGCCGTCGCGGCCGGGGCCGCGGTCCTGCTGCTCGTCGCGCTGGGCCTGCGCTCGCTGCCCTCGGCCGCCGCCGGCCAGGTGCTGGTCCTGTCCGACGCGGCACACGCGGGACCGATCCGCGTGCTCGCCGCGCCGTGGGCGCCGCGGCGCGTCGTCGGCCGCGTCGAGCAGGCGGAACTGGACCTGGGCGGCGCGGAGCTTCCGCTGCACGCGCGCGCCGCGCTCCGCGTCGACCCCGCGGCGCTGGACGAGCCGGCGCGGAACCTGCTGCTGTCGCGCGGCGGCTTCCCGGGCTGGCTGCGCGCGCGGCTGGAGAGCAGCGTCCCCGCCGCGGCGGCCAAGCTCGGCCGGGCCGGGCTGGTCGCGAACGCCGGCGCGATCGGGCCGCCCTTGCGCGCGGAACTCGCCGCGGCGCTGCCGCGCGGGCTCGTCCTGGAGAGCTTCGAGATCGCGGCCGAGGTCGCGCCGGAGGAGGCGCGCGCCGCCGTGATCGCCGCGGCGCGCCCGGCACTGCGCCCGCCGCTGGCGCGGGTGCTCTACGTCGGCCTCGACGGCGCGGACTGGATGATCGCCGACCCGCTGCTCGCGCGCGGCGAGATGCCGAACCTGGCGCGGCTCGTCCGCGACGGCGTGCGCGCCGACCTGCAGTCGTACGAGCCGATCATGTCGCCGATGCTGTGGACGACGGCGATCACCGGCCGCCCGCCGGACCAGCACCAGATCTGCGATTTCACCGTGGACGACGAGCAGGGCGAGCAGGTGCCGATCACCTCGGGCTTCCGCAAGGCGGCGACCGTCTGGGAGATCCTCGACGCCGCGGGACAACCGAGTGGCTTCGCCAACTTCTGGGCCACGCACCCGGTCGAGGAGTTCTCCGGCGTGCTGGTCTCGGACGCCGTCCCGGCGCTGATCGACGACGCGCGGCGCCCGGCCGGGTTGCCGGCCAGCGTGATCTGGCCGCCGGCTTTCGCGTCGCTGCTGCTGCCGGCGACCTGGACCACGGAGTCGGTGCCGGCCGAGGCGGTGCGCGAACTGTGCCCGGTGCTGACCGACGCCGAGATCGCCGAGGCGCGCCACTACTGGCGCGATCCGGCGCTGCGCGAGCGCTACCGGCAGGAACACTCCGAAGGACGCAAGACGCCGCTCGAAGCGCTGCTGCTCAAGACCGCCGTGCGCAATCACAACCTGGAACTCGTGGCCCAGCACATGCTGGCCGAGCCGCGGCTCGGCCTGGTGGCCGTCTACTTCCGCGAGCCGGACGAGATCGGCCACAACTTCCAGCACCTCGCGCCGCCGCTGCACCCGCTGGCGCCGCCGGAGGAGCGCCGCTTCTCGGGCGTGGTGGACGCGACGTACCGCGCGCTGGACGCGATGCTGGGGCGGCTCGTGGAGGCGGCCGGGCCGGAGACGGTCGTGATCGTCCACTCCGACCACGGCTTCGAGACCGGCGGGCGCCGCCCGCCGGACATCCTGCCGTTCATGCGCGGCCAGCCGGTCGAGTGGCACCGCCCGCTGGGGATCTTCGTCGCCTCCGGCGGCCCGGTCCGCCGCGGCGTGGACGCCGGCACCGTCACCCTGTTCGACATCGCGCCGACGCTGCTCGCGCTGCGCGGCGTGCCGCCGGCGCAGGACATGCAGGGCGCCGTGCGCGCCGACCTGTTGCGCGACGAGTTCGCCCCCCGCACGGAACTGCGGCGCATCCCGTCGTGGGACGCGTTGCTGTCCTCGCGCAAGGTCGCGGGCGCGGGCGAGGGGCTGGGCGAGGCGCGCGAGCAGATGGTCGAGGCGCTGCGCGGGCTGGGCTACGTCGAGGACAGCGGCCCTCGTCCGCGGCGCGCCGCGCCGGCCGGCGAGGCGCGGGCCGGCGGCGAGCGCCCCCGGGCGACGTATTACCGCAACCTCGCGACGTACCTGATGAACGCGAACCGCTTCGCGGAAGCCGAGGCGGCGCTCGCGTCGGCCAACGAGATCGAGCCGCTGCCCAAGACGTACTGGCTGATCTCCGAGGCGCGCGCCGCGCGCGGCGATTTCGCCGGCGCGCGGGCCGCGCTGGAGGACGGCTTCGCCAAGCTCGCCGACAAGATGACGCCGGCTTCGCTGCTCTGGCTGGTGGAGCTGGAACTCAAGCAGCAGGACGTCGCGGGAGCCGAGCAGGCGCTCGCGCGCTGGCAGTCGATCGCGGTCAAGCAGCCCGCGGTGATCGCGGTGGCGCGCGGTCGGATCGCGGAGTCGCGCGGCGACCCCGTGGCGGCGCGGCAGTCCTACCTCGAGGCGCTCGCCGCCGACCCGCGCGAGGCGCGCGCGGCCGAGCGGCTCGCGGCCCTCGCGGCGACGCCGCAGGACCGCGCGGCGCTCGAGCCGTACCTGCGCGCCGGGCTGGCCCGCGACAACCGGATCGAGATCTACTGGCAGATGCTCGGGCTGATCCTCGCCGAGCGCGGCGACGTCGACGGCGCGGCCGAGGCGTTCCTGCGCGCCGCGGAGCTGGAACCCGACAACGAGGGGTACCAGCTCAACGCCGGCGCCGCGGCGCTGCGCGCCGGGCGCCGCCAGGACGCCCGCCGGATCTACGAGCGGCTCGCCCGCGGCGGGTCGCGGCAGCCCGGCGTGTGGGTCAACCTCGGCAGCCTGTGCGCGTCCGACAACGACTGGGCCGGCGCCGCGCGCGCGTGGGAGAACGCGCTGCAGCTCGGCGCCGACTCGCCGCAGCTGCGGGCCAGCCTCGAACAGGCGCGGCGGCGGTCCCGCTGACATGCGGGCCGTCCTGAATCCGGACGGCCTGACCGGCTGATCCGACCGGTTCCCCGGTCATCAACTCCCTCAAATGGCCATCCACGTGTGACTTACATCGTGGCATCGGCGTTGCGTCCTTTTCGTGCGACGCCCGGTCCAGCCCCGCGACCGGGCGCAGGAGACGCCGATGTCCCGTGTGCGCGCCCTGGTCTCGCTCCTGGTAGCGCTCGGCTGCCTGCCGGTCGCTTGGGCGGCTGGGCCGATCCCCACCTTGGCCACGAACGTGTCCGACGACCTGGCGCAGGTCGCGGGGGACGCGCTGCCGGGGACCACGATCCGCGTGATCGTGCGCCTCGAGCCCGGCGCGAACCCCGTCGCCATCGCCGGTTCGGTCGGGACCGACGTGCAGGTCGCGGAGGTCTTCGGCAAGTTCGGGGTCGCGGCGATCGACCTGCCGGTCGAGAAGCTGGCCGCGCTCGCCGCGAGGGCCGGGATCGAGTACATGGTCCCCAACCGGGAGCTGGTCGTCACCGGGCCGCAGGCCGGGGACGGCCACGTGCGGGTGACCACCGGCGCGAGCGGCACCGGGCGGCTGGGGCGCGGCGTGACGGTCGCGGTGGTCGACTCCGGCATCGCGGCCCACGCCGACTTCGTGGACCCGTCCGGCAGGCGCAGCCGCGTGGTCGTCCGCCGCGACTTCACCGACGAGCCGCCGGGCGTCTCCACCGACCCCTACGGGCACGGCACGCACGTGGCGGGCCTGGTCGGCGGCAACGGTGCGCTCTCGGCCGGCCTGCCGCGGCAGGTCGCCGGAACCGCCCCGGGCGCGTCGCTCGCGGACCTGCGCGTGTTGAAGTCCGACGGCACGGGCACGCTGGACGGGCTGCTCGCGGCGCTGCAGTGGATCTCCGACCACGCGGCGGAGTTCCAGATCCGCGTCGTGAACCTGTCGGTCGGGACGGCGCCCGGCGAGTCGTACGAAACCGACCCGCTGTGCCGCGCCGTCGCCGACCTCGTGGACAGCGGGATCACCGTCGTCGTCGCGGCAGGCAACGTCGGCAAGGACAAGGACGGGCAAAAGGTCTACGGCGGGATCCTCTCCCCGGCCAACGAACCGAAGGCGATCACGGTCGGGGCGGCCAACACGTTCCAGACCGACGTGCGCTCCGACGACGTGGTGACCACGTTTTCCTCGCGCGGGCCGACGCGCTCGTACCGCTCGGAGGACGCGAACGGCGACGGCACGATCGACGAGAGCGAGCGCCGCTACGACAACCTGGTGAAGCCCGACCTCCTCGCCCCCGGCAACCGGCTGCTCTCGACCGCCTCGCTGCCCTCGACGCTCGCTCTCGAGCACCCCGAGCTGGTCGTGGGACCGGCCTACATGGAACTCTCCGGCACGTCGATGGCGGCGCCGGTCGTCTCGGGGATCGTGGCCCAGCTGCTCGAGGCCCGGCCGGACCTCACGCCATCTTTGGTCAAGGCGCTCCTGATGTTCACCGCCCAGCCGCTGCGGGGCGTGAGCCCGCTCGAGCAGGGCGCGGGCCTGGTCAACATGAAGGCCGCGCTGCAGCTCGCGCAGACGATCGTGCGCGCACCGGGCGGGCTGAAGGTTGGCGAGGCGGCCTCGCCGGTCGACCTCAGCCTGGGCCGGATCACCGTGATCGCGGGCGAGACCATCCGGTCGCAGCACCGCATCATCTTCGGTGACGGGTGGTTCTTCGGCCGCCAGGTCTACCGCGCGCGCGGCATCCGCTGGGGTGACGGCAAGCCCGGCGGAACCGGGATCCTCTGGGGCGACGGCGTGCTCTACAGCGACGCCGTCCTGTGGGCCGAGGGCCAAGCGCAGGGCGACGCCGTCCTGTGGTCGGACGGCATCCTGTGGGCCGACGCCCGCCTCGGTGCGCCCGACCTGGCTCGGCAGGCGGGACGACTCGGCCCGGACGGGATCCTGTGGGGCGACGGCATCCTGTGGGGTGACGGCATCCTGTGGGGCGACGGCATCCTGTGGGGTGACGGCATCCTGTGGGGCGACGGGCACCTCATGCCGGATGCGGTCCTGTGGGGCGACGCGGTCCTGTGGAGCGACGGCATCCTGTGGGGCGACGCCATCCTGTGGAGCGACGCCGTCCTGTGGAGCGACGCCGTCCTGTGGGGTGACTGAACTGGGGGCCGCCAGGCGCCCATTGGGCCGGGCCCACCCGGCCCTTGACGCACCGACCGGGGGCCGGGCCCGCTCAGGGCCGGTCCCCGGTCTCCATTTCGACGTGCGTCAGCGCACGCTGTCGCGCAGCGCGACCCCCGGCCGGAACACCGGGACCCGGCCCGCCGGCACGGCGACGGGGCGCCCCGACCGCGGGTCCCGGACCTCGCGCGCCGCCCGCGTGCGCACGGCGAACGTGCCGAACCCCGAGATGGTGACCTTTTCCCCCCGATCGAGGGCCTCGGCGATCACCCCCTCCTCGCCGCGCGAACTGCCGAACAACATCTCGACCAGCGCCAGCACGTCGCGCGCCGGCAGCCCGCCGCGCCGCGCGAGTTGCTCCACCAGTTCGGTTCGGTTCATCTCCCCGGTCCCCCGCCGCGATCGGCGACATCGGTATTCTCGGCAACTTCGCCCCGGGCAGGAACGCGGCCGGCCACGCGCGCCGCACCCGCCGTGCACGGGTGGGATCCGGCCGGGGCCGAACCGGGTTAATGTAGCGGCGCGGAGGTCGGGAACATGGAGAACAAGATCGTCGCCCACACGCGGGACGGCCGGATCTACAAGGGCCTGACGCAGGACTTCGACCCCGGGCGCGACACGTTCCACGTCCTGCCGGCCGAGGGCGGCGGCATCCCGGTCCGCCTCGCGGTCTCCGGCCTGAAGGCACTGTTCTACGTGAAGGACTACTTCGGCAACCGCGAGTACAACCCGCCGCCCGGGTTCGGCCCCGCACCGCGCGGCGGGCGCCTTTGCGTCGTCGTGTTCGAGGACGGCGAGGTGATCTTCGGCACCACCCCCGACTACGTCGAGGGCGCGATCGGCTTCACGCTCTACCCCTCCGATCCCGAGGACAACAACCTGCGCCTGTTCGTCGTCCGCGACTCGGTCCGCGAGATCCGCTTCCCGTAACGGCCGCCGCAGGCGGCCCGTTGCCCCGATGCTCGTCCACCCGCGGCGCGCGACGCCAAAATTCCCGCCGTTTACGTCAGACCATCCGGACCATGCCCGCGGCGGCCGCCACGACATCCCGTCCGCGCGACGTCGTGCCGTACGTCAGACGATCAGGGACGCGATTGCATGACGCGCAGGGCGCCGCGGAGGAGGATCTCGGCGCCGAGCGGCAACACGTCCTCCGCGACCTGGAACTGCGCGCAGTGGTGCGGGTGCACGATGCCGGCGGCCTCGTCGCGCATGCCGAGCAGCATGAAGGCGCCCGGCCGCCGCTGCAGGTACATCGCGAAATCCTCGGCGGCCATCGTCTGCGGGCCGGGCAGCGCGCCGGGCGCCCCGAGCACGTCGGCCGCGGCGGAACGCAGCAGTCCCGCGACGGCGGCATCGTTCACCGTCGGCGGGTAGCCGGTGCCGAACTCGACCTCGGCCTCGATGTCGTGCGTCTTGCCGACCGCCTCGGCCATCTCGCCGATCCGGCGCAGGATCTGCCCCCGCACGCGCGCGTTCGGCGCGCGGAACGTGCCGAACAGCTCGCCGCGCTCCGGCAGCACGTTGGCCGCGTCGCCGGCGCGGATGCGCCCGATGCTCAGGACCGCGGGCTGCAGCGGGTCGATCTCGCGCGACACGATCCCCTGCAGCGCGAGCACGAGATGGCTCAGGCACACGACGACGTCGCGCGCCTCGTGCGGCAGCGCGCCGTGCCCGCCCTTCCCCTTGAGCACGACGCGGAACTCGTCCGCCGACGCCATGACGGTCCCGTCGGGCACGATCGCGCGGCCCTTCTCCAGGAAACTCCAGAGGTGCAGGCCGAGCACGTAGTCCACGCCGTGGCGCTCGAGCGTTCCCTCCTCGACGACGCGCGCCGCCCCGGCGGAACTCTCCTCGGCCGGCTGGAACAGCAGCAGCAGCCGGCCCGGCAGGCGCTCGTCGCCCAGCGCGCCGGCGACGGCGTCGGCCACGCCGAGCAGGATCGACATGTGCCCGTCGTGGCCGCAGGCGTGCATGAACCCCGGCCGGCGCGAGCGCGGTTCGTGCGACTCGTCCTCGGCGATCGGCAGGCCGTCCATGTCGGACCGCAGCATGACGGTCGGGCCTTCCCCCGAACCCGGAAGCTCGGCGACCAGGCCGGTCCCGGCCACGGGAACGGTCCCGATCCCGAGCGACGCCAGGGCGCGCTGCAGGTACGCGCTCGTCTCGTGCTCTTCGTAGCCGCGCTCCGGGATCTCGTGCAGCGCGCGGCGGTGGTCGCGGATCGTCGCGCCGGAGGCGCGCAGCCACTCCGCGAGACGGGTCTCGAGTTCGCTCACGATCGCCTCCGGGCGGGATTATGCCCCGGCCCGGAGCGGTTTCACGAAGGCGGGACGAGGCAGCCGAGCGCGGCGAGGACCTGCTCCCGGCGCTCGCGCGCCGTGCCGGCCTGCGCCTCCGCCGGCGCGGCCGTTTCGAGGCGCACCAGGTCCTCGACGACCGCGAGCACGCCGCGGAACGCGCGGGCGAGCGCTTCGCCCGGGGGTGGATCGAGCGCCATGTCCTGCCACAGCCGGTCGATGTCGTCGCGGGCGAGGCGGTGCGGACGATCGAGGCTCGCCGCCCGCTGCAGCGCCGCCGACCAGCGGGCGAGCCACTCGCGCTCGTCCGGCCGGGCGGCGGCCGCGCTCTCCGCCAGCGCGCCCAGCCCCCGCAGCGCGACGTCGTCGCCGGCCAGCCGCTCGAGGCAACTCCCGGCGGCTCCCGCGGGGCGCGGCTGCTCCAGCCGGGCCGGCCGCGGCGGCGATGGAGCCTGCGCCGGCGATGGCGCGGGCGGGACGATCCGCAGCCGGCCGCGCAGTTCGCCGCGCGCGGTCATCGGCGCGAAACGCAGCACGACGCGCTCGCCGACGCCGGGAGCCTCCGATCCGCCGACATCGACGACGAGCGCCAGCGGCGTCGCGCCGGCCTGGCGCGCGACCGTCGTGCCCGAGGCATCCTCCAGCCACAGCCCGGCCAGGCCGCGTCCGCTCCACTCGGCCGCGAAGCGCCAGGCGCCGGCGCTCTCGAGCTGCAGCGTCACGCGGTACGCCCCCGGCAGTCCGTCGGCGGCCTGCAACTCGTACGCGCGCTCGGCCGCGGCCGCCGGCGCCACCGCGGCCGCGAGCAAGGCGCCGATCGCGAGGCGCGCGATCAAGCACCACCGCGCAGCGGGACGTCGATGCGCTCCGGGGCTTCGCGCGGCGGCTCCAGCGCGCGCCCCGCCGCCATGCCGTGGATCTTGCGCAAGACCAGCGCGCGGCCGGCCTCCCGCCGCGTCGCACCGTAGTCGACCTCGCGCCGCACCCACTCCCGGTCGCCCGCGGGGGTCTGCGGATCGCGCCGGGTGTCGCGCTCCCACCAGCCTTCCCAGATCCGCCGCGGCGCGCGCGGATCGCCACCGTAGATCTCGGCCCAGCGCTCGACCTTGCGCGCGCTCAGCGAGCGGTTCCAGGTCAGGATCAACTCCGAGCGGCCGTCGCCGTCGAGGTCGACCGCCGTGATGTCGCCGCCGTGCGCCGGCTGCCCGGTCTCCTGCATCACGTGCCGCGCCCAGGTCAGCGGGCCGCGGTCGCCGCCGGCCCGCGCGTCGACGAGGCCGAGGATCACCTCCGAGCCTCGCGTCGCGTCCTTCTCCCCGGTCAGCGCGCTGACCAGCACGATCCCCTCGGGCACGCCGTCGCCGTCGAGGTCGGCCTTCGCCCGGGTGAACTCCAGCCGCGCCGCCATCGGCACGTCGCGCGGGTCGCGCGGCAGGTTCGCCCCCGGCGCGGCGAACGAAGCGAGGCCCACCAGGACCGCCAGGAACACGGCACGCTCCCCTCGCATGGCACCTCCCTCGAGTGGCCGACGGGCGGCCCCCGGGGGAATATCGGTCCCCGGCGGGCCGTTTGGCACGGCCCCCCTCCCCGCTGGCCCACGGCCACCCGCCGCGTTGACGGACGGGGGGCCCGGCCAGATACTCGCGGGGCTGGTTGCCCGAGGACCCCATGACCCATGCCTGGACCTTCCTGCGGCGGACCGCGTCCGCCGTCCCGTGCGGGTTGATCGCGCTCACGCTGCCGATCGCGGCCCTGGCCGCGAAACCGGCCAAGGAACCGCCCAAGGCCGCGACCTGGAGCGCGGCCGCGAGCAAGGCCGACCTCGCCCGCGGCGACGCGGCCGAGATCGTGGTCAGCGTCAAGCTCGAGCCGAACTGGCACACCTTCTCGCTGACCCAGCCGAAGGGCGGCCCGCTGCCGACGACGCTGGAGCTGGCCGAGCCGGGTTGCGTGCAGCAGGCCGGTCCGATCGCGCAGAGCGAGTTCCACAAGCGCCACGAGCCGCTGTTCGACATGGACGTGGAGGAGTTCAGCGGCAGCGCGACGTTCCGCGTGCCGGTCAAGGTCCGGCCCGACGCCAAGGCCGGCAAGTGCGCGCTCAAGCTGGTCGCGACGTACCAGGCCTGCGACAACAAGATCTGCCTGCCGCCGAAGCCGGTGCCGATGGACGTGCGCCTCACCATCAAGCCATGACATCGCCCCGGGCGCGCCTGCTCCTGCTGCTGGGACTCCTGTGCCTGGGCGGGACCGCCGCGCTGGCGCAGGCGGGCGACGGCGCCGGCGGGGGGCTCGGCGCGGGGTTCGCCGAGCGCGGCCTGGTGCTGCAGCTCGGGCTGGTGCTGCTGGCCGGCCTCGCCCTGAACCTGACCCCCTGCGTCTACCCGGTGATCCCGATCACCGTCGGCTTCTTCCTCAACCAGAAGAAGACGAGCACGCTGCACTCGTGGCTGCTCGCCGCGGTGTACGTGCTGGGGATGAGCGTCACGTACTCGGCGCTGGGCGTCACCGCGGCGCTGTCGGGCCAGCTGTTCGGGGCGGCGATGCAGTCGCCGTGGGTCGTCGGCGTGATCGCCGTGATCCTCCTGGCGCTGGCCAGCTCGATGTTCGGCCTGTGGGAGCTGCGCGTTCCGAACTGGGCCGGCGGGCTGATGGGCGGCAAGGGCTTCGGCGGCTCGTTCGTCATGGGCCTCGTCGTCGGCGTCGTCGCCGCGCCGTGCATCGGACCGTTCGTGCTCGGCCTTCTGACCTACGTCGGCCAGAAGCAGAGCGTCACGCTCGGCTTCCTGATGTTCTTCACGCTCTCCCTCGGCCTCGGCCTGCCGTACCTGTTCCTCGCGGCGTTCTCGAAGTCGGTCGAGAAGCTGCCGCAGTCCGGGATGTGGATGGTCGGCGTCAAGCAGCTGTTCGGCGTGCTGCTGGTCGCGATGGCGGCGCACTTCGTCGCGCCGCTTTTGCCGCCGCCGTCCGGCGACTGGCTGTGGTCCGCCGTGCTGGTGATCAGCGGGCTGTACCTGCTGCTCGTCGCGCGGCCGGGGCATGACCAACCCTGGCTCGACCGTTTCATGCGGCTGGCGAGCGTCGCGCTCGTCGTTGTCGGCGTCGTCCAGGCCCCGGCGCTCACGTCGTCCCAGGCCGGGCCGGAGCACGTGGACTGGCCGCCGTACGAAGAGGTGGCGCTGCAGGCGGCGCTGCAGCAGGGCCGGCCGGTCGTGATCGACTTCTCGGCGGACTGGTGCGGTCCGTGCAAGAAGCTCGAGTCCAAGACGTTCACCGACCCGCGCGTCGCCGAGAAGCTGTCCGGCATGGCCCGCTTCAAGGCCGACCTGACGCAGGTGGACGATCGCACGGAAGCCCTGCGCGAGAAGTTCGAGGTCGCCGGCGTGCCGACGATCATGTTCTTCAACCGCGGCGCGGAGATCGCGGAGACGCGGCTCACCGGGTACGAGGACCCCGACCAGTTCCTCGCCCGCCTCGAGCGCGTCCTGCGCTGAGCGCGCAGCCGCGTCGCGCTCGTGCGGCCGCGGCTCGAGTAACAGTCCTCAGCGGATCATGTAAACGCCGCGCAGCGTAGGTTCGCCGTGTCGCCGGACGAGTTACTGCCAGGCGCGGCCCAGGTAAATCGATTGCCGGACAGGGAACGTCGGTATATTTCGGCGGAACCCCCCTTTTCGAGAGGAGGCGGGGCAGCACCGGGCACGGGGTCCGTCGGCCGGCGCGAGGCGATCGCCCGGCACGGGGGTGGATTTCGCCGGTGCGGTTTGTCCACGAGGCGCAACATGAAGACGAGATTCGTGGTGGGAATCGTGCTGCTGCTGTTCGGGGCGCCGATCACCCCCGCGCCGGCGGATGTCCTGCCGGGCCAGTACCGGATCGAGCCGGTCGCCCGCGGCATCGCCCTCGCGCAGGGGGTCGCGCTGGCCCCGGACGGACGGGTGTTCGTGCTGGAGCGGTTGAGCGGGAAGGTGCGGGTGCTGCAGAACGGCAAGCTGCTCCCCGAGCCGTTCGTGCAGCTCGGCGTGGCGCAGGGCAGCGAGGAGGGCCTGCTCGGCATCGCGCTCCATCCGGACTTCGCGCGCAACGGCTGGGTCTACCTGTACTACACGCAGGCCAGCCCCAAGGTGAACCGCGTCGTGCGCTACACGGCGTCGGGGAACGTCGGCACGGACCCGTTGGTCATCGTGGAGAACATGGACGCCGCGCCGAACGGCGCCGACAACGGCGGCGCGCTGATGTTCGGCGACGACGGCAAGCTGTACGTCGGCGTGGGCGTGATGGACGTCGACTCGCGCGGACAGGACATGGGCCACCTGTGCGGCAAGATCCTGCGCGTCAACCCCGACGGGACCGTGCCGTCCGACAACCCGCACCTGGCCCAGCCGTACCCCTACAACCTGATCTACGCGCGCGGCTTCCGCAATCCGGGCGGGCTGGCGATGAACGCCGGCAGCGGGACGATCTACGGCGCCGAGAACTACGACGGCGACGCCGCCTGCGACGAAGCGAACGTGATCCTCGCGGGCGAGAACTACGGCTGGAACGTCACCGCCTGCAGCGCCGGGTCGTTCCGGCCCCCGCTGCAGTCGATCTCGCCGCAGCTCGAGGCCAGCAGCGCCGTGGCCTACCGCGGCGGGAAGTTCCCCGACTTCGAGAACAACCTGTTCATCGGCGGCGGCTCGGGGAAGATCGTCCGCGACGTGCTGACCGGCGCCAACTTCGACACGCTCGGTTCGACAAACGCGTTCTATGACCCGAGCACCGACCCTGAGTGCCCGGTCGCGGTCAAGGGGCTCGCGCAGGGCGCGGACGGCTGGATCTACGTCGCCTCGGCCGACCCGACGACCGGCGAGGCCGGGCTGTACCGCATCCTGTACGACGGGACCGGGCCGCGCGAGGTTTCCGGCACCCCGTACATCCCGCTCGGCGTCGAGAAGAACGGTTCCGGGCTGCGGCTCGCGTTCGAAGACCTCAAGCGCGATGTCTGGGGCTGCACCTCGCAGACGATCCCGAACCTGCCGAACCCGCAGTCGCACTGCCCGGCCGGCGCAAAAGCGACCACGTACACCGTGTGGGCCGGCGACCTGGCCTCACCCTTCGCATACAACCACTCCGTGCTCGCCGAGGCCAACGGCACCGATGACACCGATGCGTTGCTGACCTACGACATCGCGTCGATGCCGGATGGCAACAAGTACTTCCTGGTCTCCGGGCGCGGCGCGAATTACCAGGGCACGACCGGCACCGACAGCGCGGGGAATCCCCGGCCGGGGCACGCGCTCACCGATATGTGCGGCACCGGCGGGATCGAGCTGGGCAACGTGCTCAACCGCTGCGCCGGCGCCTGGGCCACTCCCGTGGCCGACCAGTACAACCACCTCTGGAACATGACCGATTTCCGCGGGAAGGTGGTAATGCTCTCCTTCTCGCAGTTCGGGTGAGGGTCGTGCTACGAAGAGGCCCGTGTGGCCAATGCGTTGCTCGACCGGTACAAGGACCGCGGTTTCGTCTACATCAACGCGCACGTCGAGGATTCCCCGAGCGGACCGAACCACGACGGCATCATCGACTGGAAGGACGCCAAGGCGTGGGCGGACGGCGACTACAACGGCGACGGCACGATCGGCTCGGGCGAGGGTGGCCCGGGTTGGCCGCAGAAGCGGATCGTCCTCGCGGACGCGGGGTCCCAACTCTGGAACCTGTACGTCCAGTACTGCAGCGGCAGCGACCTCGCCTGCCAGCTCGGCTGCCACGTGACCCCACAGGTGCAGGTGTTCGACCAGGGCGGGATCACGGTCGATGACACGTGCCGCAACAACCACGACGGCAAGCCCGGGGGGGCCTGCTTCCAGTGCGGGTACGACGAGGAGTACCTCGAGGGAATCCTCGAAGCGCTGCTGCCGCCGCAGTGGTGCGGCGACGCGGACCCTTGACGAAACGGTAAGTTCGCGCAAATCATGCGGGGAGGGTTCCACCCTCCCCGCTTTTTGGAAGCAGCTGGAACGCGAGGACCCACGGATGAAGGCGACGGGAACGCTGTGGCCGGCGGCGGCCGCCCTATTCGCGGTGAGCCTGGCACCGGCCCAGGCCCAGGAGGGACAGCCAGTCGCCGACGTCGCGCTCGACGACTCCCGGCAGGCCGGGATCGCCGACGTCCTGTCCGGCTCCAGCGGCGTGCGCGTCGCGACGATGTGCACTAACTGCAACGTCGCCAGCGTGACGATGTGCGGCCAGACGGGCGAGGGCGTCCAGGTCTGGCAGGACGGTGTGCCGGTGGTCGGCGGGCTCGGCGCGATCTACCTGCTCTCGATCATGCCCTCGCAGCAGATCGCGAGCACCGAGATCGTCCGCGGCCCGGGCACGGTCCTCTCCGGCCCCGAGGCCGCCGTGGGCGCCCTCGTCCTCAACACCAAAGTCCCGGGCAAGCCCCCGTACGTGTACGCCGCGATCGACCGCGGCGGGCTGGACTGGGCCGGCGAGAAGTTGCTGGCCTCCGCACGGCTGGGGAACCTCGGCGGTGTGCTGGCCTTCACGCGCAGCCGCGTCAACGGCAGCGACCCCGACGACGACGGCAACTTCGACCTGGCGAACTCGCGCCGTGAGACGATCGGCCTGACCGCGACGTACCACGCCGGCGACTCGTCGCTCCTGCGTGCCGACTACGTCCGTTACGACGAGGAGCAGCGCAAGAGCAAGGGCGGCTACTTCGACCGCGACCTCGGCGGCGAGCCGCTGCCGCTCCCGGACGACGTCCGGCTGCACTTCCACCGCGAGGACATCGACATCCTCCGTAACGAGTACGGGCTGGCCTGGGAGTACCAGCTGCCCGATGCCTCGCGCCTGGCCGTGCGCGTCCGCGCGGCGAGCCGGGACCAGGACACCGACGACGGGACGACCGTGGTGGCCGGTGAAGAAGTGCCCTACATGGAGGTCGCGGAGGACTCGCGCAACGTCGAAATCCGCTACGAGCGCGCGGTGTGGGACAAGCACATGCTGACCGCCGGCCTGTCGTACGGGAAGCTGCGCGTGGTCGGCGAGACGATCAAGGAGGACATCCTCTTCCCCCACGGGCAGTACGTGAAGGACCAGATCGCCAAGCCCGGGGCGTTCGCCGAGTTCGCGCTGTCGCTGCCGCACCGCTTCGACCTGACCGTCGGCGCGCGCTACGACCGCTTCGACATGACCGGGCGGCGGCTCGAGATGACGTTCGACCCCGACGCGCCGGACAGCTACACCGAGTACGACCGGTCCAAGTCGCGGCTCCTGCCGCGCGCACGCCTCGGCTGGAAGGCCGCGCGCGGGATCGCGCTCACGCTTTCCGCCGGCGACGCGATGGCCCCGCCGCGGCCGATCTTCGAGCGCGTCTGCTGCGGCGCGACGGTGCTCGGCAATTCCGACGTCGCCCCGCAGGTCTCGCGGAACTACCTGCTCGAGGCCGAGTTCGTGCCGCGGCCGTGGGTCAAGATCAGACCGTCGCTGTACCGCAACGAGGTGGAGAACTACCTGCAGAAGGTGATCTGGGGCGTTTTCCCCGGGTACGTCCCGAGCTTCACGATGGTCAACTACCCCGACGTGACGATCGAGGGGGCGGAGCTGTCGGTCGAGACCCGCTTCTTCGATCGCCTGTCGTTCGGCGCCCAAGCCAGCCACCTCGACGCCGAGGCCGACCAGCACGACGTGTTCTTCTCGCTGATGGGGCAGCGGATCCCGATCTTCACGCTCGACGGCGGGCGCATCCCGTACCTGCCGGAGGACCAGGCCGCGCTGTTCGCCAAGTGGGACGATCCATCGCGCGGGATCCACGTCTCGGCCCAGGCCCAGTACACCGGCTCGATGCGGCTGCAGGTCGTGGACAACCCCGGCATCATCGGCACACCGCTGTTCCGCGACACCCCCGCGATGTGGGTCTACAACTTCCGCGGCGAGACGAAGGTCTGGCGCTGGTTCTCGATCTTCGCCGGCGTCGACAACATCACCGACGCGCGGCAGCAGTGGCTGAACGATCCGCGCTTCGAATACAACTGGGGCCCGCTGCGCGGGCGCTACTTCTACGGTGGACTGTCCTGTGAAATGTGACCGGATGCTGTGCGCCGCGATCGCGGCGCTGCTGGTGGCACCGGCCGCGCTGGCGGCCGATTCGGCGGCGATCGTCTGGCTCGAGGACTGGGGCGCCGCGCTGAAGCAGGCCAAGCAGGAGAACCGCCTGCTGATGGTCGACTTCTACACGTCGTGGTGCCTGTTCTGCAAGAACCTGGAGCGCGAGTCGTTCGTCGACCCGCGGATCGTCGAGCTGTCGAAGGACTTCGTCTGCACCAAGCTGGATGCCGACGTGGTCAAGGCGGCGACGATGCGCTACCGCCCGGAAGGCTACCCGACGATCATCTTCGCCTCCGCGACGGGCGACGAGATCGTGCGCGTGAGCGGCTACCGCACGCCGGACCAGATCTTCACCGTGATGAAGACGGTGCGCGACAGCGGCCCGAAGATCGCCGAGAACCTCGCGCGGCTGGACAAGGATCGCAAGGACGTCGCGGCGCACGAGGAACTCGGGCGCATCTACCTCGAGCTCGGCCTCGGCAGCGAGGCCACCGAGCACCTCGCGCAGGCGCTGAAGTACCTGCCGGCAGCCGACAAGGCCGCCGGGGGCGACGCGGAGCCCGCCGGCGCGCGGCTGCAGTTGATGCTGGCCCGGGCCCAGGCGGCCGACGAAGACTGCAAGAAGGCGACGAAGACGCTGGAGAAACTCGTCGCCGAGTCGGCAACGGCGCCCTACGCCGAGCCGTATTACGCCGAGTTGGAGAAGGTCTACACCGCCTGCGAAAAGCAGGACCTCGCTGCCGCGACCCACGCCAAACGCGAGCAACTCTTCGGCCGGTAGCGCCGGCGCAGCGGACCGCCGCGCGGCACGGTGACACACCGACATCGCGTGCAGCGGATCCTTCGCCTTGCGGGCCGCCTGCGGCGGCCGCTACGGGGTCGTCGACTGGGCCGACGGGGCCGGGGCGGCCGCGGGCGCGGCGGGGGTCGGGGCGGCGGCCACGCGCAGCGTCAGCGGAACCTCGAGCTTCGGCGCGCGCGGCGCGTCGGTCACGGCGACGAGCTTGCCGCGGTAGATCCCCGGGGCGACGCCCGCCGACTCGATCCGGACTTCCACCGGCTGCACCGCCGACGATCCGGGGTTGAGCATGCGGATCGTCGCCGCCGGCAACTCGCCTTCGACGTGGGCCTCGGTCACGCGGAACGGCTTCATCGCGCCGTGCCGGAAATCGACGCGGCCCAGCGCCGCGGGCGACGCCGCGTTCAGGAACATCTGCAGGCTGGCCGGCGTGGCCAGCACCGCCGGGCGCACGTCGATCCGCACCGGGAGCACGATCTCGGGCCGCTCCGGGTGGTCGGTGGCGACGCGCACCGAAGCCTGCAGGCTGCGCGCCTCGGCGGTCCGGTCGGTGCTGACGATGAGCCGCCAGTCGCCCGGCCGCGCGCCGTCCGCTTTGCCGGGCGGGTCGGCGTTCTTGTCGGTCACCTGCTCGATCGCGACCGCGACCTCCGGGATGTTGGCTTGCGGGTCCTTGAGCTGCAGCGGCTTGCCGTCGCTGCGGCGCAGCACGGCCACGGCCTTGACCGGCTCGCCGATCACGGACTGCAGCGCCAGCGAGCGCGAGACCGGGTAGATCTCGATCGGCGAGGTGACGTTGAACTTGAGCGCCAGGCTGAAGTTCTGCTTGGCGGGGTCGTTGGTGGTGACGGCGATCGACTTGCTGGCCGGACCGGGGTGCGTCGTGGTCCGGACCTTGGCGACGATTTTCCCCTGCCCACCGGGCGGGATGACCGAGTCGAACTCGGCGACGGTGCAGCCTCAGCCAGGCTTGACCTGCAGCAGCCTGAGCTCGCCCTGGCCTGTGTTCCGGATGATGAACGTGCCGGTCACCTCCTGGCCTTCCGGGACGTTGCCGACGTCGAGTTCCACCGCCTCGACCACGGCCTGCGGCCGGGGCCCCTCGGCGGTGGCCGGGACCGGGGCCGGGGGCGGGGCCTGCGGGACGGCGGGCTGTGCCGCGAGGCCGGCGGAAACGGCGAGCGCCGAGGCGCACAGTACGGCGCCGGCGCGGCGGAATGTCATCGGGGGTTCCTCCTCTGCCCCGGGGGGCCGCGGGGAATTCTACGGCCGCGGCCGGTTCCCGGCATCGTTTTGGTTGGGTCGGTTGGGCCGCCGGGCGGAACCGCCGCTTGACCGGCGCCCCGGCGAGCGCGCGCGGTCAGTGCCGGACCGGCCCGGAATCGACCATCGCCTCGATGAACCGGTCGAGCAGCTGCGTGTCGAACTGGCCGGCCATCTCGCGCTTCATGCGCCACAGGGTTTGGAACCCGCTCAGCGCCGGCCGGCCGGTCAACGACGTCGTCAGCATGTCGAAGGTGTCGCAAATCCCGATCAGCCGGGCGGGCGTCGAGATCTGGTCCGCCGACAGGCCGCGCGGGTAACCCGACCCGTCGCAGCGCTCGTGATGATTCGCGCACACGTCCAGGCACACCGGATCGTCCCAGCCGGCCTCGCGCAGCATCGCCAGCCCGCGGTCGGTGTGGGTCTTGATCGCCTCGGCGTCGGTGTACTCCAGCGGCTCGCCGCGGCGCAGGAGGTCGCGCGGGAGTTGCGCCTTACCGACGTCGTGGACCAGCGCGGCACGGCCCAGCACCGCCAGGTCCTCGAGCCCCGGCCGACACCCGACCATCGCGTGCGTCGTGTACAGCGCGGTGTGGATCGAGTGGCTGTAGGTCTCGTAGTCGACGCGCAGCATGCGCACGAGCGTCGAATACGCGTCCGGCTCGGCCAGGAGGAACCGCGCGGTCGCTTCGGCCACGTGGTGCACGCGCTGCGGCAGCCCCGGCGAGCCGAGGTCCGACAGCGCCGCGCGCACGACGTTCTGCGACACTCCGAGCAGCGCGTAGGCGCGGGCCGCGACCGGGCGGGCGCGATCCTCGAGCACCTCCGGCAGGCTCCGCTCGTCCTCGGGGAGTTCCGGCTTCGGCCGAGGCGCCGCGGTCGGCGCCGTCTGCCCGCACTGTTCGCGGTAGGCGCGGTACGCGCCGGCCTGCCCGACCGGAACGAGCAGTTCCGTCACGCCGCTGCCGAGCAGCCGCTGCCGGATCGCGTCGGTGAACTCCATGTTGCCGGCGCGGTAAAGGACCGGCGCGCCGCCGGCGTGGCGCAGGTACAGGTCGAAGCCGGGCACGGTGGCGGGCTCGAGGTGCTCGAGCGGGATTCCGAAATAGCGATCCTCGGCAACGCTCGAGCCAGTGGACATCGTGCCCCTTCCCCGCTGGACGACCGCGGACACCCTCTTTTCGGGATGCGGCGCCGGATTCTTGAAGTCGCGCCGGCGGGGCGCGGCGCTCCGCTGCCGCGGGCCCCCGGCACCCGGTGTTCCGCATTGGTCCGGATTTCGCCCCTTGGGTTCGCGCGTCAGCGGGCTTCGCGCAGGTCGGCGAGGCACTCGAAACCGTCGTTGAGGGTCACGGACTCCGGCCGCTCCGGGACCCGGACTTCGAGCGAGGTGACGCCCGGGCCGATGCGCAGCGGGATCGACGCCTCGCGCCCGCCCGGGACGTGGAGGTACACCGGGACCGCCAGCCGGTAGTCCGTTCCCGACTGCTCGGCCCGGATGTCGATCACCCAGCCGCTCCCGTCCTGCCGCACTTGCTTCGACCAGCGGACGCGCGGCAGCTCGGCGCCGTGCAGCCACTGCTCCCAGAACCAGGGGATCGGTTGCCCGAGCCGGCGCTCGGCCGCGGCGGCGAGGTCCGCCGCCGACAGCGCGCGCCCGCGGAAATCGGCCAGCACGTCGCGCAGCATGTCCCAGAACCGGGCGTCGCTCCCGTGCTCGGCGCGGAACAGGTAGCGCAGCATGTGGAGCACGAGCGGGCCCTTGGTGTACACGTTCGCCCCGCCGAGGCTCAGCGGCTCCAGCGCCGGAACCTTGTCGCCCGTCAGCAGCCTGCGCGTCCCGGGGGCCCGCGTCTCCGGCTCGAACCACGCCCGCTCGATCGCCGAGCGCCAGGGTTTCTCCTCCTCGAACCGGATGCGGTAGTACTCCATCGCCGCGTACTCGGCCAACCCTTCCGCGATCCAGCGGTCGCGCGGCCAGTCGCGCACGCCGACCAAGTTGCCCCACCACTGGTGCGCGACCTCATGCGCGCGGAACAGGTGCGCGGCCGCCATGTCGATACGGAACCCGCCCTCGCGGCTGAGCAGCAGCAATCCCGGGAAGCCGCGGCCGTGGTACGTCGGCGTGCTGACGACGCGGATCACCTTCGCGCCGAGCGGGCAGAACATCCGGTTGAACACCCGCAGCGCGTTGGCGATTTCCACCTGCGCCAGCCGCGGGTCGCCGATCGCCCCGGCGTCGTCCCGGTCCACGTACGTCTCGACCTGCAGATCGTCGGCCGCAGCGCTGGTCTTGCTGAACGAACCGATGTAGAACGCGTTGCGCGAGACGGGCCCGTCGGTGCGGAAGCGGTAGACCCCTCGCCGACCGTCCGCGCGCGACTCGACCAGCCGCCCCGAGGCCAGCGCCTGCAGGTCGCCGGTCACCCCGATCGAGACGCTCTGCGGGACCGCGCCGCGCCCGTCCAGGCGCGGGTACCAGTCGTCCTCTTCCAGCACCAGGCGCGCGTGGCCGTCGACGAACAGCGCGCGCAGCGGATCGCGGCGGGCGAACACGTTGTCGGCGTGGCGGGCGGCGACGCTGCGGATCAGCGCCCCCTCGGCATCCACCTCGACCGTGTACTCGCCGCCGGGCCGGAGCGGTTCCGGCAGCTCGACCAGGAGGTGCTGGTCGAGCCACGGCCCGAGTTCGCGCAGCTTCCACTGCACGAACGGCAACTGGTGGCCGGCGAACGCGACCGACCTGACCGCCAGCCGCGGCGTGAGCACGAAGCGCAGGGCGCGCAAGGAGCCGGTGGCCCGGAACCGGACCGTCGTGCGGGCGCCTCCGCTCCTTTTGCCGCTTCCGGCCTCGACCGCGGTGTCGTAGTCCAGCACCTCGGCCTGCGGACGGAACGGCGCCTCGACCGAGTGCTCCTCGGCGATCGGCCGGAACTCGAACGCGTAGTCGCGGTTCGCGGTCAACGCGTGGTGCCCGGCCACCGCGAGCGTGACCTCGAACTCGCGCTGCGGGTTGAAGGCGTAGAGCGCGTAAGCCTGGGCCGAGGCGGCGCTGCGGATCGACTCCAGCGGGAAGGCCACGAACGCGGTACCCGCCGCGCGCTCGGCGCGGTTCAGGAACGAGAACAGCAGGTCGGTCCCGAGCGATCGGAACACGCCCCGGCCCGGCAGCGCCGGCGGGGCGTCGGCCGGCGCGGCCCCGGCCGGCAACGGGATGCCGAGCTGGGCCGCGAGGTCGTTCCCGCGCAGCGTGAAGAAGTGCGCCTCGGCGACCGGCGCGCGCAACTCGTCGGAGCCGAGCCAGTGGCGGAGCTGGCTGCGCCCGGCCGACGTGCGCGGGCGGAAGCTGACGCTCGCGCGCCCGGAGAACGTGGCCCAGACCGGCACGCCGTCCACCGGCGGGCAGACGTAGATCCGGCCGGTTTCGATCGCCAGCTCGAACAGCTCGGCGGTCCAGCGGACGCCCTCGACCGGGACGACGGCGGCGCCCGCGCAGGAGGCGGCGGCCAGGCGCTCGTGCAGCGCGGTCAGCGCCGGGGCGCTCTCCGCGGTGAAATCGAGCTTCCACTGCCAGGCGCGGGTGTCGCCGAGGACGAACCAGAAACAGCCCACGAAAAACGCGGCGCGAGCGAGCGATCGCGCAGCCATGCCCCCTCCCGAGGGGTTCCGGCCCGCGCGACGCCGCGACGTTTGCAGGGCCGGGACGCTTGCTGCAGATGGTACGGCAATCGGCCGCGCCTCGATGCAGAAAAGCGGACACCGTGGTTCGATTTACCGCGAGAGAAAAACTGGCGGAGGGGGTGGGATTCGAACCCACGGCGGGGTTCGCCCCGCGGAGGTTTTCAAGATCTTCCAGGGCTCCGTCAGCACCCGCCCTGAACGCGGAATCAACGCTTTGCGTGCCGGCAAATGCCCTCACCAGCCCAGCCCATGACCCACCATCGGCCCACGCGGCCCAAGCCGCGTTTCGCTATTCAGTCTTGCGCGTGATACTGCGTGATAGTATCTTAGTGAAGACAACCCCGGAGCCGGCCCGAAGACGGAGTGCTGTGCGTGGACGAACTCAGCAGTAAGCACCGCCGGGTCTTGGAGTCCATTTTCGCTAACCCCGTCCCGGCGACAGTTAAGTGGGATGACGCGATGGCCCTCGTAAAAGCGCTAGGGGGGGAGGTTCTCGAACGGGAGGGCTCGCGTGCAGCGATGCGGTTGAACGGACGCAGGCACGGCTTTCATAAACCACACGAGAAGGAGATGTGCAAAGCGGCCGTCCGGGACTTGCGCGACTTTCTAGAGGCCGCTGGAGTATCGCCATGATGGAATACCGCGGGTATCAGGCCAAACCCGAATACGACGACGAGACGAAGATGTTCCGTGGGCGGGTACTGCATGTGCTCGACGTCATCACCTTTGAGGGACGAACCGTCGACGAACTCGAGACGGATTTCCATGCAGCCGTAGATGATTATCTGAAGCTCTGCGAGGAATCCGGCGAAAAGCCGGAAAGGCCCTTTTCCGGTCGGTTCATCGTTAGGGTAAGTCCGGAGCTTCATCGCGCCATTGCGCTCGCTGCAACGAAGGACGACAAGAGCATAAACACTTGGGTCATTCAAGCACTCGAGAATGCACTGGGGATCGCTCCTTGGACGCATGTGAGCGATATCCCGGTACTCCGGGGCTTCTTGAGTGGAGCAGCAGTCAACGAACTTCTAACCTCGGGACTACGTCTGACCTCGGGACAACCTGCATACGTGTTCGGGAACAAGCGACCGATCAAGACGTCGAGGATGGTGTGATGACAGGCGGTCAGGAACGCACCACGTACAACATCTTGGTTCCGCCACTCCTGACGGAATTCACCTTCCGCCGCGAAGGTCCGATCCGGTCTATGAAGGACATTTCTCCGGAGATTGGATTCAATCTCTCTGTCTCACGCTTTGCCGAGCGGGTACTCGGAATCGCGTTAACGGCATCGGTCGGTGGGATTCCGAACGTATCGGTCTCGTCCTGCTACCGAGTTCTGATCGAGATTGAACCAGGTCCGCATTCCCGCTTGCTGAAAGAGATGAAACTGGTCGCGGCGCGCTTGGCGCCGGGGCTGCTCTATCCGTTTCTCCGGGAGTCCATCTACTCCGCCCTCCTGAAAGCGGGCCTGCCGCCATTAGTGCCGCCCGTAATCGACATCCCGTCTCTCTTCTCAATCGATGACGTTGAAATCCCCGCATTCGATGAACGTCGTCCTGAGGAGGGCTCGTCCCCAGCTGACTCGACTCAGGAGGTCACGAACAAGGCCGTGCACCGACGCCTGCCCGGCGCCCGCCGTTGATTGGTGCTCTCGCCCAAGCGTGTCACGCGTCGCGGGTGATCTGTGCCAGGCGCCGTTGTTCAGCCGGCAGCGGTTGCGGCCGTCGTCGCTGCGCGAACGTCAGCGCCCGCCGAGCCGCAGGCTGATGGGCCGCCCAACCGTTGTTTCCCCACGGCGGCCGAGAATCCCACCAACTCTCCGCCCAGCCGCCGATCCGCCCTCGCCCGTGGCGATGCAAGTCTGTGGAAGAACTCCTCCTGCAGGGATTGAGCCTATGCCCCGAACTCAGAACTTCCTTCCCGTTTTTTCCCCCCTTACATTGCGATCTGCCGGGGGTTGTGCCACACGCGCGGTGGTCGTCGCGCTCGTGATAGCCGCGAGCGCGGCGTTCGGCGCCCCGGATTGCGAGCAACTCTCGGTTAGGTTCCGCGTCGGCGAGATTTCGATTGGCACCACTTACAAGGCGGTGATTGAACGCTTTCCGAACGCGCAGTTCCACGGCGACCTAGGGAATCTACGGTTCTGGGAGTTACCCGGTGCGGACCGGCTTGGACCGGTAGTGGTCGCATTCGACATTGGCACTCCAGAGTGGGACTGCGTCGCGATCATGCGTCCGCTCACACAAGCCAGATTCGTTGACTTGGAGCCGGTGCACGCCGAACTCACTGCGCTGCTGGGAGTGCCCGCCGTCGAACGCGGACATGTGCAGAAGCAAATGCTCCGCTCCGATAAAGCAGAGCAGCTTGTGGTCCGAATTATCAAGCCGCTTGGGGTCGATAGGATCTTCAACACCGGGCTCTCCACTCCGACAAATCACGAACTCGACTACAAGGGCATGTTCTTGACGCAGTGGGACGCGGCGGCCTGTGGCGTGTCCCTGGGCGTTATCGAGCACGCCTGGCTAGATCGCGACACCCGCCAGGTCATTGGGCATGGGTTCCTGCTATTCCACCGCACTGTCGTGACGCAGCCGAAGTCGATGTACTACCGGACCAGAGATTGATTGAAAGTCGTTGAGACGCGACTTTGGAGTAGGGGAGGGCTGATGCTCGCGAAATGCCCGCACTGCGGAAGGGCCGCGATGCTCAACCGGACGTGCTCTGCGTGTGGGAAACGTGTTGACGAACTGCTCGCTCTCGCTTCGAACGCGGACCTGCGGTGTCCATTCTGTGGCGGCGACGCACTCGACGGTCGACGGTCCATGACGACTGCCGGAGTGGTCGTTCTGCTTGCCGGAATTCTGCTGGCTCCGGTGTGCATCGGTGTCATCCTCATCATGATCGGGCTCTCAATGCGGGAGCAGAAATACGTCTGCCGGAACTGCGGCAAGAGCTTCTAGCCCCACGGGGAGGTGCCATGCTGATCCGCTGGTTCTGTTGGACTTGCACGCTGGCGGCGTTGCTCGCGAACCTCGCGGTGATCGCGGACTCCTGCTCCTCGCTTGCATGGAAGTCATCGGTGTCCTCTACCTGCTCATGAGCTTCCCGAGGGGTCTCGAAGGATGCGCCTACTCCGGCAGGTTCGGCATGCAGAACTGTGGCGCAGACTCGCCAACTCGAGGACCCACAAGCCAACGCCGATCTGGGGATTGAGGTCCGATAAAGAGGGCACAATGGCAAGGTGCGAGTATTGCGGATTGCCAGCGGGGGTGTTCAAGAAGCAGCACGTCGCCTGCGCCGAGGATTACGAAACCACCTGGCGCAATATGGTCGCTCGCGCGCTAGCAACGGCCCGCGACGGCAAGCCTGCGGACGACGTCGTACAACAGGTGTCATCCATCGCAGGTACGCGAAAGTCCCTTCAGGGACGGGTCGCGGAGGCTGTAACGCACGGTTGGTCGGCTGCCGTCGAAGAAGCGTTGGAGGATGACCTCCTTACCCCGGAAGAAGAGACGCGCCTCGCGACTTTCGCAGAGGCGACGCGGCTCTCCCAAGACCAGCTCAACGCGCTGGACGCATATGCGCGCCTAGTTAAGGCATCAGTCCTGCGAGAGCTTGTCGAGGGCAATAATCCACAACGGTGTCGGCTCAATGGGCCTCTCCCTTTCAATTTCCTGAAAACCGAGGTCCTGATCTGGGCGTTTCCCGGCACCGCCTATTTCGAGGATCGTACCCGCCGCCACTACGAGGGTGGCTCGCACGGCGTGAGCCTCCGAATCGCAAAGGGCGTCTACTACCGGGTTGGTGCCTTCAGAGGCTACCCAGTCGACACGACGGAAACCGTTCACGTCGACGACGGACTCCTCGCTGTCACCGACCGGCACCTGTACTTCTCGGGTGTTCAGAAGGGGTTCCGCGTGGAATTTCGCAAGATTGTCTCGTTCGAGCGCTACTCCGATGGGATCGGGATCATGCGGGATGCGGCGTCAGCCAAGCCGCAGCGGTTTCTCACTGGGGATGGGTGGTTTACGTGCAATCTCGTTGCGAACCTGCTAGAGCGAGTATGACGGGCAAACGGTGTCAGTGGACCTGGGAGAATGCGATGGTGAGGCATGTACTTAGGTTCGGGGGAGCGGTCGCGGCACTGCTTGCGGCATTTGCGGCTGGCGCCCTCGCCGCAAAGACCCCATGGTGGCAAAGAGGGCCGGTCACACGGATCGAGGTGCCGGCCACGTGGGGTGAGCTCGTGACAGCAACGTACGAGCGAGGTGCGGGAGACCTACCGATCAACAGCCTGTGGCTCCGCGCCGACGAGGAAAAGCAACACCTGTTCTGTAAATTCTCTCGATGCGGCGTAGCCGATCACTCCTCACCCATGGTCGCGTAGACCCGTCCGGTCTCCCAGTCGTCGCTGACCTCGATCAGCACGGCGCTGACCAGC
>JAGOJY010000046.1 GCA_017994815.1 Acidobacteriota bacterium
CGGTCGTCAGGCTGACCCCCAGCACCCGCGCGCACTGGCGCTGGCCGCAGCCGTTGGCCTTCAGCTTGTAGATCTTGTGCTGCAGCCCGGGCAGCTTCTTCCAGTAGTCCGGGCCGAAGGCCGAAGAGCGGAACCAGCGCCCGCAGCTGCGGCAGCTGAACTGCGCCACCACTCCCGGCTTGCGCCGGACCCGGCGCAGCCCGCGGCTGTAGTACCACCCCCGGACCGGCTCGGGGTCCAGGTGGTGCTCGCATTCCGGGTTCGGGCAATGCGGCGGCACGAAGTGCAGCACATTGGCGGGGACCGTCCCCCGCTCGTGGTAGCGCGCGGCCATGGCCCTATCGGACCACACCGCGAGCCTCGTGGGGGCGCGCGACTACCGGAGGTGTCCCGCTCCCGGGAATCGTGCCCGAATCCCGAGTTTCAGCCGCAGTTTCGCGCCGGCGTGTGACTTTTCAGGCTCACTTAGGAAGGGATGAGATCGAAGTCGCCGGCCAGGACGGCGGCCAGGTGCCCGGTGCGGTAGCCGCGCACCGCATCCCGCACCAGTGCCGAGGGCCGCTCGCGGTAGCGCCGGACGACAGGCACGGGGCTCGGCGCCGCAGCCGCGAGACAACGCCGGGCCTGCGCCGGGAGGTCGTCACCCCGTTCGCGCGGCGGCTCGGCCGGCTGTGGTACGACCCTCACCCGCACCTGCCAGCGTTCGAACTCGCGCTCGTTGTTCGCCGGGACTTCGAATGAATGCCAGCCGTCCTCGGGGGAGAGCAGCGAGTGCGCGCCGAGCCCGCTCACGGCGGCCATGAACCGGTAGCCGGCGGGGGCCGCGCTCGCTTCTTCGAGCACCGCGAGCCGCATCCCCCGTTTGCCGGCCCAGCCGCGGTACATCGCCGCCAGCGTGCGCGCGAACCCCGTCGCTTCCGGCGGGACCCGCGGGCCGAAGTTCGACGGGGTCTCGACCAGGAGGAACGCATCGTGAGGGCGCCTGTTCTCGAGGTCCTCGCACGCCGTCGCGATCACGATCAGCCTGCTGGCGAGGCTCGCCACCACGTCGGACGGCACGTAGTTCCGGGTCGCGGCATCCTCGCGGCGCAAGCGGCGCAGCAACGAGGCTGCCGAGGCGAGCGCGCGCTCGATCCTGTCCCGGACCTCGATCCTGCCGAGCAGCGCGAACCGCTCGTCCGACTTCCAGAAGTCCTCGAGCCCGGTCAGCTCGAGGTCGCGCCGCTTCTCCTCGTGCCACGCCTCGGAAGTGACACGCTCCTCCAACGCCTCCAGCCGGACGGCAAGCGCGGCCAATTCGTCCGCCGTCCCGCGGGCACCGATAGCGATCTCGGCCAGGCTCGCGCCGCCGGCGGCGTCGGGCGCTGGCTGCGTCGCCGGCAGGTCCGGATCGACGAACGTGACGGTCAGGGCGTCCCCGGTTTGCCGCACGAACAGGAACTGGTCGCCTTCCGGCACCTCGTGCGCGACGATCGTATCGGCCAATGGGGCCAGGAGGTAGCGCTCGATCGCGCGCTGCAGGGGCCGTGCACCGAGGTCGGGCGTGAAGCCCCGCTCGAGCAGGAACTCGAGCGCGGCCTCGTCCCACTCCACCGCCCACTGCCGGTTGCGCAATCCGCGTCGCGTGAAAACCTCCCGCAGCTGCTTGCCCAGGATGCGCCGCATGGTCTCGCGGTCCAGCGGCCGGAAGACGACGATCCGGTCGATGCGGTTGAGGAACTCCCGGCGGAATGCGCGGCTGACCGCACGTTCCACCGCGTGCTCGCTGAACCGTCCGGCGTCGTCGACGAACCCGGGCGTGCCGCCGCCGGCGATGCTCCCGAGATTTGAAGTGATGATCACGATCGCGTTGCGGAAGTCCGCGGTCTTCCCGCGACGATCCGTGAGGCGGCCATCGTCGAAAACCTGCAGGAACAGGTCCCACACGGCGGGGTGCGCCTTCTCGAACTCGTCGAGCAGCAGGATCGAGAACGGCTGGCGCCGGATCTGGTCGACGAGCGCGTCGTGTTCGTGCGCCGGGCCGGCGTCGCCGAGCAGTCGCCCGATGGCGTCCGGCGTCATCAGTTCGCTCATGTCGAGCCGGATCATCCGCGACGGCGTCCCGGAGAGGAACGTCGCGAGCGCCTTGGCGAGCTCGGTCTTGCCCGTGCCGGTCGGCCCGACGAACAGGAACACACCGAGGGGGCGCCGCGGGTCGGTGACGCCGGCCTTGATCATCGTGACCCGCTCGACCAGGCAGGCCACCGCGTCCTCCTGCCCGATCACCTGTTCGTCGAGGTAGCGGCGCAGGCCGGCGATGTCGAGCCGCACGCGCTCGTCCAGCATCGGCGCACCCAGCCCGGTCAGGTCCGCGAGCGCGGCGACGATCTCGTCGACGGACACGGGCGCGGCTTGGGGCCCGCGCGCTTGCGCCGGCCGCCGACGCAGCGTGCTCTTCAGGAGTTGGAACAGGTTTCCGGGTGCGGCGAGCCCCGTCAGGTACTGCTGCGAAAGTCTCCAGGCCTCGCGCAGGGTCGCGTCGCCGATCGGCGGCGTGAGACCCCGTTCGTGTTCGGAATCGACCCAGGCCCGGGCCAGAGCGAGGGTCGGCTCGCCGGCCAGCGGCTCGACCCGCTGTTCGTCGACGACGCTCGCCAGCCGCGGGCACTGCAGCAGCATCTTCTCGTAGGCCGCCGGCTCGGTCTCGCCGAGGAGCACGATCTCGCCGCGCTCCAGCACCGGGATCAGCATGTCGAGCGCGGCGGTCGGGTTGAGGAAGGTCGCACCGGTCCAGGCCAGCCCGTGGATGTCCCGCACGAGCCACACCACGCGCTTGCCGCGCTGGATCTCCCGCACCAGCCGCTGGATCCGGCCCTCGAGTTCGCCGATGAACTTCTGCCCGGCATTCAGCTCGTTCGGCGCGGCTTCGAAAACCGTCCACCCGTCGGCGAGCAGGCGCGAGGACACGGACCGCGCCAGGCTCGACTTGCCGCTTCCTTCCGGTCCGATCAGCACGACCGAGCGCGGGGGATCGGCGGTGAGCGCGGCGACGACCGCCTGCGCGGTGCTGACCAGCGCTTGGTGCGCGATCGGCGGCGGCTCGCCCGGGTCCGCGGGGCAAAGGACGCGTCCGAACGACTGCAGGAACTCGAGGTCGATGATCCGCGCGCGGGCCTGCCGGAGTTCGGCTTTCAGCGGTTCGAGCGCAGCCGTGGTGGACAGGTACCCTTCGATCGCATCGAGGCGCGAGGCCGGCAGACCATCGAGCATCCCGGCAAAGGTCGGTTGCTCGCCGCGAGCGATGCGGCTCGCGCAAAACCCGGCCAGCACCGGGCCGTTGTGCTGGTCCTTCCAGCTGTCGTCGATCATCGCCAGGACGGGACCGACGAGCGGTGCTGTCGGCGGGACGTGCGCGTCGAGCATCCGTAGCGCGAAGACACGGTTCCAGGTGGCGAAGCCGCTCATGCTCGCCATGACACGCCCGGCGAGCGCGGCTCCGTCCGGACGCCGCGCCAACGCGACCAGCGCCGCGCACGCCAGGGTCAGGGAATCGCCGCTGTAGAGCCGGTACAGCGACTCGGCGTCGAACTCCGCCGAAACCATCCACTCCACGGCGGCGACGAAGCCCGGCTTGGCCTCGAACTCGGAGGCGAATTGCGAGGCATCGTACTCGGCGCGGAGATCCGTGCGGATCCCCGCGAGCCGCTGCTCGCGCGACGCGGGTGCGGCCGGGGGTGCGGGAGGCTGGGCCGCCTCGACGATCGGCGGCGCGGCTTCGTCGGGTTCGATGGGCGACGCTGGTTCGACCGGTGCGCCGGCGGACCGGCGCGCGAGGAAATACGCGACCAGGCCGAAGCCCAGCAGCAACAGCAGGACCAACGAAAACGGCACGAAACGTCCCCCGCGCGACGACGACGAGGACGGCCGGGAAGGCTAGCAGCCCGGTCCGGCGACGCCGACCGCGCTGCCCTCGACGTACCCCCGAACGCGCGCCGGAGAGAGTATCACCGCGGTGCCGCTACGGGAGTGCCGCGAGGCGGCGGATGCCCTCGTCGAGGGCCGCGTCGGTCTTGCAGAAGGCGAAGCGTGCGAGGTGGCGCACGCCGCGGTCGGCGATGAAGGCCGAGACCGGGATCGCGGCGACGCCGGCCCGGGCCGGCAGCGCGCGGCAGAACTCCAGGTCGTCCTCGAAGCCGAGCGGGCGGATGTCGCAGCAGACGAAGTACGTCCCCTCCGGCTCGAGCACGGCGAGACCGGCGGCCGCGAGGCCGCGGCACAGCCGCTCGCGGCGTGCCGCGTACTGCGCGCCCAGTTCGGCGAAAAACGAATCGGGTGCAGCCAGCGCGACGGCGATCGCCGCCTGCAGCGGGGTGGCGACGCAGAACGTGATGAACTGGTGCGCGGAGCGCAGGGCGCGGGTCAGCGCCTCCGGGGCGCAGGCGTAGCCGATCTTCCAGCCGGTCGCGCTGAACGTCTTGCCGGCCGAGGAGATCATGACCGTGCGCCCGCGCATGCCCGGCAACTTCGCCAGCGGCACGTGTGGGACCCCGAACGTGATGTGCTCGTAGACCTCGTCGGTGATCGCCAAAAGGTCGCGCTTGCGGCACAGTTCCGCGATCGACTCCAGCTCGTCGGTCGTGAACACCTTGCCCGTCGGATTGTGCGGGCTGTTCAGCAGGATCGCGCGCGTTCGGGGCGAGAGCGCGCGCTCGAGCGCGGCCGGGTCGAGCGCGAAGCGCGGGGGCAGCAGCGGGACGGGCCGCGGCACGGCGCCGGCCACGGCCAGCGCCGGGCGGTACGAATCGTAGGCCGGCTCGAACAGCACGACCTCGTCGCCGGCCTCGCACAGCGACACGATCGTGGCGAACAGCGCCTCGGTCGCCCCGGCGAAGACGGTGATCTCGCGATCGGGGTCGTAGCGCAGGCCGTGGAAGCGCTCGCGGTGTCGCGCGACGGCGCGGTTCAGCTCGGGCAGCCCGAACATCCGGCAGTACTGGTTGCGCCCGGCCCGGATCGCCTCGCGCGCCGCCTCGCGCACGAATTCCGGGGCGTCGAAGTCGGGGAAACCCTGCCCGAGGTTGACCGCGCCGTGCTCGAGCGCCAGCTGCGTCATCTCGGTGAAGATGGTCGTGCCGAAGCCGCGCAGTCGCTGGACCAGTTCCATGCGCAGATGCTATCGCGCCCGCGCGCCGCGCGGAGCGCGCGAACTCACGGCTCTGCCGGCCCGGGCAGCGCTCGGTCCAGCCGCTGCGCCCGCTCGGCGCGCCGAGCCCCGCGCCCAGCGCGCGGACCCGCGCGGTGCCTCACCGCGGATACTTGCCGCAGATGTAGTCGTTGAGGTGCAGGATCTCGGCTTCTTGGTCCCGGATCAGGTGCTTGACCAGGTCGCCGATCGAGACGAGGCCGACGAGGTCGCCGTCGCGCAGCACCGGCAGGTGCCGGCAGCGCTCCGCGGTCATGACCGCGAGCGCTTCCTCGACACCGTGCTCGGGAGCGACATAGGCGATCTCGGTGCTCATGATCTCGGCCACGCTCGTCGTGCGGGACGTTCTCCCCTCGAGCACGACGCGGCGCAGGTAGTCGCGCTCCGTGAACATCCCGCACAGCGCGCTCCCGTCCATCACGACCAGCGAGCCGAAGTTGTGGGCCACCATCTTCTCGATCGCCTCGTACACCGATGCGGAGGGGGTGGTGGTTTGGACGGTGGTTCCCTTCTCGCGCAACACATCGGCAATCCGGCCCATGAGCGGCCTCCCGCGGGCGTCCCCGCCATCAGCTAAGCGTGAAATATTAGGAGCTTATTGTTGCTGATTACCGTCGCGGGGGGAAGCCCCCCCGCCCGGTTCCGTCGAGCGCGCCCGCCGCGGCGCGAACAGCCGTTCGGAACACAGCCGGCCGGCCCGCCCCGCGAACAGGCCGAGCTGTTCGAGCAGGCCGGCGGCCTCGGCGCGGACGGTGGGGGAGGCGTCCACCTCCACGCACAGCGGTCCGGCGGTCGTGTCGGGACGGTGCGGCATGCCGCGAAGGCTGGCGAACGTGGCGTGCAGGTTGACCACGCCGGCGCGGGAGCTGCCGAGCCGCAGGTCCACCGCGTGCAGCCGGCAGTCCCGCGCCCGCTCGCCGGGGCAGGGGGTGACCTCGTCCGAGCGCGGGTAGACGACCGAGAGCACTTCGAAGCCGCGCGCCGCCGCGGCCACCGCGGGGTCGGACACGGCCCAGCGCAGCGTGTGCAGCGCGAGCGGGGAGGAGGAGACGAGGTCGGCGGGGGGATGCCACGCATCCGCGTGGGGGAGGATCACGCGGTAGAAGCCGACCGCATCGCGCTCCGGGTCGTACAGCGGGACGAGCGGCACGCGCACGCGCACGTCCAGGGGCGGTGGAAACAACGCGGCCAGGTCGCTCCAGTGATCGAACGCGCACTGCAGCGGCCCGGCCGGCTCGCCGCCCGCGCCGACGAGCAGGCCCGAGCCGAGGCGGGCCTCGAGCGAGGCGAAGAGCCGGTCCGCCGCGACGTCGCCGAGCCATTCGGCCAGCGCCCGCTGCAGCTGCAGCGGAGGTGGGTCCCCGGCGGAATCGGCGAGCTGCGCCGCGAGCGCGGCCTGCTGCTCCGGGCTGGGGGCGGCCGGTCCCATCTGCTC
This sequence comes from Acidobacteriota bacterium, assembly GCA_017994815.1. GTDB lineage: Bacteria > Acidobacteriota > Polarisedimenticolia > J045 > J045 > JAGOJY01. Next base: position 6,618 of record JAGOJY010000046.1, read on the forward strand.
GAAACGCTCGCCCAACTCCTTGGCGCGCATCGCCTGCGAGCGCTCGCGCGCCCAGCGGCGGTACTCCGGCTCGTGCAGGTACATCGCCTGCGCGATCGCCGGGCGCAGGTTCAGGAACGTCTCCCCGTGGAGCAGCAGCGGGCTGATCGCGCCGCCGAGCGTCGCCCCGCACGGGCCGCACACGTGACGCTCGAGCAGCCACGCGAGCGCGTCCTCCGGCCGGCGCATCTTCTCGCGCAGTTCCGACAGCGAGGGCAGCGCCACGCAGACCATGCGCTCGGCGTACTCGGGTTCGCGCTGGATGCGCGTGCGGAACAGGCCCGACTGCAGGTACGGCTCGGCGCGGTACAGGATTCCCGGTTCCTGGACCAGGTCGCCCACGCGCGCGAGCAGCGCCGCCCGGCTCGGCGGCAGCAGGAACAGAGGTTGCGCCGCGCCCGCGGGCAGGAAAGGAAGATCGCGCGCCCGCCACGCCGGGAGCGGCGCGCCGCCGGCATCGAGCCCGCACGGCGCATCGCTCGCCGCGATGCTCACCGGCTCCGTCGCGACGAGTCGCGGCGTCGTGGAGACGCCCGCGAGCCGGTGCGGGAGGATCGACTCCACGCGGCAGGGCAGGTCCGCGCGCGGCCGCACCACGACCGCGTGACGCGAGGGACCCGCGGCGTCCTGCGGAGTCGCGGGGCTGGGCTGGTACGTGACGCTCCACTCGCGGCCGAGCCGCGCGCGCAGGTCGGTGAACAGCGCCCCGAGCTCGCTGTCCTTCTCGACCAGGTACACGTGGCCGCCCGTCGTCTCCGCCGCCTGCTGCAGCCCGCGCGTGCTGAGCCAGCGCCGTGACTTGTCCACGGGCGGCATCGCCAGCGTGAACACGCGCAGGTCGGTGACCTGCTCGGCGCGCCCGAGGACCTCGTCGAACGAGCGCTGCGCCGCGACGTTGTCCTCGCCATCGGTGAACAGCACGATCACCTTGCGGCCGCCGAAAGCGTTGAGGTAGTCGATGACCTGGGCCAGCGCGTTGCGCAGCGCCGTCTCGCCCCCGACGCGGACCTGCTGCAACGCGCGCCCGACGCGCTCGATGTCGCGCGTCGGCGGCTGGAGCAGTGCCAGGTCGTCGTCGAAGCGCGCGATGGCCACGCTCTCGCTCGGGCCGAGCCCGATCGCGAACTCGCGCGCCGACTCGCGGCAGCGCTCGAGGTGGTCGCGCATGCTGTAGCTGGTGTCGAACATCAGGACGTAGAGCGTCGGCGGACCGTTACGGTCCACGGCGACCACGCGCACCGGCCGCGCGTCCTCCTCGATCGAGATGTCGCGCGGACCGAGCGCCTCGCAGGCGCCGGCGGCGGAGCGCCCGGGGAGCACGAGGACCGGCCAGTGGACGCGCCGCACGAGGATGTCCTCGGTCAGCTCGACGTCGCGCGGGAGCGCCGGCGCGGCTGCCACCCGGCCGGTCAAGACCAGCGCGAAGGCGGCGAGGACCGCGCAGCGCCACGACATGGCGCGACTATAGCCGCGGCAGGCGAAAGGCGCCGCCGTCGTGCCGGTGGCCGGCCGGGACCGGCTAACGAGCGCGGAAGTTGATGACGACGGTCCGGCTGACCTCGATCGGGCGGCCGTCCAGCATCGCGGGCGTGTAGCGCCACTTCTTCACGGCCGCGACGGCGGCTTCTCCGAACCCGAGCTTGCCCGGCGGTTCGCTGAGAACGGTCACGCGGCCGACCTGGCCGGTGGTCGTGACCGCGATACGCAACACCACGCGCGCCTCGACCCTCGCGCTGCGGGCCATGCGCGGGTAGACCGGCTCGACGCGCGAGGACGGGATCAGTTCCGGCGTGCTGGCGTTGGTGGCGCCGGCGCGCAGCGGTTGCGCGCCCTCGTCCCAGACCTCCACCGCGGCGGGCTCTTGGAGCGTGGCGTCCTCGGCCTCGGCCGGGGCCGCCGTCTCGGTGGAAACCTGCGGCTGCTCGGCGGCGTCCGGGGCGCCGGCGCCCGCGGCAGCCGGGGCGGGCGCGATCGACTCCTGGAGCGCGTCCGCGGGTGCGCCGGTCGCGTCCGCGGTGGCTTCCGGGACGCTCTCCGGCGGACTCGCCTGCGCCGCCTGCACCGGCGCCGCGACCGCGGGCGCGGTCACGCCCGGCGTCGCCGCAGCGGCCCGGGCCGCTCCGTCCTTTCGCGGGGGCACGGCCCCGGCGGGCGGTGGCGCCACGGGGCGCGTCGCGGGCGCCGGTGCCGCCGGGCCGCTGGCCGCGCCGTCGGCGACCGGCGGGGCTTCCGGCGGGACAACCTGCTCGTCGGCCGCGACCGTCTCGGCCGGGACCGGCTGCGGCCGGGCCATCTCGTAACCCTGGACGGGGTCCGGCTCCGTGGCCGGCTTGTGCCAGCCGAAGCGCCACCAGCCGACGGCCGCGGCGACCAGGAGCAGGCCCGTGATCGCCAGCGGCCCGAAGGCCGTCCGCCGCGCCGGGGCGGCGCGCGACTCGCGGGCGGCGGGTGGGGGCGGCACCGGGAGCGGAGCGGGCGCGGGAACCTGCGCCGGTGCGGCACCGGCGGGCGCCGACAGGCGGTCCAGCATCTGCTCGAGCGACCGCTCGTCCTCGGGCGGCGGCGGCGGCGTGAGCGGCCGCGACGGCTCCAGTTCCAACTCCGCGAGCGCGGCGGCGGACCTATGCGAGGCCTCCGTCGCCGGCAGCGGCATGGAGTTCTCCAGTTCCTCGAGGATCGACAGCAGGTTCGACGACGCGCTGCGCGGCGGGACGGGACGCGCCGCCTGCGCCGGCCGCTGCGCCGAGGCGCGCTCCGGCGCGACGGCGGCAGCCGCCGGTGTCGCCGCGGTTGCGACGGGCGTCGCGGCGGCATCGGTGGGAGTCGCCGGGCGCGGGGCGGGAGCGGCGCCGCTCGCCGCCGGTCGTTGCACCGGGACTTCACCGGTCAGGCTCGAAAACATCGAGTCGATGACCGTGTCCAAGTCGTCCCCGCGCACCTGGGCGACCGGACCGAACGCCGACAGTGCCTCGGTGATGTCCACCGGGTCCGGCGCCGCGGCGGGGACGCGCGCGGCGGCGGCAATCTTGGTTGCGAGCAGCGGCCCCGAGGCCGCGCCGGTTTCGGTGAACGCAGGCGCTTCGCCGGGAGCGCCGCCGCATTTCTGCAGGAGCGGGACCAGGACCTCGTCCTCGCGCGGGCGCTCGAGGAACACGTCCGCGCCGGCCTCGCGGGCCAGCGAGCGGTAGCGCTGGCGCTTCAGGAAGCGGGAGGCCAGCACGATCGTCGCGGCACCGTGGCGTCTTTTCAGCTGGGCGCAGAGCTGGAAACCGTCGAGGCCGGCCAGAACCGGCTCGATCACGATCAGTTGCGGCACGTCGTGGCCCGCCAAAAGCGCCTCGAGCGCGTCCGAAGAGCCTGCCGGCACGACCGAGAACCCCGCGCGCTGCAGCAACTCCGTGGTCGCCGAGAGGGAACCCGGTTGGAAGTCGACGAGAAGGACGGTACGGGTCAAAGCGTGTTCCCCCTTACGCAGCTCGCGCCAAGGAAAACCTAGGTTCGCCCCCGGGGGGGATCAACAAACGGTGAATACCGGCGGGCAAGGTCAGCCCACCGGGACCGTCGGCCGGCAGAGCGCCTCGATGACCCGGAACAGCTCTGCCGGGCTCACCGGTTTCGGGATGTAGGCGTCCATGCCGGCGGCCAGGCACATCTCCCGGTCGCCCTTCATGGCGTGCGCCGTCAAGGCCACGATCGGGATGTGAGTGCCGCTGTCCCGCTCCTTCTGGCGGATCGCGGTCGTGGCCTCGAAGCCGTCGAGCACCGGCATCTGCAGGTCCATCAGCACCAGGTCGAACGAGTTCAGCGCCAGGATCTCGAGCGCCTCCCGACCGTTGCCGGCCAGCGTCACCTGGTGTCCCTGCTTCTCCAGCATCCTGACCATCATTCGTTGGTTGACCGGGTTGTCCTCGGTCACGAGGATCCGCAGGGGTCGGCCCGGCGCCGGCGACTCGGCCGCCGCGGCATCCGCGCGCGGCGCGACCGGTCCCGCGGTGCAGAGCGCGAGCAGCGCCTTCTGCAACTCCGCGCGCTTGACCGGCTTCGCGAGCGTCGCGGCGATTCCCAGCTCGCGGCAGCGCGCGGCGGCCCAGCGCTGCTCGGGCTCGGTCAGGAGCAGCACGGTCCGCGCCGCCAGCGTCGGCTCCTGCTCGATCAGCGCGAGGCCGTCCAGGTCCGGCATGCGCAGGTCGAGCAGGATCGCGTCGGGCAGGTCCGTGGCGCGCGCGTCGCGTGTCGCGGCGAGCGCCTCGCGACCGCCGGCGGCGAACTCCGGCGCGATCGACCACGCGCGCAGCATGTCGGCCAGCGACTCGCGCGAGCTGCCGCAGTCGTCGGCCACCAGCACGCGCAAACCCCGCAGCATCGCCGGCGCTTCGGCCGGCTCGCGCGCACAACTCGCGAAGCACGCCAAGAAGCCGAAGGTGCTGCCGTGGCCGAGTTCGCTCTCGACCCAGATGCGGCCACCCATCAGCTCGACCAGCCGCGAGGAGATCGTCAGTCCGAGCCCCGTTCCGCCGTAGCGCCGCGTCATCGAGCCGTCGGCCTGCGTGAACGGCTCGAAGATGCGCTGGACCTTCTCCGGCGGGATCCCGATCCCGGTGTCGCGGACCGCGAACCGTAGCCGCAGGTCCTTGCCCGGGACCTCGCCGTCCTCGTGGTCAGCGAGCGTCACCGACGCGACGACTTCACCCTCGTCGGTGAACTTGATCGCGTTGCCGACAAGGTTGGTGATGATCTGCCGCAGCCGGCCAGCGTCCCCGATCAGCGTGTCCGGCACGTCGTCGGCGACGCGCCCGGCCAGTTCCAGTCCCTTCTCGTGCGCGCGCAGCGCCAGCATGCGCAGCGTGTCCTCGAGGCAGTCGCGCAGGCTGAACTCGTACTCGTGCAGCTCCAGCTTCCCCGCGTCGATCTTGGAGAAGTCGAGAATGTCGTTGATCACGGCGGTCAGGGACTCCGCAGAAGCCTTGACCACATCGAGGAACTCGCGCTGCTCGGCCGACAACTCGGTGTCCAGCGCCAGCTGGGCCATGCCGAGGATGCCGTTCATCGGCGTGCGGATCTCGTGGCTCATGTTGGCCAGGAACTCGCCCTTGGCGCGGTTCGCCGCCTCGGCGAGGTCCTTCGCCTGCTGCAGCTCGTGCGTGCGCTTGTCCACCAGCAGCAGGAGTTCGCGCTCGCGCGCCTGGAGCTGGCCCACGCGCAAGCGCACGAGCCCGGCGCCGCCGAGCAGCACGGCCAAGGTGCAGGCCGCGTAGAACACGTAGGTCTGGTAGAAGTGCGGTCGCAGCACGAACCCGAACGTCGCCGCGGCGTCGGTCCAGCGGCCGCGCGCGTCGCACGCGCGCACGCGGAACTCGTAGCGGCCCGGCGGGATGTTCGTGTAGAACGCCGTGCGCCGCGTGCCGGCCTCGATCCAGTCGCGGTCGAAACCCTCGAGCTTGTAGCGGAAACGGACCTTCTCCGGGTTCTGGAACGTGAGCGCGGTGTAGTGGAACTCGAGCTCGCCCTTGCCCGGCGGGGCCTCGATCGGCTCCCGCAGGTCCGCTCCCCGCTCGTCGATCAGCGCGCGCTCGATCAGCACCGGGGGGGGCGGGCTGGAGACGTCGAGCGCCGCCGGATCGACCACCACGACGCCGCCGGCGGTGGCGAACCACAGCCGTCCGTCGCGCGACTTCCACCCGGAGGGGGACGTGCCGCCGTTGCACTCGCTGTCCTTCAGCCCGTCGGCGCGCCCGAAGGCCTGGCACTCCACCGAGTCCAGCTTGCCTTCGGCGTAACTGATCAGGTCCTGCTTGTTGACGCGGTACACGCCGCGATTGCAGGACATCCAGAGAAAGCCGCGCCGATCGCCGAGGATCTCGAACACGAGGTCGTCGAACAGCCCCTCGCGGCTGGTGACCGCCTTGAACACGCCGTCCTTGAAACGGTTCAATCCGCCGCCGAGCGTGCCGACCCACAGTGTTCCGTCTTCGTCCTCGTAGAGGGCGAAGATCATGTTCGTCGAGAGCCCGTCCTTGACGGTGTACGTCGTGAAGTGGCCGTCCTTGAACCGCGTCAGTCCGCCATCCGTGCCGATCCACAGGTTCCCGGAGCGATCTTCCAGGATTGTCCCGCGCACAACGTCGCTGCCGACGCCGTCCGCCGTCCGGAACACGTGGATGCGGTCGTGCTCCACCATGTTGAGCCCGCCGCCCGCCGTGCCGATCCACAGGCGCCCCCGGCTGTCCTGGAACATCGAGCGCACGAAATCGTGCGAGAGCCCCTGCCGGGTCGTGAGCCGCGACACCACGCGGCCGTCGCGAATGCAGGCCATGCCGCCGTCGGTCCCGACCCACAGGTCGCCCGCGCTCGTTTCGTGCAGCGACATCACGAGGTCGGACGGCAAGCCCTCGCGCACGCGGTACTGGCTGATGTGGCCGTTCTTCAGCCGGTTCAGCCCGCCCCCGTACGTGCCGATCCAGATGCTCCCGTCACGCGCTTCGTACACCGTGCGCACGAAGTCGTCGGACAGCCCCTCGGCCTGCGAGTAGGTGAGGAAGCTGCCGTCGCGCAGCCGGTTCAGACCCTTGGCGTAGGTGCCGATCCAGAGGTTGCCCTCGCGGTCCTCGACGATCGCGCGCACGAAGTCGTCCATGTTGGAGTTGCTGGACGAGAGTGCCTCGAAGCGGCCGTTGCGCAGCCGATTCAGCCCACCGCCCTCGGTCCCGATCCACAGGTTGCGCTGGCGGTCCTCGTGGATCGCGCGGATCGAGTCGTTGGAGAGCCCATCCTGCATCGTGTACGTCGCGATGCGGTTGCCGGACATGCGGTTCAGTCCGCCCTGCGTGCCGATCCACAGGTCGCCCTGCCAGTCCTCGAACAGCGACAGCACGATCGGGTGCGCCAGCCCGTCGGCGACGCCGAAGGTCCTGAAGTGGTCGCCCTGGACGTGAACGAGCCCGCCGTTCGTGCCGACCCACATGCCGCCCTGCCGGTCGGCCTGCAAGGCCGTGATGACGTGGTTCGGCAGGCCGTCGCGGGTCCCGAACGACTGGAAGTGACCGGCGGACACCCGCGTCAGCCCGGCGTTCGTGCCGATCCACAGCGCGCCCGAACGGTCTTCCGCCAGCGCGTTGACGAAGTCGTGGGCCAGCCCGTCGGCGGTCGTGTAGGTCTTCATCACGCCGCCGGTCATCTTCACCAGACCGCCGTTGGTGCCGATCCAGAGCGTCCCGTCGCGCGACTCGAGCAGCGCCTGTGCGGCCTGGTGGGTGAAGCCCGGCACCTCGTGCCGGTCGAAGACCGTGAAGCGCACGCCGTCGTAGCGGACCAGCCCTTCCTGCGTGCCCAGCCACAGGTACCCGTCGCGCGTCTGGACGATCGCCTGGACCAAGTTCTGCGGCAGGCCGTCGTCGCTGAGCCACTGGTCGTGGATGAACTGCGTCATGCGGCGGGTCGGGTCGAGCGCGAGCGCGGGCGACGGGGCCGCGACGACGAGCGCGATCAGAAGGCCCGCGGCGCAGGCCGCGCGCGAGGCCTGTCGCGGACGGGCGCTCCCCGATTCCCCGGCACGCCGGGGCGGAATGGTCGCGTGCTGTGTCACCACTATATTGATCGGCGAGAAGGCGAAGGGCTTTAACGCCCCGGTCCGCGCTTATCCGCGCGACTCCGCGCGCGTCCGCCCCCGGGACGGGCATCGCGGACGAGGTACCGCTCGAGCCGGAACCGCCCGCGCGGCGCGAGCACACTGGCCCAGGCGTCGCCCCGCGCCCGCACGCGCGCCGGCATGTTGTCGAGGCGAAAGTCCTCGATTCTCGCGCCGTCCCGCAGCTCCTCCCAGTCCAGCGGCGCGGAGACGGTCGCGCGCGGCGTCGGCCGCACGGAGTACACGGAGGCCAGCGTCCTGCCCCAGGCGTTCTGGTTGTAGTCGACGAGGACGTGCCGCTCGGGGCGGTTCGCGACGCGGTACTCGGCGGTCAGCACCCGCGGGTGGGTCGCCGAGATCGCGCGCGCGAACTCCTTGGCGAAGGCCCAGACCTGTTTCTGCGTCGGGCCGCGGACGATCGGCACGTAAACGTGCACCCCGCGCGAGCCCGTGGTCTTGACGTGCGCCGGCATGCCGAGCGCCGAGAGCCCGTCGCGCACGAGGAACGCCGCCTCGACCACGTGCCCGAAGCTGGCGCCGGGGGTCGGATCGAGGTCGAAGTGCAGGAAGTCCGGCCGGTCGGTGTCGTCGCAGCGCGCGTACCACGGGTTCAGGTCGATGCAGCCGAGGTTGATCATCCACAACAGCGACGCCAGGTCGCGGACGATCGGGAAATCGATGACCGACCCCGACCCGTGCTCGATCGCGCAGACCTCGATCCAATCCGGTCGCGGCCGCGGCGCGCGCTTCATGAAGAAGAACTCGCCGCCCGCACCGTTCGGGTAGCGCTTCATCACCATCGCCCGGTCGCGCAGGTGCGGCAGCAGCGCGCCCGAGACGTCGGCGTAGTACTGGACCAGGTCGCGCTTCGCCAGCCCCAGCTCGGGCCAGAACGGCTTGTCGAGGTTGGTCAGGCGCACGCGGCGGCCGTCCAGCGCGATCTCGGCCTCGCGCTCGCGCGGTATCTCCAGCCTCGCGGCGCGGCGGGTCATCGCTCGCGCGCGAGGCGCGCGGGCCGCGGGCCGTGTCGCGCCGCCTGTTCCAGCGGGACGTACTCCAGTTCGGTGCCCGCGCGCGCGGCGCGCAGCATCAGCCCGCCGCGGCTCATGTCGCCGCGCCCGACGAACGCCGCCGGGAACACGAGGCGCCGCCCGAGCGGTCCGCGCAGGACGCCCACGTACTTGTCCGTGGCGATGCTGCCGAGGAGCACCGCGTCGCCGAGTCCGCGGCGCCGCGCCAGGCGGCGCGCGTCCTCGGCCAGAGGCTCGCGGTAGCGGGGCTCGTCGAGATCGACGTCGATCGCCGCGAAGGCGAGCAGGTCCTCGGCCCTGATGTTCGTCTCGGGCGACAGCAGGCCGCGCCCCGGCGTGATGACCCATGTCGAGTTCGGGCCGGCGAAGGCCCGCGCGTACGCCAGCTTGCCGCGGAAGTAGAGCCCGCTGAGGAACGCGAAGACCTCGCCCAACGGGGCACCGGCCCCGCGCAGCGCGCGGGCGAGGTCGAAGCGCGCCGCCGGGTTGAGCAGCATCTCCGTACGCTTGCCGCGGCAGGACGCCGGCGACAGGAGGAAGGCGCGCATCGAGACAGGATACGTGCGTCCGACGCGGGCCGCCCGCGCAGGCGCGGTGTACACTCGCCCGCGCGGGCGCCGCTCCGCTCCGCCCGCGCCCGCGCGGAGATCGCATGCCGAGGTTCAGCGAGGCCGTGCGCAACGTGGTCGTCGCCATCCTGGGCGGCGGCCGGGGAACGCGGCTCGAACCGCTGACGCGCCTGCGCAGCAAGCCGGCCGTGCCGGTCGCGGGCAAGTACCGGCTGATCGACATCCCGATCAGCAACGCCATCAACTCCGGCATGGAACGGATGTTCGTCCTCACGCAGTTCAACTCCGTGTCGCTGCACCGGCACATCCAGCAGACCTACAAGTTCGACCCGTTCTCGCGCGGACACGTCGAGATCCTCGCCGCGCAGCAGACGCCCGGCGACGATCGCTGGTTCCAGGGCACCGCGGATGCCGTGCGGCAGAACCTGCGCACGGTGCGCGAGATGCAGGGCGAGCTGGTCCTGATCCTCTCCGGCGACCACATCTACCGCATGGATTACAGCGAGATGGTGCGCCAGCACCTCGAGGCGCAGGCCGAGATCTCGCTCGCCGTGCAGACCTGCACGGCCGAGGAGATCACCGGGTTCGGCGCCGTGCGCGTCGATGGCGAGGGTCGCGTCGTCGAGTTCCGCGAGAAGCCCAAGACCGCCGAAGCGCGCGCCGGCATGGAGGTCTCGCCCTCGCTCTTGGAGTCGCGCAAGCTGCGGGCCGATCGGCCGTACCTGGCGTCGATGGGCGTCTACCTGTTCAACTCGAGCGCGCTCGGGCATGGCCTGGACAACGATCTGCCCGATTTCGGACGCGACATCATCCCCGCGCTGATCGGCCAGCGCCGGGTCCAGGCGTTCTTCTTCGCCGATTACTGGCGCGACATCGGTACGATCGGCGCGTTCTACAACACCCACATGGACCTCGTCGCCAAGAACCCGCCGTTCGACTTCAACGACCCGAATTGGCCGTTCTACACGCACCCGCGCTTCCTGCCCGGCGCGCGGCTCTACCGCACCCGCTTCGATCAGGCGATCCTCGGGGACGGGACGATTCTCGAGGACTCGGTCGTCGAGCACTCGATCGTCGGCATCCGGAGTTGCCTCTCCGGGGCGACGATCCGCCGCTCGCTCTTGATGGGCGCCGATCCCAACCCGCCGGACCCGCCCGCCGGCGCGCCGCCGCTCGGCATCGGGCCCGGCTCGCTCATCGAGAACGCGATCATCGACAAGAACGCCCGCATCGGCCGCAACGTGCAGGTCACGAACAGCCGGGCGGTGCGGGAGGCCGACGGTCCGGGCTGGGCCATCCGCGACGGCATCGTCGTGATCGCCAAGAACGCGGTCATCGCCGACGGGACGGTCATCTGACCCCGATTCAACGGATATAATCCGGCGCTTTGCCGCCCGGCTGCGCCCGGGCCACGAGGACGAGCATGAGGTTCGAGCGGGCCTGCGGCGTACTCCTGCATCCCACGAGCTTGCCGGGCCCGTACGGCATCGGCGATCTCGGACCCGAGGCGCACCGTTACCTCGAGTGGCTCGCCGGCGCCGGCGTGCGCTGGTGGCAGGTCCTGTCGCTGAACGCGCCGGGTGGCGGCAATTCGCCGTACGCGGCGCGCTCCGCCTTCGCCGGCAACCCGCTCCTGGTCAGCCCCGAGTTCCTCTGCGAAGACGATCTCCTCGCGCCCTCCGACCTCGCGGCGCTCCCGCGGCTGCGCCCGGCGCCGGTCGATTTCCAGCACGCGATCCCGCTCAAGCGCCAGGTGCTGCGGCAAGCCTTCGCCCGCTTCCGCCGCGCGCCGGGCGCGCTGGCCGCGGCGTTCGAGGCCTTCCGGGCCGAGAGCGAGCACTGGTTGCCGGACTTCGCCGTCTACGAGGCACTCAAGGAACAGCACGGCGATGCGGCGTGGACCGACTGGCCAGAAGAGTACGGCCAAAGGCGCGAGCCGGCGCTCGGCCACTGGCGCGCGAAGAACCGCGACGACATCGAATTCCAGGAGTTCTGCCAGTTCCTGTTCGATCGGCAGTGGCAGCGCCTGCGCGCGCGCGGCCGGGAGTTGAACATCCGCATCCTCGGTGACGTGCCGATCTACATGGCGGAAGACAGCGCCGACGTCTGGGCCCGCCGCGAACTGTTCCTGCTCGACGAGCGCGGCCGCCCCGCCGTCGTCGCCGGCGTCCCGCCCGACTACTTCAACGAGAACGGCCAGCTGTGGGGCAACCCGCTCTACGACTGGGAGCTGATGGCCAGCCGCGGCTTCGAGTGGTGGGTGCGGCGGCTCGAGCATGCGTTGCGCTACTGCGACGTCGTGCGGCTGGATCATTTCCGCGGATTCGCGGCGTTCTGGGAAGTGCAGGCGGGATCGACCTCGGCGCGCGACGGTCGCTGGGTGCCCGGCCCCGGCAGCGAGCTGTTCCGGGCGCTCGAGGCGCAACTGGGCCGGCTGCCGCTCGTGGCCGAGGACCTCGGCGAGATCACCGATGACGTGCTCGCCTTGCGCGACGAGTTCGACCTGACCGGAATGGCGGTCTTGCAGTTCGCGTTTTCGCCGCACGACCGGAGCAAGTTCCTGCCGTACGAGCACGCGCGCAACCTGCTCGTGTACACCGGGACGCACGACAACAACACCACGCGCGGCTGGTACGAGGAGGAGGCGTCGGAAGAAGTGCGGGATTTCGTCCGCCGCTATGCGGCCACGAGCGGGGAGGAGATCCACTGGGACCTGATCCGGCTCGCGCTCGGCTCGGTGGCCGACCTGGCGATGGTGCCGCACCAGGACGTCGCTGGGCTGGGCTCGCGGTACCGGATGAACCGCCCGGGCGAGGAGGAGGGGAACTGGGCCTTCCGCCTGGAGGACGGGATGCTCGACCGGCGCTACCGCGATCGCCTGGCCGAGCTGATCTGGCTGTACGGCCGCTGACGCCGACAGATCAGGAGCGAAGACCGGGGACAGGTGTGCCAGCCGTGCCCGCGCGGGCTTTTTCGAAGAGCTGGTCGAACCAGGTGTGGAAGCGCACCTCGAGGCAGTCCAGCGCCGCCGTGTCCACGCGGGCCAGCGGTTCGCTCGCCCAGGGCGGTGTCGCCGCCCGCGGCAGCGGGAACAGCGACAGGTCCCAGATCGACTCGGCGTCCTCGCCGTCGACGACGACGTTGCGGTAGATCGGTGCGACGCGCCGGATCTCTTCCAGCACCTGGGCTGGGCTGTCGTAGGACATCTTGAACCGGTACCCCATGCCGGCGGCGATCCGGCAGAGAATCGCCCAGGTCTCGATCCCGGCCGGGGGCGGCACCGCGCGGCGCACACGCTGGACGCGGCGCTCGGAGTTCGTCATCGTGCCGTCCGTCTCGACCGAGCTCGACAGCGGCAGCACCACGTGCGCGGCGCGCGCCGTTTCGGTGAAGAACAGGTCGCCGACGACCAGGAAATCCGCGGCGAGCAGCCCGGTACGGATGTCCTCCGGCAGGCCCGCGCAGCCGAGCGGGTCTTCGCCGAGCACGATCGCGACACGGATCTTCCGCTCGCGGAGAAGCTGCGCGACGTCCGGATCCCCCGTCACCTCGCGCAGCGCGACGCACCATTCCTTTTCGAGGTCGTCGATCACCTCGTCGCTCGCGATCGGCAGGTAACCCGGGTACCACTCCGGGTGTACGCCCATGTCGAGCAGCCCCTGCGTGTTGGCCTTCTCGTGCAGCGGGAGCAGCGAGCAACCGAGCGCCGAGGCCGCGGCGGCAAAGAACCGCGCGTCGCCGGCAAATCGCGGGCCGTGGTAGTCCTTGTTGAAGACCATCACCTTGACGATGCTCTGCCAAAGGAGTTTGGCCGCCTCCTCGACCGACGCCGGATCGACGCCCGCCGCGACGAGCCGCTCGGCGCTGCACTCTCGCACCGCGTCGGCCAAAACCGCGTCGTCCAGCCCCGCGCCGTTCAGCCTGCCGAACGCCGCGAGCACCGCCGCGAGCACGGTCGCCTCCGCGCCGGCCGCGCAGCGCAGGAACACGTCCGCGAAGTGCGAGGTGTGGTTCGGCCGCGGGCCGACGTAGATCAGCTTGGCGCCCTTGCGCACCGCGCGCTTGACGAGCAGGTCGACCACGAAGTGCTCGTCGCTGAGGTTCGAGTCGAGGACGAGCACGGCCTGCGCGTCGATGAGCTCGCGGTAGCTGCTGGTCGACAGGACCTCGGGGCTTGCCAGCGGCGGGTTCGCCAGCTGCGAGAACGAGGTGACGTTGTGGGTCTTGAACGCCACGCGCGCCAGCTTCTGCGCGAGGTACAGCTCCTCGTTCGTCAACAGCGGCGAGGCGAACACCGCGACCTCGCGCCCGCTGTAGCGGCGGGTCAGTTCCTTGAGCCGCATCGCGGCGTAGCCGATCGCTTCGTCCGGCGTGGCCGGCTGCAGCTCCCGCCCGGGACGGATCCGCGCGGTGGCCAGTCGTTCGTTGGAGTGGACATACTCGTAGCCGAAGCGGCCGCGGCGGCAGTGATTGCCGAAAGTCAGCCCGTCCTCGTCGACGCGCGAGACCTTGACCAGCGTGTCGCCGAAGGTGTCGTAGCCGATGCGGCAGCCGGTCCCGCAGTAGTGACAGACCGAGGGGATGGTCTGGGTCTTCCACGGTCCGGGCTTGGCCAGCGAGATCTTCTGGTTGATCGCACCGGTCGGGCAGGTCGCCAGGCACAGGCCGCACGACACGCAGTCCGTGTCGACCATGCGGTCGCCGAGCGACGGCTGCACGACCGTGCCGAAGCCACGGTTGACGAAGCCGAACACCGACAGTCCCACGACCTCGCTGCAAACCCTGACGCAGCGCCCGCAGAGGATGCACTTGCTCGGCTCGAGCTGGATCAGCGGGTGCGACGTGTCCGGCAGGTGGCGGTTGACGTCGCCGAGGAAGCGCTTGATCTCGACGCCGTACTCGGTCGCGTAACGGCGCAGGTCGCAGTCGAACAACACCGAGCAGCCGCACTCCTGGCAGCGCTGGACCTCGATCTTGACGTCGTCCGCGCTGTAGCCCTGCTCGACCTCGGCGAAGCTCCGGATGCGCTCGGCGACGGGCAGCGCCGGCATCGGCCGCCGCTGCGACGGCTCGCGCCAGCGCAGGTCGTCCACCGTGACCTTGCCGAACGCGTCGCGCCGGCTGCAGAACTCGACCGGTTCCGGCTCGGCCGCCCCGGTCCGCACGTAGGCGTCGATGGCGTGCGCCGCCCTGCGCCCGGCGGCGATCGCCTCGATCGCCGTCGCCGCCCCGGTGACGAGATCGCCCCCCGAGAACACGCCCTCGACGCTGGTCTCGAACGTCTGCTCGTTCACCTGCACCGTCTGCCAGCGGCTGAGGTTCAGCACCTCGCCCTGCGGCAGGAACCCCGGCACGCGGCCATCGAGCAGGTCGCTGATCGTCGTGCTCTGGCCGATCGCCGAGATCACGAAATCGCAGGGCACGACGAACTCGGAACCGCGGATCGGCCTGGGGCTCCTGCGCCCCGAGGCGTCCGGTTCGCCGAGTTCCATCCGCAGGCACTCGAGCCCGGTGACCTTGCCGCCGGCGGTGACGACCCGCACCGGCGCCACGAGGAACTCCAGCGCCACGCCTTCTTCCGCCGCCTCGTGGATCTCGGCGGCGTTGGCCGGCATCTCGGTCCGCGTGCGGCGGTACAGCAGGCGCACCTCGTCCACGCCGAGCCGCAACGCGGTGCGCGCGCAGTCGATCGCCGTGTTGCCGCCGCCGACGACCACCACGCGCCCGTACAGCTCGATCTTCTTGCGCAGACCGAAGTTCTTGAGGAACTCGATCCCGGACAGGACGCCGGGACTGTTCTCGTCCTGCACGCGCATCAACGAGCTGCGCCAGGCCCCGATCGCCAGGAAGATCGCGTCGTAACCCTCCTGCTTCAGGCTGTTGATCGTGAAGTCCTTCCCGAGGCTGGTGTTGGTCTTCAGCGTCACGCCCAGGCCCAGGATCTGGTTGATCTCGAGGTCCAGCACGTCCTTCGGCAGCCGGTACTCCGGGATGCCGTAGCGCAACATGCCGCCGGCCTCGGGCTGGGACTCGAAGACGTGCACGTCGTAGCCGCGCAGGGCCAGGTACCAGGCGCACGACAGCCCGCCCGGGCCGGCGCCGACGATCGCGACCTTGTGGCCGTTCGGCGGCGGCACCTCCGGCCGCCAGCTGTCGGTCCGGCCGAGGTCGAGGTCGGTCAGGTAGCGCTTGATGAAGTCCACCGCCACCGGTTCGTCGAGCAGGTTGCGGCGGCAGCCCGAGACTTCGCACGGCCGCGTGCAGACCCGGCCGCAGACGGAGGGCAACGGGTTGCGCGCCTTGATCAGCGCCACCGCGTCGCGGTACTTGCCGATCGCCGCCAGGGCCACGTAGCCCTGGACATCCACGGCGGCCGGGCACGTCAGCTGGCAGGGCCCGAGACAGTCCGCGTAGTGGTCCGACAGCAGGAGCTCGAGCGCCGTCTTGCGCGAGCGACGGATGTCGGGATCGTTCGTGGTCACGACCATCCCGTTGCTGACCCGCGTGGAGCAGGCGGGCAACAGCGTGCGGGCGCCCTTGACCTTGACCACGCACAGGAAGCACGACGCGAACGGCTCGAGCTGCTCGTCGTGGCACAGCGTGGGGATATCGGCGATGCCGTGCTGCCGCGCAACGTGCAGGATCGTCTGCGTGCTGTCGGCGATCACGCGCCTGCCGTCGATTTCGAGCTTGACCAAGGCCATCGAAGCTGTCTCCGGGCCGCCGGCGGCGGCTCCTCCGAGTCAGTCCCTGAGGACCGCGCCGGCGCGGCAGACCTTGAAGCACTCGCCGCACACGATGCAGGCATCCTGGTTGATGACGTGTTTGACCTTGCGCTCCCCCGTGATCGCGCCGGTCGGGCACGCCTTCTGGCACAGCATGCAGCCGTTGCAGTCGTCGGTGATCGTGTAGGTCAGGAGCTTGGCGCAGTGGTGCGCGGGGCACTTGTGGTTGCTGATGTGTGCCTCGTACTCGGAGCGGAAGTACTTGATCGTCGTCAGCACCGGGTTGGGCGCCGTTTGGCCCAGCCCGCACAGGGACGAGCTCTTCACCCGCTGCGCGAGCTCTTCCAAAAGGTCGATGTCGCTCTCCCGGCCCTGGCCCTCGGTGATGCGGGTCAGCACCTCCAGCATCCGCTTGGTGCCGATGCGGCAGAACGTGCACTTGCCGCACGATTCGCGTTGCGTGAACTCGAGGAAAAACCGCGCCACGTCCACCATGCAGGTCGTCTCGTCCATCACGACGAGACCGCCGGAACCCATGATCGCGCCGGTCTTGTTGATCGACTCGTAGTCGATCACGGTGTCCTGCAACTCGGCCGGGATGCAGCCGCCCGACGGGCCGCCCATCTGCACGGCCTTGAACTTGCGATCCTGCTTGATCCCGCCGCAGATTCCGTAGACGATCTCCTTGATCGAGATCCCCATCGGCACTTCGACGAGGCCGCCGTGGCGGATCTTGCCCGCCATCGCGAACACCTTGGTGCCCTTGCTGTTCGCGGTCCCAAGCTTGTTGAACGCCGAGGCGCCATTGAGCACGATCCACGGCACGTTGGCGAAGGTCTCGACGTTGTTGATGCAGGTCGGCGCGTCCCACAGGCCGCGGCTGGCCGGGAACGGCGGCCGCACGCGCGGCATCCCGCGCCGGCCCTCGATCGAGGCGATCAGCGCCGTTTCCTCGCCGCAGACGAACGCGCCCGCGCCCTCCTTGAGCTTGACCTGGAAGGTGAAGCCGCGGCCGAGGATGTTGTCGCCGAGGTACCCGCGCTCCGTCGCCTGGCCGATGGCGATGTTCAACCGCTCGATCGCCTTGGGGTACTCGGCACGGACGTAGACGTAACCGTGGCGCGCGCCGATGGCGAAACCGGCGATCGCCATGCCCTCGAGCACGGCGTGCGGATCGCTCTCCAGGACCGAGCGGTCCATGAACGCGCCGGGGTCGCCTTCGTCGGCGTTGCAGATGATGTACTTGTGGCTGTCGTCGGACAGGCGCGTCAGCCGCCACTTCATCCCGGTCAGGAAACCGGCACCGCCGCGGCCGCGCAGCCCCGACTCGATGATCGAGTTGATCAGCGCGTCGGGGTCCTTCGCGTCCAGCACCTGCTCCAGCGCGCGGTAGCCGCCGACGGCGAGGTACTCGTCGAGCGACTCGGGATCGATCGTGCCGCAGTTGCGCAACACGATCCGCCGCTGGCGCTCGAGGTAGGCGCGCTCGCTGCCGGCGGCGTCCGCCGTCCAGACCAGCCACTCGGGGATCGGCGCGCCGCCAAGCACGTGCTCTGCGACGAGCCGCTGCGCGCGTTCCGCGCTGACCTGCCCGTACAGGTAGCGCCGGCCGTCGTCGCGGACCTCGACCAGCGGCTCCTGGTAGCACATGCCGATGCAGCCGGTGCGGCCGAGTTGGTGCTCGGGATGGGCCGCGAGCTGTTCCGCCAGCGCGCGGAACGTGTCCTCGGCGCCGGCCGCGATGCCGCAGGTGGACAGGCCGACGATGACGCGACTCATCCCAGTTCCCCCCTCTGGTAGCGCTTGAGGATCTTCGCGATCCCCGAGGGACTGAGATTGCCGTACGTCCGATCGCCGATCATCACGGCGGGGGCCAACGAACAGCAGCCCAGGCAGGAGACGGTTTCCAGCGTGAACAGCCGGTCGGGCGTCGTCTCGCCGGTGTCGATCGCGAGGAACTTCTGCGCCGCCGCGGTGATGTCGCCGGCCCCGCTGACGTGGCAGGCGGTCCCGTGGCAGACCCGGATCAGGTGCTTGCCGACCGGTTTCAGGCGGAACTGCGCGTAAAACGTCGCGACACCGTAGATTTGCGTCAGCGGGATCCCGCTCCGGCGGTGGATCTCCTCCAGCCGCTCCCGCCGCAGGTAACCGTCTTCCGCCTGCGCGCGCTGCAATAGCGGGATCAGCATCCCCTCTTCGCCGACGAAGTGCTGCTTTTTGAAATCAAACCTGCGGTGCAGGCACATGTGTTCTCCGTTCCTGACGAACACCGGGCGGACGAGCCGGCCCGGGGCGAAACCGATCCTGAATCAGTCGTGGGGGGTGTGGAACATCCGGTTGAGCAGCCCGAGCATCTGGTCGACGTCGCCGAAGCCGCCGAGCGCGTGCCCGCGGCAGCCGCGCCGCGAGCAGAACTCGAGGTAACCGCCGTTCTGCAGGTTCAGCGAGGCCATCGGCGCGCCGCACAGCTTGCACGGCGTCTGCAGCATGATGCTGACGTCGCAGATCGGGCAGCGGAACTCGGCGATCGACCCCTCCGGCATCTCGATCTCGGTCTCGATCGTGTAGTCCCCGAAGATCGCGCTAATGAACACCGCACCGTCCTGGTGACTGTCGCGCGCGTAGGCGTCGAGGTGGACCCGCTCACCCTCGGTCAACAGGGCGTCGCAGTTCGGGCAACAGACCTCGATCAGCAGCATCTGTCGGCTCATCATCGAAACCTCTCCGGTCCGCTCAGGGGCCGCGGGGGCGGCGACCCGGCCCGGCCGCCCAGTTCGTTGAGTCGCGCTTCGAGCTCTTCCAGCTTGACGAAGGGGCAGTCCGCGAGCGCCGCCGCTCCGGCGAGAATGTCGTCGGCCAAGGTCCCGCAGTCCGGCGCGCCGCACCCGGCGCAGTTCCGGCCGGGCAACCGTTCCAGAAGCCGGACCTTCTCCTGGTGGCGCTGGATCGCCTGCTGCAGGCTGCCCGCGATCGGCTTGAGGTTCCGGGCGCGCACCGTGCCTTCCATGTCGAAGAAGTGCGCGCGGAACAGCGAGCGCACCTTCTCTTCCTGGACCGGGTTCTGCGCCTGGATGCGGCCGATGATTCGCTGCAGGGTCCGTCGCGCCGAGAACCGGCCCTCGATCAGCAACTGCCCGTCCACGCAGCCGTCCGGGCAGATGTAGGCCTCGATCAGGTCCACGCCCTCGAACCTGCCGGACTCGATGCGGTCGAAGACGTACAGGGTGTCCTTGACCCCGCTGACGGCCATCGTGTTCGCGTTGCGCATGCCGGAAATCGGGCCGCCGGCCTGGGCCCAACCCAGGCCGCGCGGGCTGAAGCTCTCGTCGGCTTGCTGCGGCTCGCCTTCCAGCTCGCGCAGCGCGCGGCGCAGCGGGCCGTACATCTCGGCCACGGAGAACGCGCCGTCGATGTGAGACTCCGCGAGCCCGACCGGGGCGACGATCGACTGCATGATCGCCGAGCAGGGCGTGATGTGGAACACGCCGATTTCCTCGGGGGGGATGCGCAGCGTCGCCGCGAGCTTGCGGCGGGCGAGCTTGGCGGTCAGCTCGCGCGGGGTTTCCAGTGGCAGCACGTGGGGGATCAGGTCCGGGTAGCGGATCGTGAGCAGCCGCAGGATCGCCGGACAGGTGGCGGTGATCTTCGGCCACGGACCCTTGCACTCCGAGAGGTAGGTGTCCGTCGCCGCGCCGGCCATCTCGCAGATCCAGCTCTGGTCCCACGCCGCGTCGAACCCGCAGCGCCGCAGCGCCGCGAGCACCTGCCCCGGGTGCACCTCCGCGCCGAACTGCGTGTACAGCGTGATCGAAGGGATGGCGACCGTGTAGCGGAAACGCTTGAGGTCGGAAGGCGAGGAGGTGCGCACGCTCACCGCATCGTGCGGGCACACACGCACGCACTCACCGCAATCGACGCACAGCACGGGGTCCGCCGCCGCCTTGCCGCCCCGGACGCGAATCGCCTTCGATGGACACGCCTGGCAACAGGCCGTGCAGGCCACGCAGCGCGAGCCGTCGAAGATGATCGAGTGCGTCAGCGGTTCCACGTCAGCGGTCCTTCAGGCGGATGCCGTAGCGCAGGGTCGTGCCGCTCCCGACGGTGGAGGCGATCTCGAACCAGTCGGCGTTGCGCTTGATGTTCGGCAGCCCCATGCCGGCTCCGAAGCCGCGCGCCCGCATCTCGGGCGTCGCCGTCGAGTAGCCTTCCTGCATCGCCAGCCCGAGGTCCGGGATCCCCGGCCCGCTGTCTTCCACGGTGACCCGCACTTCGCCGGAAGTGACGACGAAATCGAGGCGCGCCTCGCGCGCGTACATGATCACGTTCATCTCGGCCTCGAAGTTGGCGATCGAGAGCCGCCGCACGATGTCGCCCGGCAGGCCGAACTCGCGCATGACGGCCTTGACCCGGGCCGCCGTTTCGCCGCCGTGCTCGAAATCGCCGCCGGCGATCGCGAAGCTCTCGCTGTACAGGACGCTCTCGTCCATCACGCCTTCCCTCGCCGCGACGGTGTGTTCCCGGGCCGCCGTTCGGGTGGGGGGAGAACCGGCTTCGGCGCGCGGGCGGCGCGGCGCCGGCCGGACACGGCCTAGCGCGAGCCTCCTTTCAGCCCTCGGCGGTGCAACAAGCCACAGCTCTCGTACATCAGGTGCGCCGTGCTGAGCAGCGGGATCTGCCGCGAGCGCGCCAGCTCGATCACCGGGTCCGGCGGGCGCTTGTCGTGCACGAACAGGATCGCCCGAAGGTCGGCGACGTCGGCCGTGTGCACGGCCTGGACGTTGGCCAGGCCGGTCAGCAGGATTCCGCCGGGCCGGGAGAACGCCAGCACATCGCTCATCAGGTCCGCGGCGAAGCAGCTCTCGACGTCGACGTTGAGCTGCTCCTGGCCACAGATCACGTGGCAGTCGAGCAACTCGCGGATCTCGTCGAGCGTCATCGGACGGGGACTCAGCGCAGGCCGGCTTCGTACAACCGCGTGGCCACCTGCCAACCGTTGAGCTCGGTGGAAAACAGCGGGATCTCCGCCTTCTCGGCCAGCCGCACCACGTCGTCGGCGGGCAGCCGCCCCCGCGTCAGCACGATCGCCGAAATGTCGACCAGGTTCGCCGCCGCGATCACGTTGTTGTGCGCCTGCAGCGTGATCAGCACGTTGCCCGGCTTGGCGTTGGCGATGACGTCGCTGACCATGTCGGAGATGTAGACACCGGTGATCGGCTTGTCGAAGATTTTCGTCAAGGCCTTCAACTCGAGCGTCTCCGCCAACTGCTTGGTGTTCATCTGCGCTTCTCCTCTCCCCGGCGCCGGGCCGCTTCACTCCAGCGACGTCAGCCCGAAGTCGGCCAGCACCTGCCCCTGCGAGAACTCGTTGTACAGCCCGAAGCTGTCCGGGAGGATCAGGATCTTCTTGTTCGGCGTCTGCAGCCGCTCGTTGAAGTACACGTTCAGGGCCTCGAGCCGCGCGGCCAGGTCGGCGGCCCGCGCCCCGTCGAGCGGCTGGTGCGTGATCGCCACGTAGACCCAGATCCGCTGCTGTTGCGCGAGCTGCCCGATACGGTGCAGGTCGCTGTCCGCGCGGCAGCCGGTGTGGGGTACGAGGCCCAACAGGTCGTCGAAGCGCACCACGCCGCCCGACTCGCGGTCCTTCAGGTCGAACTGGAACGACTGCGCCATCGCCGAGAACTTCCAGACTTCCTTGCCCTCGCGGTACTCCTCGACCGGCGGCGCCGGCTCGTCCGAGAAGAACGAGCGCATGCGCCGGCTGAAAATCTCGTGCTCGACGATGATGTAGCCCGGCCGCACGTTGACCATCTCGTAGCGGTAGACCGGCGCGCCCACTTCCATCGTCCGCCTCCACGGGAGAAGATCCGTGCTCGCCGGCTTCCGCGGCACGTCCCTGCGGCAAATCCTTAATTCGGAACGGGGAGGCCTAAGTCTACTGCGGGTGACCCGTATTGACAAGCGAGTATGTAAGTGGACTCGGGTTCCCGGTTATGCCTGCCAAACGGACGTTCGGAATCGTCCGCGCATAGCCGTCAAACACCGAACTGGCACCCACCCCGGGACATCGGGCACGTGTCGCACCGCTGGCCGCGCGTCACGGGGCGGCCTACCAGATGGAACAAAGTTCCGTGCGCGTCATCGCCGAGCTCGCCGGGCAGGAGAAGGCGCGCCCGAACTCCGGGAAGTTCGACAGCGGCCCGTTGACCCGGAACTGCGGAGGTGAGTGCGGGTCCACGTTCACCAGGAGCCGCTCGAACTCCGGCGCCGTCAACGTGCACCACGCCTGGGCAAAGCCGATGAAGAACAGCTGGTCGTTGGTGAGCGACTCCGAGACCCGCCCGGGGTGCGACCGCTCCCACTCCTTGAACGCCCGGTAGGCGCTCTTGACCCCGCCGAGGTCCGCGATGTTCTCGCCGAGCGTCAGCTGCCCGTTGACGGCGATCCGCGGCTGGACCTCGTAGCCCGAGTACTGGTCGACGAGGCACTGCGCCTGGTCCTCGAACCTCTGGGACACGGCCGGGGACCACCATTCGACCAGCCGTCCCGACTTGTCGAACTTCCGGCCGGTGTCGTCGAACCCGTGCGTCAGCTCGTGCCCCATGACCATGCCGATCCCGCCGAAGTTCATCGGGGCGGGGAACTCGCGGTCGAAGAACGGCGGCTGCAGGATCCCGGCCGGGAAGACCATCTCGTTGCCCAACGGGCTGTAGTAGGCGTTCACCTCGGGCGGCGTCAGCTTCCACTCGTTGCGGTCGACGGCACGCCCGACCTTGCCCAGAAGGCGCCGGAAATCGAACGTCCGCGCCGCGATCGAGTTGTGGAAGTACTCGCCGGGCCGCGTGTCCACCGCCGCGTAGTCGATCCAGCGGTCGGGGTAGCCGATCTTGTTGACGATCGCGCCGGCCTTGTCCGAGGCGCGCGCCCGGGTCTCGCCGTCCATCCACGCCAGTTCCGGCAAGCCGCTTTCGAACGCGCGCTCGATGCCGACGACCATCTCCCGCGCGACCGTCTTGCTGTCGCCGGGGAAGTGCTTCTCGACGTAGTACCGGCCGAGCAGTTCGCCCAGCGAGGCGTCGGTCGCGCCGACGCAGCGCTTCCAGCGCGCCGGCAGTTCCTGCTGGCCGCTCAGCCGCGCGCCGTAGAAGGCGAAGTTCTCGTTGACGAACCGCTTTGCGAGCAGCGGCGCTGCCGAGTGGACGATCTGCCAGCGGAGGTAGGCCTGGAGCACCTCGGGCGGGGTCGCCGCGACCAGGTGCTCGAGCGCCGCGAAGAACTCGGGGGTCGCGACGTTGACGAACTGCAGGCCGGGGAACCCGATCGCCTGCAGGTACCGGTCCCAGGGCAGGCCGGGCGTGAGCTGCTTCAGCCCGTCGATGTCGATCCGGTTGTACAGCTTTTCGAGGTCGCGCATCTCGGTGCGCGTGCGCGAGACCTTGGCCAGCTCGGTCTCGAAAGCGACGATCTCGTCGGCCCGCGCCGTCGCGCTCCGCTCGGGCTCGCCGAGGAACCCGAGCATGCGCGCCACGTGCACGCGGTAGTCATCGACGAGCTTCTGCGATTCCTCGTCGTCCTTGAGGTAGTAGTCCCGGTCGGGAAGGCCGAGCCCGCCCTGGCCGAGGTGGGCGATGTCGATCGTCGGGTCCTCGAAATCGGGGTCGACCTCGATGTCGAACAGACCCCCGATCTCCTGCGCGTGCAGGCTGCCGACGAACGACATGAGGGACGCCGCGTCGTCGACTTTGCTGGCACCGTCGAGCAGGGCGGCGAGCGGCTCGGCCCCCGCGCGCTCGATCGCGTCCTCGTCGAGGCACGACGCGTAGAACGTGCCGAGCCGCGCGCGGTCGGCGTCCGCGGGGTCGGCGGCGACGTCTTCCAGGATCTCGCGCAGCGCTGCGAGATTGCGCTCGTAGATCACGTCGAAACCGCGGCCCAAGCGGGGAAGGTCGGCCGGCAGTCGCGTCGACTTGATCCAACCGCCGCAGGCGTAGCGGTAGAAGTCCTGGCACGGGTCGACCGCGGGGTCCAGCGCCGCCTCGACCGCGGCAAACCGGCCTCCGCCGCCCGACGGCGCAAGGCTTCCCGATCGTTCCGGGTCGGGCGCCGAGGGGGCGCTCGGTGCTGCGGGTGCCTTCGCGAGTGCCGCGGTGGACGTGGCGGGCGAGGGCGGGACGGACGCGCACGAGGCCATGAGCGACACGAGGGAGGCGCAGGCGACCACGGCCAACAGCAGCAGTCGGCTCATCCGGGGTTCCTCCGTCGATGGCGGCAACGGGAGGGATTGTGTCACCCGGGCCCGGAGGTGCCGCGGCGGCCGTGTTCGGCGGTCGTTCGGCCGCGCCGAGCGGTCGATTGCGGGGCGGCTTCAGTCGGACGATGATGTGCGGCCCTGCACCCGACCGTCCGAGAGGGGGTCGCCCAAACTTGTTCGATCTGCCGCTGTTCGTGCTTTTCGCGGCCGTCGCGCTGGGGCTCGGGCTCGGCTCGATCCGCGTGCTCGGCGTCTCGCTCGGCGCCTCGGGGGTGTTCTTCGTCGCGCTGATGTTCGGCATCGGCGGGCTGACCGTGCCGCACGCGGTGACCGAGCTCGGCCTGCTGCTGTTCGTCTTCGCCGTCGGCCTGCAGAACGGACCACGCTTCTTCAGCATCTTCCGCGCGCGGGGCAAGCAGTTCCTGTTGGCCGGGATCGGCTCGATCACCGCCGGCGCGATCGCCGCGCTCGTGCTGGCCCGGGTGTTCGGGCTCTCGCCGGCGCTCGCCGCCGGCCTGTACTCGGGAGCCACGACCTGCACGCCGGCGCTCGCCGCCGCGATGGATGCGGCGAGCGACGACGACCCGGCGCAACAGCAGGTGGTCTCGGTCGGGTACGGGATCGCCTACCCGTTCAGCCTGATCGGCGTCGTGCTGTTCGTGCAGCTCCTGCCGTTCCTGGTCCGCAAGCGCCCGGAAGACGCGGCAGCCGAGGCGCGCGAGGAAGAGGCGGCCACCGCCCCGCCGTTGCGGGCCCGGCTGTTCCAGGTCGAAAACCCGAGCTGCGCCGGCAAGACCGTCAGCGAGCTGCAGGCGCTCGGCATCACCGACGCGAAGATCTCGCGCATCCGGCACGCGAACGATATCCGCCCGGCGCTGCCGGATGCGGAGCTGCACCTCGGCGACACGATCCAGGCTGTCGGGACGGAAGAGGAACTGGCCAAGGCCGCGGCGCTGATCGGCCGGCCGGTCGGCGAGGAGATGACCGATCCGGAGGGGCGCGTGGTCAGCCGCAAGCTGCTCGTGTCGCGGGCCGAGGCGGTGGGCCGCACGCTGCGGGAGCTGGGAGCCTGGGAGCACCACGGCGTGGTCGTCACGCGCGTGCAGCGACAGGGGATCGAGTTCTCGCCCTCGGTGAACTTCCGGCTCGATCTCGGCGACACGCTGCGCGTCGTCGGCGCGCCGCAGGACCTGGAGATGTTCGCGCACCGCGTCGGGGGCGAGGAGAAGCGGCTCGACGAAACGACGCTGGTGCCGCTGGCGATCGGCATCGTCGTCGGGGTCCTGGTCGGGCTGATCCCGATCCCGCTGCCCTGGGGTTTGATGACGCAACTCGGCGTGGGCGGCGGGGCCTTCGTCGTCGCCCTGCTCCTCGGCCGGTTGGGCCACGTCGGCCCGCTGTACCTCTACGTGCCGAACGCCGCGAAGTACCTCGCGCGCGAGCTCGGCCTCGTGCTGTTCCTGGCCGGGGCCGGCACCGGGGCCGGCCTGCGCTTCATCGAGGTGCTCAAGACCGCCGGCCCGCAACTGCTGTTCTCGGGCGCGGTGATCAGCGTCGTCACGGCCGGTACCGCGTTCCTGATCCTGCACGCTCTCCTGGGCTGGAACATGCTCGCCACCGCGGGCGCGGTGTGCTCGTGCATGACCAATCCGGCCGGTCTCGCGGCGGCCTCGCGCCTCGCCGACTCCGACGCGGCGGCCGTCGGCTTCGCGAGCGTCTATCCCGTCGCGCTGGTCGGCAAGATCGTCCTCGCGCAGCTGATCTACGCGGTCGCCTCCGCGGGGACCCTGCCGGGCCTACCCGGATTCACGCCCTGAGACGTGAGCTCGAAAAGTCACATTGATGAAAACCGGGGGCGTTAACGGCGAACCGGCCCGCCGCACCCGGTGAGCTTCGGCCCGGTCGATGTCGGCGGGGCCGCGCTGGGTGGGCGGTGTCCACGCCTCGCCGGGGCCGGGTGTCAGGTGACGAAGCGGTAGATGTAGGGCTTGACGTTCTCGTTGGGCCGGGCGCGCAAGGTGCCACGGTAGGCCGACTCCAGTTCGGGCGGCAGGCCGACGCGCCTGGGGAACAGCCGCCGGGCGAACAGCGCGCGGCCGTGCAGCGGGCGTTGGGCCAGGCCCAGGACCATCGCCGGGGTGCGGCGCGATTGTTCCGCCGTGCGCTCCGACAGGCCCTTGGTGTTGTTGCGGATCACGAGGAAGATCCAGGCGCGGTCCAAAAGGCCGACCGCGGTCTTGGCGAAGGCCACCGTCTCGCGGACGACGTCGCGCATCGCATGGCGCATGTAGCCGTGCAGGGCGTTGACGGCGCGCAGCGGGTTGCGCGCGTCGCGCCGGGCACGGCTGCTGACGGTCTTGTGCTCCACCCGGCCCGGGGGCAGTGCGGCCAGCGCGCGGGCGTAGT
>JAGOJY010000115.1 GCA_017994815.1 Acidobacteriota bacterium
CCCTTCGGGCTGACGCACAGCGCCTCGAGCGCGGAGTCCTGGTCGCCGGTGCTGGTGAGCTGGATCGGCTGCCCGCAGACCCAGGCCCCGTTCACCGCGTCCAGCACCGCCTGGGTGATGTTCGTGTCGCCCTTCTTCTCGGTGCCGGAGTGCGAGCCCCAGAAGCCGGGCCCGCGGCAGACCTCGACCAGCGCCTCGCAGTCGCAGGCGAGTTCGGACCAGTTGTTCCCGCTGTCGAACAAAAAGCCGCCGACCCGGTACAGGACGTCCGGATTCGCGGGATCGGATGCGATGTACTCGCCGTCGGGTGCGGCGCCGCCCGAGAAGATCGCGTTCGCGCCGCAGATTTCGCGGCCCCACGGCGGGTGGACGACGACGCTGGGCCGGTACGGATCGCAGTTCGACCACTCCGGGACGTCGCACTGGCCGTGGCTCATGGTCAGCGTGCCGTCGTCCATGTAGAGGATGGTCTCGGTCTCCGTTTCCAGCGTGATGACGTACCCGATCTTCTGCGTCTCGCCGGGCAGGAAGAAGCCGCCGTAGAACGTCAACGTGAAGCCGTCACAGTCCGCGGCGATCGATCCATCGCCCATCAGCGATCCCGCGCCGGCCGCACCCGTGCCCCACACCAGCGCCGCGAGCAGCACTGGCCACACGAATCCCCGTTTCATGGAATGCCTCCCCGTGCGGCGGTGCCCAGCCGCGACCGTGCCCTCGTCGCCCCGACATGTGGGCCCCACACAGCCCGCCGGACTTATACGCCGACGCGGGTGAACCGGGGGGTTTTTACAGAGCGGGCACCTCGGGTAAACGCCCGGACGCAGTTGCCCCGCTCACAGCAGCCGCGACATGTAGTACTCGTCGACGTAGGTCCCGTCGACGAGCAGCGAGTGGCGGCGCGTCCCCTCGACCTCGAAGCCGACCCGCCGGTACAGCGCGACCGCCGGGTTGTGCGTCATCACGGTCAACTCCAACCGGTGGATCCCGCGCGCGTGCGCCCAGTCCTCGAGCGAGTCGAAGAGCTTCGTGCCCACACCCTGGCCGCGGAACTCGCGCAGCACGCCGATCACCACGTGCGCGGTGCCGCGGTTGCGCCGGTACTCGCCCCCGAGCGCCTCGAGGAACCCGATCACCTGCCCGCGGCTCAGCGCCAGCAGCACCGTCCGGTTCTCGGACGCGAGCACCTGCTCGATCCGCTCGCGCTGCTGCTCCACGGTCAGCGCGCGCTCCCCCGGCTCGAGCATCATCAGCCGGGTCTCCTCGTCCAGCCGCCGGCCGAGCTTGAGGAACTCCGCGGCGTCTTCGGGTGCGATCTGGCGGATGATCACGGTCCGGCCCTCACCCGAGACCGAGCTCTTTCCGGCGGCGGTAGAAGGTGGCGCGGCTGATGCCGAGCAGGGCCGCGGCGTGCCGGCGGTTCCCGCCGGCCTGCTCCAGCGCCCGCCGCAGCGCCTCGCTCGTCAGCGGCCCGGCCGTGGCGCCGGCCTCCGTGGGTCGCGCCGGCCGTGCCGGCGCGGCGCCGAGCATCGCCGCCAGTTCCGGGTCGGCGGCCATCGCCGCCGCGGTGATCCGGCCGCCGTCGGTGAACAGGAGCAGCCTGCGCGCCGCGTTTTCCAGCTCGCGGACGTTGCCGGGCCAGTCGTGCGCGAGCAGCGCGCGCAGCACGACCGGATCGACCTCCGGCACGTCGCGGCCCGCCGCGCGGCACTCGCGCGCGAGCAGGTGCTCGAACAGCAGCGGGATGTCCTCCCGCCGCGCCCGCAACGGCGGCAGCTCGATCGTGATGCCGTTCAGCCGGAAGTAGAGGTCCTGGCGGAACCCGCCGCCGGCCACCAGCGCCGGCAGGTCACGGTGCGTCGCGGCCAGAACGCGCACGTCCACGCGCACCGAGCGGTCGCTCCCGAGCGGCCGCAGCTCGCGCTCCTGCAGCACGCGCAGCAGCTTGGCCTGCAGCGCGGCGCTCATGTCGCCGATCTCGTCGAGGAACAGCGTTCCGCCGTCGGCCAGCTCGAACAGTCCCTTGCGGTCGGCGTCGGCCCCGGTGAACGCGCCGCGCACGTGCCCGAACAGGATGCTCTCCAGGAGCGACTCGGGGATCGCCGCGCAGTTCTCCGACAGGAACGCCCGCTCGCGCCGCGCGGAGTTGAAGTGCAGCGCGCGCGCGACCAGCTCCTTGCCCGTGCCCGACTCGCCCTGCACGATCACCGGCATGTCGGTCGGCGCGACCTTCTCCAGGAGCTCGAAGACGCGCCGCATCGCCGGCGCGCGCCCGACGAGCTGGCCGAAGCTGTGCGTCGCGACGGCGGCCTGGCGCAAGGCGTCGCGCTCGCGCGAGAGGCGGCCGACGAGCCGGCCGTAGGCCAGCGCGACCGCGGCCTGGTCGGCGAGCGCCTGCAGGAAACGCAGGTCCGCCTCGGCGAAGTAGGCCGTGGCGCGGCGCGTGTCCACGTACAGCGCGCCGAGGACCTCGGCACCGATCCGCAGCGGCACGCACATCACCGAGCGGATCCCGAGCACCGCCACCGAGGCCGACTGCGACAACGCGGGGTCGGCCAGCGCGTCGGATGCGAGGAACGCCTGCCCGCGCGCGGCCTGCTCCAGGACGCTGCGGCAGACGCGCAGCGCATCGTCCTCGGTCCCCTGCTCGAGGCCGGAAGCGGCGGGGCGCAACTCGCCCGTGCCCTCGTCGCGCAGCGCCAACAACCCGTGCTCGGCGCCGGCCGCCTCGACGGCCATCGAGACGATCCGCTGCAGCAGCGGCTGGAGGTCGCCACCCTCGGCAACCGCGCGCCCGACCTCGTACAGGCTCGTCAGCGCGCCGTGCGCGATCGGCACCGCACCGGGCGCGGTCGCGCGCCGGCGCGCGGCCTCGAGGATCCCCGCGCGGTCCGGCCGCGCGAGGTAGCGCGTGCGCTGCTCGGGATCCGGGATCGTCGCGGCGATCGCGCCGATCCGCTCCGCGGCGTCGGCCAGCGAGCGCTCCGCAAACGCTGGCTGGCCCGCCTCGTCGGCCAGCGCCGCGCGCAGCGAGAGGAGCTGCACCTCGACCTCGGCCGGCCCGCCGCGCCGCGCGAGGCCCAACGCCTCCTCGACGTCGGCGAGGGCGAGCGCCGGGCGCCCGAGCAGCCGGTGCGCCCGCCCGCGCTCGAGGAGCAGCATCGCGCGGTGCGCTGGGCCGTCCTCGCGCGGGATCCTGAGCGCCTGCTCGGCGTCGGCGAGCCAGCGCACGGCGAGCGCGGCGTCGGCCTGCTCCAGCGCGAGGCGCGCCAGCTCCAGCGCCGCCAGCGCGCGGATCCGCAGGTTTCCCGTCGCCGCGGCGTGCTCGTGCGCCAGCCGCGCCTCGCGCCGCGCCGCCTCGAGCCGGCCGTCCAGCCGCTGGTCGCGGGCGACCGCGAGCCGCGCGAACTGCAGTTGCCGCGTCTCGCCCAGCGCCTCGGCCAGTTCGATCGCGACCCGGTGGTGGTCCCGCGCGGCGTCGCGCTGGTCGAGTTGGAACAGCGCCTCGCCGCTCGCGAGCAGGGCCACGACGCGCTGCAGGGCCGACGCGCTGCGCGTCGCCTGCTCGAACAGGTCGCGCGCGACGGACAGCGCCTCGGGGTAGCGCCCGGCGCGCAGCAGCGTGAAGGCGAGGTTCTCGAGCGCGAACTCCAGCGGCCCCTCGATGTTCTGGCCCCGCGCGGTGGCGATCGTCTCGCGCAGCACGCCCGCCGCGCCGTCGAGGTCGCCGAGGTACGAGAGGATCAGCGCCTCGTTCGAGTGCACGAACAGTTTCCACGTCTCGTCGCCGACCTCTCCGAAGAGCCGCCCGGCCTCGGCGATCGCCTCCAGCCCCTCGACGGGCCGCCCGTCCAGCGCGACCTGCAGCGCGATGTCGTGCAGGCACATCGCGGTCGTGCGCGCGTCGCCGGCCTGCCGCGCCTCGCCGAGCGCCTGCTCGAGGTGCCGCAGCGCTCCCGCGTGGTCCCAGGCCATGCACAGCACGGCCGCCAGCACCTTGCGCGCGTGCGTGACGGCGCGCGCGTCGCCCGCCTCGCGCCCGACCTCGAAGGCGCGTTGGGCGGCGGCGCGGGCCGCCGGCCAGTCGGCGCGGTCGCGCAGCCGCGCCGCGAGCAGCGCCAGCGCCCGCGATTCGACCCCCGGCTGCCCCGCGGCGCGGGCCCATTCCGCCCACTCGGTGCAGATCGCGGCGCCGCGCTCGATGTCGCGCGCGGTCCACGCGGCGCGCTCGAGCCGCGGGAACAGCTCGCCCCGCGCGGGATCGTCCTGCGGCAGGCGGGCCAGGACCGACTCGTAGAACGGCCGCGCGGCGCGGTGCTGCCACGAGCGTTCCAGTTGCGCTGCGGCGGCGAGGAACAGGCCGCGGTCGTGCTCGCCGGACGCGAGCACGTGGCCCGCGCGCTCGACCAGCGTCGCGTCGCCCGCCGCTTCCAGCGCGCGGGCCCAGCCGAGGTGCAGCTCCCGCGCTTCGTCCGCGTCGAGCGAGTCGAGCACCGCCTCGCGCAGGAACGCGTGCGCGAACTCCAGGCGGGCGTCGGGCAGCCGCGCGAGCAGGCGCCGCGCGGCGAGTTCCTCGACGTCGCCCGCCGACGCCGCGCGGTCCGCCACCGCGACCAGCTCGGCGCCGCCGGACGGCCGGCCGCAGGTCGCGGCGGCGGCGAGCAGCCGGCGCGCCGGCTCGCCGGCGCGCCCGAGCCGGCCGACGATCGCGTCGCGCACGGTCGCCGGCAGCCGCACGCCCTCGCCCGGGCCGAGGCGCTGCCCGCGCTCGGCCACGTCGCGCAGGACCTCCAGCACGTAGAACGGGTTCCCGCCGGTCAGGCGCAGCAGCGGCTCGCTGACCAGCCCGGCGAACGCCGGCCCGATCGCGCGCGAGGCCAGCTCGAACACCGCCGGCTGCGGCAGCGGTCCGATCGTCGGCGCCTCGACCAGTGCCTCCGCCGCCGCGCCCTTGAGCAGCGTCGCGACGGCCGGCCAGTCCTCGGCCGGGCGCGAGGTCGCGACGACGCGCATCGACGTGCGCCGCGCGCGGCGTGCGAGGAGCCAGACCAGGTCGTGCACGAACGCGTCGGCGTATTGCAGGTCGTCGAAGGCGATGACGAGCTGGTGGTGCTCGGCGACCTCCACCAGGAGCGTTGCCAGCGAGTCGAGCAGCTGCGTGCGGTTGGGCTCCGCCCCGGCGGTGGCGCCGGCCGCGAGCCGCGGCGCGACGAAGGCCAGCGCGGGCGCGTGGCTGCGCGCGATGCGGTCCTCGGCCCGCTGGCCCGAGCCGTCGCAGCCGCGCAGCGCCTCGGCCAGCACCTCGGCGACCGGCGTCATCGCGCCGACCTCGGCCGCCCGGCACGTGCCGCGCGCGACGCGCACGCCGCGCGAGCGCAGTTCGTCGAGCGCGGCCTCGAGCAGCCGCGTCTTGCCGATGCCCGGCTCGCCGAGCAGCACGACCAGCGGCGGGCGCCGGGAGGTGCGCTCGGCGGGCGTCGCCAGCTCGAGCAGGCGGTCCAGTTCCGCGGAGCGGCCGACGAGTTCCAACCCCGAGTCGAAGCGCGGTGCCGGGCGCGCGCCGCCGGCGACGAAGGGCGCGAGATCCTCCAGCACCGACGCGGCGTCCGGGTAGCGCGCGGCGGGATCGGTCGCGAGCAGCCGCAGCACGACGCGGTCCAGCTCCGGCGCGATCTCCGCGCGCGCCGCCGAGGGGGCATCGGGTTCGCCGCGGCGCTGGGCCTCGATCGTGTCCGCGGCGGTCGCACCCTGGAACGGGAAGCGCGCCGCCAGCGCGAGGTACAGCAGCACCCCGAACGAGTACAGGTCCGACCGCGGCGTGGCGCGGCCGCCGGCCAGCACCTCGGGCGCGAGGTAGAGCAGGGAGCCGCCGGGCGGGAGCCCCGGGCCGGCGAGCACGTCGCTCAGCTCGAGGTCCATCACCACGACCTGCGGGCGGTCGGCGGCGTCTGCCTCGACCAGCACGTTTTCCGACTTCAGGTCGCGGTGGACGAGGCCGTTGCGGTGCAGGTGCTCGAGCGCCGCGAGCGCGGCCGCGGCGGCCTCGAGGACCCACGGCACGGGGCGCCCCTGCGTGGCCTCGGCGAACGGCCGCCCCGGGACGAGGTCCATGACGATGAACGGCTGCCGCGTGTCGTCGTCCACGCCGAAGTCGTGGACCCGGACCAGCCCGGGGTGGCGCAGCATCGCCAGCCGGCGGAACTCGAGCCGCAGCCGCTCCTGCGCCGCGGGGTCGCAGGGCTGGGCCGAGAGCAGCTTCAGCGCGCGGTCGGCGCCGTCGCGCAGCCGGTCGCGGACCCGGAAGACGTCGCTGGCGGCGCCCCGGCCGAGACGCGCCACGACTTCGTAGCGTTGCGCGACGGTTCGCAGGACGTCGGCCCGCAGGCCGTGGCGATCGATCAGCCGGTACACGGTGGCGCGGGCCACGCCGAGCAGTTCCGCCGCCTGCGCCCGGCTGCCGCCGGTGCGCCGCAGCGCGTCCAGGAGCCGCTCGCGACTGATTTCGGGCCCTTCCGCCACGCTGGCCCTCCGGGCCGACCTCCCTGTGAGCGTTGTGTACGGTGATCCCCACCCCCCGGTCAAGCCCCGCGTGCGGCCGGCGCGCGGCGGTGGTAGTTTCGGCCCGCGGGCTCTTGGGAGGATCCATGCGTTTGACCCTGCTGACGTTCGCCGCGGCGCTGGCCGTGGTTCTCGGGACGGCCGCGTCCGCCCCGCTTCCGGAAGGGTGCATCGAGGTCCAGCACGTTCTCATCGCGTTCGACGGGTCCGCGATGACCCGTCCGATCGGCCGGACCAAGGACGAGGCGAAGCAGCTCGCCGACGACGTGCTCAGGCGGGCCAAGGCCGGCGAGAGCTTCGACAAGCTCGTGAAGGAGTACTCGGACGACTTCGTGCCCGGAAAGCCGAAGGCCTCCGGCAAGTACTTCATGTGCGAGGCGGAGAA
>JAGOJY010000047.1 GCA_017994815.1 Acidobacteriota bacterium
CGCCATGGCCGAGGTCTGGTACCGCGCGACCGGCGACGCGGGCTGGCGGCAGGGTCCGCCGATGCTGCGCGTCGACGGCGAGCCGGCCGGGATCGACGGCTGGATCTGCGGGAACCTGTTCGCCGGCAGCGTCCTCGACCTGGAGTCGGGCCGGGGCTGGGACGTGCGGATCGTGCTCAGCGATCCCGACGGTGTCAGCGGCGCGGCCGAGCGCACGTTCTCGGCCGCGACCCGCGCCGTCCCGCCGCACCCCCGCGGCACGCGCACCCTCCACGTCTACACCAGCTGCGGCACCGGCCGGCTGCAGCCGTGCTACAGCGACCTCGTCGCCGCGGCGCGCGACGCCCAGCCGGGCGAGGTGGTGTTCATCCACGCCGGAACGTACGTCCGCGGCCCGATGGACCTCGGCTTCCTCTCCTCGCGCGCGACGACCGAGGCCACGCCGATCGTCTTCCGCGGCGAGTCCATGGACGCGGTCGTGTTCGACGGCGGCGTGCCGCCGGGCCGCGGCAACAGCCAGTCGTACTTCCTCTTGACCGGGACCAAGCACCTGCACTTCGAGCGCTTCACGGTCCAGAACGCCGGGACCGTGTTTTCGGCCCGCGACGCCGTCGGCCTGACCGTCCGCTCGGTGCGGATGAACGCCGTGTACGCCGGGGTAGGCGGCGCGTCGTCGCCGGCGGGCAAGGACCGCGGCTGGAACATCCTCGACAACGAGGTGATCGGCTGGAACCCCGCGTGGTACCCGTACGGCGGCGCGAACGAGAACTCGATCTCGCACACCGGGATCCGCGTCTACGGCAAGGGCCACGCCGTCGAGAACAACACCGTCGGCCGGTTCTGGGACTGCATCGCCCACAGCGACACCGGCGGCGGGCAGATCACCAACGCCAGCGTCGACTGGCGCAACCCGCCCTCGGTTTCCAACGACATCGCGGCCAACGAGCTGTACGAGTGCTACGACGACGGGCTGTCGGCCGACTACGGCTTCCACAACATCCGCATCCTCCGCAACCGCGTCACCAACGCCCACACGGCGCTGAGCGCGCAGCCGTTCTACGGCGGACCGGCGTACTTCATCGGCAACGCGGCGTACAACATGGCCGCCAACTCGTTCAAGTTCCACAACCAGCCGGCCGGGATCGAGGCCTACCACAACACGCTGATCGTCCACGACTACGCCTTCGAATCCGACGCCGGCTGGCCCAACGCGCGGTTGTTCAACAACCTCCTGCTGGCCAACCCCGCGACCTCGTCGATCGCGGTCGGCACCGGGGCGGTGCAGCACCCGCTGACGGCGCTCGACCACAACGGCTACAGCGGCTCGAACGGCTCGCGGATGATCGACTGGAACCGCGCCCCGTACGGCGCGAGCGACCGCCACGGCTACGTCGACCTGCCCGCGTTCTTCGCCGGCGAGGGGTTCGAACAGCACGGGCTGGAGGTCACCTACGCCGAGTTCGCCGGCGCCGCCTACCCGGCCGGCGAGGGTTCGACCTACCCGGTGGACGATGCCGACCTGGCGCTCCGCTCGTCGGCGCGCGCGATCGACGCGGGACGGGTGCTGCCCGGGATCAACGACGGCTACGCCGGCGCGGCGCCCGACCTCGGGGCGTTCGAGCGCGGCGCGCCGCCACGCGTGTTCGGCGTGCGCCCGCAGGCCGCGGAGCCGCCGGGCGAGGTGCGCGGGCTGACGCTCCGCCGCGAGGGCAGCGGCTACCGGCTGGCCTGGACCGCGCCGCAGGACGGCGGGCCGGCCCAGCGCTACGCGCTCGTCGCGACCCCGCTCGGCGTGCCGTTCGACGGGACGTGCGAGGCCGACCTCGGCGGCGGGACCTCCGCCTACCTCCCCTCGCTCTCCGCGAACCGCGGCTTCCTTGTCGGCGCCCGCAACGACGGCGGCGAGGGAACGCTGGGCGCCGACAGCGACGGCGGCGCGCGCCCGCCGCTCTACGGCCCGGACCTGTGCCCGTAGCCATGCGCGCCGGCAAGTCGCCCGCGGCCCGCGGCCCGCTATCCTTGGAGAACGACCCCACGGGACCCGACGTGCGGCGGGAGGCTCCCATGTCGCTGCCGGCCACCAACGAACGGGTCACGTCGAACACCGACCAAGGCGTGAACAACCGGATCCGCTGCCTGATGGAAGGGCGCGTGCTGTACTACTCGCGCCACCCCGGCGAGATCGACGATCGTCTCGCGGAGCTCGACCGCGAGTGGGACATCGAACGCGCGATCGAGATGAACGCGTCGATCCTGGCGCTGTCCGGGACACTGCTCGGGCTGCGGGACCGGCGCTTCCTGCTGCTCCCGCTCGTCGTGGGCGGTTTCCTGCTGCAGCACGCGCTGCAGGGCTGGTGCCCGCCGGTCCCGGTCCTCCGGCGGTTCGGCTTCCGCACGCGGGGCGAGATCGAGGCCGAGCGCCACGCGCTCAAGGCGCTGCGCGGCGACTTCGGCCCGCCGCCGGGCGTCGACAGGATCCTCGGCGCGGTCTGACCGCGCCCCGGCCCGGCATCAGCGCGCTACCAGGGCGAGGACCACGCGGTCCCGAGGCCGGGGCCGAACAGCACGGCATTCTCGAACAGCCGGCGCGTGCCGATCGTCCAGCCGCGCAACAGCGGGTCGTCCACGAACAGGATCACCTGCCCGCGCCCGACCTTTTCGCGCGCGACGTACGCCGTGCGCGCCAGGCGCCCCGCCGCCTCGGGCCACAGCAAGCCGCCCAGGTGCAGCCGCTCAAGTGGCGCGAAGCGCGCCGCGACGTTCACCGGGGGCTCGGCGACCAGGGCGCGGTCCGTGGCGACCAGCACGTCCACTTCCGCCGGCAGACCCCAGGCCAGCCAGGAGTCGGGATCCAGTTCGAGGCGCACCAGCGCGCCCTGCGGCGCGAAGCGGCGCAGCCTCTCGTCGGCCCGCGCCAGGTCCTCCGCGTCGGGCCGCTCCTTGCCCGGGGACAGCAGCGGCTCGAGCCACTCCGCGAGCGCCACCGGCGGGCCGGCGACCGGGCTCCCCTGTTCGAACCCCTGCGCGAACGGGCGCGCCCCGGGGCCGAGCACCGGCGCCACGTCGTACGGCGATCGCGCCGCCGTCGCGGCCGTCGCCGGCCTCGCCACCGGCTCGGCCGGTCGCGCCAGCTCGCCGCGCGCGTCGAAGCTCCCCCCCGCGCGCGCCGCGTCGGCGCTGATCCCCCAGACGACGGGCGGGAAGCGGTCGAGGGCCTCGTGGCGCAGCCGGGTCGCGGTCAGCCCCGCGTCCTTGGCGGCGAGGAACGCGGCACCGTCGCCCACGCCGATCGCCGTGCCGCCGGCCTCGATCCACCGCCGCAGCTCGGCCAGGCCCTTCTCGCCCAGCCGCTCGCGGTACCCGCCGCCGAACGCCGGCGGGAACACGAGCACGTTGTACCGCGACAGGTCGGTCCCGCCGAAGCGGTTCACGTCCAGGCCGGCGAAGCGCAGCCCGAGCACCTCGTCGAACAGGTGCCAGGCGAAGCCGTACGACCCGGGGTTCACGGGGCTGCCCGACCACACCCCGACGCGCGGCGCGACGAGCGGGTGGAAGTAGTTGCCGCCGAGGTCCGGCCCGCGCTCGGACTTTCCGGTCGCCACGGCCTCGATCTGCACGGGCCAGCGCGCCGCCACCTCCGCCAGTTGCGCGGCGAGGTCGGCGGGGTTGCCCTCGCGCTTCACCAGCAGCGTCCCCGGGCCGAAGTCGCGACCCGCCGCGCGGAACTCTTTCTCCGCCACGCGCACCGCGATCCCGCGCTGCAACAGGTCGGCGAGCGCCGGCGCGGCCTCGTCGCCGCTGCCATCGATGACGTAGGCCACCGCGCCCGCGGCCGCGCGCAGGCTCCCCTGCCGCGGCTCGGGAACAGCGGCAGTCCACGCGCCGGCGACCGCGACGGGCGACCAGTACGCCTCGACGCCGTGGAGCAGCGGCAGCGACCAGGCCGTCGCGTCGTACAGGCGCGAGTCCTTGCCGCGCTCGAGGTACTCGCGCTCCTCGCGGAAGAAGGCCGCCTCCATCGGCACGTGCGGGTCGAGCAGCGCCCGCGCGAGCGAGCCGGCCGGCTGCGCCATCGGCACGAGCCAGCTCCCCGCGGGCAGCTCGACGCTCTTCGTCTCGCCGGTGCGCGCGTCGCGCACCCCGGCGGCCTGCACCGCCGCGGCGTTGCGCAGCACCTCGATCCCCTGCCGCGCCAAAAGCGCCGCGAGCGCGTCGGTGCGCGCGGGGAAGCGCCCGCGCGGGAGGAGCCACGCGCGCACCGGCCCCTCGGCGCCGCGCTGCACGGCGTCGCGGCGGCTGCGGATGCTGTCGAGCAGCACCTCGGCCCGGTTCGCGGCCAGCGTCTCCAGGTTCGCGACCGAGCTGGTGAGCTGGTGCTCGATCGCCTCGGCGAAGGTGCGGATCGTGCCCGGCCGCTGGCGCACGAGCGTCCCGTCGGTGCTCGACATCTCGTACAGGATCCCGACCGCGCCGAGGTACGAGGCCCAGGCCGAGCCGTAGCCCGGGAAGAACTCCTCGTTCCACTCGCGCGTGTAGTAGCTGTACCCGCGGCCGTCGAGCGCGCGCGCCTGGTCCGCCGCGAAGCGCTCGGCCCAGCGCTGCTGGCGCGCGGGGCGGAACGGGTTGAACGGGTGGCGCGCCGGGGAGAAGAGATAGCTGCTGTCCGCGCCCATCTCGTGGCTGTCGACGAACAGCTGCGGGCTCCACGCGGCGATGAGCCCCGCGCGGGCGCTCTCCGGGTGCACCTGCGAGATCCAGTCGCGGTTCAGGTCGAACAGGTAGTGGTTGCCGCGGCCCCACGGCCAGACGCCCGCGTGCGAGAGATCGCTCCCGTCGGCGTTCGGCACGAGGTGCGCGAACGCGGCCGCCTGCGCGACGGCGCGGGCGCGGCCGTCGGGGTTCTGCGTCGGGTCGATGAAGACGACCAGTTCCCGCCGCAGCGTCCGCGCGCGCTCGTCCTCGCCGGCGACGAGCCAGTAGGCGAGCACCGCCGCCGCGTCGCAGCTCGACAGCTCGTCGCCGTGGATCCCGTACGTCATCCAGGCCACCGCTCGCGCCGGCGCGGCGAGCGCCGCGTCCTCGGCCGGCGCGCGGCCGCGCGGGTCGGCCAGCCGGGCGTGCTCGACCTGGAACTGCTCGAGTCGCGCGAGTGCGGCTTCGTCGGCGACCGCCAGCACGCCGAGCGGGCGCCCCTCGTGCGAGCGCGCGTACTCGATCCAGCGCGCGCGGGGCGAGGCGGTGTCGAGCGCCAGCATGTAGGCCAGCAATTCGTCCGGGCGCAGCGGCCGGGCGCCGGGGCGGACCCCGGTCGCGGCCTCGGGCGCGGGGATTGCCGGGTCGAACGTCGCCCCGGGCAGCAACCGCTCGAGCGTCACGCCGCGCTCCGCCGCGGCGTCCGCGCCGCACGACGCACCGGCGACCAGCACGACGGAGCACGCGCACGCGAGCGCGCGCCGCAGCGATCTCGGGCCCATCGGTTCCTCCGCGGCGCGATTCTAGTCCGCCGCGGCGCGAACAGAGGGCAAAACCCGGCGGGTTGCGCCGACCGCGGAACCGCCTACCCTCCGGGGAGGCGCTCGCCCCCGCCCGCGGGCCGGCGGCCGAACTCCCGTCGGAGCCAGCATGTCGGAATCGAGGGATGTCGACGCGCGGACCGGGCTCAAGCTGCAGGTCGCCGCCGCGCGCAGCCAGGACGTCGGCAAGGGCGTGGCGCGACTGAGCCGCGAGTCGATGCGCAAGATCGGCATCGAAGAAGGGGACATCGTCGAGCTGGTGGGCAAGAGCTCGACCGCGGCGATCGCGATCCGCCCGCACGCCGACGACGCCGGGCTGGACATCATCCGCCTGGACGGGCTGCAGCGGGCGAACGCCCGCGTCGGCATCTCGGACTTCGTCGAGGTTCGGAAGGCCGACGTCAAACCGGCGAGCCGCGTCACCCTGGCGCCGGGCCAGAAGAACGTGCGGCTGGTCGGCTCGGGCGAGGCGCTCAAGCGCACGCTGTTCCGACGCCCGCTCGTCGCCGGCGATCTCGTCTCGACCTCGGTCTACCACCACGGCGACGGCCAGCCGGACGAGATGCTGCGCGAGTTCTTCGGCCAGCGCACGTTCGGCCTGCAGGAGATCCGCCTCGCCGTGGTCGGCACGAAGCCGCGCGGCGTGGTGCAGGTCGTCGAGGAGACGGAGATCGAGTTGCTGCCCGAGTACGCGGAGCCGGAGGAGCGCAGCGCCAAGGGCGCGACCTACGACGACGTCGGCGGGCTGGGCAGCACGGTGGACCAGGTGCGCGAGATGATCGAGCTGCCGCTCAAGCACCCCGAGCTGTTCCAGCGGCTCGGCATCGATCCGCCCAAGGGCGTCCTGTTGCACGGCCCGCCCGGGACCGGCAAGACCCTGCTCGCGCGGGCGGTCGCCGCGGAGTCGGACGCGCGCTTTTTCCACATCGCCGGCCCGGAGATCATGGGCCGCTACTACGGCGAGTCCGAGCAGCGGCTGCGCGACGTGTTCGAGCAGGCGCGCCAGGGCGCGCCGTCGATCGTGTTCATCGACGAGATCGATTCGATCGCGCCCAAGCGCTCCGAGACCAGCGGCGAGGTCGAGCGGCGGATCGTGGCGCAGCTGTTGACGCTGATGGACGGGCTGGAGCCGCGGCAGAACGTCGTCGTCATCGGCGCCACGAACCGCGTGGACGCGCTGGACGAGGCACTGCGGCGGCCGGGCCGCTTCGACCGCGAGATCGTCATCGGCGTCCCGGACCAGAAGGGCCGCCGCGAGATTCTCGGCATCCACACGCGCGGCATGCCGCTGGCCGAGGACGTGAAGCTCGACGAGCTGGCGCGGATCACCTACGGCTTCGTCGGGGCCGACCTCGCCGCGCTCGGGCGCGAGGCGGCGATCGACGCGCTGCGCCGCAACCTGCCCTCGATCGACCTGAACGCCGCCACGATCAGCGAGTCGGTCCTGGCCCAGCTCAAGGTGACCGCGGGCGACTTCCTGACGGCGCTGCGGCGGATTCAGCCCTCGGCCCTGCGCGAGATCATGATCCAGGTCCCGGACGTCCGTTGGGACGACATCGGCGGGCTGGAGGAAGCCAAGCGCAAGCTGCGCGAGGGGATCGAGCTGCCGCTCCGGAACCCCGAGGCGTTCCGCCGCGTCGGGATCCGCCCGCCGAAAGGGTTCCTGCTGTTCGGCCCGCCCGGGACCGGCAAGACGCTTTTGGCCAAGGCCGTGGCGCGCGAGTCCGAGGCCAACTTCATCGCCACCCGCTCGTCCGACCTGCTCTCCAAGTGGTACGGCGAGTCCGAGAAGCAGATCGCGCGCCTGTTCCAGCGCGCGCGGCAGGTCGCACCGGCGATCGTCTTCATCGACGAGATCGACTCGCTCGCGCCGCAGCGCGGGGGCGGGCTCGGCGAGCCCGCCGTCACCGAGCGCGTGGTCAACACGATCCTCGCCGAGATGGACGGGCTGGAGGAGTTGACCGGCGTGGTCGTGATCGGCGCGACGAACCAGCCCGGGCTGATCGACCCCGCGCTGCTGCGGCCCGGGCGGCTCGACGAGATGGTCTACGTCCCGGTGCCGGAGGAAGCCGGGCGGCTGCGGATCCTGCAGATCCACACCCGCCGCATGCCGATGGCGTCCGACGTGGACCTCGAGGACCTCGCGCGCCGCACGCAGAACTTCACCGGCGCCGACCTCGAGGATCTCGTGCGCCGCGCCGGGCTGGAGGCGCTGCGCGCGAGCCTCAACGCCTCCGAGGTGCCGCGCGGCGCGTTCGAGCGCGCCCTCGCGGAGACGCGCGCCTCCGTGACGCCGGAGATGGAGCGGGAGTACGAGCGGATCACGGAGGGCCTCAAGCGCGAGAGCCCCTCGCGGCGCCGCATCGGCTTCGCCGTCCCGCCGCCACCGGACGCCGCCTGACCCGCTCTCCGCTCACGTCTGCCGAGGGTCAATCCAACAGGCGCAGGCCCGGCGGGAGGGCGTCGCCGAGGGCGCGGCGGCGGTCGTCGTCCTCGAACGCCGCGACCTCGCGCACCATGCGCTGCCAGCTGGCGGGGGCGCCGGCCTGCGCGAGCCGCGTCGCGACGCGCTCCGCGAGCGCTGGCGCGATGTCGCGCTCGCGGTCGCCGCTCCGGCGCGCGATCAG
The DNA here is from genome assembly GCA_017994815.1 of Acidobacteriota bacterium. Taxonomy (GTDB): domain Bacteria; phylum Acidobacteriota; class Polarisedimenticolia; order J045; family J045; genus JAGOJY01. The sequence goes on from JAGOJY010000047.1 coordinate 8,141, forward strand.
CGCCGCGGCGAAGGCGGCCGGGGCGTCGGCCGACCACGGCCGCGCCAACAGGCGCTCGAGCCAAGCCTCGGCGGTGCGCGGCGGGACCACCTCGTGCGCGCTGCCGTACAGCGGAACGCGCGAGCCGAGCCGGCCCGCCGCCCACAAGAGGTGCGCGCCGCCCGGCTCGCCGGACGAGCGCTCGATCAGCCACTCCGCGAGCGACGCCTTGCGCGCGGGCGGGATCCGCTCCAAAGAGCCCGCGAGGCGGACCAGTTCCGGCGCGCCGGCCGGTGCCGCCGGCGCCTTGCGCGAGGGCGCGCTGCGCACGCGGCGCTCGACCGCTTCGAGCAGGCGCTCCTGCGCGCGAGCGTCGAGCCCGCCGCACACGCGGCGCCACATCGTCCACCACTCGGTCTCGACCTGCGCCAGCCCGCCGTGCTGCACCCCCTCCTCGTACAGCGTCCACAGCTCGCCGGCGCGCCACTCGTCGAGCGGGTGGCCGAACCCCGGGCGCAGGCAGTAGCCGACGAGCTGGAACCACACGCGCTCGTGCTCCGCGGTCCGCCGCCGGCGCTTGACACCGGCCCAGAGGACGCCGAACAGCGTGCGCAAGAGCGAGGTGTTCCAGCCCGCGCGGTCGCCGAGGATCGAGACCAGCTCGCGCGGGAGGTTCTTCACCTCCCGCGGCGGGAGCGCCTGCGCCTTGCGGGCGTAGATGCGCTGGATCTTCTCGCGCGCCTCGGCGAACCGCGGATGGGCGGCGCCGATGACCGCCGCCGCGCCCGCCGCGCCCGCCGCGCCGCGCAGCTGGAACTCGAGTTGCCAGCGCCGGCGTTGGTTGTCGGCGGCGAGGCAGCTCAACTCGAGCGTGCCGATCTCGGTCAGCTGCCCGGCGAGCCGCACCGGCAGCTCCGGGGCCTCGACACCGGAGCCGGCCTCGAGCACGGCCGCGATCGGCGGCAGCGCCGTCAGCTCCAGGCCCTCGGTGTCGAGCACCTGTCCCGGCGCCACGCTGCGCGAGGTCGTCGACGAGGCGACCTCGAACTGCACCGGGCGCCCGAGCCGCAGCGAGAACGTGCGCTCGGGCAACACGACCTGCTCCCCCTCCTCCGCGCCGTGCGGGACGAGGCAGACCGCCTGCCGCGAGCCGTGCCCGCGGCCCTGCGCGAGGACGAAGTACGTGCGCGCCGAGCCGCCGCCGATCCGCAGCCCCAGCCCGCGCCGCGCCAGCCCGTAAGCGGCGGCGCCGCGCGCCACGGCGAGGTCGGGCTCCGCGTTGTCCAGCTCGCGGACCGGCTCGCCGCGCCACGCCGAGAGGACATCCAACAGGCGCGCCCGCAGGCTCGCCGCGCGGAACACGCCGCCGTTGAGCAGCACGGTGTCGGGCGCGGGCTCGCGCATCGCCTCGGCGTGGCGCGCGAAGAACGCCGCGACGTGGCGCGTCACCGCGGGATCGGCGACGTACGGCAGGCCGAACTCGCGCAGCGCCGCGCCGCGCGGCGCCGACGGCCGCTCGTCCGCACCGGCGGCCGGGAAGAAGCCCTCCAGCGCGACCGCGCCGACCTCCTCGCGCGTCAGCTCCGCCGAGCGCGCCCCGCCGACGAGTCGCGAGCCGCTGCCGAGCACCGTCACGGTCGTGCGCGCCGGCGCGCCGGGCAGGAGCAGGCGCTCCTTCGCCGCGCGGCACTGCTCGACGAGCAGCGCGAGGCCGGCGGTGCCGAGCGGCTGCCCGCCCGAGAAGAGCCGCGACTCGACACGCCGCGCGAGCGCGAGGTCCATGTTGTCGCCGCCGAGGAGCAGGTGCTCGCCGACCGCGATGCGAGTCAGGCGCGGGCCGCTCTCGCGCAGCTCGACGCGGACCAGCGTCAGGTCGGTCGTGCCGCCGCCGACGTCGCACACGAACACCAGCCGCGTTCCTGCCAGCGCGTCGGCGACGCCCTCTCCCTGGCGCGAGAGCCAGTCGTAGATCGCGGCCTGCGGCTCCTCGACCAGCCGCACCCGCTCGAGGCCGGCCTCGCGCGCGGCGGCCACCGTCAGCGCGCGAGCGCTATCGTCGAACGACGCCGGGATCGTCAGCACGATCTCCTGCGCGGCGAGCGGCGCGCGGGGGTGGTGGTGGTCCCACGCGGCGCGCACGTGCGCGAGGTAGCTGGCGCTGGCGGCGACCGGCGAGACCTTCGCCACCGACTCCGGCGCGCCCCACGGCAGCACCGGCGCGCGGCGGTCCACGGCGTCGTGGATGAGCCAGCTCTTGGCGCTGACGACCAGCCGCCCCGGCACGCGCCCGCCCAGCTCGCGCGCGAAGGCGCCGATGATCGGCGGGGGCTCGACCCCGCCCGGATCGGCGACGCTCCACGCCAGGCGCACCTGCTCGGCCGGCAGCTCGCCCGGCGCCGGGTGGTAGCGCGTGGAGGGCAGCATCGGCCGCGCCGCGACCTGACCCGGCGCGACGAGCTGGTCCACGTCGAACACCGACACCGCGGGCCGCCCGGCGGAGCCGAGCTCGGCGCGGGCGATGACCGTGTTGGTCGTCCCGAGGTCGATGCCGACGACGTACTCGGCCACGCTTCAGGCGCTCTCGCGCACGTTCAGCTCGACGTCCCAGCGCTCGCCGCCCGGCGATACCGCCTCCAGCCGCAGCGTGCCGACTTCCGTCACGGCGGCGTGCAGCCGCACCGGAACGACCTCGCCCGGCGTGCGGTTCTCCGCCGGGAGCGTGGCCTCGATCGCGGGCAGCTCCTGCAGCTCGTCGGCCGACCAGTCCTCGACGATGTCGCCGACGCGGTCGGCGCGGCGCACCGAAGAGCCGAGGAAGCGGAACCGCACCGGCTCGCCGACGACCAGCCCGAACTGCTGCGGCGGCAGCTCCGCCTCGCTCCCCTCCTCCATCCCGAACGGCGCCACGCACACCGCGCGCAGCGGCGGCTCGATCCCCGGCACCGCGGGGAGCGCGGCCTCGATCCCGACGTAGAACGAGCGCGCCGTGCCGCCGCGGATGCGCACGCCGCCGCCGCGCCGCACGTGGCCGTAGTACGCGGCGCCGCGGGCGACCGCGAGATCGAGGTCGGTGCCGGCGAAAACGCGCGGGGCCGGGGCGCCGGCGCCGGCGCACCACGCGCCGATCACCTCCACGAGCCGCCCGGCGAGGACCGGCGAGCGGAACACGCCGCCGTTGAGCAGGATCGCGGTCGGCAGGCGGCGACCCTGCGCGGCCTCGGCCGCGGCCTGCGACTGGCGGCCGAGGAACGCGGCGAGGTGGCGCGTGACCGCGGGATCCTGCGCGTACGGCAGCCCGAGCTGCGTCAGCGCGGTCCGCGCGCGCGCCGCGGGCCGGGCCTCGGCGCCGACGCGCGGGAAGAAGCCGTCGAGCACCGCCGCGGCGACCTCCTCGCGCGTCAGCTCGGCGCGCAGCGATCCGCCGACGAGCTTCGAGCCGCGGCTCGGCAGCACGATCGGCTCCTCGGCCTGTGGCGCGGGGCCGAGCAGCCGCTCCTTCGCGGCGCGGCAGGCGTGCGCGAGCACCGACATCTGCCAGCCGTCGAGCCGCTCGCCGCGCTGCTCGAGCTTGCCCCGCACGAGGTGCGCGAGCGCGAGGTCCATGTTGTCGCCGCCGAGCAGGATGTGCTCGCCGACCGCGACGCGCTCCAGCTCGACGCTGCCGCCCTGGTCCACGACCGCGATCAGCGAGAAGTCGCTCGTGCCGCCGCCGACGTCCACGACCAGCACCAGGTCGCCGGCGCGCACCTGCTCGCGGAAGCCGCGACCCGCGCCGTGGATCCAGCTGTAGAACGCGGCCTGCGGCTCCTCGAGCAGCGTCGCGCGGGCCAGTCCGGCGCGGCGCGCGGCCTCGGCGGTCAGCTCGCGTGCCGCCGGGTCGAACGAGGCCGGCACCGTCAGCACGGTCTGCTGCTCGGACAACGGCGCGTCGGGGTGCGCGGCGTCCCACGCCGCGCGCAGGTGCTCGAGGAACAGCACCGACGCGTCCAGCGGCGAGAGGTGCGGGACGTCGTCCGGCGCACCGGCCGGCAGGATCGGCCCGCGGCGGTCCACGCCGGCCGCGGAAAGCCAGCTCTTGGCGCTCGAGACCAGCCGCAGCGGCGTCTTCGCGCCGAGGGCGCGCGCCAGCTCGCCGACGATCGCGCCGGTGCGCGGGGCCCACGGCAGCGCCAGCGCGGGCGGCGCGAACTCGCCCTCGATCGGCAGGTACACGAACGACGGCAGGAGCGGCCGCTCCTCGACGTTGCCCGGGGCGGTGAGCTGCGGGATCCCCAGCACCTCGATCGCCGCCGCGTCCGCGCCCGCGTCCTCGCCGTGCCGCACCCAGGCCAACGCCGAGTGCGTCGTGCCGAGGTCGAGGCCGACGGTGTACGGCGTGCCGCTCACAACTCGACCTCGGCCGGCGCGATCACGCGCACGTCGTGGCCCTCGGCCAACAGCGGCAGCTTGAGGTCGTCGGCCCTCCAGCCGCGGTGCCGCAGCACGCCGCGGTAGGGCGGCGCGCCGACGAGGTTGCCCACCAGCCGGAGTTCGGCCGCGTCGTACCCGGCGTCGACCTGCAGCGTCGCGCCTTCCTGCTCGCCGCGGACCGGCGCCAGCTTCACGTGCTCGCGGATCACCCTGCGGCAGCCCTCGTGCACGACCCGCGCGGCGGCGCCGACCTGCGCGTCGGCGTAGCCCGCGATGTCCTCGTCCACGAAGTCCAATAGGCGCGCCTCGCGCTGCAACAGGCCGAGCAGCTGCAGCGCCGACTCGGCCGGCGCGCTGCGCAGCGCGGTCACCGCGCCGCCGCGCAACCGGCGAACGCCGGCCGCGAACGCGGCGTCGCCCAGCGTCCGGAAAAACGCCGCGAACGCGAGCCCGACACGAGCGAAAAACGAAATCTCGGTTTCCGGCACGGGGGATCCTCGGTGAAAACCCCGAATGCTGCCACGCTGTCCGGGGTGTCGCCACGCCGCCGGTCAGGAGCGGCGGCGCGGCACCAAGAGCAGCAGGGCGGGCAGGATCGTCACCGCGGCGAGGAGCGTCGCGCCGGTGCCGAGCATCGCCAGAACGCCCGAGGAGATCAGGCCCGGGTAGTCGGCGAACAACAGCGCGCCGAAGCCGGCGATCGTCGTCAGCGAGGCCATGACCACCCCGCGGCCGGTGTGGAGCATCACCTCGCGCAGGTTCTCGTGCCCGCCGTGCTCCAGCCCTTCGACGTAGCGGTGCACCACGTGCACGCCGTTGTCGATCGCGATGCCGAGGATCAGCGGCAGCATCGAGATCGTGACCAGGTTGAAGTCGATCCCGACCAGCGCCATCACGCCGACCGAGGCCAGGATCCCGATCACCAGCGGCACCATCGTCAGCGCCGCCAGCAGCAGGCTGCGGAACGCGAGCAGCAGGATCACCATCACGCCACCGGCCGCGACGACGGTGGCGATCAGCCCGTCGCGGAAGATGATCGGCCGGACCTCCTGGCTCAGAACGCGCACGCCGGCCAGCTCGGCCGGGACGCCCGCGCGCTCGACCGCGGCGCGGACGGCGGGAATCACGCGCGTCGAGCGTGCCTCCTGCCGCGTGTAGGTCGAGACGACCCCGAGCCAGGCGCCGCCGCTGTCGCGCAGCATCATGTCGTCCAGCAGCTCGCCCAGCGGGCTCGCGCGCAGTTCCTCCACCGTCACCGGCACGTCGCGCTCGAGGATCCGCCGCGCCCGCGCCGCCGCCTCGCGCGCGCGCGCGTCCACCGCGAAGCCGTGCCGCGCGAGCGCGTCGAGCAGGTCCTGCTCGACGCGCGCCGGGTCGATCGCGCCGCGGGCGCGCAGCCCGCGCAGCTCGTCGAGCACCTGCTCCTGCCGCGAACGCGGCGGCACGAGCCGCGAGGGCCCGAGCACGGCGCTGACGCCGAGGTCGGGCTCCGCCAGGAGCTGCTGCAGCCCGCGCTCGAGCCGCGCGCTGCGCTCGAGCACCTCGTCCGCGTCGCGACCGGGGACGAGCGCCAGCACCGGTTGCAGCGACGTGCCGATCCGGCCGGCGATGTCGTTCTGCAGCATCACGGCCGGCGCGGTCTGCGGGCGGAACTTGGAGAAGTCGTCGTCGAGCCGCACGCCGATCGCCGGTACGGTCAGCGCGAGCGTGAGCAGCAGCGTGACCACGACCGTCGCCCGCGGCCAGCGCAGCACCGCCCCGAGGACCGGCGCGAGGCCGAACGTCGCCAGCCCGCGCGGCCGGTCGGGCCGCGGCATCAGCTTGACCCACAGCGCGGTCATCGTCGGGACCAGGAACAGGCACACCACCAGCGACAGCGTCAGGCCCGCGGCGCAGATGATCCCGAGGTCCCGCAGGCCGCGGAACTCCGACATCCCGGCCGCGGCGAAGGACCAGACCATCACCCCGACCGAGGCGATGATCCCGATCCCGGTCTCGCCGTGCGCCGCCGAGAACGCGCGCAGCATGTCGCGCCCGGCGTGGACCTCCTCGAGGTAGCGGTTGTAGATGTGGACCGTGAAATCGACCGTCAGCCCGCAGAGAATCCCGATCGACCCCGCGGTGAAGATGTTGATCTCGCCGATCGCCAGCCAGGCGAAGCCGAGCGCCCAGACCACGCCCACGGCCAGCGACGTGCCGGCGATCAGCAGCGCGCCGAAGCGCCGGAACGCGAACAGGAACAGGACCAGCTGCGCGACGTACGAGACGACCGAGATCATCCGCGCGTCGGAGCCGAGCATCCGGCGGTAGTCGAGCAGGATCGACGGCGAACCGGTCAGCCCGACGTAGACCGAGTCGGCCGGCAGTCCCGCCGGGACCGGGCCGCGCCCGACCTCCCCTTCCAGCCCCAGCTCGCCCATCGCGTCGCGCGCGGCGTCCGCGATGCTGTCGATCAGCTTGCGCGCGACCTCGATGTCGGTGGCGCGCACCGCCGGGCGGACCACCAACAGGACGTACTTCTGGTCCTCGGTGATCATCACGCCCTCGCGCACCGAAACCTTGAGCCCGCCCTTGATCGCGCCGAGGTTGGCCAGCGCGAGCGAGGAGAAGCCGAGCGGGTCGACCGCCATCAGCCGGCTGGTCACCGGCCCGATCGGCGAGAGCAGCACCTCGCGGTTCGCGGCGACGCGGCGGTCGATCGCCGCGCCGGTCAGCACCTCGGGCAGCCGCGCGACGGCGCGCGGGTCGAGGTACAGGAGCAGCGCGTCGGCCTGCGGGCCCTCCAGGAGCGCCCACGGGTCCTCGCCGAACATGCCCTGCGCCGGGTGGACCAGCGGGTTGTCGGCCAGCCGGTCCCGGATCGCCAGCGCCAGGTCGGTGCGGTCCTCGACGTCCTCGGCGCCGCGCCCGGCGATCGCGACCAGGACCGGCTCGCTCGAGCCGTAGCGGCCGAGGATCTCGCGGATGCGCCGCGCCGAGGGGACGTCGCGCGGCAGGAGGTCCTCGACGTCCGTGGACAGGTCGAGCTGCATCGCGCAGTAGACCGCGCCGGCGGTGATGATCGCGACGGCGATCAGCACCGTGCGCGGATGGAACACCGAGAACCAGCTGATCCCGACGAGGGCGCGGCGCAGGCGATCGCGCAGGCGCGCGGCCGCGCTGCGCGCCGGCTCCATCAGCGCTCCAGGACGGCGACAGCGACGGCCGCGCCGCGGTCGTGGGTCAGCGAGACGTGGACCCGCGCCCCGGCCGCCACCTCCGCGGCGACGCCGTGCAGCTCGATGCGCGGCGGCCCGCTCTCCCCGCGCACGACCTCGACGTCGGTCCAGCGGATCCCGCCGGACCAGCCGGTCCCGAGCGCCTTGAGCACGGCTTCCTTGGCCGCGAAGCGGACGGCGACGTGCGGCGCGGGATCGCGGTGGCGCTGGCAGTACGCCTGCTCACCCGCCGTCAGCACCCGGTCGAGAAAGCGCGGCCCGTGGCGCTCGAGCACGCCGCGGATCCGCGGCAGGTCCACGATGTCGACGCCGATCCCGGAGATCACGCATCGCTCCCCTCGCCGGCCGTGGCCGGCGACCGCGAAGGATACCTCGGCCGCCCGCGGACGCCGGGCGCGCCGATCGCGGATTGTAACATTCACGTCCTCAACGGCTTAGGGCGGCAAACGGCGGGAAACCGCGCGCCGGGGTGCTATGATCCGCCGCGCGGAGGGCGCCCTCACGATGGTCGGCTGGGACACCTACCTCGACCGGCTCGGACCCCAGGGTCTGCGCCTGGTCCTGGCCGGCCTGCTCGACCCCGCCGCCACGGCCGCGCTCGGCGACGCCGAGGCCGGCGACCTGCCGCCGGTCGAGCGGGCGAACGCCGTCGCCGACCGCGTCGCCGAGGATCCCGCGCTCGCGCCGCAGCTCCTGGAGCGCCTCGACGAGCTGGCCGGTTCCGACTCCCCGGGCCCCGAGGACTGGGACGAGAAGCAGCTGCGCGACGCCGTCGCGGCGATGCTGCGCGCCCCCGACGGGAACTCGGCCCGCGTGCTGCACCGGCTGGCCCGCCTCGCCCGCCCGCCGCTGCCGGCGGCCGAGATCCGCGCCGCGGCGGAGCTGATCGCCCCGGCGGTGCTGGGCCAGGACCCCGGCAGCCGGCCGAAGTGGGTGGCCAAGGTCGCCTCCGAGCGCGCCGGGCTGCGCGAGCTGGAGCAGGAGCGCCGGGAACTGGAAGGCCGCGTGCGCCAGCTCGAGACCCAGCTCGCCCGCGCCCTGGAGCACGCGGCCTCGCTCGAGGAGCGGCTCTCGCAGCGGCTGGTCGAGGTCCGCGACCTCCGGGTCGGCGAGAAATCGCAGCGCGACGACCGCCAGCGGCTCGAGCGCGACATCGCGCGGCTGGAGAAGCGGATCGGCGACCTCAACGAGCGGCGGGCGCAGGAGCGCACCGGCGAGATCACCACCGCCCTGCGGCGGCTCACCACCGAGCAGCGCCGGACCGGCGCCAACCTGCAGAAGCTGCGGCAGAACGACAAGGACCGGCGCGACACGCTGGCCGAGTTGGCGCGGCGCGTCTCTTCGCTGGGCCAGCTGATCGAGCGCGTGGTGGACATCCACGAGGTCGAGTCGCGGGCCGCGGCCGCGGCGCAGGAGGCGATCCTGCGCGAACTGTCCGGCATCCGCGCCGCGCTCGGGTCCGGCGAGGCCCCCGAGCCGGCCCCGGTCGCCGCGCGCGCGCGCCGCGGCGACACGCCGCGGGTCGGCATGTTCGTGGACGTGCAGAACATGTTCTACGGCGCGCGCGAGAAGAACGCGCGCCTCGACTTCGAGGCGCTGCTCGCCGCGGCGTCGCACGACCGCCAGCTCGTCCGCGCGGTCGCGTACCTCGTCGAGGCGCGCGAGATCGACCAGAGCGCCTTCATCCACCTGCTGCAGGCCAAGGCCTACGAGGTCAAGCGCAAGCCGCTGCGGATCCGCGCCGACCGCACGATGAAGGGCAACTGGGACCTCGAGATGGCGCTCGACGCGCTGTCCACCGCCGAGCACCTGGACGTCGTGGTGCTGGTGACCGGCGACGGCGACTTCGTCCCGCTCGTGCGGCAGCTCAAGCTCAAGGGCTGCCGGGTCGAGGTGTTCGGCTTCCCGCGCAGCACCGCCCCCGACCTGCGCGAGGCGGCCGACAAGTTCGTGCCGATCACCCGCCGCCTGCTGCGCCCGCTGACGCCCGAACGGCGCCCGCGGTCCGCGGCGACGGAGACCGGGCCGCAGGCCGAGGAAACCCCCGCCGCGGGCGAGGCGCCCGTCCCCGTCGTTCACTCCTGAACCCGGATGCAAAGCGGGCGGGCACCCTGCCCGCCCGAAGACAGTTCCCCTGGCAGCGCGCCTTGGCCGCGGTCAGGTCAGGACGACCGCGTTCATCCCGCCGTGCGGGTTGGGGGCGGTCCGGTCGGTCTGGTCGTCGGTCACCCAGTCCCGGCTGTTGATCACGAACCGGTACTGGTACTCCCGCTCGCGCGGCAGGCGCAGGGTGATCGACCAGCAACCGTCCTTGCGCTGCTTCATCGGGTGCGAGGCGGGATTCCAGTCGTTGAAATCACCTGCCAGGTGAACCGACGCGGCGCCGGGGAGCGGACCGGTCTCGAAGGTCACGGAGAGTTTGTCGGATTTCGGAATCGTCTTCTTTTTCAGCATGAGCGCCGGATTCTCCTCCTCAGGCAAGCTAGAACTCGCGGATTGCGGGCGCAAGCCTAGCGCAGTTCACCCTTCGCGCCAACCGTGTTTGCCAGGCGCACCGACCGCGACAACTCGTTGACCCCGGAGCGTTAGTCGCGGTCCACGACGTCCTGGAACCAGTGCCGGACCTGCTCGAGGTCCGACACGACGGGCCAGTCGGGGAGCGACTCGAACACCGTGCGGCCGTAGCGCCGGGTCCGCACGCGGACGTCGAGCAGCGCGAGCACCCCGCGGTCGCCGTGCGACCGGATCAGCCGTCCGAGCGCCTGCCGCAGCGAGATGATGGCCTCCGGCAACTGCTCCTCGTGGAACGGGTCGCCGCCGCGCTCGCGGACGAGCGCGGCCCGCGCGGCGACCAGCGGATCGTCCGGCACCGCGAACGGGAGCTTGTCCACGACCACCAAAGAGAGCGCCTCGCCGGGGACGTCGATCCCCTGCCGGAACGACGCCGTCCCGAGCAGCACCGAGTGCACCTCGCGCCGGAACTCCTCGACGAGAATCTCGCGCGGCGCCTCACCCTGCACCAGGACCGGGTAAGCGAGCGCCCCGCGCAGGCGCTCGGCGGCCCGGGTCAGCGCGCGGTGCGAGGCGAACAGGACCAGCGCGCGGCCGCGCGAGATCTCGAGCAGCTGCTCGATCTCGCGCAAGCTGCGCTCGGGGAACTCCGGCGAGCCCGGCTCGGGGAACGCCTCCGGCACGTACAGCACGGCCTGCCGGCGGTGCGCGAACGGCGACGCGATCAGCACCCGCTGCGCCTCGGCGATGCCGAGCCGCCGCGCCGCCCGGTCCAGCCGCCCGCCGATCGCCAGCGTCGCCGACGTGGCGACGACGCTCGGCACCTCGCCCAGCGTCTCGGCCAACAGCGGCGCCACGTCGATCGGCCACGCGGCCAGTACCGCGCCCTCGCGGCCCTGCGGCTCGACCGTCACCACGTGCCCCGCGCGCGGCGCGTCCCACAGCTCGTCGAGCGCGAGCCGCTGCGCGGCGCAGCGCGCGACGAGCAGCGCGCGTTCCTCGGCGCGCTCGCCGTCGCCGCCCAGCGCCTCGGCCACGCGCGCGAGTCCCTCGGCGTACACCTCGCGCAGCTCCTGCAGCGCCGCGCCCGCGTGGCGCGCGGAAAACGCCACGCGCCCCGGCCCCTCGCGCGGGCGCAGCGCGGAGAACAGCGCCTTGCCCGCGACCTCGACCTCGTCGGCGCTGGCGAGGCGCCCGGACTGCTGCTCCAGCTCGCGGCGCGCGTCGCGCGCGAGGTCCAGCGCCATGCGCTGCGAGAGCCGCAGCCCGAAGTGCTGGACTGCGGCCTCCTCGGCCAGGTGCGCCTCGTCGAGCACGAGGAACGGCGTGTCGGGCAGGATCCGGCCCGGCCCCGCGCGGCGCAGCGCGAGGTCGGCGAACAGCAGGTGGTGATTGACGATCACGACCTTGGCCACGGCGGCGCGCCGCCGCGCGGCGTACACGAAGCAGCGGTCGTACTCGGCGCAGTGCGTGCCGGTGCAGGTGTCGGCCCGGCCGTCCACCTGGGCCCACAGCGGCGACGCGTCGCGCAGCCCGGGGACCTCGGCGCGGTCGCCGGTGCGCGTCTCGCGCGACCACGGCTCGAGCGCCTTGAACACCGGGATCTCGGCGAACAGGTCGAGCCGCGGCTCGGCCCCCAGCTCCTGCAGGCGCTTGAGGCAGAGGTAGTTCTCGCGCCCCTTGAGCACGACGACGTCGCCCTCGCGGCCGGTCGCGGCGAGCGCGATCGGCAACTCGCGCTGGACGATCTGGTCCTGCAGCGCCTTGGTCCCGGTCGAGAGGATGACCGGCTCGTCCACGAGCAGCGCCGGGACGAGGTACGCCAGCGTCTTGCCGGTGCCCGTCCCGGCCTCGACCACGAGGTGCCGGCGCTCGGCGAACGCGCGGGCGACGTTCTCGGCCATCCGCTGCTGGCAGGCGCGGTGCTCGAAATACCCGCGCGCGCGGGCCAGCCGGCCGCCCGGCCCGAACAGCGCCCCGACGTCGCCGGGGCTCACGGCTCGATCTTCTCGACCCGCCGGCGGTGGCGGCCGCCCTCGAACGCGGTCGCCAGGAACACCTCGACCATCGCCTCGACCAGCCCCGGCCCGCTGACGCGCGCGCCGAGCGCGAGGACGTTGGCGTCGTTGTGCAGCCGCGCGTAGCGCGCGTCGTACTCCGAGGTGCAGCGCGCCGCGCGCACGCCGCGTACCTTGTTGGCGACGATCGAGGCGCCGATCCCGGTCCCGCAGATCACGATCCCGCGCTCGGCCGAGCCCGCGGCGACCGCCTGCGCGACCGGGCGGATGAAGTCCGGGTAGTCCGCGCTCTCCGCCGAGTGCGTCCCGACGTCCTGCACCTCGTGCCCCGCCGCGCGCAGGAGCCCCGCGACGTGGTTCTTCAACTCGAAGCCGGCGTGGTCGGCGCCGATCGCGATGCGCATCAGCAACTCCCGGCGGTGACGGTTTCGAGCAGCTGGGCCGCGTGCCGGTCCGTCATCCCCGCGATGTGGTCGGCCAACAGCCTGGCGAACTCCGCGCGCCCGCGGAAGTGCGACGCGATCTCGCGCTCCTGCGCGGCGCGCGGCAGGTCCCGCAGGTAGGCCCGGCCGGTCAGTTCCTTGTAGCGCAGCAGGACCGAGTCGTCCAGAAGCCGCGGGTCGTCCTCGTAGCGCTCGAACAGCGTCGCCACCGTGCGCTCCGCCTGGGCCTCGAAGCGCCGGCCGGCCTGGCTCGAGCCGACCCGCGTCGCCACCAGCTCGTCGAGCCGCGCGAGCAGCGGCGCGACGCGCGGGCCGGGGCCGATCGCCCCCGCGCGGCGCCGGGACGCGAGCAGGATGTCGCTGTGGACCGCGTGCGCGAGCGCCCGGTGCAGCGCGGCGCGCTGGCGGAAGACGCCGCGCGGCCAGCCGCCCGACGATTTCAGCCGCTCGGCGAGCGCCGCCGGCTCGGGCAGGCGCAGCACCGCGGCGAGCGGGACGAACCCCGCGGCCAGCGCGTCCTCGAGCGCGCTCAGAGTCGCCACGGCCCGGCGCGCCGCGGCGACGGCCAGCGACTCCCGCGGCGGCGGGCTGCCGGCGCCGAGCCCGGCCGGGTCGATCCCGGGCGGCGGCGCCGCCGGCGCCCCGTCGAGCTTGCACAGCGCTTCGCGCGCCCGGTCGGTCAGGTTGAGGCCGGGATGCTCGTAGCGGACCTCCAGGAGGTCGACCACGCGCAGCGTCTGGACACGCGTCGAGAAACCGCCCTCGACCCCGCGCGCGCGCAGCACCGCGTCGAGCGCCCGCTCGCCCGCGGCGCCGAACGGCGGCCGGCCGAGGTCGTGGGCCAGCGCAACCACCTCGACGAGGTCCTCGTCGAGCCCGAGGTGCCGCGCGATGACGCGCGCCGCCGAGGCGACCTCGAGCGTCACGGCGAGCGCCGTGCGCGCCTGCCACGCATTGTCGGCCGGGAACAGGAACGCCTTGCCGGAGAGCCGGCGGAAAGAGCGCGCGTGCAGCACGCGGTCGCGGTCGCGCTCCAACGGGCCGCGCAGCACGAGCTTCCGGCCGCGATCCTCGGTCGGGTACCTGCGCGTGGCCGCGCTGCCGGGCGCCTCTCGGCCGGGTGACATCGCGTGGATTCTAGGGGACAGGTGTTCCACCTGTCCCGGCCGTCAGTAGTCGACCGTGACGGCGCCGCTCGGGCAGCACTCGACGCACTTGAAGCAGACGATGCACTCGGAGATGTTCGCGACGACCACCGTGCCGTCGCGGATCTCGAACACCTCGACCGGGCAGACCGCGTGGCAGGCCTGCGTGTTGTCGCACGAGTCGTAGTCGATGACGACGCTGACCGCCTGACCCGCCTGGACCATCGCGCGCCCCCGGCGGCCTTGGCCGGGCCGCCACCGTTGACGTTCGTTCCCGCCCGTTCCGGCGGCAAGTCCCCGGGTGCGGCGCCACCGGCGGCCTTGACGGGGTGCCCGGCCGATGCGAAATGCTCGTCCGCGCTAAACTTGGGCCCGGGAGCGAAACCATGCAGGACATGCTCGACCTCAAGACCAGGATCAACAGGCTGTTCGAGGAGCTGCTCGCGCGGACGGAGCCGGGCGAAGTTCCCGCCGCCGGCGGCGAGTGGACGCCGCGCGTGGACCTGTACGAGCTGCCCGACCGCGTGGTCCTGCGGGCCGACGTCCCGGGGGTTTCCCCCGGCGACCTGGACGTGCGGCTGGAAAACGGCCAGCTGCTTTTGCGCGGCACGCGGCGCCAGCCCCAGGATCTCGACCCGGGGGCGCTGTGCCGGCTCGAGCGGCCGTTCGGCCCGTTCGTCCGCCGCTACGCGCTGCCGGACTCGGTGGACCCCGAGCAGGTGCGGGCCTCCTGCGCGCAGGGCGTGCTCGAGGTGGTGATCGGCAAGCGCGAAACCGGCGGTTTCCGCAGGATTCCCGTCCAGGCGGATTGATCGGCCGCTCCCCGGCGGGCCGCCGCGGGCGGCCCTGACCCCAGGGAATGCTCGGCCACGCTGCGGGGGCCGCCTGCAACGGCCCCGGAGACGAACATGGGCTCGACACTCAAGACCTTCTTCCTCCTCGCGCTGCTGACGGTGCTGCTCGTCGTCGTGGGCCAGCTCGTCGGCGGCCAGCAAGGCGCCATCATCGCCTTCGTGCTGGCGGTGGTGATGAACTTCGGGACGTACTGGTTCTCCGACCGGATCGTCCTGGCGCGCTACCGCGCCCAGGAGCTGCAGCCCGGGCAGGTCCAGCGTCTCGACGCGATCATCGACCGGCTGGTCGCGCGCACCGGGATGCCGCGCCCGCGGCTGTACCTGATCCCGGAAACGCAGCCCAACGCCTTCGCCACCGGCCGCAACCCGGCCCACGCCGCGGTCGCCGTGACCGAGGGGCTGATGCGCGCGATGGACGACGAGGAGCTGGAAGGCGTCATCGCCCACGAGCTCTCGCACGTCCGCCACCGCGACATCCTGATCGGCACCGTCGCCGCCACGATGGCCGGCGCGGTGACGATGATCGCCTCGATGGCGCGCTGGGCCGCGATGTTCGGCGGGTTCGGCGGGCGCGACGAGCGCGAGGGCGGCGGCGGCGCGCTGGGCCTGCTGTTCCTGATGATCGTGGCCCCGCTCGCGGCGCTGATCGTGCAGCTCGCGGTGAGCCGCTCGCGCGAGTACGCCGCCGACCAGGGCGCCGCGACGATCACCGGCAACCCCTACGGCCTGGCCCGCGCGCTGCGCAAGCTGGGCCAGCTCTCCGGGCGCATCCCGATGGACGCCTCGCCGGCCAGCGCCCACATGTTCATCGTGTCCCCGCTGTCGGGGGGCGCGTTCATGTCGCTGTTCTCGACGCACCCGCCGCTCGAGGAACGGATCAAGCGCCTGTTGGGCGGGCGCTCGCTGTGAGGGTGCGGCATGGCTGACGACCGCTTCGAGGACGCCCCGGACGACGTGCCGGTGCAGGACCGCCGGCGCTTCACCGCGGATGGCGACTTGCGGGACGACGCCGACGGCGGCGCGGCCGCGATCGACCTCCCGCCGGACGTCGTCCCCGCCGAGGAGGCGCGCGCCTGGGAGCAGCGGGCGCGCGACGCCGAGCAGCGCCTGCGCGAGATCAAGGACGCCTACCGCGCGGCCCGCGCCGACCTCGACGCGACCCGCGCCCGGCTCGAGCGCGACCAGGACGCGCGCGTGCGCGCGAAGCTCGGGCAGGCGCTGGCCGGGGTCCTCGCGGCCCTCGACAACTTCGAGCTGTCGATCGCCCACGTCGGCGACGCCTCGGTCGCGGAGGGCATCCGACTGGTCGTGCGGCAGATCCACGAGGCGCTGGCCGCGATCGGCCTGCGGCGGCTGGAGGTCCTCGGCCAGCCGTTCGACCCCGCGTTCTCCGAGGCGGTCGCGGTGATCCCGGTCGAGGACGAAGCGCAGAACAACCTCGTGCTGGACGAGATGCGCGCGGGGTACACCCTGGAAGGGCAGGTCCTGCGTCCGGCCAAGGTCCGCGTGGGCCGCAAGCTCGAGTGATACCCGCCGGTCAAGTTGACCGGTAATCAACACCCGCCCAGAATCCCGTGGTCGTCGGCCCGAGGCGAGCACGCCCGCCCGTCGCGCTTCACGCGCGCGGGGAGGGCCGAGGCCCCTCGATGCGGATCGCACAGGTTTCCCCGCTCTACGAGAGCGTCCCGCCGCGCCTGTACGGCGGGACGGAACGCGTCGTGTCCTGGCTCACCGAGGCGCTGATCGACGCCGGGCACGAAGTCACGCTGTTCGCCAGCGGCGATTCCCGCACCCGCGCCCGGCTCGTGCCGGCCTGCGAGCGCGCGCTGCGGCTCGACGAGCGCTGCGCGCTCCCGCTCGCGCACCACATGCTCCAGCTCGAGCAGGTGTTCTCGCGGCTCCGAGACTTCGACGTCGTCCACTTCCACGCCGACTTCCTGCACTTCCCGCTGTCCCGCCGGCACGAGTTCGCCCACGTCACCACGCTGCACGGCCGGCTCGACATCCCGGACCTCGCCCCGCTCTACGACGAGTACGACGACATGCCCGTGGTCTCGATCTCCGACGCCCAGCGCCGCCCGCTCCCGGCCGCGCACTGGGTCGGCACCGTGCACCACGGCCTGCCGCCCGACTTGTTCCGGATCGGCCGCGGGGCGGGCGGCTACCTGGCGTTCCTCGGGCGGATCTCGCCCGAGAAGCGCGCCGACCGCGCGATCGAGATCGCGCGGCGCATCGGGATGCCGCTGCGGATCGCGGCCAAGGTCGACCGCGCCGACCAGGAGTACTTCGCGCGCGAGATCCAGCCGCTCTTGGACGACCCGCTGGTGGACTTCGTCGGCGAGATCCACGACGGCGACAAGCAGGAGTTCCTCGGCGAGGCGGCGGCGCTGCTGTTCCCGATCGACTGGCCCGAGCCGTTCGGGCTGGTGATGATCGAGGCGCTGGCCTGCGGGACCCCGGTGGTCGCCTACCGCCACGGGTCGGTTGCCGAGATCGTCGAGGACGGGGTCAGCGGTTTCGTCGTGGACGACCTCGACGCGGCGGTGCGCGGCACGCGCCGCGCGCTCGAACTCGACCGCGCGGCCTGCCGCGCCGCCTTCGAGCGGCGTTTCACCGCCGCCCGGATGGCGCGGGACTACTTCGCGGTCTACCGGAACCTGACCCGCGCGACGGCCCCGCTGCGCGCGGTCGGCGACTGAGCGCCCCGGCGAGGACCAGGTGCAGGACCAGATCCAGGTCAACGGCGAGTACTACATCCTCGGCACCTCCGCGCGCGCGACGCAGCGCACGCGCGTGCTCAAGCAGGGCGAGACGTTCGCGGTGTTCGACCCGTACGGCGACATGCTCCCGGGCGGGTTGGGCGAGCACGGCCTGTACCACGAGGGCACGCGCTACCTGTCGCGGCTGGAACTCCTCGTCGCCGGCGTGCGCCCGATGCTCCTCAGCTCGCACGTCCGGCAGGACAACGCGCTGTTGGCCGTCGACCTGAGCAATCCCGACATCCCGCTGGCCGGCGGCGCGATCCTGCCGCGGGGCACCGTGCACGTGTTCCGCTCCAAGTTCCTGCGCGACGCGACGTGCCACGAGCGGCTGCGGGTGACGAACTTCGGCCCGGAGCCGGTCCAGATCGAACTGACGCTCGTCTTCGGCGCGGATTTCGCCGACATCTTCGAGGTGCGCGGCATGTCGCGCGCGCGCCGCGGCCAGGCGCTTGCGCGCCGCTCGCGCGGATCCGCGATCGAGATGGCGTACCACGGGCTGGACGGCGTCGTCCGCCGGCTGGTCCTGGAGTGCGAGCCGGCCCCGGCCTCCTCCGGCCCGGACGAGGCCGTGTTCCCGGTCCGGCTCGGCCCGCGCGAGTCGACGGCGATCGACCTCGCCTTCGGCTGTCGGCACGACGCGGGCGAGCAGCCGGTGCTCCCGTGGACCGGCCCCCTGCCGGCGCTCTCCCCCGCCCCGCCGTGGTCCGTGCGCTCGTCCAACGAGGAGTTCAACGGCTGGTGCGAGCGCTCGGGCGCCGACCTGCAGATGATGGTCAGTGACACCGGGCACGGGCCGTACCCGTACGCCGGCGTGCCCTGGTTCAGCGTGCCGTTCGGGCGCGACGGCATCATCACCGCGCTCGAGATGCTCTGGCTCGATCCCGCGCTGGCCCGCGGCGTGCTCGCGTTCCTCGCCGCGACGCAGGCCGCCGAGTCCGATGCCGCGCGCGACGCCGAGCCGGGGAAGATCCTGCACGAGATGCGGGGCGGCGAGATGGCCGCGCTCGGCGAGATCCCGTTCGGCCGCTACTACGGCAGCGTCGACTCCACGCCGCTGTTCGTGCTGCTCGCCGGCGCGTACCACCAGCGCACGGCCGATCTCGCGTTTCTCGAGTCGATCTGGGGCAACATCGAGCGCGCGCTGGAGTGGATCGACCGCCACGGCGACGCCGACGGCGACGGCTTCGTCGAGTACTGCCGGCGGACGCCGCGCGGCCTGGCCCAGCAGGGCTGGAAAGACTCCGAGGACTCGGTGTTCCACGCCGACGGCAGCGCGGCGGCCCCGCCGATCGCGCTGTGCGAGGTCCAGGGGTACGTGTACGCCGCCAAGAAAGGCGCCGCGCGGCTCGCCGCGGCACTCGGGCGCTCCGGGCACGCCGCGGCGCTCGAGGACCAGGCCGAGCGGCTGCGCGCCGCGTTCGAAAACGCGTTCTGGTGCGAGGACATCGGCACCTACGCCCTGGCGCTCGACGCCGACAAGCGCCCGTGCCGCGTGCGCACCTCGAACCCCGGCCACTGCCTGTTCACCGGGATCGCCGACCCGGCCCGCGCGCGCGCGGTCGCCGGCGGCATGCTGGAGGACCCGTTCTTCTCCGGCTGGGGCGTGCGGACGGTCGCCGCGACCGAGGCCCGCTACAACCCGATGTCCTACCACAACGGCTCGGTCTGGCCGCACGACAACGCGCTGCTCGCGGCCGGGTTCGGCCGTTACGGTTTGACCGGCGCCGCGCTGCGCGTCACCGCGGCGCTGTTCGAGGCCAGCAGCCACGTCGACCTGCGGCGGCTGCCGGAGCTGTTCTGCGGGTTCCACCGCCGGCCCGGCGAAGGCCCGACGCTGTACCCGGTCGCCTGCGCCCCGCAGGCCTGGGCCGCCGCGGCGCCGTTCCTGCTGCTGCAAGCCTGCCTCGGGCTGACGATCGACGCCGCGCGGCGCGAGGTCGTGCTGGACCAGCCGCGGCTGCCCGACTGCCTGGAGTGGCTGCGCGTGGACGGGCTGCGCGTCGGCGAGGCCGCCGTCGACCTCCTGTTCCGGCGCCACGCCGGCTCGGTCGGCATCGACGTCCTGCGCCGCTCCGGCGAGCTCCGCATCACCGCCCACAAGTGACGCTTCGTGGTTCCCTACGCCGACAATCGCGCCAGCTTCTGCTGCAGCGAGGCGCGGTGGAAGCGCCGCAGGCGCCGCACGCGCTCGGCGGCGTTGCACGAGCGCAGGTCCTCGATCGTCAGCGCGCCGAGCCGGCGCGCCCGGCGATAGCGCGCGTTGACCTCGGGGTCCGGCGCGTCCGCGTCGCCGTCGAACACGTGGCGGGCGATGAACGCGCGCTCGTGACCCGCCAGCCGCGTGCGCCCGGTCAACCGGCCGATGAAGTGCGCCAGCACAAGGTACTGGCTGACCACGGCGTGCCACTCCAGCTCCAGCAGCGACACGTCCGCGCCGTGACCGGCGCGGTCGGCGAACGTGACGAGGTGGTCCACCTCCTCGACCAGTGTGGCGAAGTCGGGCGCGTTCTCCTCGTTCAGCTCGCGCCGCGGGTCGTGCTGCTCGAGCCGCGCCACCAGCGCCGCCGGCAGGTACAGCGCCACCGCCCAGCCGCCGCGCTCGAGCCGCCGCAAGAGAACGCGCGCGCCGCCGTGCGCGTCGTCGATCCGCTCGACGACGCGGCGCCGCGCGGTCAACAGCGCCTGCCCCTGCTCGCCGACCACGAACCGCCCGAGCGGCCGCATGTGCGCGTCGATGTCGTACGTGCGCTCCAGCAGCCGGGCGAGGTCGTCCACCAGGCAGCTCACGCCAGCTCCTCCCGGCGGTAGACCAGCTTCCCGTCCTCGGCATCGACGACGATCCGGCGGTAGACCACGCGCGCGCGCGCCTCCTCGAGGACGCGCCGCTCCAGCTCCGCGGGCTCCAGCTCCGCGCCGGAAGCCCGCGCCCCGCGCAGCAGCGCCAGCAGTTCGCCGAGGTGGCGCTCCGGCCGACCCTCGTCGCGGCGAATCATCTTGCCGATCTCGACGTTGCACGTGCGGTGCAGCACCGCCGCGACGTGCCGCGCCCCGTACTCGTACGAGTAGCCCAGCTCCAGCAGCAGGTCGCGCGCGGCGGGCGTCAGCTCCAGCTCCAGCCCGTGCATCTCGCGGTAGCGGGCGGCGATCTTGTCGAATTCCAGGCCGACGATCCGCTCCGCCGACGAGCGCGGCAGGTGCCGGAAGCGGACGATCTTCGTGCGGTTGATGAACTCGGGCGACAGCGAGCGCCGCAGCGAGCGCGACAGCTCCGAGCGGTACGCCGCCTCGGCGATCTCCAGCCCGCCGAAGCCGATCGGGTGCGCCCCCTCGCTCCCCTCCTCGTGGCCGATGTTCGACGTGAAGAAGATCAGGCAACCCGCGAAGCCCAGCTCGTTGCCGTGGGCGTCGGTCGTCGTCCCGCGGTCGAGGATCCCGAGGAAGAAGCGCCGCAGCTGCGGGTGCGCCTTCTCGACCTCGTCGACGAGGATCATCGACAGCGGCGAGTTCTCCGCGCGCGCGTGGAATTCCGTCAGGAGTCCCGGCTCGTCGGAGCGGATGAACCCGCGCGTGGCCCCGCGCAGCTCGTTGATGTCCGAGGGGTAGGTGTAGTTCGGCCCCTCGATCGTCAACAGCGGCACCTCGACCTGCCACTGCCGCCGCAGGTTCTCGACCAGCATCTCGACGAGGTAGTTCTTGCCCACGCCCGTCGGCCCGACCAGGAAGTAGCTCGCCGGGCGCAACAACCCCTGCGTGCCGACCGCGAACAGCGCCAGGTCGTCGCACAGCGTCGCGATCGCTTCCTGCTGGTCCACGACCAGCGCCTCGAGGTCCGCGCGCAGCCGGTCCAGGTCGAGCCCGGCGAACAGGAGCAGCCTTTCGTACGCCGCGAGCTTCTGCGTCGTGGCCGAACCCGGCGCGGCCGACTCGGGCGCGGCCGCCGGACGCGGCGCGCGCTTGGGCGGCGGCGGCGGCAGCGGCGGCTCGGGCCGTCCGCGCAGCTCGATCGGAGCCGTGGCCGCCGACGCGCGCTCGCGCGCCGCGGCCTGGCCGGCGTCCTCGCCCGCCTGGCGCAGCAGGCGCGAGTACAGGTCGAAGCGCTCGGAGCAGCGCCGGAGGAACTTGACCTCGTCCTCCAGCCCCGACTGCCGGCCGAGCCGGTTGTGGACGAAGTGACCGCGCAGCCGGGCGTCGTCGGCCATCTGCGCCAGCACCTCGGCGGCGATCCGGTAGGCGCGCGGGCCCAGCTCGAGCAGCGGCACACCGTGCACCTGGTCCAGCCCGGTCAGCGCCACGTCGAACAGCGCCTTGTCGCCGACTTCCCGCACTTCTTCTGGCAAACCGCGCAGACGCCCGAGCACCGCCAGGTCGTCGTCGCCCTCGGTCAGCGGTGCGACGAGCGGGGGCCAGTCCGGCAGGCGCAGGAGGTTCCCCGAGAGGATCGCGCCGAGCCGCTGCTCGGTGTAGACGTCGCGCAGGAGTGCCGAGCAGTGCGTGACGACCTCGACCAGGTGCTCGAGCTCGGCAGGATCCATGGGGCCGGCACCGAGGCGGCTGGCGGTCTCCAACAGGCGGCCCGCGAGGGTCTGGGAATCGACGACGACGATCGACGGGAGTCGAACTGGCATGCGTCGGCCTTCTCGCCTCCTCGTAGAAATAACTTGAGGCAAGTTCGTGTAAATGCAAGCCGCGTGCCCGGGAAGACACGAGGAGCGCCGCGTCCCGTGCGTTCCTTGACAAGGCCGGGGACGCATCTTAATGTCAGCAGTCGTCGGGAAGGAGTGCTACTTCCCGGCACTTAAACCGCCAAAAATCAATCACTTGGATGGAGGACATAGGCATGAAGATCAAGCCGTTGCACGACCGGGTGCTGGTGAAGCGGATCGAGCAGAACGAGACGACCAAGGGCGGGATCATCATCCCGGACACCGCGAAGGAGAAGCCCCAGGAGGGCGAGGTGATCGCGGTCGGGACCGGCAAGCGCGACGAGCAGGGCAAGGTCCACCCGCTCGAGGTGAAGAAGGGCGACCGGATCCTGTTCGGGAAGTACTCGGGGAACGAGGTCAAGATCGAGGGTGACGAGTTCGTGATCGTGCGCGAGGACGAGATCCTGGGCGTCCTCGAGTAGGGCCGCAGGCGTCCCGCTGGGACAGTGGAATCCGAGGGGCCGTCATAGGGGCCGCCGCCGGCGGCCCGACCGAATGATGGCCCGGTGAATTTTCGCGGGGGCCGCCGCAGGCGGCCCGCGGTAAGCGAGGGAGATCACACAATGGCTGCAAAGAGGCTGGTTTACAGCGAGGACTGCCGGCAGGCGCTGTTGCGCGGCGTCAACAAGCTGGCGGATGCCGTCAAGGTCACGCTCGGCCCCCGGGGCCGGAATGTCCTGATCGAGAAGAAGTTCGGCTCGCCGCTGTCCACCAAGGACGGCGTCACGGTCGCCAAGGAGCTGGAGTTCGACGACTCGTGGGAGAACATCGGCTGCCAGATGGTGCGCGAGGTCGCGAGCAAGACCTCGGACGTCGCGGGTGACGGCACCACCACCGCGACCGTGCTGGCGCAGGCCGTGTTCCGCGAGGGCGTCAAGCACGTCACCGCCGGCGCGAACCCGATGGACCTCAAGCGCGGCATCGAGCAGGCCGTCGAGACCGCGGTCGACGAGATCAAGAAGATGTCGAAGCCGGTCGAGGGCAAGATGATCGCCCAGGTCGGCACGATCTCCGCGAACAACGACGAGGCGATCGGCAAGATCATCGCCGAGGCGATGAAGAAGGTCGGCAAGGACGGCGTGATCACGGTCGAGGAAGCGAAGGCGCTCGAGACCACGCTGGAGGTCGTCGAGGGCATGCAGTTCGACCGCGGCTACCTCTCGCCGTACTTCGTGACCGACCCCGAGCGGATGGAGGCGGTGCTGGAGAACGTCTACATCCTGATCAACGAGAAGAAGATCTCCGCGATGAAGGACCTGCTGCCGCTGCTCGAGCAGGTCGCGCGGTCGGGCCGCCCGCTGCTGATCATCGCCGAGGACGTCGAGGGCGAGGCGCTCGCGACGCTGGTGGTGAACAAGCTGCGCGGCACGCTGCAGGTCTGCTCGGTCAAGGCGCCGGGCTTCGGCGACCGCCGCAAGGCGATGCTGCAGGACATCGCGATCCTGACCGGCGGCAAGGCGATCAGCGAGGACCTCGGCATCAAGCTGGAGAACGTGCAGCTCGGCGATCTCGGCCAGGCCAAGAAGATCCAGATCGACAAGGACAACACGACGATCATCGAGGGCAAGGGCAAGTCGGCCGACATCGAGGGTCGCGTGAAGCAGATCCGGGCGCAGATCGAGGAGACCACCTCGGACTACGACCGCGAGAAGCTGCAGGAGCGGCTGGCCAAGCTGGTCGGCGGCGTGGCGGTGATCAAGGTCGGCGCCGCGACCGAGGCCGAGATGAAGGAGAAGAAGGCCCGCGTCGAGGACGCGATGCACGCCACCAAGGCGGCCGTCGAAGAGGGCATCGTCCCCGGCGGCGGCGTGGCCCTGCTGCGCGCGCAGAAGGCGCTCGACGCGATGCTCGAGGACAAGAAGAAGAAGCTCCGCGAGGACGAGGCCAACGGCGTGCAGATCGTGCGTCGCTCGCTCGAGGAGCCGCTGCGGCAGATCTCGAACAACGCCGGGTACGAGGGCTCGGTCGTGGTCAACGACGTGCGCAACCTCGAGACCAACAAGGGCTTCGACGCGCACGGCGAGCGCTACGTCGACATGATCGAGACCGGCATCATCGACCCGACCAAGGTCGTCCGCATCGCGCTGCAGAACGCGACCTCCGTCGCGGGCTTGCTGCTGACGACCGAGGCCTGCGTGGCCGAGATCCCCGACGAGGACAAGAAGAAGGCCATGCCCGGCATGGGCGGCGGCGAGGACTTCTGATTCGGAGGGGACAGGTGGTCACACCTGTCCCCGTTCTTCGCTCTACTCGCGGGGACGGGTGGCACACCTGTCCCCGCTTCTCTTTTCTCCCAATGACAGGCAGCGAACGTCGGCGGTCAAGACGTCGGGACGCTCCTCGTGCATCGAACGACCGTCATGGCCGTGATGGAAGACGTTTGGACGGCGCGCCGTGACCCGGACGATCGTTCCGCACGGGCGGCCTGCGGTGGCCTCCGGAAAGACAATCTCGTAGGAGCCGGCGCAGCCGGACCGGCGTGACGGCGCCAAAACGCGCCGACCGCGACACGGCGTCGCGTCTCGGCGGCTCGCGGCGGCCCCCACGTGCTCTTCGGTTGTCAAAGAACCGCACTGCCAACAGCTTGCTTACGTCACCAACTCCGGCTCGGGATCGGGGATGCGCAGCTCGTTGCGGTACCAGCGCTGCCATGCCCCGACACCCAGCCGCCAAACCGTGTTCAGCGGCGCCTGGCCCATCCGGCGGGCCAGGCTGCCGTGGATGCCCTGCCGGTGGTGGAACGGGCAGTCGGCGTCGCGGTTGTCCAGCTCGTCCGAACCGCCGCGCCCCCTGGCCTCGGTGTGGCTGTCCTCCACCACCCGCGCCGTGCACGTCGGCGCCGAGCAGCGGCACCCGCGCCGCTCGTAGATCTCGTTCGACGACGTCTTGCTCCCCTGCCGCGGCTTGTCCCAGCTCGTCGCGAACTCCCACAGCAGCGCCAGCAACCCCCAGCCCCGGATCGAACCGGGGTGCGTCC
>JAGOJY010000048.1 GCA_017994815.1 Acidobacteriota bacterium
CCGGGCTCTCCGTCGCGCAGCTGGTCAAGACCGCGTGGGCCTCGGCGTCCAGCTTCCGGGGCACCGACATGCGCGGCGGGGCGAACGGGGCGCGCGTGCGTCTCGCCCCGCAGAAGGACTGGGAGGCGAACGAGCCGGCCGAGCTGGCCGAGGCGCTGCGCACGCTGGAGCGGGTGCAGCGGGAGTTCGCCGGCTCCCAGCGCGGCGGGAAGAAGATCTCGCTGGCCGACCTGATCGTCCTCGGCGGCTGCGCCGCGGTCCAGCAGGCGGCGAAGGACGCCGGCTTCGACATCACGGTCCCGTTCGCCCCCGGCCGCACCGACGCGTCGCAGGAAAAGACCGATGTCGAGTCGTTCCAGGTGCTCGAGCCCAAAGGCGACGGCTTCCGCAACTACTACCGGCCCGCTGACCCGCTCACGCCGGAGCAGCGGCTGCTCGACCGGGCCAACCTGCTCACGTTGACGGCGCCGGAGATGACGGTGCTGGTCGGCGGCCTGCGCGTGCTCGGCGCGAACTACAAGGGTTCCCGCCACGGCGTGTTCACCGACCGGCCCGGCAGGTTGACCAACGACTTCTTCGTGAACCTGCTCGCGCCGGGCATGGAGTGGTCGGAATCCCGCGACGCCGGCGTCTACGAGGGGCGCCAGGCCGGGAGCGGCGCCGCGAAGTGGACGGCGACGGCCGTGGACCTCGTCTTCGGTTCCAACTCGCAGCTGCGGACGATCTGCGAGGTCTACGGCAGCGATGACGCCGGGGAGAAGTTCGTCCGCGACTTCGTCAGGGCCTGGGACAAGGTGATGAACCTCGACCGGTTCGATCTGCGATGATTCCCGCCTCGCCGGCGGCCGGTGCAGAACTCGCGCCGGTCGCCGGCGACGCGGGCGAACTCGGTCGCCCGGGGAGTTGCCGTTGATCGCTGCCGACGAGAGCTTCATGCGGCTCGCGCTCGCTGCCGCGCGCACGGCTGCGGACGCCGGCGAGGTGCCGGTGGGAGCGGTCGTCGTCATCGACGGCGCGGTCGCGGGGCGCGGAGGAAACGCGCTGGTCGGCTCCGCCGATCCGACGGCCCACGCCGAGATCGTCGCCCTGCGCGAGGCCGCGTGCGCCGCCGGGGCCGCGCGCCTGCCGGGATCGACGCTCTACGTCACGCTCGAGCCCTGCCTGATGTGCCTCGGCGCGATGGTGCACGCGCGCGTCGCGCGGCTGGTGTTCGGCGCGAGCGATCCCAAGCTCGGCGCGACCCGGTTGTTCACGTCGCTTCCGGTCGGGTTGCACGGGCTGAACCACCGCATCGAGGTGGCCGGCGGCGTTCTCGCCGACGAGGCCGCGGGGTTGCTGCGCGATTTTTTCCGGGAGCGTCGCTGATCGACGGGCCGCCGCCCGCGCGCCCATGACGGCGACACGCCACTCTGGACTCGCAGACGGCCCGACCGTGACCGCGACGAGCAGGGGCGACGAGCCAGCACGTAAGTGGGACGTCCCGGAGTCCGAACCACAACAGGTGTTCCGCCTGTCGGCCGCGTTTACAATAGGCGGCCGGCCACGGGGAGAGATGACCGAGTGGCTGAAGGTGCACGCTTGGAAAGCGTGTGTACGGGAAACCGTACCGTGGGTTCGAATCCCACTCTCTCCGCCAAGGGCCGGAGCGGGCCGCCGCGGGCGACCCGACACGGACACAGAACTTGTGGGGCTCGCACCTGTGCGACCCGGTCCCGTGAACCCCGTCAGGCCCGGAAGGGAGCAGCGGTAAGCGGGCCGCCGGGTGTGCCGCAGGCTCGACGAGCCCCTCCCATGCGGGCGCCCGGGTCGCTCCCGGGCGCCCTTTCCTCCCCGGCCCGCCGGGGTCGAGAGGCCCGATGACGCGGCGTCCGCTCGCGCGCACGTACCGCCCGCAGCGCTTCGCGGAGGTGCTCGGCCAGGAGGCCACCGTGCGCGCGCTCGGCCGCGCGGTCGCCAGCGGCGAGCTGGCCTCGGCCTACATCTTCTCCGGCACCCGCGGGATCGGGAAGACGACGATCGCGCGCATCTTCGCCAAGGCGCTCAACTGCGAAAAGGGCCCCGCGGCCGACTGCTGCGACGAGTGCACGCCGTGCCGCGAGATCGCGCAGGGCCGCGCGCTCGACGTGCTCGAGATGGACGCGGCCACGCACACCGGCATCGACGACGTGCGCGAGCTGCGCGAGGCGGCGCAGTACCCGCCCTCGCGCGACCGCTACCGCGTGTTCATCCTCGACGAGGCGCACCAGCTCTCGCAGTCGGCGTGGAACGGGCTGCTGAAGATCCTCGAGGAGCCGCCGCCGTGGTGCGTGTTCGTGCTCTGCACGACCGAGCCGCACAAGATCCCGGCGACGATCGAGTCGCGCGCGCTGCACTTCCCGTTCCGCTGCCCGCCCCCCGCGGTGCTCGCGCGGCACCTCGGCGAGGTCGCGCAGCGGGAAGGCCTCAAGGTCGAGCCCGAGGCGATCGAGCTGCTCGTGCGCGCGGCCGACGGCTCGGTGCGCGACGGCCTGTCGGCGCTCGACCAGGTGCGCGCCCTCGCCGGCGACGAGATCGCGGCCGAGTCAGTGCGGCAGGCGCTCGGCATCGTCCCGGGCGAGGCGGTGGCCGAGTACGTCGCCTCCGTGCTGCGGGGCGACGCGGCCGCGGCGCTGGCCGTCGTGGCGGCGCTCGACGGCGAGGGGCAGGACCTGCGGGCGTTCGCCGGCGAGGCGCTCGAGCGCGTGCGCCGGCTCGCGCTGGCCAAGGCCGGCGCGGGCGACGAGTTGCCGCGCGCGGACGAGCTGCGCGCCGCGGCCGGCGACGCCGGGCTCGAGCAGCTCGTCTGGCTCGGCCGCGTGCTCGACGACACCGAGGTGCGGCTGCGCCAGTCGGGCGCCGTGCGCGCGCTGCTCGACCTCGCGACGGTGCGGATGGCGCAGATGGCGCACCTGCCGGAGCTCGCGGCGCTCGTGGACAGCCTCGGCGGCGGCGAAGGTCCCGACACCGCGGCGGGTGGTGCGCGCGGGGCGATCGCCCCGTCCCGGGCCACCGCGCCGCCGCGACCGGCGCGCACCTCGGCCCCTGCGCAACCGCCGCCGGGCGAAACCGAACCAGCCGAGCCGGAGGCGCCGCCCGCGCCGCGCCGGCGCGACGACGTGCTCGGGCTGATCGCGGAGGTCGTGCAGGAAACCCGGCCCTCCTTGGCGGCCTACCTGGCCGTGGCCGAGCAGGTCCAGGTCGCGCCCGACGGATCGTTGACGATCAGCCTTCCCGCCGCGAAGGCGCGCTGGAAGGACCCCCTGACCCAGCCCGCGGCCAAGGACGCCCTGCGCGAGGCGGCGCGGCGGGTGCTCGGGACCGAGCCGCCGGCCGTGCACGTGACCGTGGGCGAGTCGGAGGCGCCCGCGCCGCCGCGTCCCACGCGCGACCAGGCGCTCGCGCGCGCGCGGCAGGACCCGCTCGTGCGCGAGATCTTCGACCGCTTCGGCGCGGTCGTGGTGGACGGCCAGGCCCTCGAACCGTAGCCGCTGGAGGCAGCGATGAAACCGGGAAACATCAACCAGATGCTCAAGAAGGCGCAGAAGGCGCAGGAGCAAATCCAGGCCGAGATCGCCGCGATGCGTGTCGATGCGACCGCCGGCGGTGGCGCCGTGCGCGCCGTCGTCGACGGCCAGAAGAACCTCCTGGAGCTGACGATCGCGGCCGAGGCGCTGGAAGAACCCGACCCGGCGATGATCTCGGACCTCGTCCTCGCGGCGGTGTCCGAGGCCCAGCGCAAGGCCGAGGACGAGGCCGGCCGCAAGCTCGGCGCCTTGGCCGGGATGTTCGGGCTGCCCCCCGGCCTCGGCTTCTGATCCGCGCGGGGCGGGCGTGCCGGACACTTCCTCGCCGCTGGACGCGCTGATCCAACGGCTCGTGCGCCTGCCGGGGATCGGCCGCCGCTCGGCGGCGCGCATCGCGTTCCACCTCGCCCGCTCGCCGGCCGAGGACGTGATGGCGCTCGCCGACGCCATCGCCACGTTGCCGCAGACGCTGCGCGCCTGCGAAGTCTGCGGCAACCTCGCCGGGGAGCCGGTGTGCGGGATCTGCGCCGACCCGCGCCGCGATCGGGCGACGATCTGCGTCGTCGAGCAGCCCGACAACCTGGCCGCGATCGAGCGCAGCGGGGCGTTCCGCGGGTTGTACCACGTGCTGGGCGGCGCGATCTCGCCCCTGCGTTCGATCGGCCCGGAGAACCTCCGGATCGAGGGCCTGGTCGAGCGCCTCGCCGGCGGCGAGGTCCGCGAGGTGATCCTCGCGACCAACCCCACGGTCGAGGGCGAGGCGACCGCGCTGTACCTCGCGCGGCGCATCGCCGCCGCCGCCGGCGCGATCCGGGTGACCCGCCCCGCGACCGGGCTCCCCGTCGGAGGCGAGTTGGACTACGTGGACCAGGTGACGCTCGCGCGGGCGCTCGAAGGCCGGCGGGACCTGTGACCCGGCCCCGGATGGCGAGCCTTCCGCCCGGCTTTCGACGGACCGGGCTATCCTCTCACCCGAGTACCAAAAACCGCGGCCGGGCCCTAGATTCCGGACCGCGAGGGCTACGCGCCGGATGACCGGGGTCGATATCATCCTGCACGAGGAAGAACAGCGGCGGATCGCGCGCTTGGCGGAGCGTCTGGTCCACGACGCGAACGCGCGCTTCGTCGCGCTGATCGACCGCAACGGCCAGCCGCTCGCCTGGGCCGGCGAGCTGGGCGACGTGGACCGCACGTCCTTGGCCTCGCTCGCGGCCGGCAACGTCGCGGCGACCGAGGGGCTGGCGCGGATGATCGGCGAGCGCTGCTTCTCGTCGATGTACCACGAGGGCGACCGCGGTCACCTCTACCTGTCCTCGTTGTCCGAGCTGGGCATCGTCGTCGTGGCGTTCGACGAGCGCTCGTCGCTCGGGCTGGTGCGCCTGCGGGTGCGGCAGATCACGCCCGCGATGCAGGAAGTGCTGGACGAGATCGTCAACCGGTCGCGCGCCGCCAGCGCGGGGCTCAGCGGGTACGAATCACCGCTCGCGGAAATCACCGACGACGACATCGAAAGCCTGTTCCGGGACGGGTTCTGAGCCATGCCGTTCATCAACTACGCCAGCCGCGAGATCACCTGCAAGCTCGTCTACTACGGGCCGGGGCTCGGCGGGAAGACCACGAACCTGAAGTGGATCTACGAAAAGACGAACCCGCAGGCGCGCGGCAAGATGGTCTCGCTGGCGACCGAGACCGAGAGGACGCTGTTCTTCGACCTGCTGCCGCTGAGCCTCGGCGCGATCCGCGGCTTCAACGTGCGGTTCCAGCTCTACACCGTGCCGGGCCAGATCTTCTACGACGCCTCGCGCAAGCTGATCGTCAAGGGCGCGGACGGGGTGGCGATGGTCTTCGACTCGCAGGAGGCGCGCTACGACGCCAACATCGAGTCGCTGCGCAACCTCCAGCAGCACCTGCGCGAGAACGGGCTCGACTTCCAGGCGATCCCGTACGTGGCGCAGCTCAACAAGCGCGACCTGCCGAGCGCGCTGCCGCGCGAAGAGCTGGAGAAGGTCCTGCGGGTGCGCGAGGAGCCGGTTTTCGAGGCCGTGGCCACCGAGGGGATCGGCGTTTTCGAGACCCTGAAGGCGCTGGTCAAGCAGACCCTGACCCGCCTGCGCTCGGGCGTCCCGGCCTGACCCGCGGGCGGCGGGGAATCCCCCGCCGTTGACGGGTCCTGCGAACCCCCCTAGAATCCCCCCTTTGTCTTGGCCGGGCCGCCTTTGGCGACCCCTGCGATACCAGTTTGGGAGGCGTTTATGGCTTTTGCTGTGATCACGGCCGGTGGGCGGCAGGTCCGCGTGGAACCGGGCGAACTGGTCCGGGTGGACCGACTGGCCGGCGAGCCGGGGGACGAGGTGCGGTTCGACCGCGTGATGCTGGTCGGCGACGACGGCGGCGTGCGCGTCGGGACCCCGTTCCTCGACGGGGCCGTGGTCCGCGGCCGGGTCGTCGAGCAGCGCCGCGACCGCAAGGTGATCGTGTTCCGCAAGATCAAGACCAAGCAGTTCCGGAAGACGCGCGGCCACCGCGAATACTACAGCCTGGTCCGCATCGAGGAAATTTCGTGACGTGTGGGCGGGGCTGCGGCCCCGCCCGCGTGCAGCAGACGGAGAGACTTCCATGGCTCACAAGAAAGCCGGCGGTTCCTCGCGCAACGGTCGCGACAGCCAGTCGCAGCGCCTCGGCGTGAAGCGCTTCGCGGGCGAGATCGTTCGCGCCGGCAACATCCTCGTCCGGCAGCGCGGCACCCCGCTCAAGCCCGGTCCCAACGTCGGCCGCGGCAGCGACGACACGCTGTTCGCGATGATCGACGGCAAGGTCGAGTTCAAGGACCGCGGCCGGCTCGGCCGGTACGTTTCGGTCGTCGCCCAGGGGTGACCGTCCAGCGCATGTCCGCGGCCGGCGTGCCCTGACGAACGCCGGTGTTCCTCGATGAAGTCACGATCAGCGTGGCCGCCGGAAACGGCGGCCGCGGCTGCGTCGCGTTCCGCCGCGAGAAGTTCGTCCCGAAGGGCGGCCCCTCGGGCGGCGACGGCGGGAGCGGCGGCTCGGTCTGGCTCGCCGCCGACGCGCAGGAGAACACGCTGCTGCGCTACCGTTACCAGAAGGAGTTCCACGCCGAGCGCGGGCGGCACGGCGAGGGCAGCCAGCGCACCGGCCGCTCCGGCGACGACCTCGTGCTGCCGGTGCCGCCCGGCACGCAGGTGTTCGACGCCGACGGCGCGGAGATCCTGGCCGACCTCGTCGAACCGGGCCAGCGCTGGCTCGCGGCGGCCGGCGGGCGCGGCGGCAAGGGCAACGCCTTCTTTGCCACCGCGACGCGGCAGACGCCGCGCTTCGCGCAGCCGGGCGAGCCGGGGCAGGAGCGCCGGCTGAAGCTGGTGCTCAAGCTCCTCGCCGACGTCGGGCTCGTCGGCTTCCCCAACGCCGGCAAGAGCACCCTCATCTCGCGCATCTCGGCCGCCAAGCCGGAGGTCGCCGACTACCCGTTCACGACGCTCGTGCCGCACCTGGGCGTGGTGGACGCGGGCGAGCACCGCTCGTTCGTGGTCGCCGACATCCCGGGCCTGATCGAGGGCGCGCACCGCGGGCGCGGCCTCGGGGACCGCTTCCTGCGCCACGTCGAGCGCTGCCGCGCGCTGGCGCTGTTGGCCGACGTCTCGTCGGCCAACGAGCGCGACCCGGTCTCGGACCTCGACGTACTCGAGTGCGAGCTGGCGGCGTACAGCCCGGAACTCGCCGCGCGGCGGCGCATCATCGTCGCGACGAAGATCGACGCGCTCGACGACCCGGCGCGGCTGGAGGCGCTGCGCGCGGCCGCGGCGCGGCGCGACGTGCCATTCGTGGCGATCTCGGCGGTCGCCGGGCGCGGGCTGCCGGAGCTGGTGCGGCTGATGGACGCGACGATCCGGGAGGCGGCATGAGGATCGGCCTGTACGGCGGGACCTTCGACCCGCCCCACCTCGGGCACCTGCACGTCGCGCGCGCGGCACGCGACTCGATGCAGCTCGACGTCGTCGAGATGCTGACCTCGTCGATCCCGCCGCACCGCCGGCCGACCGAGGCCGACCCGTTCGACCGCTTCGCGATGACGGTGCTGGCGGCGCAGGACGAGCCGCGGATCATCCCCTCGCCGCGCGAGGTTCGGCGCGGCGGCGTGTCGTACACCGTCGAGACGCTGCTCGAGTTGCGCACCAAGTACCCCGGCGCGACGCTGTTCCTGGTGATCGGCGCCGACGCCTACGACGAGCTGCCGACGTGGCACCGGGCCGGCGAGATCCTCCAGCTGGCCCACCTCGCCGTCCTGCCGCGGCCCGGCAGCCACGGCGTCACGGCGCTCAGGCCCGAGGACCGGCAGCGGCTGCGCCAGGCCGGCGAGGCCGGGCCGTCCGAGGGGCTCGCCGTGTACCAGGTCCCGATGGAGCTGGTGCCGATCTCCGCCCGCGAGATCCGCCGCCGCCTGCGGGCCGGGGAGCCGGTCGACGACATGGTCCCCGTGCCGGTGCTGCGCTACATCCGCAAGCGCGGCCTGTACAATTCGTGACGATGGCGAGCGAACGGAGCGATCCCGTGCTGGCGTCGGCGGTGAAGGCGCTCAGCTCGCGCAAGGCCGAGCGGCTGGTCGTGCTCGACCTGCGCGGCAAGGCGACGTTCACGGACTACTTCGTGATCTGCCACGGCACCTCCGACCGGCAGGTCAAGTCGCTGGCCGAGGATGTCGAGGAGAGCGTGCGCGTCGAGACCGGGCGCAAGCCGGTGGTCGAGGGACTGCCCCACGCCGAGTGGGTGCTGATGGACTACGGCGATTTCATCGTCCACGTGTTCGGCGAGGAGGCCCGCGAGTTCTACCGGCTCGAGGGGCTGTGGGGCGACTGCCCGGAGGTCGACCCGCGCACCGTCGCCTCGTGAGTTCCGGTCCCCCGCTGGTCCTCGTCACCGTCGGTCAGACCCGCCGCGGTCCCCTGCGCGAACTCGAGCTGGACTACGTCGAACGGATCGGCAGGCTCGCGCCGGTCGAGCGCGCGTTCGTCCCGGCCAGCCGCAAGCCGCGCGCCGCCGACCGCGTGCGCGAGGAGGCGGCGGCGCTGTCGGCCCACCGCGCCGCCCGCGGAACGGCGATCGCGCTCGACGCGCGCGGACGCGAGCTCGACTCGGACGAGTTCGCGCGCGCGCTCGCCCGCTGGCGCGAGGGCGGCCCGGTCGCGTTTTTCGTCGGCGGCCCCGACGGGCTCGACCCGGCGTTCGTCGAGTCCTGCGGCACGGCGCTGGCCCTCGGCGCGATGACGCTCCCGCACGAATTGGCGCTGGTCGTGCTGCTCGAACAGCTCTACCGCGCGCTGGCCTCGGCGCGGAACCACCCCTACTCGCGGCACTAGCCCGCCGCCGGCGAGGCCCGCGGGTCCCGCGTTGTCAACGGCGGGGGAAATCGCGAGACTAGCGGCATGAGACCGTTCGCCCGAGTGGTCCTCGTCGTGCTCCTCGCCTGCGCGTTCCTTGCCGGCTGCCGCAGCGCACCGGCCCCGCCGCCCGCGGTCACTCCCGGCCCGGCGGTCGTCCCGCCGCCCGCACCGCCGAAGATCGGCGTCGCGCTCGGCGCGGGCGGCGCGCGCGGGTTCGCGCAAGTCGGCGTGCTGCGCGTGCTCGAGCAGGAGCACATCCCGATCCACTGCGTGGCCGGCGCGTCG
The DNA here is from genome assembly GCA_017994815.1 of Acidobacteriota bacterium. Taxonomy (GTDB): domain Bacteria; phylum Acidobacteriota; class Polarisedimenticolia; order J045; family J045; genus JAGOJY01. The sequence continues at coordinate 9,224 of JAGOJY010000048.1, forward strand.
GTCGGCAGCCTGATCGGCGCGCTGTACGCCGACAAGGCGAGCGTGCTCGACCTCGAGTTCGAGGCGATCGAGATCACGCGCGAGCACATCTTCGACCGCAGCCTGCTGTCGGTGTTCTCCGGCGGGTTCGTCAAGGGGGAGCGGCTCGAGGAGTACCTGACCCGGCGACTGCTGCACCCGCAGATCGAGGACATGCCGATCCGCTTCGCCGCGGTCGCCACCGACCTGCGCAGCGGGGGCACGGTCGCTTTCGAGAAAGGGCCGGCCGCGGTCGCGGTGCACGCCTCCTGCGCGATCCCCGGCGTGTTCGTCCCGGTCACGATCGGCGACCGCGTGTACGTGGACGGCGGCGTGACCGACCCGGTGCCCGCCGACGTCGCGCGGCGCATGGGCGCCGATGTCGTGATCGCCGTCCCGATCCCCGCGGGCGTGCCGCCGGAACCGCCGACCACCCCGCTGGCGGTCGCCTACCACTCGGTCAACGTCATGGCCGCGGAGATCGCGCGCCTGCGCGCGAGCGAGGCGGACGTCGTGATCACGCCGGATGTCGGGAACGTGGCCTACGACGACTTCGACCAGAAGAAGAGGCTGATCCGCTCCGGGGAGGCCGCGGCGCGGGCCGCCCTGCCGCAGATCCGCGCCGCGATCGCCGCCGCCAGGACTTCCGGGTCCTGATCCCGGCGGCGGGACCGCTCGCCTTGACCCGCCGGGTGGGACGCCCTTACCCTCCCGTCAGATGCGGCTCAGGACATTTCTCGCGGTGATGGTGCTGCTCGGCCTGGCGGCCGTGATCGTGTTCCTGCTGCTGCCGAACCAGGCCGTGCTCGAGCAGCGGCTCGACCTCGCGGGCCGCATGGTCCCCGTGTGGGGCACGATCCTCGGCGCCTTCGCGCTGGGGATGATCCTGACGCTCGCGTTCCAGGTCACCGGCGTCGGCCGCAAGGCGCTCGGGCGCGCGCTGTCCTTGTGGAACTCGCGCCATCGCGAGGCGGCGCAGAAGGCGCTCGACCGCGCGCGCCGCGCCGAGCGCGAGGAGCGCCTGGACGAGGCGATCGCCTGCTACCGCGAGGCGATCGAAAAACTCCCGCACGAGGGCCAGACGCACCTGCTGCTGGGTGACGCGCTCCGGCGCACCGGTCGCGCCGCGGAGGCGGCGCTGGCCCACGAGCGCGCGCGGCGGCTGGATCCCGCGGACGAGGAAGCGACCCACGCCCTGGCGATCGATCACCTGGAGGCCGGCCGGTTGGACGAGGCCCGGAGCGAGCTGACGGCGCTGGTCGACGCGAACCCGAAGGGCTCCGCGGGGCTGCTGCGCCGCCTGCGCGACCTCGAGCTGCGGGCCGGCAACTGGAGCGCGGCCGCGCGGGCCCAGCGGCGGCTGGAGGCGCTGTTCGGCAAGGGGCGGCCGATGCCGGCCGCGGACGTGCGGCAGGGGCTCGGCATCCGCACCGAGCTGGCCCGCACCCGCTGGCGCGCCGGGCAGGTGCGCTCGGCGACCACCCTGCTGCGCCAGGTGCTCCTCGACGATCCCGCGTTCCTCCCGGCCCGCATCCTCGCCGCACAGGTCCGCGACGAGCAGGGCGAGCCGGACGCCGCGCGCGAAGTGCTGCTGCAGGGCTTCGAGCTGACCGGCGAGCCGGCGCTCCTCGACGCGCTCTGCGAGCTGGACCTCGGGCGCGAGCGTCCGGAGGACGCGATCTCGACGCTGCGCGGGCTGGCCGCGGTCCGCCGCTGGCCCGCGGCGGTGCGCCTCGCGCTGGGCAAGCTCTACCTGCGGCTCGAAATGCTGGACGAGGCGGCACAGCCGTTCGAAGACCTCCTGGAGACCGAGGGCCACTCGGCGCTCGTGGCCTACCTCCTGGCGCGCGTCGAGGAGCGGCGCGGGAACGTGCACCGCGCGGCTTCGCTGTACCGCGGCGTGCTCAACGGGCCGGGCCGCGACGTACCGCAGGCGACGTGCCGCTCGTGCGGCGCCGAGCTGCCCGAGTGGCGCCCGCGCTGCGAGCGCTGCGGCGCGTTCGGCGACGTCACGACGCGCTGGACGTCCGAGGAGGTCTTCCCCTCCGGCACCGTCGCCCACGCGCCCGTCTACCCCTCCCCCGAGCAGTGAACCTGCGGGTCGAGGTGCCGCGCGCGCTCGCGGCGCTCGCGGCGTACGCGTGGCCCGGGCCGTGCGCGTGCTGCGGCGCCGACCTGCCGGGGAGGGCCGTCGCCGGCGTCTGCCCCGCCTGCTGGGTGGCGCTCCCGCTGCGCATCGGCCCCGGCTGCCCCGTGTGCGACCTGCCGGGGGCCACGCTCGCGACCTGCCCCGACTGCCGGACCGCCGGCGGCTCGGCGCCGCTCGAGACGATCGTCACCGCGCTGCTGTACACCGGCGCGGCGGTCACGCTGCACCGGCGCATGAAGTTCGGCGGCGCGAGCGACCTCGTCCCGCCGCTCGCGCGGCGGATGGCGAGCGCGTGGCGGCTGCGCGGCCCGTTCGAACCCGACCTCGTGGTGCCGGTCCCGCCGGACCCTTTACGCTGGACGGCGCGGCGCCGCGCGGGCAGACTTCTCGCCCGCGGGGTCACGCGACAGCTCGGGGTACCGCTGGTCCGCGCACTGGCGAAGACGCGGCCGACGCGGTCGCAGACCGGTCGCGCGGCGGAGCAGCGGCGACGCGCGCTCGACGGAGCGTTCCGCGCCCGGCGCGAGGCGGTCGAGGGCCGCGCGGTGCTCGTCGTGGACGACGTCGTCACGACGGGCGCGACGCTGCGCGAGGCCGCGCGGGCGCTGGCTGCGGTCGGCGCCGCGCCGATCGCGGGGCTGGCGCTTGCGCGCACGCCCACGGGCAGCACCACCTGACTTCACGCCGGAGGCACGATGACCCGTTCCACCCTGGCGCTGCTGGTTCTCCTCGCCGCGACGACGATCATCCCCGCCGCGGACAAGCCGGCCGCCGTCGAACTCGACGCCACGCTGCGCATGACCCAGGACAACTACGAGTCCGGCCAGCCGATCCCGGGCGAGCTGACGATCCACAACGCGGGCACGGACTGGGTGAAGCTGGACGAGATCGAGAACCTCGGCCGCGACCTGCGCCTGGTCGACGACAAGGGCAAGGAAACGCGGCCCGACGCGCAGCCGTACGCCCCGGCGCGCGCGACGGCGATCGGCCCCGGCGGGTTCGTCGGCTTCGCCTTCGAGGCGCAGCGCATGTTCGGGCGGCTGGAAAAGCCCGGCACCTACAAGCTCGTCCTGCGGCGCGACGGCGTGCGCGCCGTCGAGCGCGCGGTGCGCGTGATCGAGCGCTACGACCCGGCGCTGAACTACCGGCTCGAGCTGGACACCCCGCAGGGTCCCGTGTCGATCGAGCTGCACCCGGCCGAGGCGCCGGAGACCGTGCACCACATCGTCAACCTCGCGCGGCTCGGTTTCTACGATGGCGCGGCGATCCCGCGCATCGAGCCCACGAAGGGGGTCGCGATCCGCGGCCCGGTGACGGCCAACCACCGCATCGTGCCGTTCGAGAAGAACGAGCGGCAGCTCCTCGCGGGGACGGTGATCGTGGAGCCGCAGAGCGGCGAGCTGCAGGCCAACCTCCCGAACCTGATCATCCTGCTCGGCCCGCGCCCGGAGTGGCAGGGGCGCGCGACCGCGGTCGGCCGTGTCGTCGGCGACGAGCAGGCGCTCTCGAAGCTGCTGCAGCTGCCGACATCGGGCGAGAAGGGGCTGCCGGCGTTCCAGCCGATCGCGCCGGTCGCGGTGAAGACGGCCCGGATCGTCGAAACGAAGCGCTGAGGGACAGCTGGCGGGGCGTCAGGACAGCCCGGCCCGGACCGATTCGAGCAGCGCCGCCCGCCCGAACGGCTTCGGCAGGAACCCCAGCGCACCCTCACCGAGGAGCTGGCGCAGGCGCGTCGGCTCGGCGTCGCCGGAGACGACCAGGACGCGCGCTTCGGGGTCGAGCGCGCGCAGCTCGCGGAACAGCGCTGCGCCGTCGATCCCTTCCATCCCGAGGTCGAGCAGCACGAGATCGTAGCGGCAGCCGGCCAGGAACAGGTCGAGCGCGGCGCGCCCGCCGTCGACCACGATCGTCTCGTACCCGCCCGACTCCAAGAGCCGGCGCGTGGTGTCGCGCACCGCGGGCTCGTCGTCCACGACCAGCACGCGCTGGCGGGTCGCGGACGACTCCGGGCCGGCCCGGCGCTCGGCGCAGCCGATGAACAGGTCCGCCTCGCGCAGCCAGCCGGCGGCGGGATCGCAGCGCACCTCGAGGTAGCCACCGTGCGCCTTGGCAACCGCCAGCCCGCGCTGCACCGCCGGCCAGCGCCGCAACCCGGCCCCCGACACGCGCGAGGTCGGCAGCGGGGCGCCGCGCGCGCCGAGGTGGAAGCGCGCGTGCCGCCCGCGGCAGGCGCCGGGCCGCTCGCGCGCGAACTCCTCGTCCAGCACGACGACGTCGAGCGCCGCGAGCACGCGGTCGCGCGGGCCGAGGCCGCGCGCGATCTCCAAAAGCAGCTCGTCCAGCGCGCTGCCGAGCAGGCGGTCGTCGACCTCGATCTCCGGCGGCGCCTCGCACAGCGACAGCTCGAGCGCGACCCCCTCGGCCAGCCAGCGCTGCCAGGCCGGGGAGCGCAGCGCGAGCAGGTGCTGCGCCCCGACGAAGCGTCGGCGCGTACCGCCGGACGAGCCGGCCAGAAGCAGGGCCAGCCGCTCCGCCATCCCGCGGGCGCGTCCCAGCTCGTGCTCGATGCCGCGCAGGAACGCGCGTGTTCCCGCCTCGGGACCGGCCGCGCCGGCGACGATGCGGACGAACGGCACGAGTTCGGCGAGCAGCGCCTCCAGCGAACCGGCGAGGTCGGCCGCGACGCGCAGCCCCGGGTCGGCCGGCGCCGGTTGCGGGACGCGCTCCGGCGCGGGCTGCGGGGCGAGCTTGGCGACGGCGCCGCGCACCGACTCGGGCAGGCGGTCGAGAAAGGCCAGCCCCTCGCGCTTGTCGAGCAGGTCCACCGCGCCGAGTTGGTCCCGCGCTTCCGGCGGCCACTCGGCCCCCGGGCCGGCGACGAGCAAGAGCGGGGGGGCGACGCCCCCGCGGGCCACCGCGGCGAGGATGTCGGCGACCTGCCCCGGGGCAAACGCCATCGAGGCCACGACGACGTCGGGGGGGCGGGCGCCATCGCCCGCTTCCGGCGGCCCGACCGGCGCGCCCGGCAGGCGGGCCGCGATCGACTCCCGGATCAGCTCGGCGTGGTCCGGCTGGTCCTCCAGGAGCCAGATCCGCGGCGCCGCCTGCGGCACCTTTTCCGCCATTTCCCCGCTCCCCGGGGGCGCGCGAGGCCCCGGCCGGAATGGTGCCCCGGATCGGCTGCCGCGCACAAGCCGCGCCGCCCGGGGCCTTGCGCGCGTGTTCCGCGCGTGGCGCGGCGGGTTCCGCGCTAGACTGCCGCGCGTTGCGCGCCGCGGCCCCGTGCGCGTCACGTTCTCCGGACCGGCACCGCCGGGACCGGCGCGGGCACCTCGACGCAGCCGCCGACGAGGACGATTCCATGCTCGAAGCGACCGCAGGAGCCGGCACCGCGGGCCTCGCGCGCAGCCTGCGCGATTCGAAGGCCGCGCGGTGGACCGCGCTCGCCATCTGCTCGTTCACGATGCTCTGCGGCTACTACGTCGCGGACGTCATGTCGCCGCTCAAGACGCTGATCGAGCAGCAGCTGCACTGGACCAGCTCCGAGTACGGGTTCTTCACCGGCGCCTACGGCTCGTTCAACGTGTTCCTGGGGATGCTGGTCTTCGGCGGGATCATCCTCGACAAGGCCGGGGCGCGCTTCGCCGGGGTCCTGGCCACGGTGCTGATGGTCGTCGGCTGCGCCGCCAAGTACTGGGCCGTCAGCACGCCGAGCCTCGCCCAGTCCGCGCCGCTCGGCGTGAACGGGCAGGTGCTGGTCGCCGCGCTCGGCTTCGCCGTGTTCGGCGTCGGCATCGAGCTGATCGGGATCACCGCGACCAAGATCATCGCGCGCTGGTTCAAGGGCTACGAGATCGCGCTGGCGATGGGCCTGCAGGTCGGCACCGCGCGGATCGGCACCGCGCTGGCGCTCGGGCTCGGCGCGCCGATCGCGGTCGCCTTCGGCGCCGTCTCCGCTCCGGTCCTTTTCGGGCTGATCCTCCTCGTCGTCGGGCTCGTGGCCTACACGTTCTACTGCGCGCTCGACGCGCGGCTCGACCGCTCCGAGAGTTCCACGCTCGAGGCGGTGGACGAGGCCGACGCGTTCCACCTGAAGGACATCGGCTCGATCCTCGGCAACCGCGCGTTCTGGTACCTCGCGCTCTTGTGCGCGATGTTCTACTCCGCGGTCTTCCCGTTCCTCAAGTACGCGTCGGACCTGATGGTGCAGAAGTACGGGGTGGACGAGAGCTGGGCCGGCCTGATCCCGAGCATCCTCCCGTTCGCGACGATCCCGCTGACGGTCGTCTTCGGCAGCTACTACGATCGCAAGGGCAAGGGCGCCACGCTGATGCTGATCGGCTCGCTCCTGCTCGTCGCCGTGCACCTCACGTTCGCGATCCCGTTCCTCAGCAGCTGGGTGATGGCGCTGTTGGCGACGATCGTCCTCGGCTTCGGCTTCTCGCTGGTGCCGGCGGCGATGTGGCCGTCCGTCCCGCGCTTCATGCCGCACCGGCAGCTCGGCACCGCTTACGCGCTGATCTTCTTCCTGCAGAACCTCGTGGCGCTGATGGGCATCCCGTACTTGATCGGCTGGGTCCTCGAGCGCTTCTGCATCGTCGGGCAGCGCGTGACCGAGGAGGGGACGAGCCCGGCCTACAACTACACCCTGCCGATGCTGCTGTTCACGGCCTGCGGGGTGCTGGCCGTCGTCTTCGCGCTGCTGCTCAAGGCCGAGGACCGCAAGAAGGGTTACGGGCTCGAGCGACCGGCCTTCGCCAAGCCGGCCGCCTGATCAGCAGCGCGCTGCAAGGAGCAGCCGCTCGATCCGCGACAGCCGCGCCGCGCGCTCGGCCGCGAAGCGCTCGATCCCGGTCAGGAGGCTCGCCGGGTCGAGCCGCGCCTCCTCGATCACCTCGTCCACGGTTCCGCCGGTGCGCCAGCGGTCGTCCCAGTCGGCGGACAGCGTGTACTCCAGCGAGATCTCCGTCGCGAACCAGCGCCGCAGCGTGTCGCGGGCACGGTTGGTGATTCCCATGGCGTCGAGACGGTCTTCCGCGGACAGCACCGCGTCGCGGTACTCCGGCGCCTGCCGCGCGAACAGCTGCGGCGAGACGGCCGCCACGATCTTCACGTTGAGGCCGCGGCGGTGCAGTTCCGGGAACAGCGCCAGGACGTTGTTGGTCGTGGCGGCGCCCTGCACGATCACGCACCCGGCGCGCGGCAGTTCCGCGTCGTAGCCGCGCAGGACGTACGCCCCACGCGCCGCCTCGTGGTGCGAGGGGATCCCGAGCGCGGCGCGGTCCGGCACGCGCAGGGCGGGCCGCGCGAGGTGCAGCGCCACGATCGGCGCGCGCACCGCCAGCCCGGCCGCGAGCAGGACCGGGATCTCGTTCGCCTCCCACGGGTGGAGGTCGATCACGCTCCCCTCGGGGAACAACTGCGTCACCGAGGGTGCGAACACGCCGAAGTGGCTGCGGCTGTCCTCGGCGGTCTCGGGGCCGCTGTGCGAGGCGACCCAGATCACCGGGCCGACCTTGGCCTCCGAGTCCTGTGCCAGCTGGCTGTACAGGCGCATCGGCCCGTACTGCAGGTAGGCGAACGCGCCGTACGACGAGTGCACCGCGCCGAGACCGTCCCACGCCGCGAGCGGGTCCGCGGCGAGGTTGACCGAGGCGATCCCGGCCGCCATCGCCGCGTTGCACAGTTCGGTGATCTGCTGCAGCGGCACGACGCCCTCGGCGTGCTCGCGGTCGTAGATGCCGTAGTTGGCGAGGGCGGCGAACGGCTGCGCGAAGCCGATCACGCCGGTCGACTCGGCCAGGTCCGCGGAGAACGCGAGGAACAGCGGGCGGCCGTGCTCCGCGCGGGCCCACGAGTTGGCCCACGCGCCCCAGCGCGCGAGCGCGGCCCGCGCCGGCACCTTCTCGCCCGCGGCGAACCACATCTCGGCGGGATAGCCGCGGGCGTCGGTCAGCCGCGCGTCGTCCCAGGGCGAAGGCGCGGCGGTGTTCCAGCGCAGCGTGGCCGGGCGCGCCGGCACCGCCGCGGCGATCTCCAGCAATCGGTCGGCGATCGCGCGGCACGACTCCGCGTCGTCGCGGATCACCGAGGCGGCGAGGCGGAAGTTCTCGCGCGCCTGCTCGCGCAGTGCCGCCGCGTCGTCCGGCGGCGGATCGCCGAACCCGCGGAAGCGCACGTTGTAGCGCTCCTGGAATGCGCGCTTGGTTTCCCAGAACTCGGGGGAGTTCATCGCGTGCGGCGCGCCGTGCGAGAGGTGGTCGTACTTGCCGTAGCCCCGCCCCTTGCGCGTGCGGAACCAGGCCAGCGCCGGACGGCCGCCGGTCTCGCGCGCGCCGGTCGCCGCCAGGAGCGCGCGCGCGAGGGCCGACCAGTCCGTGCCGTCGTCGGCCCCGTAGACGCGCCAGCCGCGGCTCGCCAGCCAGTCGACCGGCGTTCCGTACACGACCGACGAGCACGGCCGCGGGTCGATCCCGTAGTCGTTCCAGTCGAGCAGGAGGTACAGCCGATCGAGGCCGAGGCCCCACGCCGCGCTGAGCGCCTCCTGCGCGATGCCGGGCGTCAGCCCGCCCTCGCCCTCGAGCACGAACACGCGCGCGCCCGTGCCGGCGCGCTCGAGCGCCAGCGCGATGCCGACCGCGGCGGCGAGGCCGTGGCCCGAGGGCCCGCTGTTGAATGCCGCCAGCCGGGTCTTGCCCGCGGCCTCGACGTGGCCGGGAAGCCCGCCCCGCCTTCGGAACTTCAGCAGGTCCTCCCACGTCAAACGCCAACGGCGATCGATGTCGTAGCGCGACTCGTGCGTCGCGGCGTGCCGCGCCGAAAGCGCCTCGTGCAGCGTCGCCAGCGTCGCGTACAGCACCGGCACCGCGTGCCCCGCGGCGAGCACGAACCTGTCCGCGAAAGGCAGGCCGGGGTTGCGGATGTCCCAGCGCAGGGCACCCGACAGCAGGAGCGTGATCAGCGCCGGGGCCTTGGAGCGCGAGCCGCCGGGATGGCCGGACTGGCGGTAGTTGAGCGCCAGGTCGATGAGCTGGTCGGTCACGTCGCGGGCCACGTCCCATCCGGGAAACAGCGGCTCCAGCGCGTGCTGCGGCGGATCGGCATCGAACATCTTTGGGGCTCCCGGGCAGGCCCGGACCATGTCACAGACCGCCGGGCCCGGGCAAGCCTCGCCCCGGCCGGCCCCGGTTTTTGTTGCCCGCGCCGGCCGGTGACCGTATAGCCACCGGCGAGGCGGACGAGATGGACGAGCGGAGAGACGGAATGCGCGGAGCGATCGGCCGGCGTGAGTTTACCCGGCGCGCGGCGCTGGCCGCCGCCGCGCCGCTGGCGCTGCGCGGGACGGCGTGGGCCGCCGGTCCCGCCGCCGGGACCGGGCGCGTGGTGCACGTGCACCACGGGCGCGCCGTGCGCTGGAACGCGACGAGCGGGATGTACCGCGACTTCGTCGACCAGACCTCGGTCAACGTCATGCTCGACGAGGCGGTTCGCGCGCTAAAGGGCACCGTGTCGTTCGATGCCGCGTGGCAGGCCGTCTTCCCGATGCCGGCCCCGGAAACCCGCACGCTGGCGATCAAGGTCAACCTCAACAACTCGACCGACGCGCAGGACGGCGCCGGCAACGACATCGACGCGATCCCCGAGCCGGCGATCGCGGTGATCCGCGGCTTCGTGCGCGCCGGCGGGCTGTCGGCCAACTGCACGGTCTACGACTCGACGAACACGGCGCCGGCGCGTTTCCTCGCGACGTGGTTCAAGAACAAGGTCAAGGCGTGGTTCCCCGACGTGTCGTTCGTCGCCGCCGGCGGCAGCGAGGGGCTCGGTCCCGCGGCGGCCGACCCGCGCACGTATGTCACGTGGGACCTCGCGTACATCAACCGCCCGCCGGACACGCGGATCGCGGGCACCGTGCTGAACGCGGATTACCTCGTCAATATCCCGATCGTGAAGCGCCACGGCCAGGCCAACATGACGCTCGGCTACAAGGCCCACCTCGGCTCGATCGCCGGCGCGGACCAGATGCACCCGTGGCTGTTCAACGACGTGCCCGAGGCCTCGGTGCTGGCGGACATCATGGGCAGCCCCGTCGTGCCCGGCGACCCCTCGGTGCGCTCGATCGCGCAGAAGACCGCGCTGACGGTCGGCGACATGCTGTATGGCCAGCCGTGCCGCAACTGGGGCGCGACGCCGCGACCGTGGCTGCTGTACCGCAACGAGTGGCCGAACTGCCTGGTCGTCTCGGACGATCCCGTCGCGGCGGACAGCGTCATGTCGGACCTGCTGCAGGCCGAACCGGCCAGCGACGGCGGCTGCGGGTCGATCCGCGCGTGGGCCCGGCGCTACCTGCAGTACGCGGAAGCGAAGGGCCAGGGGATCTTCGAGCACGTGACGCTGCCGTCCGGCCAGAGGTTCGACCCGGCCCGCATGACCTACAGCCGGATCTCGTACAGCTACCTCGACCTGTGGCCGAGCGGCGCGGACCTGCGCGTGCAGCGCTTCCAGGGCGGCAGCGTGCTGCTGCAGTGGGAGCACTACTTCTCGGGCCTGTGCTCCATTTGGCGCTCCACCAATCCCGACTTCTCGGGAGCCGTCCGCCTCGGCGCGTCGCCGGTCGGCCAATTCGTGGACCCCGCCCCGCCCGAGCCGGCCTTCTACCGCGTGTATTTCGGCGGGTAGACCCTTCCGGTTGGAGTCCTTGTTGTTTTGCGCAGAATTCAGGCAGGTTTGCGCTGGTGGTCCTGGGTAAGTTCGGCACGGCTGGCCGCCGTAGGCGCCGCCGGCGGCGACCCGCCACGTGACCTCGATCGCTGCACGGCATTCGTACGCGCGGTCGTACCTCGCGTCGCCGGCATGGCCGGGCCGGCTACGCCGGCCCCTACGTGCTCGCGACGTGCGTCAGTCGTCGTCGATGGCGCGCGTGCCGCCCCAGCGCCGGACGATCTCGTCGTCGAAGCGATCGGCCGCCAGCACCACGCCCAGCACCGACGCGCGCAACTGGTCCTTGTCGCAGCGCGAGCCCAGGATCGAGTGGTCGTAGACGACGTCGCCTTCCTCGTCCAGGCCAAACGCGCCGAAGATGAGGTTCGCGTTCTGGTGCAGGAGGTAACCGAACAGCTCGGGCTCGAGCCGTGGGCGCGTGGCGACGAAGGCCCGGGTGGTGATGATCGCGTCGTCGCCGTACGGCAGCACGAGCACGTGGGCGATCGCGCTGCCGACCATCACCGCGAAGCCGGGGCTGTCCTCGCGCTCGAGCACGAACTCGCCGAACAGCTCCCGCATCCAGGGCGTGATCCGCTCGTAGCAGTCCCTTACCGCGTCGGTGACGAATTCCACGTGGCCCCGCCGCCCCGGGAGCGTTCCCGCATCGCCTCGAGCAGCGCGGACACGTAGTCGGCGCCGGAAGCGCTCCCGCCCAAGTCGCGGGTTCGGACAGTCCCCGCGGCGATCACGTCCCGCACCGAGCCCTCGATCAACTCGGCGGCACCTTCCTGCCCGAGGTGCCGCAGCATCAGCGCCCCGGAGAGGATCAGCGCGGTCGGGTTCGCCACGCCCTTGCCGGCAATATCGGGGGCCGAGCCGTGCACGGCCTCGAACACGGCGGCGTCGGCACCGAAGTTCGCGCTCGGCGCGAGGCCGAGCCCCCCGGCGAGCCCGCTGGCGAGATCCGAGAGGATGTCGCCGAACAGGTTCTCCATCACGAGCACGTCGAACTGCGCGGGGTCGAGGACCAGCTTCATCGCCGTGGCATCGACGATCGACTCGCGGTACTCGATTTCCGGGAACTCGCGCGCGATCCTCCGCGCGATGTCGAGGAACAGCCCGTCGCTGAGCTTGAGGATGTTCGCCTTGTGCACCGCGGTGACGCTCTTGCGCCCCCGCGCGCGCGCCAGCTCGAAGGCGAAGCGGACGATCCGCTCCGAGCCGCGAGCCGTGACCACGCGCAGGCTCTCGACGACGCCCGGCACCACCACGTGCTCGATGCCGCTGTACAGCCCCTCGGTGTTCTCGCGGACGATGATCAGGTCGACGTTCTCGTAGCGCGAGGCGACCCCGGCCGTGCTGCGGACCGGCCGGAAGTTCGCGTACAGGTCGAACATCTGGCGCAACTGGACGTTCACGGAGCGGTAGCCGCCGCCGATCGGCGTGCCGATCGGCCCCTTGAGGGCGATCCGGCTGCGGCGCAGCGCGGCGACCGTTTCCTCGGGCAGCGGCGTGCCGTGGCGCTCGAAGTGCTCCGCGCCCGCCGGGCGGACCAGCCACTCGATCTCGACGCCGCTCGCGTCGATCACGCGCCGCGCCGCGTCGGTGACCTCCGGCCCGATCCCGTCGCCCGGGATCAACGTCACGAGCTGTGCCATGGGCCCGGATTATCACCCTGCCGCGCGGCGCGGACCAATCTCGGCCCGTTGCATTCCCGGGGTCCGGCCGGGCGCGCGGCACGAGGCCGCGCGCCCGCCGTGGTGATCACTGTTCGACGATGCGACCCTCCACTACGGGACCGACCGGCGAGTTCGCCCGGACGAAGTCGTTCGCGAGGTCGAGCTGCAGGTGCCCCGGATGCAGGACATCCGTTCCCTGGCCGAGCACGCTGTAACCGTCGCCGCCGGCGAACATGAAGTCGTTGGTGACCAGCCGCACGCTGTCGGCCGGGCCGACCGGGACCAGGACGCCGTTGACGCCGCCGGGAGCCTTCCACAGCCCGGTCACGACCGGAGTCGTGCCGTTGCACGTGTAGGTCACCTTGAGCCCGGAAACCTGCGGGAAGCCCCCCGTGGGCAGGGTGGCGTCGCACTTCGGCGCGAGGCCGGCGACCAGCGCCTGCGTGAGTCGGGCCCCGTCGAGGGTCTCGATCACCGTGCGCGAACCGAACGGCAGGACGGAGAACATCTCGCGCCACGTGATCTCGCACGGCCCCTCGCCCGCGCTCGGCGGCAGGCACAGCAGGTCCGCGCGCAGCCCGCCCGAGTTCGTCAGCGCGGCGTCCACGCCGACGTACGAAAGGCGCATCGCGTCGGCGACGAGGTTCCCCATCGCCGACTCGAACAGGCGCGTCGGGGCGCGGCGGATGTCGAACTGCTGCCGGCCGACCACGGTGTCGAGCAGCGCCGGCACCTTGCCGTTCGCATCGTCGACGATCGCCTGCACGTCCGGGCGGCGGGCGACGCCGAGGGTCTTGGCGATGCGCGTCGCGCCGCCGGCCCAGGCGACGTCCGCCCCGTCCACGACCAGCTGCAACACCGAGTAGCTCCCGCCGCCGCCCAACCCCTCGACCACGAGGATGTGCCCGACGTTGACATCCGAGACGCGGTGCGTGTGGCCGCCGAGGATCGCGTCCACCGTGGTGTCCTGGACCGCGCCGGCGATGTCGACCGCGTGCCCGGTCCATTGCACGGCCGGCTCCGCTCCCAGCGCGTTGCGGCCAGAGTCCGTCCCGTCGTGGAGCAGCACCAGCTGCACGTCGACGCCTTGCTGGCGCAGCGCTTCCGAGCGCTCGCGGATCGTCTGCACGGCGGGGAGGAAGCGCAGCCCCGCCGCGGCACCCGGCGGGACCAGCTCCGCGGTCCTCTCCAGCGTGATGCCGATCACGCCGATGGACAGCGCGCCGCGGCGGAACACGCGCGTGCTCTCGACGAAGTCGGGGTTCTGGTTCGTGGCCTGGTCCACGATGTTCGCGCCGAGGAACGGGAACGCGGCGCGCGCCTTTTGGCGCTTCAGCCGGTCGATGCCGTGATCGAACTCGTGCTCGCCGTAGGCCGTGGCATCGACGGCCCAGGCATTCAGAACATCGATCACCGGCATGTCTTCGAGCAGGCTGGCGTTGGCCGGCGATGCGCCGACGTTGTCGCCGGAGGAGAAGCGCAGCGCGGGCGCGCCGGGGAGCTGCGCCGATTCCTCGTCCAAGAGGGTGGCCAAGGTGGCCGCCCCGCCCGCCGCGACGTTGGCCCCGTCCAGCGGCAGCGGTGCCGGTTCGAGCTGGCCGTGGTAGTCGGTGACCGCGAGCACCGGCACGAGCGTCCGCTGCTCGCCACCGCGCAACAGGTCGAGCCGCACCGCGCCCTGCGATTGCTGCGGGAGCGGCACGCCGAGCACGTACGCCAGCGTCGGCGCGAGGTCGATCGTGCGCAGCCCGTCGGGTGCCGGCCCGGTCCGCGCCTGGCCGCGGCCGGCCACGAACAGCGAGCGCATGTCGATGTTGGCGGCCGAGTCCACGAGCCCCGGCGCGTAGCCGTGCTGCCCGAAGAAGCGCGAGCGCGCGACGAGCGTGCCGGGGGTCGCCTGCTCGAACTGGTACGGCGGCGTCGCGAAAACGACGACGTCGCCGGTGCGCGTGGGATGCGCCATGTCGGCCGCGGCGTCCTGTCCGTTCGCGATGTAGCGCGCCTCGGCCTTGGAGATCGCCCGGTCGAGCATGGGCCAGTTCTCCGGCTGTCCGTCGCCGGTCCAGTCGTTGGGGTCGGCCAACGCGGCAAGAGCGTCCTTGATGCGCGCGACGGTGGCCGCCTCGTCCGCCGCCGCGACCTGCTGGTAGCCGCCGGCCGGATCGCGGCCGGCGAGATTGAGATAGATCTGCAGCGTCGCCCCGTCCCAGCAGGCCTTGGCCTTGCCGATCGTCTCGCCGGTTCCGGGCCGGCAGTTCGCGGTCTGCGCGCGCGAGAGCAGGCCCAGGTCGACCAGGACCTTGCTGGCGTCGATCGCCAGGAACTGCGGCGCCGCGCCGTGGTCCGACGTCGCGAAGACCGTCGTGTCGGCCGGCATGCCGGCCAGCACGACCCCGAGCGTCACGTCCGCCCCGCGGTAGGCCCGCTTCAGGAACGCGGTCCGCGGCGCGACGCGCCGGTCGGGCGTGCCGTTCACCTGCGCGTCGTCGTACGCCGGGTTGGCGGCGCCGCCCGGGAGCACGGGGGTGACCAGGCCGAGGAACTGCCGCTGGACCTGCTCCGTGACGGGATATCCGACGAGCGCCAAGTCGGGCCGGTACTTGTCGAGGATGTAGCGGATCAGCGGCTGATACGCGGTCTCCCAACGCAGCGCCTGCTCGACGAAGGTCTCCTCGGCGACCATGCCCGACGCGACGGTCGCCGGGTCGGCCTCGGACGGGCTCGGGAAGCGGCGCGCGACGTACTCCGCGAAGTCACCGCTGAATCCCGGCTCGCTCCAGTCCGGCCAGCTGGCCTGGGCGCGCAGCACCGCCGCGTGATACAGCCGCACGCGCGAGAGATCGGCGCGCAACTCCTCGACTTTCACGAGGAAACCAGCGGTCAACCCGTCGAGCGGGCCGCCGGAGACCTGCACCTTCACGTCCCCCCAGCCGCCGCGGCCGAGGGTCGCGACGGCGTCGGCACCGTCCTTCGTGGGCGAGAGCAGGACCCGGTCGTAGTCGACGCGCCCGTTGTTGGTCGAGTCGTAGATGAAGGCGTTCAGGCCGTACTTGTCCACGCCGAAGTCCAGAACGCGCAGGCGCATTTCGCGCGCCGGGCTGAAGGTCCGCGGGACCCGTGTCCATCCGACCGCCGGGAGCGGCGCGGCCGCGGGGAACGGATTCTGACCGGCAAAGCCCGCCGGGTGATCGAACTGCAGGCCGGACGCGAGAACGACCTCGGCGATGTCGGCCGCGTCGATGTAGTTCGTCGAGACGCCGCGGCCCGACAGCACGACCCGCGAATCCACCGTCGGACCGGCGGTCGTCGCCCGCGCGCCGGCCCACTCGATCTGCGCCACGCGGCGCCCGCCGCGCTCGGCCGCCTGCGCCAGCGTTTCGGAGGCGATCGCGCCGGCGTCCTGCAGACCGGACCTGTCGTTGAAGAGCGTGCCGTTGCGGTGGAACGTGCCCGCGGTGACCCCGTGGACACCCGGCCACGCGCCCGAGGCGAGGCTGAGCCAGCCCGGCCCGGTGGTGGCCGGTGCCTGCGTCAACAGGCCCCCGCCGACCGCCTTCGTTCCCGACTGCAGCAGGCTCTTGGTGGTGGGCATGATGCCCTGCGCGACGTACTGCTCGGCCAGGTCCTGCCTGGCTCCCGACGCGGCGAACAGGACGGCCGCGCGGGACCGGGTCCCCGCACCGGCGTCCTGCGCCGGCGTTTTTGGTGAGACCAAGGCGATCGCCGTTACGAACGCAGCCAGGATGAAGCGACGTCCAAAGCTCACGAGTTCTCCGTTCCCCGGGTGCATGCGCCGTGGAGAAGCGGGCGGGCCGCCGCGGGCTTGCATTGGGGGCGGGAGAAGTACGCTCCGCGGTCCCGATCGGCAACGACGAATGTGCGCCGAATAGGCCCCGGGCCCGGGCAAGGCCGCCTCAGAGCAGGGCCAGGACGTAACCCATCGGGATCAGGATCTCGCCGGAATCCCGGAATTCTTCGATCCGGTCGATCGCGACCTGGCCCTGGCCCGCGACCTTCGCCCGCAGTTCCGGGTAGCCCGCCCAGCGCTGAACGCCGTCATGCTGGCGCCATTGCCGGATCCCGGCTGCGCGCATCGCCGCGCTGCTGGCGCGGACCTTTTCTTCTTCGGCGACGAAGTAGGCCCAATCGGAATCTTCCGCGTGATCGAGCACGACGACGTCCGGCGCGCAGCAGCGGGCGTGGTGAATCGCCGCGCCGGGGTCGCTCATCTCGTGCAGGCAGAACTCGAACAGCACCACGTCGGCGTGGAATGCCGTCCGCAGGAAATCGGCGCGCACGAGGCGCACGCGATCGCGGAACGGCTTCGCGGCCAGGGCTTGCTCGAGCGATTGCAGCGCACGTTCGTCGGCGTCGATCGCGACGACCTCGCGCGCGGGCGCCCAGGCGTGGACCAACTGCCCGCCCCCGGCCCCGACGGAGATGACCGACTTGCGCGTGAAATCGTAGAACGCGTGGAGATTGGCGATGATCGCCCCGAGATCCGTCGGCATCGCACGCTCGCTCGACAGCCTACACCCGGCAAACGGCGATGCCGCGGCGAGACACTCCGGCAGTTCCCGTCAAACAGACGGTGCGGCGTCCGGCTGAGAGCCGCATTTGGCCTACGGGCCTTCCTGGTGGCAAGCGTTCTCCGCGCGCACGAGGTAGTAGTAAATCGGGCCGTCACACGGCAACCCGCACTCGTCGTACGAGCCCAGCGTGGACCGCCCCGCCGTCTCCGGCGCACTGAAGTCGGGCGCGCGGCTGCGCCACACGTTGTAGGCGCTCGCCCCGGCGACCGTTTGCCACTCCAGGCGCAGGTCGGTCCCGGCCAGCCGCGCCAGGCGCAGCGTCGGCCCGACCTCGGGCGCCGGCCCGGCCGAGCACGACCAGTCGTGGCACAGGTCGCTCGTGTCGAAGATCAAGGACCACGCGTTCAGCCGCCCGATCAGCATGTCGCCCTTGGTGTCGTCGACGTACAGGTGCCACGCGCCGGTGCCGACCTTGCCGTCGTAGTCGCTCATCCGCCCCGGACCGTGCGGCTGCGTCTGGCTGTCGTAGATCGTGTCGAGGTGCGAGCCGACGTTGTCGTGGTCGTGCAGCGTCACGCGCGTACCGTCCGGCCCTTCGAGCGTGATCTTGATCGCCGTGGTCGCGGAGTGGTCGAGGTTGACCGCGCAGTTCACGTCGCCGATGCGGAACGCGTCCGGGACCGCGACGACATCGTCCAGGGTGCCCGGGTTGGGGATAGCGATCGGCGTGTCGGTGGAGGCGAAGACCCGGTGCTGCCCGCCGCCGGTGCCGACCTTGAACGTGAAGCTCCGCGTCGCGGTGAAGCCCTCCGCGGTGCGCAGCTCCAGCGTCACGGCGATGACCGTCCCGCACGGCGTCCCGGGCGCGAGCCGCAGCAGCAGGTGCGGCGCCAGACTGCGTGCCGTCACGCCGGAGCCGATCAGCTCCCAATTGGCGTAGTTGTCGATGAACTGCGCTTCGGCGGGATGATCGGTCTCGGCGCGACCCCACGTGCCGGTCGCGGCGCCGGAGCCCTCGTTGACCAGGTCGATCGGGATGTGGAGCGTCTCGCCCGGGTCGGGCACGCCGTCGGCGTTGCCCTCGCTGTCGTCGAGCACCTCGCCCCACAGCAACAGGTACGGCTTGTCGCTGCCACCGAGCCACTCCAGGCAGTTCTCGACGAGCTGCCGCCTTTGTCCCGCCGTGTCGGCGACGTTCTGCAGCGCGACGAACAGGCTGATCACCTGTCCGCCGTTCCCTTCCAGCTCGTCGTCGTCGAACGCCACCAGCGCGGCGCGGCCGCCGGCGCCCGGCCAGTCGAGAATCGGCCGCGCGCCGGCCGCCGGGGTGACCGCGTCGCGCTGCCGCGTCGAGGTGGTCGAGACCGGCAGGGTCGGCTCGAGCAGCGCCGGCAGCGTGGCCAGCGGGTGCGTCCCCACCGCGACGCGCATGTCCCCCGAACCATCGCTGTACCAGCCCGAGATGTGCAGCACGTTGTTGCGGAAGCTGGTGTCGTTGCGGCGGGCGTAGCCGAGGTCGCCACCGGAGACCAGGAGCCGCCCGCCGCCGGCGACGAACTGCTCGAGCGCCGTGCGCTGGTCGGCGGTGCCGACCGGGCTCGAGCTGGAGCCGCCGGCCCAGACCAGCATGTCGTACGTCGACCACGCGTCGGGGTCGGTCAAGGAGGCCGTGTCGCGCACCACGCCGTAGCCGAGGTTCCCGATCAGTTCCTGCAGCAGGTCGGCCTCCGCCACGTCGCCGTCCTCGACGAGCAGCACGGAGCCGCGCGAGCCAACGATGAAACGCACCGGCAGCTCGAAGCTCACGCCGTCGGCGGCCGTGACGTCGAGCCGGCACTCGATCCAGGTGCGCAGCGGGACGTCCGGAGCGAGCCGCACGCCGAAGTGCGGCGCGAGCGAGCGCGCCGCGCCGAGGGCCGGGATGTCCGGCCACGCGGCCTGCGAGCCGGTGATCGTGGCCCACGGCGAGTTGGTGGACAAAACGCCGCTGACCGCACGGGCCGCAGCGTGCCCCTTGTTGCGCAGCACTACTGAGACGTTGAACGACTCGCCCGGATCGGCCACACCGTCGCCGTCGCCGAGCGCGGCATCGTCCACCACGCTCTGTTGAACGGTGAGCGCGACGGTGGCCACGCGCTCGGTGAACGACGTGGTCCCCGTGGCGCCGGTGATGGTCCAGTCGACGTAGAACGAGACGCTGGTGTCGTCGGGCGTCGCCGGGTCGCTGCGCCAGCGGAAGTGGTCTGGCAGCGACTCCGCCCCCGTCCCGGTGGCCATGTTCGGCCACGCCGCCGTCGCGTCCTCGATCACGACCCACGGGCTCGAGCTGCGCAGGGTGCCGCTGATCGCGGTCGCCGGCTCCGCGCCGTTGTCGAACAGCGTGACCGGCATGACGAACGTCTCGCCGGGATTCGCGACGCCGTCGGCGTTGCCGACCTGCTCGATCAGCCGGTGACTGTCGTAGACGAGGTGCGGGCCGGCCGGCGTCGTGACCAGCGTCAGCTGGTTGCCGATGCTGCCCGGGTCGTCCCACATCGGGTGCTCCCAGGCATCGTCGTTGGCAAGGGCGTAGTTGTGCGCCTCGAGGAAGCTGACCACGCCGTCGTTGTCGGTGTCGGCGTCCACCGGCTGCAGGCCCGGCCAGGGCTTCGTGCCGCGCATCGCGGCCATCCACCAGTAGTTCCACTCCCCGTACTTGACGGGATGCCCGTCGCAGGTGTCCTGCTGGTCCGACTCGTAGGCGCTCTCGTTGCAGTTGGCGGCCGTGGAAATGACCGTCCGCACGTTGGTCAGGTTGTCGATGAAGCCGCCCGAGTTGCACTGCTGCATGTTGACGGCGCGGTGCTTGTAGGGGATCTGGTTGAAGTACGAGGCGAACTCCGTGTCGGCCATGCAGCCGTCCATCAGGCACAGGCTGGAGTTGCAGTTGCTGCCGCTGCCGTGATCGAACGTGAACAGGTAGATGAAGTCCTGGTCGGTGACGCGGGCGATGTTGTGCGTCGCGTTGCCGTCGCGCATCCAGGTGAAGACGTTGCGGACGTCCTGGTGGTAGGCCGCGAAGTCGACCATGTTCTCGCGGTAGTACGTGCAGTGCCAGGTGCTCTCGTCGTGCCCCTCGCCGTACAGGACGTGGATGTTCTGCTCGAGGTAGCCGTACTCGAGGAGGATGCGGAACATCGAGACGTTGTCGGTCCAGAACTCGCTGTAGGAGTCGCCGGACGGCACGTCGCCCTCGATGATCACGGCGTAGAAGTTGTTGTAGGTGAACCCCGCGGGACCGAAAGTGCCGGGCGCGGGCGGCGACACGCGGTCGGCCGGGGGCTGCCCCGCCCGGCGCCGGTACTCGACCAGCGTGACCGGGCCGACGCGGGTCCCGTCCACGTAGATCCGCGGGTAGAACGTCGCGTCGCGCACCTCGAGGATGCGCAGGTCGCCGTCGAGGAACACGTGGCGGACCGGATGGAACCCGAGCACGCCCGGCTGGGCGTCCGCGAGCGCGAACCACACAGTCCCGTCGGGCAGTTCCACGGTCCCGCCGGACCAGGCGAACTCCCAGCGCTGGTCGGGCCGGATCGGATCGCGCGTCGCGACCACGCGGATCTCGTCCGCCTGGCCGCCGAGCACGTCGCGGATCACCGCGTCGCGGATCCGCTCGTGGACCGGGTCGAGGTCCGACGAGAGGGCAAAGCCGAACGACAGGACGGTGGCGCAGAGTGCCGCGGCGAGGCGCACGTTCATGGAAGAACCTCCATCGCTCCCGGGGAGTCCCCGGAAAATTACCGCTGAGTCAGCGCCGACGGAAGCGGTTCGGCGGCCTGATTTCGCGCAGCCCGCAGCGGCGTGCGACGGTGTGCGTCAGCCGATTGCAGATGCGTCATGGCCGGGAGGCCCGGTCCGGATTTCGGCCGCGGGTTTCAAACGCTTGGGATGGAGCGACTTGCGCCGAGCACCGGGCGCGGCACGCCGGTTGCTTGAGGTCCGGCCGGCACTTCGCGAAGAACTCGGCGGCAACGGCGCGGCAACCGGCGTGGCAGGCCCCGGAGCCCGAGAGGTTCCAAAACCACGCGCGCTGGCCACCCGCGCCTTGGGGTCCCGGCCGGGGGCGGGTCGCCCGACCCGCCCCGGGCCGCATTCGCAAACGCACCTTCGCGGGCCGCCGCGCGCGGCCGGGGGACTGCGCATGATCCGCCGCTGGCTTCGGCGAAGGCGGTCATCGGCCGCGCTGCGGCACCTCGTCCTCCCGCGGGACGGGTTTCGCGCGGCCGTGGCCCGCGAGCCGTCGCGCTTGGCGCTGGTGGCGCCGCGCGGTTCGCTGACCTACGGCGAGTTGGGCTCGCGCGTGCGGCGGCTGGCGGCGGCACTGGACGCGCGCGGCGTCGGCCGCGGGTCGGCCGTGTTCGCGCAGCTCCGCGACGACTGGGAGCAGGTCGAGCTGCGGCTGGCCGCGCAGGAGATCGGCGCCCTGTTCGCGGGCTTCTCCCCCGCCGATGCAACGGACCTCGTCGCCCGCGCGGCGGCGGCGGCGCGCCCGCGGGTGTTCGTCTACGACCCGTCGTTCGCGGCGGGGACGGCGCGGCGCTTCGCGGAGGCGGGGGAACCGTACGGGCTCATCGCCGTCGGTGGCGAGTACGAGCGCTGGCTGCAGCGCGCGGCCGACCACCAGCCCGGGGCGGACGTCGCACCTGAAGACCCGGCCGTGCTCGCCCTCACGGCGGGCACCGGCGGCGCGCCCGCGATGGTGTGCCTGGACCAGGCCGACCTGCTGCACGGCGCGCGCGTTTTCGCCGGGATGGCGGGGTTCGAGCCCGACCCGGTCCTGCTGAGCGGCGTGCCGCTCGGGGCCCCGGGCGCCGGCACGTTGCTGGCGGCCGTCCTCTGCGGCGGCACGCTGGTGCTCGCCGATTCGCGCGCGGCCGACGGCCTCCTGCCCCTCGTCGCGCGGCACGGCGTGACGCGGATGCTCGTCACGTCCAGCCAGCTCGTCGACGTCCTCGATTCCGACGAACTCGACGCCGCCGATCTCGCGTCCTTGCGCGGCGTGGTCTACGGGTCGGCGCCGATGCCCGCGGCGAAGCTCGAGGACGCGCTGCTCCTGTTCGGCCCGATGCTGACGCAGGTCTACGCGCTCGCGGAGTGCGCGGCGCCGATCGCCTCGCTGCCGGCGGCGATGCACGTCTCGGGCTCGCGCCCGGCGCCCCGCTGTGTGCTGACATCGGCGGGACAGGTGCCGCGCGGGGCCGGCGTGCGGGTCCACGGGGCGGATGGCCACGATCTCCCCGCCGGCACGCCCGGCGAGCTTTTGGTCCGCCTGCCGGACTGTTTTCCCGGTTACTGGCACGACCCGGACCTCGCGCGCGAGCGCGTGATCGACGGCTACCTGCGAACCGGCGACCTCGGGACGCTCGACGGCCGGGGCGGGTTCCAGGTCCTCGGTCGTTGCGACGAGGTGATCGAGCGCCCGGGATGCCGCATCGTGCCGCGGCTCGTGGAGGAAATGGTCCACGACCACCCCGCGGTGAAGGAGGCGGCCCTCGCGCAGCCGCGCCGCGGGGGCGAGGTCGTGCTGTGCGTGTCGCTCCGGCGCGCGCTGCGCGACCGGCGGGACAGGATCGAGCGCTCGCTCGAGGCGTTCTGCCGCGAGCGCATCGCCACGCCCGAGCAGCCGGACCGCATCGAGATCGTGGACGAGCTGCCGCGCAGCGCGGCGGGCAAGGTGTCGCGCCGCGAGCTGGCCGAGGCCCTCGCCGCCGTGAGCGCCGCTCCGATCCCGACGTAATCGCGATCCCGTTCGCCAGGCACCGCCGTTCGCCGCGCGAATCGACCGGTTCGCATCGGCGAAGGGGGACAGGTGTGCACCTTCCCCCGCCGTTGATCACGCTTCGCAGGCGTTGCCGATGCCGTCGTTGTCGGCGTCGGCCTGGTTCGTGTTCACCGTGCGCGGGCAGTTGTCGTCGCAGTTGGCCGTGGCGCCGCCGGTGCACGGCGCGTTGCCGCGCTGGCCGTCGCCGTTCCCGTCGTCGGGAACGCCGTCGCCGTCCTGGTCCGGGTCGCAGATGTCGCCGAGCGTATCGCCGTCGATGTCGAACTGGTCGATGTTGGCCGCGGACGGGCAGTTGTCGCACACGTCGCCGCGCGAGGCGGTGTCGGCGTCGGACTGCGAGTCGTTGCGGAAGCCCGGGCAGTTGTCCTGCGCCTCCTCCCAGCCGTCGCCGTCGCGGTCGCGCGTCGCCGCGGGACACGGGTCCGGATTCGGACGCGGCGAGCCCGCCGACGGGTCGCCCAGACTGCTCTCGGCGTTCGAGCCGCACGTGTTGCTGGCGAGGTAGAAGTACGCGACGCCGGAGCGCGGGACGAGCGGATCGTCCGTTCGCCTTCAACCAGCAGTGCCTCGAGAACCGCTCGTCGGACACGGCGGCGCCCCAGGTGTCGCCGGCGTCAGCGCCTCCGACGCGGACGGGCGGCGACCAGCGACCCGGGAAGCTACGCCGGCAACCCCTCCAGCGACCAATTACAGGCGGATGTAAGGCGCCGGTGCGCCCGCAACGTCACTCGGGGTGGATGTCGCCGGAACCGAAGACGCTGCGCTCGACCTGGGGCTGGCCGCGGTAGACCACGTCACCGCTGCCCATGATCCTGGCCTTGAGCGTCGAGCTGGCGTTCACGCGGACGTCGCC